>NZ_LJYL01000010.1:0-515028 GCF_001440135.1 Mycobacteroides sp. H003
CGCCGTACTACCCGTATCAGCCGCCCGGCGGGTACCCGCCTCCCTACCCGTATCAGTACGGTGCGCCGGTGCCCCCGCCCGCCCCAAAGAATGGTCTCGGGGTAGGCGCGCTGGTGGTGGGCATCATCGCCGTTCTGTTCTCCTGCACAGTCTTTGGCGGGTTTATCGGCGGCCTTGTTGCGGTGATCCTCGGGATCGTCGGCGTGCGAAGGGTCACGCGCGGGGAAGCCAACAATCGCGGTGTGGCGATCTCCGGCATCGTGCTCGGAACCCTTGCCGTGCTGTTGTCCACGGCGATCCTGGTGTTCACGCTGGTTTTCATGAAGTCAGCCGGTCTGACCGACTTCCTCACGTGCGTCTCCAATGCCCAGGGTGACCAAGTCAAGGCAACCCAATGCCAGAACGACTTCGAGAAGCGGATGAATCAGAAGGCCGGTACTCCCGCGCCCTGACGTTTACCGCGCGGGTGGATCGGCGGGCAGCACGTGCTCGCCGACACGATCGGTGGCCAGGCTGAGCGAGGAGATGTACTGCTTCTCGCCGTCGGGACCGGGCTTGGCGGAGGCGAGCATATCGGGGCGCTCAAACTCGATTCCGCTGACGGCACAACGAAGTAACTCATCCGACGGGTTCCCGTACTCGTCGTACATCGGCAGGTCGATACCGTCGTCGGTGCGACGCAGGTAGTACTTTCCGCGTGTCGCGACCGCGAGAATGGGCGGCAACACGAAGGCGATGACGACGGCCACAATCGGCGAGTAGGGCCGGATCGCCTCGCCGAACACTCCGAAGAAGACCAGGATCGAGATGCCCGCCGACAGCAGCATCGAGACGAATCCGACCGGATTGACGTCGTAGAGCATGCCGCGCCGGAATTCCGGCTTCATGGGCGAGAGCTTCAGGACGTACTTGTTGATCGCGATATCGGTGGCCACCGTGACCACCCAGGCCATACCGCAGTTGGCGTAGAACCCGAGAATGGTATTGAGGAAGTCGAACATGTTGGCTTCCATCAGCACCAGGGCGATCACCAGGTTGAACAGCACGAAGACCAACCGGCCCGGGTAGTGCTTGGTGATACGGGTGAAAGAGTTCGTCCAGGCCAGCGAACCCGAGTAGGCGTTGGTGACATTGATCTTGATCTGGCTGATCACCACCAGAATCACGGCCAGCGTGATGGCGAGCCAGTGCGGCATCATGTTCTGGTAGATCTCCAGGAACTGGTGCACCGGCTGATTGGCCACGGCAGCGCCGCCGGCCACATTGGCGATCAGATACACCGCCAGGAACAGCCCGATCACCTGTTTGATGGCTCCGAACAGCACCCAGCCCGGCCCCGCCAGCAGCATCGCGGTCCACCAGCGGCGGCTGTTTTCGGGCGTCTTGGGCGGCATGAACCGCAGGTAGTCGATCTGCTCGGCGATCTGGGCGATCAGGGACAGGCACACGCCCGCGGCGAGCATGATCGACCCCAGATTGACGCCTTGTGCCTCCTTGCCACCGTAGGCGAAGAAGCTTCCGATCGAATCCGGGTGACGCACCACGAGATAGACGAACGGGATGACCATCATGACGAGCCACAGCGGAGTGGTCCAGACCTGCAGCACCGAGAGCGCCTTCATCCCGTAGATGACCAGCGGAATGATGATGATGGTGGAGGCCGCATATCCGATGGGTAGCGGCACGCCAAGCCCGAGCTTCAGGCCCTGGGCCATGATCGAGCCTTCGAGCGCGAAGAATATGAATGTGAACGTCGCGTAGATGATGTTCGTGACGATGCTGCCGTAGTAACCGAATCCGCTTCCGCGCGTGATCAAGTCGAGATCGATGTTGTAACGGGCGGCGTAGTACGAGACCGGGATTCCGGTCAGGATGATGATGACCGCGAACAACCCGATCCCCCACAGGGCATTTCCGGTGCCATAGGAGATTCCGATGTTGGCGCCGATCGCGAAGTCGGCCAGGTAGGCGATGCCACCCAGGGCGGTCACACCGACAACAGCCGGGCTCCACCGTCGAAATCGCCTGGGCGCAAATCGGAGGGTGTAGTCCTCCAAGGTCTCCCGCAGTGCCGCGCTTTCGGCGGCATCGTGGGTGGACGGAGCAGACGAAACGGGTGCGGATGCAGTCGTATCGAGAGTGTCGGTCACGCGGACAGCCTGTCGAGCGCCCAAGTCGTGCGCATTTTCCGGACGTTAATGTCCTGTTACGCAGGCGCTCCAGCCGGTGTTTTCGGGCGCAACCGTGGGGTGAACTCCAGGCTCAGCAACGCGAATGCGACCAGCGGCACCGTGGACATCTGCACAAGCACGTAGCGCCGATCCCCCAGCGCGTGGAATTTGCGCAGGTAACGGTACAAAGACTCTAGGGCGATCAGCGGATCGAGTACGTGAATCGCCGAGTAGCAGAGCTCCTGCACGCGAGTGCGGTCCTGCTCGGCGAAGATCTCCGGGAATGCCGCGAACGCCAGCGACAAGCGACGGGCGCCTTCGGTCTTGGCAAGTGCGATCATGTCGATGGTCAGTCGTTCGTCGATCCCGTTCGGTGCACCCGGGCGCCGCCACGGCACATCGAGAGAGACATCGGTGCCGCCCCCAGTGGTGGCGTAGCGGTGAAACCCTTGCACCACACCGCGATCATCCCGGGCGACGATCAGCCGAATGCCGGGATAGCGCCCGAGTAGCGCACCGTCGAGGATCATCGAGAATCCGCGCTCGAAGCGGCCTCCATGCGAAAGTTCCATCACCTGTTGCAGTTCGGCGCGCAGCCCGTCATCGAGACCGCGCTCGTCGACGATCTCTGTGGTGACCCCCGCGTTGTGGGTGCGCTGCATGCCCTGGCGCAGATTCCGATACTTGCGGCCCACCATGTCGAAGGCTTGCACATCGACCACGACATCACGACCCACCGCGATGGCGCGGAGTGAATGCCCCAGGGAATGCGGGTCACTCCACAGCGATAGCCGACGCTCGCTGCACCCCAATATCGCGATGCGCCAGCCATGCGAGCGACACATGGCCGCGAATTCCTGAACCAGGGACGGGAACCGGGATTCGTCACCGATCGGATCTCCACCAACCACGGCAAAACCGGCGCGTGTCCGGTACGCGATGGCTGCGGTGCGATCGGCGTTGAAGTAATACGACTTGAGCGAGTGCATCGCGAAGGCTGCCAACGGGTCGTCACCGGTTCTGTCCACCAGTGCACCGACCTCGGCCAGCGCCTCGGGCTGCGCCGGCGCCGATGTCGGCCACATGAGGATGAGCCCGGCCGCGACGACCAACGCATCGCCGGCGTGCTCGAACTGCAGGACTCCGGCCCCCAACGCGACCAGCACGGATACTCCCGCCCACGCCGCATGACCGTAGGTGACCGGTCGCCCCAGAAAGATTCCGCGAGCGATGAATCCGACGCACAACAGAACGGTGAGCGGCCAGAGGATTTCATCGAAATCGGGTTGCTTCGGGTATCCGGAGTGGGCGACCAACAACACCAGCCATCCCGCGACCACCAGCACCGCGGCGGCACTCACCAGCCGCGCGGGCCTCGAATCGCTGTGGACGGCAATGCGTTCGGCAATACGCACGTGGGTGGTTGCGGCCGATGGTTCCAGCATTCAGCCACCTCCCACGGTCTCCCAATACCGACCTTCAAGAATACTCCCGCAGCTACCAGCGGTCGGAGGGATCGCTCTTTCCGATCGCAAACCAGAGGATGGGACCGAAGATCGGGAAGACGAGCACGATGATGGCCCAGGGAAGCTTCTCGCCATTGGGCTTGACCGGGTCTTTGATGATGGAAATGATGGTGACGACAGTAAGAACCAGCACCAGTAGAGAAAGAATTCGAATCATGACCGCCCCGGGAAGTGTTTGACAATACCTTCCTGGATAGTACTGGCCAGCAACGCCCCTTCGCGATCGAAAAAACGCCCGGCCCCCGTTCCCCGGCCCGCCGAGGCAACCGGCGACTCGGTTGCGTAGAGCACCCAGTCATCGAAGCGCACCGGGCGATGAAACCAGACGCTGTGGTTGATGGTGGCGGCGAAAATCCGGTCGTAACCCCACGACAGGCCATGGGTGGTGATGATCGAATCCAGCACCGTGGTGTCCGATGCGTAAACCAGTGCCGCGCTGTGCAGAACCGGATCGTCGGGCAGTACGGAGTGGGTCTTCATCCACACCCGATTATGTTCCAGCCGTTCGGATTTCGCCTTGAGAACCCAGGCCGGATCGTTGTCGTAGCGCCATTCGATGGGTTTGAGGGCGGCCACGAACATCGGCACGGTCTCCTCGTAGCCGACCAGGTGCTCGTCGATGGTCGGCAGCGTTTCAGGATCGGCCACCGTCGGCGGTTTCACCGCATGTTCCAGCCCGGGTGAATCCTTCAGGTACGACACCAACGCGGAGGACAGCAACAGGTCACCCTGGACCGCGTCGACGCGGCGATTGGCGAAATTGCGCTCGTCCCGCAATCGCAGGACCCGGAACTCGATGTCTTGCTCGGGGTCGCCACCGTTGATGAAATGGGTGGAGACGGCCGCCAGCGAGAGCTTCTCGGACACGGTGCGCCCCGAGGCAACCACGGACTGTGCCATCAGCTGACCGCCGAAGGTCCGGGGCGGATTGACCGTCGGGTGACCGCCGATGAACAGGTCGGTCTCGGGGTTCTTCAGCTCCAGCAGCGCGAGTAGCTGTGCGAAATCAGGTGCGTTGCTGATGCTCGATCCTCGTCTCTAGTGGTCGTCCTCGCCGATCCGGTGTACGTGGATCAGATTGGTCGAGCCTACTGTCCCGGGTGGAGCGCCCGCGACGATCACCACCAGATCTCCCCGTTGATAGCGCTCCATAGCCAGCAACGCCGTATCCACTTGTTGGATCATGCCGTCGGTGGTGTCCATGACCGGGACGATGAAGGTTTCAGTTCCCCAGGTCAGCGCCAACTGGCTACGTACCTCGGGCAGCGGGGTGAAGGCCAGCACCGGCAGTGGAGTGTGCAACCGGGCCAGCCGTCGCACCGTGTCGCCCGACTGGGTGAACGCCACCAGGGCCTTGGCGTTGAGCCGTTCGCCGATATCGCGCGCCGCATACGAGATGACACCGCGTTTGGTTCGCGGCACGTGGGTCAGCGGCGGCGCGCTCACCGAATGGCTCTCGACCGCGGACACGATGCGGGCCATTGTCCGCACGGCCTCCATGGGGTACTTGCCCACCGAGGTCTCCCCCGACAACATCACGGCATCTGCCCCGTCCAGGACCGCGTTGGCGACATCCGAAGCCTCGGCGCGCGTCGGGCGTGAGTTTTCGATCATCGACTCGAGCATCTGAGTCGCCACGATGACCGGACGCGCGTTCTCACGCGCGATCTGGATAGCGCGCTTCTGCACAATCGGCACATCTTCGAGCGGAAGTTCGACCCCCAGATCGCCGCGAGCGACCATGATCGCGTCGAATGCGAGCACGATCGCCTCAAGGTTGGCGACCGCCTCGGGCTTCTCGAGCTTGGCGATCACCGGCACCCGACGTCCGACGCGGTCCATGATGGCGTGCACCAGTTCCACATCGCCGGGCGACCGCACAAACGACAGTGCGATGAGGTCCACCCCGAGGCGCAGTGCGAACTCGAGATCCGCGATGTCCTTTTCGGACAGGGCCGGCACCGAGACATTCATCCCCGGAAGGGAGAGCCCCTTGTTGTTGCTGACCGGACCTCCCTCGGTGACCCGGCAGACCACGTCGTTGCCTTCGATCGCCTCGACGGTCAAGCCGACCTTGCCGTCGTCCACCAGAAGCCTGTCGCCCACGGCAGCGTCGGTAGCCAACTGCTTGTATGTGGTCGACACCCGGTCCGGGGTTCCCACGACATCCTCGACGGTGATCCTGACCTGCTCGCCTGTCGCCCAATGGGTGGCCCCGGTGGCGAACCGGCCCAGCCGGATCTTGGGACCCTGCAGGTCCGCGAGCACGCCGACCGCGCGCCCGGTCTCGTCGGATGCCTTACGCACCCAGCGATAGTTCTGCTCATGGTCGGCGTGCTCGCCGTGGCTGAAGTTGAGTCGCGCGACGTCCATCCCGGATTCGACAAGCTCACGCACAAGCTCGGCGGAACCGGTCGCAGGACCAAGGGTACAAACAATCTTTCCGCGTCTCGTCACGACTTTTGAGCATAGTCGTGCTGATACCTACTCACGAGTCAGCGCGGACACGATTCACCAAGCGGTTACCTTCACCGGTTTGCGTTGTCAGGAGGCCAATTTCAGACCGATGATGCCGGCAACGATCAACCCCAGGCTCAATAGCCGCCAGGCGTTGGCCGAATCGCCGAACAGCACGATGCCCAGGATTGCGGTACCGACAGCACCAACACCCACCCAGATCGCGTAGGCGGTGCCGACCGGCAAGCTTTTCATCGCAATACCCAGCATCGCGATGCTGATGATCATCGATCCGACAGTGCCGACGGTCGGCCACAGCCGAGTGAATCCCTCGGTGTATTTCAGACCGATGGCCCAGCCCACCTCGAGCAGACCCGCAAGAAGAAGGACCAGCCAAACCATGAGAGATACCTCCACATTTCGGTGAGGCCGTCCCCTGGCGAAGAATTACCGGGTCGTCCCGGTCATCTTCATTGTCTCACATGTCAATCGCGAAGCTGCCGACCCGCTTTATCGCTGACCTTGCCGCCGAAGATCAGGACCGCATCGACGACCGCCCAGATGACAGCGACGATTCCGAACGTCACCAGGCCGATCAGCAGCTGGACAACGCCGAGCAGCGTCTGTCCCAGATAGATCCGACCGAAGCCCAGAAATCCGACCAGGCCCAACAGTTGCAGCAGGCCGGCGATCAGCTTCGACTTATCTGAGTACGGTGCCCCGGTGGCCGGGTCACGCCCGTACGGTGCGGCGGGGTCCACATATGGGGGTGGATACGGGACGCCTGGCGATGGCGGCACCGGCGGAGGTGTTCCGAAAGGAGGCGGCGTGCTCTCGGTCATTTCTCCACAATGCCAGAATTCTCACCGGTCTCGTCGGCCGATTTCTCAGCGGGGTCGTCCACCGGGACTTTCGTGACGTCTTCCTCCCCCGCGTCCGCGACATCAGTAGAGTCCGCGGGTTCCTGAGCGGCAGCCTCACCGTCCGCGCTCGCGGCCTCTTCGGTCTGCGCCGGGGTACCACCCAGGGTCGCCGGGTCCTCACGTCCCTTGGGGGCCAGCAGAATGTAGGCGATCGCACCGAGGAACACCAGTGTCGAAGTGAAGGAGTTGACGCGAATTCCACCAAACTGTGTGGCCGGGTCCACCCGCACCAATTCGACCCAGAAGCGTCCCACGCAGTACGCCGCGACGTACATCGCGAACAGGCGTCCGTGCCCGATCTTGAAGCGCCGATCGACAAAGATCAACAGCGCGAAAACAAGGACGTTCCACAACAATTCGTAGAGAAAGGTCGGGTGGACGACCTGTGCGACCTCTCCGGTGGACACACCGTTGAGATTGAGAACGTCTACCGTGCCGTCGGCCGAGCGCCGGTAGAACAGCTCTAGCCCCCACGGCAGCGTAGTGGGACCACCGGTGAGTTCCTGATTGAAGTAGTTGCCCAACCGGCCGATCGCCTGGGCCAGCACGATGCCGGGAGCGATCGCATCGCCGAAGGCGGGCAACGAAATACCTCGCCGGCGGCACGCGATCCAGGCGCCGACACCACCGAGGGCGACGGCTCCCCAGATACCGAGGCCGCCTTCCCAGACCGCGATCGCCTTGCCCAGACCCTTGCCGTGCGGGCCGAAGTACGTCTGCCAGTCGGTCATCACGTGGTAAAGACGTCCACCGACCAGTCCGAACGGCACCGCCCACAACGCGATGTCATAGATGACGCCGCGCTCGCCGCCGCGCTGCTCCCATCGACGATCGCCGATGACCAGCGCGACGATGATGCCCGCGATGATGCACAGTGCGTAGGCGCGGATCGGGATGGGCCCCAGATGCCAAACCCCTTGGGGCGGGCTGGGGATATATGCCAGATTCACGACTGTCACGGTGTTGTCCCTGCTTTTCCTGTCATCCCTGGGCTTAGGCCCTTCGGACTCCGGTCGCCAACTCTTCAGTCAGGCTACGCACGGCGGTTGCACCTTGGGGGGCGGCCGCCACCAGCGCCGAGCCCACGATGACGCCGTCGGCATATGCGGCGATCTCGGCTGCCTGAGCACCGGATCGCACGCCAAGACCGACCCCCACCGGGATATCGGAGACCTCGCGAACTCTGCTCACCAGTGCGGGAGCGGCATTCGACACCGCGTCGCGAGCGCCGGTGACACCCATGGTGGACGCCGCGTAGACGAAGCCCCGGCATGCACCGATCGTCTTTTCAAGTCTCTCCGGCGTGGATGAGGGCGCGACCAGGAAGATGCGATCGAGGTCATGAGCATCGGAGGCCGCGATCCAGTCTTCGGCCTCGTCGGGGATCAGATCGGGGGTGATGATTCCGAGACCTCCAGCCGCGGCGAGGTCACGTGAGAATGCGTCAACGCCATAGCGCAGCACCGGATTCCAGTACGACATCACGACGGCCTGTCCGCCGGCATCGGTGATGGCGCGGACTGTCGTGAAAACGTCAGCCACCCGAATCCCGTTACTCAGCGCGGTTTCCGCCGCCGCGGCGATCATCGGGCCGTCCATCATCGGATCCGAGTAGGCGATTCCGACTTCGATGATGTCGCACCCGCCCTGCACCAGCGTGGTCATCAGTTCGATCGAGGTGTCCAGGTCCGGATACCCGTTGGGCAGATAACCGATCAGCGCGGCACGCCCCTCGGCGCGGCACTTGTCGAAGACCTCGGTCAGGCGGCCTGACTGCGTCATGCCCCGGCCCCGTTCTGATCCGCGTCGTTCTTGTCCAAGAGGTCGAACCACTTGGCCGCGGTCTCGACGTCCTTGTCGCCGCGTCCGGACAGGTTGACCACGATCACCGCGCCTTCGCCCAGCTCCGTTCCGAGCTTGAGTGCGCCCGCGACGGCGTGTGCCGATTCGATGGCCGGGATGATGCCCTCGGCGCGAGAAAGCAGCAGGAAGGCGTCCATGGCCTCGCTGTCGGTCACCGGGCGGTAATCCGCGCGCCCGGTCTCACGCAGCCAGGCATGCTCGGGGCCCACTCCGGGGTAATCCAAACCCGCTGAGATTGAATGAGACTCGATAGTTTGACCATCTTCGTCCTGCAACAGATACGAGTAGGAGCCCTGGAAAGCCCCGGGCGTGCCACCGGTGAATGTGGCGGCGTGCCTTCCGGTTTCGACACCGTCGCCGGCGGCTTCGTACCCGACCAGCCGCACCTGTGGATCGTCGATGAACGCGTGGAAAATACCGATCGCGTTCGAGCCGCCGCCGACACAGGCCACCACCGCATCTGGCAATCTGCCGACCTGGTCCTGTACTTGAGCCCGCGCTTCCATACCGATGATGCGCTGAAAATCGCGAACCATCACCGGGAAGGGATGTGGGCCGGCAGCGGTACCGAAGCAGTAGTAGGTATTGTGCGCGTTGGTCACCCAGTCGCGCATGGCGTCGTTGATCGCGTCCTTGAGGGTCTTCGATCCCGATTCCACGGACACCACGGTCGATCCCAACAACCGCATTCGCGCGACATTGAGTGCCTGACGTGCTGTATCGACGGCGCCCATGTAGATGACGCACTCGAGCCCCAGAAGTGCACACGCGGTGGCAGTGGCGACTCCGTGCTGTCCCGCGCCGGTCTCCGCGATGACGCGTGTCTTGCCCATCCTCTTGGCCAGGAGGACCTGGCCAAGAACGTTGTTGATCTTGTGGGAACCAGTGTGGTTCAGGTCTTCTCGCTTGAGCAGCAGACGTGCACCGCCCGCGTGGGCACTGAGGCGCTCGGCCTCGTACAGCGGCGAGGGCCGGCCCACATAGTGCGTCTGCAACCGGTCGAGCTCGTCGAGGAAGGACCGGTCGGACCTGACCTTCTCGTACGCGGCGGTCACTTCTTCGATGACGGCCATCAGAGCCTCGGCCACATATCGGCCGCCGTAGGGACCAAAGTGCCCGCGGCCATCGGGATCATGCGCGGTTGGCTCGGCGATCGCAGCACTCATCTGCGGCAGGCCGGTGTTCTTCATAATTGTCTAGCGAGCCGGTTTGGGGCAGGACGGATGCGTGCCCGCGGTCACCAAATCGGCGACGGCTCCGCGCGGATCGCCACTGGTAACCAATCCCTCACCGACCAGTACGGCGTCGGCACCTGCACCGGCATACGCCAGCAGGTCGGCCGTCCCGCGAATGCCGGACTCGGCGATGCGGATGATGCCGCTGGGCAGCCCCGGCGCAATACGCGAGAAGCAATCGCGGTCGATTTCAAGAGTTTTCAGGTCGCGGGCATTGACACCGATAACGGATGCGCCGGCGGACAGCGCACGATCGGCTTCTTCCTCGGTGTGTACTTCCACCAGCGCGGTCATCCCGAGCGACTCGGTGCGGTCGAGCAGCGAGACGAGTGCGGTCTGTTCCAGCGCCGCAACGATCAGCAGGATCAGGTCGGCGCCATGTGCCCGCGCCTCGTGGATCTGGTACGGACTGATGACAAAGTCTTTGCGCAACACGGGAACTGATACGGCGGCGCGCACTGAGTCCAGATCGTCGAGACTTCCGTGGAATCGCCGGCCCTCGGTGAGCACGCTGATAATCCGTGCTCCCCCATCCTCGTAAGCCTTGGCAAGCTCTGCGGGATCGCTGATATCGGCCAGTGCACCACGCGATGGGCTGGCCCGCTTCACCTCGGCGATCACGGCGATTCCCGGTTCGCGCAGCGCGGCCATGACATCGAGTGGCTTGGGTGCTGCTTTGGCGGCCGCCTTCACGGTGGCCAGATCAACAACGGCTTCGCGAGCCGCGACATCAGCGCGCACGCCATCGAGGATCGAATCGAGTACGGTTCCCGAACTCATGACCTCGACGATTCCCTTCTTGCGACGCCCCCGCGCCTACACGCTCGAACTTCACAGAAGGGTAGCCGTTCGAGGCTCACACAAGAAAACCGGGTCAGGTAGGGCCCGACGAACGCTCGGGCGGACCGACGGTGGGGTCCTGTCCATCGTCCAGGCTGTCCCACATCACCCGCTCGCTCTGCGTCTTTTCTCCCAGATCCGCACTGTCTGAGCGTCGCGCGGCCGGAGTCTGATACTTGGTGTCCACGACACCCCGTGCGGCCCGCAGAAGCGTAATGGCGGCCAATACGACCACCACCGCGGCCACCACGGCGGTGGTGGCTCCATCGGAGAGCCGGTCGGCGCCGATCAGGGTGGACACCGGGACGTTCTTGACGTCCGCGGCGCGGGGCCCGACATCACGAACGGCCCATAGGCTGACCCCCAGATAGGCCGCGCCCGCTCCGATCACCGCGACGAGAACCGCCAGGATCCGCAGGGCCCATCCGCGGATGGCCAGAGTCGCGATCGCCGCCGCCACCAAGGCGACCGCCAACGGAACCAAGGCCGCCGACCAGTCGGCGCCGGAAACCAGAATCGTTCGCGGCTCACCCAAACCGTCGAAGGAACGCAGGCGCACCCACGTGAGCTTTGAGGCTCCCCACAGTCCACCCGCTGCGATCAGGAGCAATCCGGCGCCGGTGACCAGCCGCTTGCGGCCCGACTGCGGCGGAGCCGGATTAGACATCCGCGGCGCCCGTGAGGGTTTCGGCAGCGGCGATCGCATTGAGCACAGCGGTGGCCTTGTTCCTGGCCTCGTTGTACTCGTACTCGCCTGTGGAGTCGGCGACCACACCCCCACCGGCTTGCACGTAGGCACGCCCGTCTTTGAACAGCGCGGTTCGGATCGCGATGGCGAAATCGGCGTTTCCGGCGAAGTCCAGGTATCCCAGCACCCCCCCGTACAGTCCGCGACGAGTCAGCTCGACTTCCTCGATGAGTTCCATGGCACGTACCTTCGGCGCCCCCGACAGCGTTCCCGCGGGGAAACATGCGGTGATGGCGTCCAGCGCTGTCTTACCGTCCGCCAGCGATCCCGACACTGTCGAGACCAAGTGCATGACGTGGCTGTAGCGCTCGATATGGCTGTAATCGCTGACCCGCACCGTGCCGGGCGTACATACGCGTCCGAGATCGTTGCGGCCCAAATCAACCAGCATGAGGTGTTCGGAGAGCTCCTTCTCGTCGGCGAGTAGATCCTTGGCGAGCAAGGTGTCTTCCTCATCGGTGGCGCCCCGCCAGCGCGTTCCTGCGATCGGGTGGGTGGTGGCCACTCCGTCCTTGACGGTGACGAGCGCCTCCGGACTCGATCCCACGATCGAAAAAGCTGTCCCGCCATCGGCATCCGGCGCATGCAGTAAATACATGTACGGGCTCGGGTTGGTGACCCGCAGGATGCGGTACACCTCCAGCGGGTCGACATCGGTCTCCATTTCGAAGCGCATGCTCGGCACCACCTGAAATGCCTCGCCGGCTTCGATCTCGCCGACGAGTTTGTCGACGATCGCGCTGTATTCCTCCACCGTGCGCTGGCTGCGATACGCCGGTGCCGGGCGGTCGAAATGGGCAACAGTCGAGGGCAACGGTTGCCCCAGCGCCGCCGTCATCACGTCGAGTCGCGCGACCGCGCCGTCATAGGCCTCGGCCACACGCTCCGGGGTGTCATCCCAGTTCACCGCGTTGGCGATGAGCGTGATGGTGCCTTCGTGGTGATCGACGGCCGCCATATCGGTGGCGAGCAGGAGCAGCAGATCCGGCAGCCCCAGATCATCGACTGTCTGCTCTGGAAGGCGCTCCAGCCGCCGGACGATGTCATAGGACAGGAAACCGACCATGCCGCCGGACAGTGGCGGGAGGTCCGACAGCGCCTCGCCTGCCAGCAGGTCCATCGTGGCCCGCAATGCATCGAGCGGATCGCCCCCGCCGGGCGCCCCCTCCGGGGCAGCTCCGAGCCAGGCGGCATGGCCGTCGCGCACCGTCAGGGCAGAGGGCGATCCCGCGCCGATGAAGGACCAGCGCGACCACGACCGCCCATTCTCCGCCGATTCAAGCAGAAAGGTGCCGGGCCGGTTGGCGCCCAGCTTGCGGTAGGCGGAGAGCGGCGTCTCGCTGTCTGCCAACACTTTTCGGGTCACCGGCACCACCCGATGCACCGCCGCCAGGGCGTTGAACTCTTCCCTGGTCGTGGTCGCGGCGCCACTGACGGTGCTATGCATACGTGTCATTCTCCCAGACCCCCGCCAACGGATTCGGCCATGCCACCAGCGTCAGCGGTGCGAACCTAACCCTCGTATGCCTTGAGGGTCGCGACGAGTCGCTCCAGGCCCGCGACGACCGAGGCGCGCTCGTCCCCGAGTCCGGCCAGGGCCTCGGCCTCGATACGCAGCCTCTCGGGGAACAATTCGTCCACGACCGACCGCCCGCTGTCAGTCATGCTGATGATTGCGGCACGGCGGTCGTTGGCGTTGGCTTCCCGGCGTACGTATCCACGCTCCTCCAGCTTGCGCAGCATTCTGCTCACCCAGGCTTGCGATACACCGAGCTCTTCTGCGACATGGCGCGCGATCACCGGACCCTTGCGGTGCCGGAGCACCACCAGAACGTCGTGCTCGGGCTCGGCGATGGCCGCGGTCGCATAGAGAGGCTCGAGCAACCGGGCGAGCAATCCCGACGCGCGCTTCAGCGAGCCGATGACCTCCATCGGCGATGTGTCGAGCTCCGGCCTGTTCAGCGTCCAGTCACGGGTGGTGATCGAACTCTCGTGGACAGCCATCATGCCTCTCGGTCCAGGTGTGCCAGATAAACGCGGATCGGGCCCAGGCTATCGAAATCGGGGCGTCACCATCGGCGAGCTCGGCAACATGCGCCCGTGATGCGGCGATTTTATTCCTCAATGACTCGCACCAGCTGCTGAGACAAGGATCTCATCGGCGAGATCCACACCTAATACATAACTTGTATAGTATCTGTCACGCATGAGCGCGTTCCCCCACTCTCACCATCCGTCACATGGCCGGGACGAATCGAGCGCGAGGCTCATCGGCCGTCACTCGTGACGACCACGTTCCACACCGCTCGGCAGGCAATGAGGCAGGCCGATGCCCCCGGATGTTGCGGGTCCCCGCTGGTCTTGATCCTCGAAAGGTGCAGCCATGAGCATTTCCAGAAGCCGTCGTGTGGTCAGCAAGATCTGGTTACCCGCAGTAGCGATCGTCATACTTCTTGTCGCCGGGTTGGCCATCAAGTTCGCGCACGGGGTCTTCGGATCGCAGGACCGAACGCACAGCCCCGGGGGCAATTTCGCCGTTGTCCAGTTCAATCCCAAGAACATCGTTTACGAGGTGTACGGCGATTACGGCGGCTGGGCGCGGGTGAGCTATTGGGATACCGACAACAGACCCGTCGATATCGAACTCACCGGACTGCCCTGGACACACACCGAAACAACCGTCTTGACGACCGCGACCGGAGACATCACAGCGCAGGTCGCCGGGCGAAACGTGGGCTGCCGCATCACCGTTGACGGATTGGTGCGCTCGGAACACACCGCGACCGGTGAGCACGCTGGTGTCTGGTGCCAGGTGCTTTCCGCATGAGCGCACACTCCGCCCAGAAACCGCGCTTCGCCAAGGCAATTCGCAAGTACTCGATACTGGTCGTGCTCGCGTGGTTGGCGTTCACCATTGTGATCAATACGGTGGTGCCGCAACTCGAACCGGTAACCGACGCAAATCAGGGTCCGTTGGTGCCGCTCGATGCGCCGTCCTCCAGGGCCTTGATTCACATCGGGGAATCGTTCAAGGAATCCGACAGCAACAGCCTGGCGATGGTCATCCTGGAGGGTGATCACAAGCTGAATGACGACGACCACAAGTTCTACGACGTGCTGGCAAGCAAGCTGGAAAACGACAAAAAGCACGTCCAGTACGTCATGAATCTGTGGGGTCAGGGCACCACTGCCGCGGGTGTGCAGAGTTCCGACGGCCAGGCTGCGTACACGCTCGTGCGCGTCGCAGGTGATCAAGGTTCGACAGTCTCAGACGAATCGATCCGTGCGGTCCGCGAGTTGGTCGCCGAAGTCCAGCCCCCCGATGGGGTAAAGGTCTATGTGTCCGGTTCGGCCCCGTTGTCCACGGACATGCTCCAGGTGGGCAACCAAAGCATGATCCGCCTGATGTACGTGACCATCGTCATCATCACGGTGATGTTGCTCATCGTCTATCGTTCTGTCGCAACGGCTTTGCTGACGCTACTGATCGTGATGGTGGAACTGTCGTGCGGGCGAGGCGTTGTCGCTTTCCTCGCCTATCACAAGCTGATCGGCATCTCTGTGTTCGCGTCGAACATCCTGGTCTCGTTGATTCTGGGTGCCGGAACCGACTATGCAATCTTCCTGATCGGTAGATACCAGGAGGCGCGTCACGCCGGCGAGGATCGGGAGACCGCGTACTACTCCGCGGTCAGAGGCGTCTCCCACGTCATCCTGGGCTCGGGCCTGGCGATTGCCGGCGCGACGTTCTGCCTGCAATTCACCCGCCTCAATTACTTCAACACGATGGGCCTGCCGTGTGCGGCCGCAACTCTCGTGGCGGTCGCGGCATCCCTTACCTTCGGGCCCGCGGTGCTGGCACTGGGCAGCCGCTTCGGGGTATTCGAACCGAAAGTCAAGGCCAGCGCCGGCATTTGGCGCAAGGTGGGTACCGTCACCGTGCGGTGGCCCGGACGTATTCTCGTCGTGAGCAGTGTCGTGGTGATGATCGGTTCGATCACGCTTCCGTCGTATCGGCCCAACTACAACGACCGCATCTACATAGCCGACGACGTGCCGGCGAACCAGGGATATGCGGCCGCCGACCGGCATTTCCCGGTGAGCAAGCTCAACAGCGACATGCTCATGATCGAATCCGACCACGACATGCGCAATTCGACGGACATGATCGCCTTGGACAAGGTGGCGCGCGAGGTGTTCCACACGCCGGGCGTCGCGATGATCCAGAGTGTCACCAGGCCATTGGGCACACCACTGGAGCATTCGTCCTTCACCTACACGATGGGGACGATGGGAACCAAGATCAACGAGCTGATCCCGTTCCTTACCGATCTCACCGACCGGTTCACCCAGATGGCCGACATCACCGATCGCATGGCCGCCCTGATGCGCCAGCAGCAGGACCTGACTGGGCAGCAGGCCGATTCGGCGCATATCTCGCTCAAGGGCGCACAGGAGTTGAAGGACGTCACCGTCAATATGCGGGACACCCTGGCCAACTTCGACGACCAGTTCAGGCCGCTGCGGAACTACTTCTACTGGGAACCGCATTGCGCCGACATCCCGATGTGCTGGGCGATGAGATCGCTGTTCGACATGACCGACCAGGTCGATTCGATGACCGACGCGGTCGATGACAGCCTCAAAGCCGCGATGATCCAGGACGCCGTCACGCCACAGCTGGTCCAGGTCATCGGCAAGAGTGCCGCAGAACTGGACAACATGCGCAAAGTGGTGCTGACCGAGCAGAGCACCATGCGGCCGATGCTGACCCAGCTGAACGAGCTGGGCCGCCAGATGATGGATCTCGGGCACGCCTTCGACAGTTCCAAGAACGACGAGTTCTTCTACCTGCCGCCCGAAGCCTTCGATAATCCGTACTTCCAGATCGATCTGAAGTACTTCGTGTCACCGGACGGGAAGTCCGCGCGCTACATGATCTATCACGACGGTGAAGCGCTCAGCGAGGAAGGCATCGACCACGCTCAGGCCTACCTGCCGGCAGCCAAGGAAGCGCTGAAGGGAACGACGCTGGCCGGTTCGCGGGTTTATCTGGGGGGTGCGGCCGCAACGTACTGGGATATCCAGGACGCCACCAAGACCGACCTCCTGATCGCGGCGATCGCGGCATTCGCGCTGATCTTCCTGGTGATGCTGTTGATCACCCGCAGTGTGGTGGCGGCACTGGTCATCATCGGCACGGTCGCGTTCTCGTACTCGGGTGCCTTCGGCCTTTCGGTTCTGGTCTGGCAGCACTTCCTGGGCATACCGCTGAGCTGGTTGAACCTGCCCATCACCTTCATCATCCTGGTGGCCGTGGGATCGGACTACAACCTGCTACTCATCGCCCGCTATCTGGAGGAAAGCAAAGCCGGGCTGAATACAGGTTTGATCAGAGCGGTGGCCAACTCGGGCAAGGTGGTCACCACCGCGGGCATCGTGTTCGCAACGACGATGATGGCCATGCTCTCCAGCGACCTGTTGTCGGTCGGTCAGCTGGGGTCCATTATCGGGCTTGGCCTGCTGCTGGACACGCTCATCGTGCGATCGTTCATCACTCCCGCGATCGCCCGGCTTCTCGGTCCGCTGTTCTGGTGGCCGCGCATCATCCGTTCGCGTCCAGCACCTGCCCAGTACAGGGGAACGACTGTTGCCACTCATTGACCTGGCTCGCCGATACACGTTCCAGCTAATCTCCCACACCACACCACCGGGCAGGAACACCGTCACATTCTTCGATGGCATGCCGCACCTCATCACGTCGAAGGCATCCAAACCGTTCGACGGTATCGAACATACATTCGATACGTCAACGCCTTTAGCCTGAGGCGGTGGCCGATGAATGCTTGTTCTGCGGAATCGTCTCCGGTGTAGTTCCTGGTGTGCGCGTGGCAGAGGATGCCGACACATACGCCTTCATGGATATCAATCCGGGTTCGGACGGCCATCTGCTGGTCGTTCCGAAGCGGCACAGCAAGGACCTCCTCGAGATCCCGGCCGAGGATCTGAGTGCCGTCGCGGTGGCGGCCCAGCGGATAGCGAAAGCGGTCGTTTCCGAGCTCGGCGCCGACGGGGTGAATCTGCTGAATTGCTGCGGCGCCCACGCATGGCAGACGGAGTTCCACTTCCATCTGCACGTGATTCCACGGTATGTCGACAAGTCCAAAGACCGGCTCGGTCTGCCGTGGGCACCGGGCATCCGCGGTGACGCCTTGACCATCTCCGCCCTGGGAAACCGACTGTCCAACGCGCTGGCGTAGCGTTCGAGTCATGAAACCTGGTGATCGCGTCGCCGACTTCGAACTTCCGGACCAGACCGGCACAACCCGCAGCCTCTCGGCGCTCCTGGCCGACGGGCCCGTCGTGCTGTTCTTCTATCCCGCTGCCAATACCCCCGGCTGCACCGCCGAGGCGTGCCACTTCCGCGATCTGGCAAGCGAATTCAAGGAAGTCGGCGCCTCGCGCGTCGGCATCAGCGTCGACTCGGTAGACAAGCAGGCCGACTTCGCCGATAAGCGCAAGTTCGACTACCCGTTGCTCTCGGACACCGGCGGCAAGGTCTCGTCAGCGTTCGGGGTCAAGCGCGGTCTGTTGGGCAAGCTGGCTCCGGTCAAGCGGACCACGTTCATCATCGGCACCGACAAGACGATTCTCGAAGTCTTCGCGAGCGAGCTCAACATGAACGCGCACGCCGACAAGGCTCTAGAGTTCCTCCGCGCCCGCAAGTAACACGTCGGCGTCAAAGCAACTGTGCGCGCCGGTGTGGCACGCCGGCCCGGTCTGGTCGACTTCCAGCACTAGCGTGTCACCGTCGCAGTCGAGCCGCACCGCGTGCACGTACTGAGTGTGGCCGGATGTCTCGCCCTTGACCCATAGACGCTGCCGGGATCGCGAGAAGTATGTCCCGCGTCGGGTCGCCAGGGTCTGCGCCAACGCCTCGTCGTTCATCCACGCCACCATCAGCACCGTGCCGGTGCCGCGCTCTTGCACCACCGCGGTGATCAGGCCGGCCGCGTCGCGCTTGAGGCGACCGGCAATCCCTGGATCCAGCTCGCTCATCGCACCGTGATCCCTTCCACGGCCATCGCCGCCTTCACCTCGGCG
The DNA here is from genome assembly GCF_001440135.1 of Mycobacteroides sp. H003. Lineage (NCBI taxonomy): Bacteria > Bacillati > Actinomycetota > Actinomycetes > Mycobacteriales > Mycobacteriaceae > Mycobacteroides > Mycobacteroides sp. H003. The sequence continues at coordinate 18,868 of NZ_LJYL01000010.1, forward strand.
ATGGTCAGTTCCCGAAAGTGGAAGACACTGGCGGCCAGCACCGCGTCGGCGCCGGCCTTGACCGCGGGTGAGAAGTGCTCAACCGCACCGGCTCCGCCACTGGCGATCACGGGTACGTCAACCGCTGTACGCGCGGCGGCGATCATCGGAAGATCGAAGCCCGCCTTGGTGCCGTCCGCATCCATGGAATTGAGCAGGATCTCCCCCACACCCAATTCGGCTCCCCGCCTGGTCCATTCGATGGCATCGATCCCGGTGCCCTTGCGGCCACCATGGGTCGTGACCTCCCACCCGGACGGTGTCGGCGCGTCACCCTCACGGACCCGGCGCGCATCCACGCTCAGCACGATGCACTGTGAGCCGAACCGCTGTGCCAGCTCGGCCAACAACTCCGGACGCGCGATCGCCGCAGTATTGACGCCGACCTTGTCCGCGCCCGCTCGCAACAGCACATTGACGTCTTCCACCGATCGCACACCGCCGCCCACCGTCAACGGAATGAACACCTGCTCGGCCGTGCGTCGCACCACATCCAACATGGTTGCCCGACCCGCCGACGAGGCCGTGACATCGAGAAAGGTCAGTTCATCGACGCCCTCGGCGTCGTATGCGGCCGCGAGCTCGACCGGATCGCCTGCGTCACGAAGGTTTTCGAAGTTAACACCCTTGACCACGCGACCATCGTCGACGTCAAGGCAGGCGATGACACGGGTAGCAACACTCATCGGTAGTCCTCCGGATCCCCGACCTCAGCCAGCACTTCCAGGATCTGTTCGTGCACACCGGGCGCGGCCACCAATACCGATGGCGATTCGGGGGTCCAAAGATTGCCGCGCAGATCCGTCGCGTGACCGCCCGCGGCCTCAACCAGTGCGATACCTGCGGCGTGATCCCACACGTGCGCGCCGAAACTCACTGCGCCGCCGAGTATCCCGCCTGCCGTGAACGCCAGATCGATACCGGTGCTGCCGTGCATCCGCAGGCGCGAGGTGATGCGGCTCAGCTTCTCCACCACCGCCAGGCGGTAGCGACCCGGCACCCGCCCCTTCCAGTCGATGTTGAACGTGCCCAGGCCCACCGCAACATCCGCGAGATCGGCACGTGGCAACGGCGGCATCGCAACACCGTTGCGCACCAATGGACCACCTGCGACACCGGTGTACCTGTCCCCCATGAACGGCAGCCAGGTCAATCCGGCGACCGGCACCCCATCGGAGAGCAGTCCCAGCAGAATCGCAGCCATCGGAGAACCCGCCGCGTAGTTGACGGTTCCGTCAATGGGATCCACCACCCAAACCAGACCAGAATCCACTGCCGGACCACCGAATTCCTCGCCGTGCACACCGATTCCGGTGCGGTCGGTAAGCGCCTCCACCACCATCCGCTCGATGGCCAGGTCCTCTTCGGTGGCGAAGTCCTTACCACCCTTGAACACGACACCATCGGCACCGTGCCCGGCCACGAAGCGCTGCGCCGCCACGTCCAGAATCAAGGACGCCTCGGCTACTAGCGCATTCAGATCAGGCATGTCAGGAGACGGCAGCCAGTGCATCCGGCAGGGTGAAACGGCCCGCGTAGAGGGCCTTTCCGACGATCGCGCCCTCGATACCCGCCCCGGTCAGCTCCGCGATGGCCCGCAGGTCATCCAGGCTCGACACCCCGCCCGAGGCGATCACAGGTGCGTTCGCCACACCTGCGACCTGCGCAAGCAGCTCGAGGTTCGGACCGGTCAGAGTGCCATCCTTCGTCACATCGGTGACGACGTAGCGCGAACACCCCTGACCGCGCAGACGTTCCAGTACCTCCCAGAGATCGCCGCCGTCGCTGACCCAGCCGCGGCCCCGTAGCCGGTGCTCACCGTCCACGATCTGCACGTCAAGCCCTACGGCCACGCGCTCGCCGTGGCGCGCGATCGCGGAGGCACACCATTGCGGATCCTCCAGTGCGGCGGTACCGAGATTGACTCGGGCGCAGCCGGTCGCCAGGGCTGCCGTCAAAGACTCGTCATCGCGGATGCCACCCGAGAGCTCTACTTTCACATCGAGCTCGCCTACCACCTGTGCCAGCAGCTCGCGGTTGGAACCACGACCGAAGGCCGCATCCAGGTCCACCAGATGCACCCACTCGGCACCGTCGTTCTGCCACGCCAAAGCCGCATCGCGGGGTGAACCGTAGGTGGTTTCGCTGCCCGCCTTGCCCTGCACGAGGCGCACTGCCTGACCATCGGCGACGTCGACCGCCGGTAATAGAACGAGACTCAAGAGATTCCCTTCACCCAATTGCTCAACAACACGGCCCCCGCATCGCCACTCTTCTCCGGATGGAACTGAGTGGCAGCAAGTGCCCCATTCTCCACTGCCGCGACAAATGGCACGTGATGGGTCGCCCAGGTCACCAGCGGCTTCGCGATCGGTGAGTCGACGGGCGTTTCCAGCTCCCATTTCTGTACGGCGTACGAGTGCACGAAGTAAAAACGCGTGTCGGCGTCCAGACCTGCGAACAGATCCGATTCGGCCGGCGCATCGACGGTGTTCCAGCCCATATGCGGGATCACTGGTGCATCCAGGCGGCTGACCACGCCGGGCCACTGACCGCAGCCCTCGGCGTCGACACCGAATTCGATGCCGTGGCTGAACAGGATCTGCATGCCGACGCAGATGCCCAACACAGGGCGGCCCCCGGACAGTCGCACGTCGATGATCCGCTCACCGTCGATACCGCGCAGTCCCTCCATGCAGGCCGCGAAGGCGCCCACCCCGGGCACGACAAGACCGTCGGCGTTCAGCGCCGCGTTGGCATCGGCGGTCACCGTGACATCGGCACCGACCCGTTCCAGCGCGCGCTGTGCCGATCTCAGATTGCCCGAACCGTAGTCGAGGACAACGACTTTAGGTCCAGCACCGGTCACAGGCTGCCCTTGGTCGACGGCACTCCGGTAACCCGGGGATCGGGTTCCACCGCTTGGCGCAGCGCTCGGGCGACAGCCTTGTACTGCGCCTCGGTGATGTGATGCGGGTCGCGGCCGTACAGCGTGCGCACATGCAGCGCGATCCGGGCGTTGAGCGCCAACGACTCGAACACGTGCGCATTGATGACGGTGTGATAGGGAACCGAAGAACCTGCGATTGTGGTGTGCAGCAGATGATCCGGTTCGCCGGTGTGCACACAGTACGGTCGGCCGGAAACGTCCACCGCGGCGTGGGCCAGGGTTTCGTCCATCGGGATGAAGGCATCACCGAACCGGCGAATTCCCTTCTTGTCACCGAGCGCCTCGGCGAGCGCCTGGCCAAGAGTGATGGCGGTGTCCTCCACAGTGTGGTGCGCCTCGATCTCGGTGTCGCCCTTGGCCGTGATCGTCAGATCGAAACTGGCGTGGGTGCCGAGGGCCGTGAGCATGTGGTCGAAGAACGGCACGCCGGTGTCGATGTGCACCTGGCCGGTGCCGTCCAGGTTCAGTTCCACCACAATGTCCGACTCGCGGGTGGCGCGCGCCACGCGTGCCACCCGATTCCACGCCGATGCCGTCATGAGGGCGCACCTTTCTCTAGGTCCGTCGCGGCCAGATTGTCGCTGACCTTCAAGAACACGTCATTCTCGCTCGCCAACCCGATGGTGACGCGCAGAAATCCCGGAATGCCGACATCGCGGATGAGAACACCCGCGTCGAGATAACGCTGCCAGCTCGCGGCCGAATCGGTGAATCGGCCGAACAGCACGAAGTTCGCGTCACTGGGAATGACCTTGAATCCGCTGGCCGATAACGCTTCCGATACCCGGATACGTTCGGCGACCAACGTCGCAACGCTGCCGAGGGTCTCGGAGCCATGTTTCACCGCGGCACGCGCGGCGGCCTGGGTGAGCACGGAGAGGTGGTACGGCAGTCGCACCAGCAGCAGCGCATCGATGACCGCCGGTGCCGCAGCGAGGTACCCCAGCCGCCCACCGGCGAAGGCGAAGGCCTTACTCATGGTGCGGCTCACGATCAGCTTCGCCGGATACTCGTCGATCAACGTGATTCCGCTTGGCGCTGAAGAGAACTCGCCGTATGCCTCGTCCAGGATCACGATGCCCGGTGCCTCGTCGAGGATCTGCCGCAAGTCCTGCAGCGGAACCGACTGTCCTGTTGGGTTGTTGGGACTCGTCACGAAGATGACATCGGGCTGACGCGCTCGAATCGCGTCGACCGCCGCACCGGCATCGAGCGAGAAGTCTTCCAGGCGCTGAGCCTGCATCCATTCCGTCTGGGTTCCATCGGAGATGATCGGGTGCATCGAGTACGACGGCGTGAAGCCCAGCGCGCTGCGCCCGGGCCCGCCGAAGGCCTGCAGCAGTTGCTGCAGTATCTCGTTGGAACCGTTTGCCGCCCAAACATTCTCGGCAGCGACGGGCACCCCGGTCTGCCCCGTCAGGTATGCCGCCAGATCCGTGCGCAGGGCCACCGCGTCCCGGTCTGGGTATCGGTGCAATTCCGCGGCCACCTCGCGAACCGACGCGGCGACGTCCTCGATCAGACCGTCCGATGGTTCGTGCGGATTCTCGTTTGTATTCAGCCGCACCGGCACGGTCAACTGCGGTGCGCCGTAGGGATTCTTGCCACGCAGGCTATCCCGCAGCGGCAAGTCTTCCAGCCGGGCCGCGCCTCCGATCAGATCGCTCATGATCGCTCGAACCTGCGCCGAACTGCCTCACCGTGCGCAGGCAGATTCTCAGCGTTGGCAAGCGTAATCACGTGCCCGGAAACCTCTTTGAGGGCGGCCTCGGTGTAATCCACGATGTGAATGCCGCGCAGGAAGGTCTGCACGGACAGCCCACTGGAGTGCCGTGCACACCCGGCGGTGGGCAGTACGTGATTGGATCCGGCGCAGTAGTCACCGAGGCTTACCGGCGACCACGGGCCCAGGAAGATCGCACCGGCACTGCGCACACGGGCGGCCACGGGCACGGGATCGGCAGTTTGAATTTCCAGGTGCTCGGCCGCATAGGCATTCACGACCTTGATTCCAGCGCTGAGATCGTCGACGAGCACGATTCCCGACTGGGGGCCGGTCAACGCCGCGGTGACACGTTCGGCATGCACGGTCGTCTCCAGCTGTGCGGCGGTCTCTTTCACCACCGCATCGGCCAGTTTTTCACTCGTGGTGACGAGCACGCTTGCCGCTAACACGTCGTGTTCAGCTTGGCTGATCAGGTCGGCGGCCACATGCACCGGATCTGCCGTCTCGTCGGCGAGGATGGCAATCTCGGTGGGGCCTGCCTCGGCATCGATGCCCACCAGCGACCTGCACAACCGCTTGGCCGCGGTCACGTAGATATTGCCGGGCCCGGTAATCATGTCGACCGGAGCAAGTTCGCCGCCATCGGTGTCGACGCCGCCATGGGCCAGTAGCGCGATTCCCTGCGCACCGCCGACCGCCCAGATCTCCTCAACTCCAAGCAACTGCGCCGCCGCGAGAATCGTCGGGTGGGGCAGCCCGCCGAACTGCGCCTGCGGCGGTGAAGCGATGACGAGGGAACCGACTCCGGCCGTCTGCGCCGGCACGACATTCATCACGACGCTCGACGGGTACACGGCGTTACCGCCGGGAACGTACAAGCCGACGCGTTCCACGGGCACCCATCGCTCGGTCACGGTGGCACCATCGGCGACGGTGGTCACCGTGTCCTGGCGGCGCTGATCGGCGTGCACCGCCCGCGCGCGCAGGATGGCCACCTCGAGTGCGTCGCGCACCGCGGGGTCCAGTTCAGCGAGGGCGCGCTCCCGCTCGGCCGCCGGCACGCGAACGGTCTCGGGGCGGACACCATCGAACTCGGCGCAGTACTGAAGTGCCGCCTCGGCGCCGCGGTCTCGGACCGCTTCGACGACCGGCCGCACCGTCGGGAGCACGGCGTCGACGTCGGTCCCGCCCCGCGGGAGGGCAGAGCGCAGATGGGACGGGGACAGGCTTGCACCACGCATGTCGATACGGCGAAGCAGCGTCGTGCCGCCTGCACCAAGAGCATCTGCTGGGGTGGGTCCGTCGATCACATCCGCCATTCTCCCAGAGCTGCTCAACACCATTTACCACGCAGTCACCGGTTGTGTGTGACGCACGTCTAACTAGACTCGTCCACGAAAAGCCGCACCGACCCACAACGATCGGATCATCGATGTCAGCAAACCATCAGCCCGGCGTGCCCATGCTTCTGCCTGACTGGCTTGAGCGAGCTCAGATCAAGTTCATTAACCCGATCATGGCCCCTATCGCACGCTTTCTGCCTTCATTCGCCACCGTTACGCACTTCGGCCGCACCTCGGGCGCCAAGTACGAAACCACTGTGAATGCATTCCGCAAAGGCAATGTCCTCTCCATCGGACTGATTCACGGCAAGACCAACTGGACGAAGAACGTGATCGCCGCCGGCGGTGCCGACATCACGCTCTTCCGCGGTAAGCAGATTCATGTGATCAACCCGCGCATCGTGGAGCAAGGCCAAGGGGATCCGGGACTGACCCGGGCGACCCGCCAGGTGAACAAGCGCGCGGGAGTGTTCGTCGCCGATATCGCCCAGTAGATATTCATCAGCTGTTGAATTTCTGGGCGAGTCGTGCCCATACTGAGGCGTGTCTGATTTCGAACAGCTGGTCCGTGACCGGTCCTCGATCCGTGATTTCTTGTCGACACCTGTCCCCCGGGATGTTCTGTTGGCTGCCCTGGAGACGGCACAGCACGCGCCATCGAACTCGAACATCCAGCCGTGGCGCGTCGTCATCGCCGAAGGCGCGATACGCGAGCGCCTGAGCGAGTCGTTGGTGGCCTGCGTGCGGAGCAACGGCCTGGGCCGCATGGAGCTTCCCGACGAATACAACGCTCGGCGGTTCGCTGTCGGAGTCCAGGTCTACGGGGCGCTCGGTGTCCAGCGCGGCGATGCCGAGGCACGTTTGGAGGCCGGGCTGCGGAACTTCAGGTTCTTCGGTGCACCCACCGCCGCCATTGTCGGGGTGGACTCACGGCTTGGCCCGGCCGATATCGCCGGAGTCGGCATGTACCTGCAGACTCTTGCCCTGGCCCTGCAGTCGCGCGGGATCGGTTCGTGCATGCAGGTCGCTCCCGCCATGTTTCCCGAAGCGATCCGCCCGGTACTCAAGCTGCCCGAGAGTCTGAATCTGGTCTGCGCGGTGTCCATTGGCTACGCGAATCCCGATGCCCCGGTGAATGCTGTACGCGCCCCGCGCGACCCGGTCAGTGCCAATGTCACGTTCCTGGAATGAGGAACTCCTGCTCGGGACGGCCGGTGGTGCCGTACCGCAACCGCATCTGCAATTCTGAACTTCCCACCAGTGAGGCCAGGTAGCGCTGCGCGGTCGCACGTGAGATACCCACCGCCACAGCTACTTCCGCCGACGACATGGGCGAGCGCGCATCCCGAATCGCATGCAGGACGATCTGCTTGGTCGGCGACGCCGCGGCCGCGGCGCGCGGCACGCCGACACTGGGCCGCAGGGACTCCAGAGCGGCGTCCACCTCGGCGGGGCTGAGCTCGTCACTGTGCAGGATCTTGCGGTACCGGGCGTACGCAGTCAGCCGCGCCACCAGCGAGGCGTTGGCGAATGGCTTCACCAGATAGCTCGCAGCACCGGCGATCAATGCATGCCGGATCGTGGCGCCGTCGACCGCCGCCGACAGGACCATGGCATCGCAGCGCAACTCGCGCACGAAGTCGATCCCGGACCCGTCGGGAAGGTACACGTCGACCAGTGCGAGATCGACGTCGGTCGACCTCGTCACCTCGTGAGCGGCACCGATGCTGTTCGCAGTCGCCACAACCGTGAATCCCGGTACCGCATCGACAATCCCGGCATGCAAGTTGGCCACCCGGAAGTCATCGTCGACGATCAGCACCTTGATCGTGGTTTCGTTCATCCCGGGTCCTTCCCGTCGGTCTCGGTCATCACCGATGGCATCCGCGCACTGAATTCCGCACCCGCAAGCCCGGGGCCTGTCCCCGCTGCCGTCGCCAGCCATACATCGCCGCCCAGCCCCCGGGCGATCTGGCGCGACAATGCCAGGCCCACTCCGCGGCCACCCGGCACTGCGGCATGCTCCTTGGTCGAGATCCCTTCTGCGAAAAGATCATCCGCCACGCATTCGGCAACGCCGTCACCGCTGTCGGCGACACTGATATGCAGCGTAGAACCATCCTGAACCACACCGACCTCGACCCGACGGTGCGGGTCAGCCCCGGTACGTGCCGCATCGATCGCATTGTCGATCAAATTGCCCAGCACAGTCGTGACATCAACGGGATGCACGAGAGTGCCAGATACCCAGGTGTTGTCGCCCAGTGTCAGAGTGACGCCTGCCTCGCGCGCGTTCGCGGTCTTCGCCGCCACAAAGGCCTGAAGATAGGGATCGCCCAACGTCTCGATATCCGGAAGTGCCGCACCCAGCGGCCCGGTACCGAGCAACTCGTCCAGGAGCCGGGCAGCCTCCTGCGTCCGATTTCCATGCACCAGCCCGCTCAGCAGGTGCAAGCGGTTAGCGAACTCATGCCGCTGCGCCCGCAGTACGGCGCTCATCGACTGGACCGCATCCAACTGCCGAGTCAGGGATTCGACGTCCGTTCGATCGCGCACGGTGAGCACCGCACCAAGCTCACGCCCAGCCCGGGTCACTTGCCGTGCGGTCACCACCACAACCCGGTCACCTACCGTTGCCAGAACCGGCGCCGCCGACTTCTCCCGAAGCACCCCGAGAATCCTTGGCGTCAAGCCGATATCGCTATCCGGCTGCCCGGTCACCTCATCCAGCCCCAGCAGACGTTTCGCCTCATCGTTGACGACTGTCGTGCGCCCCTCGACATCCACGGCGAGGACCCCTTCGCCGATGCCGTGGAGAACCGCCGCTTGTTCTCTGACCAACTCGGCCAACTCGGCGGGCTCCAGGCCCAGAGTGAGGCTTCGCCACCGGCGAGCCAACAACACCGAGCCGCCGATTCCGAACAGAAATGCCACACCGACAACGCATCCCGCGATCCTCAGATCCGAGAACAATCTGTCGCGCACAGCGGTGGTCGATACGCCGACACTGACCTCCCCCACCACGGTTGACGAACCAGGCTGCCGGACCGGCACTTTGGCCCGTACGGAGCCTCCCAGCGTCCCCGTCTCCTCGACGACCACATCTCGTCCGGAAAGAGCGCCCGACGGATCGGTGCTGACGGGGTGGCCCAGTCGCTCCTGCGTGGGGTGCGCCAGCCGGAGCCCATGCTCATCGGTGATCACCACGAACAGCGCGTCGCTGCGCTCCAGCACCGCAGCAGCGATGTGTTGCAGCGGCCCATCGGAGAGCTCATCGGTGAGGCCCTGTCCCGGAATGAGCGTGCCCTGCGCATACTCGGTAACCCGTGCCCGTACCTCCGGCATGGCCGCCACCGTTCCCGCGATCGCCAGCGCCCGCTGGCCGTACTCGGAGGAAAGCCGCCGATCGCCCACCGCGGCGAGCACCGCGAACGCCAAACCCAATGCCAGAAAAATCACGGCGACCTGCAGAAGAAGCACCTGCGTGCGCAATCGCAGCACGATGCGCTTCCCGGAACCCATGTGCCCGAGCCTAGGCAGGCCGTGCGCAGAATGCGCAAAACTGACGAAATCCACGATTTGCGCGGGTAGTGCGCACAAGCAGAAATCTGTGACGCCCACCACTTATGTTCAGTCTCCGTCGGCTAGCGAAGGAGAAGGCAATGACGCTTCCACTCATCGAACTTCAGGGCGCAACCAAACGGTTCCCCTCCAATCGAGGCGACGGTATCCACACCGCGGTCCGAGATCTGAACATCGACATCGGCGCCGGGGAATTCGTCGCCGTCGTCGGCCCCACCGGATGCGGTAAGTCAACCACCTTGTCCCTCGTGTCCGGACTTGAACCGCCATCGGCCGGCCGTGTTCTGGTGCGCGGCGAGGACGTATCCGATATCCCCGCAGGGGTGGGCTATATGTTCCAGCAGGATGCGGTCCTGCCGTGGAAGAACGTGATCGACAACGTCGCCCTGGGTCCGATCTATCGCGGCGCGAGCAAGGACGCGGCCCGTGAGAGGGCAGCGACCTGGGTCCGGACCGTGGGCCTGGCCGGGTTCGAGAAGTACTACCCGCATCAGCTCTCGGGCGGGATGCGCAAGCGTGTAGCGCTGGCCCAGACCCTGGTCAACGAACCCGAGATTCTGCTCATGGATGAGCCATTCAGCGCCCTCGATGTACAGACCCGCCAGCTCATGCAGGACGAACTGCTGCGGGTGTGGTCAGGCACCGGAGCGGCGGTCATCTTCGTCACCCACGACCTCGAGGAGGCGATCGTGCTGGCCGACCGAGTGGTGGTGATGACCGCAAGCCCTGCCACCGTCTGTGGTGACTTTCCTGTCACCCTCCCGCGTCCCCGCGATGTCGAAGAGGTGAGACTCACCGACGAATTCCGGACGATCTACCGCGAAATCTGGGAAACACTGCGCGATCAGGTCGAGGCCGCTCGCGCGAAGGGAGAGTCTCGTGTCGCATAGTCTGCTCATTCGTCCGGTGTCCGAAAGCGACGAGGACATCCTCGAGCGCGCCCGTCGCAACAAGCGTCGCAGCCAGATTCGCGTCTGGGGGTTGCGGACCCTGCTGGTGGTGGTGTGGCTGGCCTCGTGGGAGTTGGCCGCCACGCTATGGCTGGATCCCTTCTTCTACTCGAAGCCCTCACTGATCTGGGGCCGATTGATTGAGTGGTTCACCGTCGGCACCCAGTTCGGCTCGATATGGCTGCAGATCTTCACCACTGTGCAAGAGGCCGTTCTGGGGTTCCTGATCGGTACCGTCGCGGGAGTGACATTGGGTGTGCTGCTGGGCCGCAGCCGCTATTGGTCGGAGGTGTTGGCACCGTTCATCAAGGCGCTCAACGCTGTTCCGCGCATCGTATTGGCATCACTGTTCATCATCTGGTTTGGTCTGGGGCTGAGTTCCAAGGTGGCCACCGTGGTGGTTCTGGTCTTCTTCGCGGTGTTCTTCAACGCGTTCACCGGTGCCCGTGAGGTAGATGGAAACGTGATCAACAATGCCCGGATTCTCGGTGCCAGCCCTACCCGCATCCTCACCTCGATCGTGCTACCCAGCGCGACAAGCTGGATTCTGTCGAGCCTGCATACCGCGTTCGGATTCGCCCTGATCGGCGCCGTCGTCGGTGAATATGCGGGCGCTAGCAAGGGATTGGGCCTTTTGATCAGCAACGCCCAGGGCACATTCGACTCTGCGGGCATCTACGCCGGCATGATCATCATCACGGTAGTCGCCCTGCTCGCCGAATGGCTCATCGGTATCGCCGAATCCCGGCTGCTGAAATGGCGTCCCACACAATCCAGTTCGGGTCACGGAGTGTAGTGATGAGAAGACACGTACTCACCTTCGTTCTCATCACCGCTGTGCTGTTGACCGCTGGATGCCGGGACTCCCGGCACATCCCGATGGCCAATGGCAGACCGCAGGTCACCATCATGGTGGGCGGCCTGGAGAAGATCATCTATCTACCGGCGATGCTCACCCAGCAGCTCGGCCACTTCAGGAACAACGACATCGACGTGACACTGCTCAGTGAGCAGTCGGGCGCCACCGCGGAGACCGCGTTGCTCACCGGCGATGTGCAGGCGGTTGTCGGCTTCTATGACCACACCATCGACCTGCAGGCCAAGGAGCAATGCATTACCTCGGTGGTTCAGATGGCAGACGTTCCGGGTGAGGTGGAGCTGGTATCCGCCAGGGACACCGCGACCGTCTCGTCTCCTGCCGACTTCCGTGGCAAGAACCTCGGTGTCACTTCGCTGGGGTCATCCACAGACTTCCTGACGCAGGCCCTGGCAGGGCAGGCCGGACTGAACACCGCCGACTACAACCGGGTCAAGGTCGGTGCGGGACAGACATTCATCGCCGGAATGAACCATGACGGCATCGACGCCGGTATGACCACGGATCCGACGGTGGCGCAGATGGTGAACGCGGGCCAGGCCAAGGTCCTCGTCGACATGCGCACCGAGGCGGGAACACGCCAGGCTCTCGGCGGTCTGTATCCGTCGACCGCGCTCTACATGCGGTGCGACACGGTGAAGGCGCATCCCGAGATCGTGCAGAAGCTCGTCACGGCATTCGTCCAGACGCTGCGGTGGATCAAAGAGCACTCCCCCGCACAGATCGCGGACAAGATGCCACCTCAATATGCGGGCGGAAACAAGGACCTGTACCTGCAGTCGATCGCCGATTCCATCGGAATGTTCAACGGTGACGGGTTGATGAAAACCGAAGGCGCACAGAATGCCTTACGCATCCTCGGGATGTATTCCAAGAATGTGGCGCCCGTGAAGCAGCGTATCGACATCACCGCCACCTACACGACCGAGTTCGCACGGGCCGCACTTCGGGATTGACGCTACATATCCAAACCGATGTCGAGCACTCGGGCCGAGTGCGTCAACGCACCCACCGCAAGATAGTCGACACCCGTCTTGGCGTACGCGGCCGCCGTTTCCAGCGAAAGCCCCCCGGAGGACTCCAGCTTGAGTTGCGGAGCGCGTGCATCACGACGCTGCGCGGCCACCTGGGTCTGCCAGACAGGAAAGTTGTCGAGAAGGACGAGTTCTGCCCCCTCGGCGATGACCTCGTCGAGCTGTTCGAGAGAGTCGACTTCGACCTCACACTCGATGTTCGGAGCGGCCGCGCGGACCGCCCGCAACGCGGCCACCACCGAACCGGCGGCCACCACGTGATTGTCCTTGATGAGTGCGGCGTCGCCGAGGCCGAGGCGGTGGTTCACACCACCGCCGGCACGCACCGCATACTTCTGCAGGAGTCGCAGTCCCGGAAGGGTTTTGCGGGTATCGCGGATCTGCGCGCCGGTTCCGTCGACAGCATCCACCCAGGCAGCGGTGGTGGTCGCGATTCCGGAGAGGTGACACACCAGATTCAGCATGGTGCGCTCGGCAGTAAGCAGATCGCGAGTGGGGGCGGTGACGGTGAGCAGCGGCGTTCCGGTACCCACGCGCGTGCCGTCGGTGAGGCGATTCTCGACGCGATAATTCCCTGCGCCGACAACCTCGTCGAGAACGATGAGGGCAATGTCAATGCCGGCAACGACTCCCCCCGAACGTGTCACCATCGAGGCGCTGCACTCCGCGTTGGCGGGCACAGTTGCCTGGCTCGTGATGTCGGGGCCATAGCGGAGGTCTTCTTCAAGAGCACGCTTAACTGCCGAACGCGCCTCGGCGAGTTCGGTTTCCGTCAATGTTTCGGTCAACATGGCACCCCCGACGGTAGCGCAACTTCGCATCCGTCTGCGTCGCGGCGCACCGGAAGACTCACGGCAAACTCGGGATCGGTGTCCGGCCAATCCGAGCGGGCATGGCAGCCTCGGGATTCGGCGCGGGCAGCGGCCGCACTGACCACAGCGGCGGCGGTCAGGGTGAGCGCGGCGTCCTCCACATCACGTGGATTCATACCGCTGGAATCGGACGATGTTGGGACGCATGAGCGCAACTGCTCGTCCAGTAGCTTGAGCCCGTCCGCATCACGCAGCACTGACGCCCAGCGAGTCATCGCTGCCTGAAGTCGTCGACGTTCGAGGTGTGTCTGCGCACGATCACGATCTGCGGCAATGGCCGACCGGCCAACTACCCGGGCGGCGGCCTCGCCCGCACGCCTGCCCACCACGAGTCCTTCCAACAAGCTGTTGGAGGCCAGCCTGTTTGCCCCATGCATGCCGGTACGAGCGACCTCTCCGGCGGCGAATAATCCGGCAATCTCCGTCTGGCCGTAGGGATCGGTGACAACGCCGCCGCAGCTGTAATGCGCCCCTGGAACCACGGGGATGAGCTGGACCGCGGGATCGATGCCCGCCGCGACGCATGCAGCGGTGATGGTCGGGAATCGGCCCGCGAAGTTGCCGATCGCGCGTGCGTCGAGGTAGACGCATGGATCTCCGGTCTCGCGCAGCCGCCGGGCGATGGCCCCGGCCACCACATCGCGTGGTGCCAGATCGCCCATCGGATGTACCCCGGCGGTCACCGAATCTCCCTGTTTATCAACAAGAACGGCACCTTCGCCGCGGACTGCCTCACTGATGAGAGGACGGCAGCCGGTGGCCCCGGGACTATGCAGCATGGTCGGGTGAAACTGGATGAACTCGATATCGGCCACCGGAGCACCCGTACGCAGGGCCAGTGCGATCCCGTCGCCGGTGGAGCCCGCTGGATTGGTGGTCGCCGAATACAGATGTCCGAGACCGCCGGTGGCGAGAATCACGGCCCCGGTGCGGATCGCGCCCAGACCGTCGCCGTTCTTGACGAGCACACCGCCCACACCGTCGGGCCCCGTGAGAACGTCGTGCACCACGTGACTGCGCCGGATGTCTAGCGTCGCCGCGGCGTGATCGAGTGCTCGCTGCACCTCCGCGCCGGTGGCATCGCCGCCGGCGTGAATGATCCGACGGGTGCTGTGTCCGCCTTCACGCGTCAATGCCCATTGCCCGGAACGTGTTTCGTCGAATCGGGCACCGTCTTCCACCAGATCACGCACTGCGCGGTAGCCGTCCGACACGATGGAGCGCACCGCGTCGACGTCACACAGACCGGCCCCGGCGGTCAGTGTGTCCTGGACGTGCGCCTGGACCGAATCGTCCGTATCGGGAAGCACCACGGCGATACCGCCCTGGGCGAAATGCGTCGCCGTGGCTCCGACCTTGCTGAGCACCACGACCTTTCGGCCGAGGCGGTGTGCTGCGAGCGCCGCCGCCAATCCGGCTACACCCGCGCCGACGACAACCACATCGGCCTCGGCCGACCAGGTGGTCCCCGCCGGTAGTGTCATTCTCCGCCGCCGGGCTGTCCGATCTCAATCATCCGCTGCACACTGCGCCGGGCCAGCCGCGCGGTGTCCAAGTCCACATGTACCTCATCGCGGCCCTCGACGAGGCAGCGCAGCATGGCCGCGGGGGTGATCATCTTCATGTACGTGCACGAGGCTCGGTCGTTGACCGCCAGGAAGTTCACGTCGGGAGCGGCCTTGCGCAGCTGGTGCAACATGCCGACTTCGGTGGCCACCAATACCTCTCGCGCCCGAGTCTCACGGGCCGCGTCGAGCATGCCGCCCGTGGACAGGATCTTCACCCGGTCGTCGGGGACGGCACCTTCTCCCGCCAGATAGAGAGCCGATGTCGCGCATCCGCATTCGGGATGCACGAACAGCTCGGCATCCGGATGTGAACGCGCCTGTCCGGCAAGTTCGTCGCCATTGATTCCGGCGTGCACATGGCACTCGCCCGCCCAGATCTGCATGTTCTGACGGCCTGTCACCCGCTTGACGTGTGCGCCGAGGAACTGGTCAGGACAAAACAACACCTCGCGGTCCGGGTCGATCGACGCGACGACGTCGACAGCGTTCGAGGACGTGCAGCAGATGTCGGTGAGCGCCTTCACGGCCGCGGTGGTGTTGACGTACGAGACCACCACGGCGTCGGGAAACTCGGCCTTCCAGTCGCGCAACTCCTCGGCGGTGATGGAGTCGGCCAGCGAGCACCCGGCCCGCTGATCCGGGATGAGCACCGTCTTGTCCGGACTGAGAATCTTGGCCGTCTCGGCCATGAAGTGAACACCGCAGAACACAATGGTGTCCTCGGGCGCCTCCGCGGCGATACGGGAGAGCGCCAGGGAGTCGCCGACATGGTCCGCGACGTCCTGGATGGCAGGAAGCTGGTAATTGTGCGCAAGCAATGTGGCACCGCGCTGCTTGGCCAGCCGACGCACTTGCTCGGCCCAACGGGCATCGCCCTCCACCCCGGTGTATCCACCGGGGCCGTCGATCACGCCGTCAAGTACGACGTCAGCTGCCGTCATGGCCGCCTCCTCGCGCCCTTGGGTCTCGGTCAGCCTTCGGGCTGCGTTTGGCCGACCGAGGTTTTCGACTTATGATCGAAAACATGGTCCATACTAGCACCGAGCACGAGGTGTTAGCCGTGGTGTTCCAAGTACGTCACTTCGAAGACACCGCAACCAGCGCAGATGCATCGACGCCCACTCCTGAACTTGCCGTGTTGCTCTGGCAGCGCGCGCTCGAACCGCACCGCGGCGCCTGGGCACTGCCGGGCGGCCGGGTCCGCGCCGACGAGGATCTCCCCTCCTCCATCCGCCGGCAGCTCGCCGAAAAGGTGGACGTGCGTGAGTTGGCACACCTCGAACAGCTGGCCGTGTTTTCTGCACCGGGGCGTGTTCCGGGTCCGCGCACCATCGCCTCGACCTTCCTCGGGCTCGTCCCCTTCCCTGCCACGCCCGAGCTTCCCGCCGACACCCAGTGGCACCGGGTGAGCAAGCTGCCCGCGATGGCCTTCGACCATCAGGTGATGGTCGAACACGCGCATACCCGCCTGATAGCCAAGATGTCGTATACCAACATCGGATTCGCCTTGGCGCCACAGGAATTCACGCTCTCGATGCTCCGCTACATCTACTGTGCGACGCTGGGGTATCCCGTCGACGCGACCAATCTGCAGCGCGTGTTGGTGCGGCGTGGTGTGCTCACTCCGACCGGGACCACCGTGCGATCGGGCCGCAGCGGCGGTCGGCCCGCCGCGCTCTACCGATTCACCGACGACCGGTACCGGGTCACCGATGAATTTGCCGCGCTACGCCCTCCCGGCTGACGGGGACTAGCCTCTTAGAGTCTTCTTAGGGTATGAATGCCGGGGACCTTGAAGGGAGCTCGGGCATGGCACCCCACGATCTGGCGATATCCGGTGACGTCAAGTGGATCGGCGAACCGCCTCATCAGGAGCTCGAGCGCGGCGCGCGCCCGCTGCTGCCCACCGAGGATCCGTTCTATCTGCCACCCCGCGGATTCGAACACGCCCTGCCTGGCACCGTGCTGCGCACCCGCGATGTCGAGATCGGGTTCCTGGGCGTGATACCGCAGCGATTCACCGCGACGCAGCTGCTGTACCGCAGCAATGACCTCAATCGCCGCCCTGAAACGGCGGTGACCACCGTTCTCACGCCCACCGGCACCGACCCGGCGGCATCCGTTCCGATCGTCTCCTACCAATGCGCCATCGACGCCGTCACCGACCGGTGCTTCCCCTCCTATGCCTTGCGCCGCGGTGCCCATGCGCTCGGCTCCTTCACGCAGCTCGAACTGCTCCTGATCGCGGCACTGCTCGCCCAGGGCTGGGCCGTCTCCATACCCGATCACGAGGGCGTCGACGGGACCTGGGGTGCGCCGGAGGAGCCCGGGTATCGGACGCTCGACGGAATTCGGGCGGCACTGGACTGTGAGCGCCTCGGGTTGTCCCGGCGTGCGCCCATCGGACTGTGGGGGTACTCCGGCGGAGGACTTGCCACCGCCTGGGCGGCGGAAGTCAGTGCCGAGTACGCACCCGAGCTCGATATTGCCGGTGCGGTCCTCGGTTCTCCGGTAGGCGACCTGGGGCACACCTTCCGTCGCCTCAACGGCGGGCTGTTCGCCGCGCTGCCCGGGCTGGTCGTCGCCGCCCTCTCGCACGTGTATCCGGGCCTCGAGCGGGTGATCGAGGAGCATGCGACGCCCCAGGGCAAGGAGTTCCTCGGTCGGCTCGAAGGCATGCCAACCTTGCGGGCGATCGTCGCCATGGCCTTCAAAGACATGGACGATCTGGTGGACCAGCCGCTGGATCAGCTCCTCGAGACCCCTGAGGTGCAGCATGTCTTCGAGAGCATCAAGCTCGGAAAGACCGTCCCCACTCCTCCGGTTCTCATCGTCCAGGCCGTGCACGACCAGATCATTTCGACGTCGTGCATCGACGAACTCGCCGAGACCTATCGCGGCGGTGGCGCCCACGTCGCCTACCACCGTGACCTGCTCAACGAGCACCTGCTGCTGCACCCGATGTCCGCACCCATGTCGATGGCATGGTTGCGCGCACGATTCGCCGGCGACGGCCTGGGCACGGAGCCGCGGCGTACGAGCTGGCCGCTGGCGTTGAAGCCCTCGACCTACCTGGGCCTGTTCAAGCTCGGCTGGGTGAGCGCCAAGGTGCTGGGCGGCCGTCCTCTCTAGAGAAGGGTCAGCTGTTCAACGCGGCAAGGGCGGCGTCCACGGCAGTCTTCTTGACCTGTGTACGTGTTCGGCCCGCGTACTCGATGGTGCAGTCCGACAATCCGCCGAGGGCCACTGTCGCCCGAATCATCTGTACCGGTGAGGGTTTGGTGCCCGCCAGAAGTGTGATCAGCTTGCGTCGCCATTCGATCATCCACTCTCCCAGCTCGATCTGTCCTAATGTAGCCAGGTCGCGCACGATGATGCCCAGCACCACGCGATGCGCCCACAGCACGTCGAAATAGTCCTCCAACAGTTGGCGCGCGTCCCGTGATCCGCCGGTGGCCAAAAACGCCTCCAGGTCGTCCACCATCGGCTGCACGATGCTCCGTACCAGATCGTCACGCGACGAAAAGTGGTAGTAGAGAGCGGGCTTGGTGATATCCAGCCGGGCCGCTATGTCCCGCAGGCTGGTGTTGCGCAGCCCCTGCTCGGCGAAGAGATCTCGCGCGACCGCTTGGATGCGCTCCCTGGTGTTGATCGCGACGGGCGCTTCGGGGGTCATCGTCCGATAATAGTCACTGACTTTCCGGTCGGTAAGCAGTATGCTCGATTTACTTACCGATCGTTAAGTAAGGAGGCGGACATGCGGGTGCTCATTTCTGGCGCGAGCGTCGCCGGCCCCACGCTGGCTTACTGGCTGGCGCACTATGGATTTGACGTCACAGTGGTCGAACGCTCACCTGCTCCACGCAAATCAGGGGGCCATGCCGTCGATTTGTTCAAACCCGCGATGGACATCGTGGAGAAGATGGGCGCTCTCGAGAGGATCGAGGCTCGTAAGGTCGGCACCGACCTGCTGTCCATCCATCGCGAGGGTAAGCCTGACCTGGTGGATCTTCCCGAGGCGCTCATCTTCTCGGCCGTCTCGCAGCGCCACGTCGAGATCATGCGCGACGATCTCAGCGAGATCCTGTATGACACCAGCTCCTGCACCGCCGAGTACATCTTCGGCGACTCGATCACCACGCTTACCGAGGACGGCACCGGCGTTGACGCCACTTTCGAGACGGGCCCCGAACGCCGCTTCGAACTCGTCATCGGCGCGGACGGATTGCACTCGAATGTTCGCAACCTGGTATTCGGTCCCGAGGCAGGCTATTCGCATTGGCTGGGCGAATATCTCGCGGTCGCATCGATACCCAACTACCTAGAGCTGGACGACCGCGCTCTGATGTTCCCGCGGGTCGATCGGATGGCGGGCATCTACAGCGCCGCGCTACTCCCGGATGCGCGCGCGTTCTTCCTGTTCCGCCCGCCGGCACCACTTGAGTACCACCACCGCGATGTACCACGGCAGAAGGAGCTATTGCGCGAGGCGTTCGCAGACTTCGGCTGGGAAGTGCCACGGATGTTGGCGCAGGTGGACGCGACCGACGCGTTCTACATGGACTCCATCACCCAGCTGCGGATGGACACCTGGTCAAAGGGCCGGATCACGCTCGTCGGTGACGCCGGATACTGCCCGGGTCCGGCGGTGGGCGGAAGCACCAGTCTGGCCGTGGTCGGGGCATATGTGCTCGCCGGGGAAATCGCGGCCGCGGCAGGCGATCACACTCGCGCCTACCCCGCCTGCGAAGCAGCCCTGGGTGAGTATGTGCGCCGGAGCCGTCAACTGGCCCTGACCGCTTCGGACACCTTGGTGCCCAGGAACCGTTTCGGACTGTGGACTCTTGTTCACGGCGCACGAATCCTTGGTCATTTGCCGCCGTCATTGGCACGCGTCGCCTCCCGGCTTGTCGCGGCACGCGCGCTGAGCATCCACGATACCTTCGCCATCCGCGACTACCAGGGAATGATCCGCCCATAGCACATCGACCACGGTCCGGATCAGGAAGCGCCAGAACGTCATTGGCGATGACGATTAGCGCGTTGCTAGCCGACACCACCTCATTGCGGTGGCCAATTCACGCGTGAGCACCCCGTACGCTGACATCCGGGTCGCTTCGAACCAGACAGAGGAGTGAGATGGACCGGACCGCCAATCCCTTGTTCAAGGCGGGTATGGCCGCTATCACCGCAACCGCCATGGTTGTCGCGCCAACGGCCGTTCCGCGCACGCCGCAAGCCATCTCGCTCCCCGACATCCGATCAGCCGCAGTTCGTCTGAGCTCATTCGCATTCACGCCACAAGCCGACAACGGCCCGCTGGGCACGCTGACCGGGCTGAAGTTCCCGCTGCCGTCGAGCGCACCCGGGGCATCCGACGCACCGGCCGGGCCGCTCCCGCTCGCTCCGATCACCAGCGCCAGTCTCCTGGCGCAGCCGCGTGCGGCGGCAGCCTCGCCTGCCGCCCCCTCCGTCGCGCCGTCTCGGTCCAGTGCTCCCGTGGCCGCGGCTGCGGGTCCCGCCGTCGCGAACTCCATCACCAATGGCATCGATCAGGCCTATCAGTTCATCCAGTACTGGGTGGATTACGGCGTAGACCTGGCGCAGTGGGGTGCGGGGTTTGTTCCCGTCATCGGCGGCCTCGTCAGCGCGCAGATCGGCATCGTCTACGACAATCTTGTTCGGCCCATCGCCAACAGCTTTGTCTACAACCTCGTCGACCCGATCATCAACGACCCCAGCTTCTCCAACATCGTCAACTCGTTCGGACGATTCGGCAGTGACATCGTCAACTCCGTCATCAATTTCGCGTGGGCGGAGGCACGCTACTTCCTGCCACCACTGCCGCCGCTGCCCGGTTTGGCCCTGCAAGCGACGGCCGATTCGGTCGGTGCGACGCCCACTTCCATTCACGAGGCATTGGCGCCGTTCACCAAGGCCTTCAAGGACGCCCAGGCGCATTTCGCAGAGACTCTGGGCCTGACGAAAGCCGATCAGAAACTCGCAAGTCTCGAAAAGACCGCCATCACAGCGGAAACCACCACAGACATCACCAACGGCGCTGCTAAGGAAGACGACAAGACCGCGGCAGCAACCACTGCGGATGTTGATAGCAAGGACATCAAGGACCGCACCGAGACCAAGACTCCGGGCAAGGACAAGGCCGCCACCGCGGCCGTCGACAAGGACGCGAAGACGGACGTGAAGGCAATCTCCGACACCACGGAGACCGCGCCCGGCGCCACCAATCAGTCGCCCAAGGACGCTCCTAAAGACGCCACGCCCGGCAGCGCTGCCGGCGGTACCCAGGGAGATTCCGGCGAGGCGCTCACGGGTACTAAGCCAGCCAAAGATGCAGAGAATCTGAAGGATTCGACTAAGGAAGATAAGGCACCCACCGCCGCGGTGATCAAGGACAACACCGACAAGCTGGCCAAACCGAAGGCTCCCGCCGCCAGCACCACCGAGCACGGCACCGTCAGCGCACAGGGCACCGTCCGCGGACCCATCTCGCAGTCGACCACCGGACACCCTGCGGGCTCCCAGAACCCGGCAGGCAAGACCTCCGATGCCCAGGCACAGGGTGCGGAGTCGAAATCTTCCGAGACAAAGACCTCGGAGACGAAGACTTCCCAGACCAAGACATCGGAAACCAAGTCATCGGTCACCAAGCCATCCGAGTCCAAGAGCTCCGGATCCAAGCCGCCGAGTACGTCGACGGCGCACGACTCGGCGAGCAAGTCCGCCGGATCGGCAAGCGGCTCGTCCAAGTCAGGTAGTGACGGGTCTAAGTCGAGCGGCGGCGGCCACGACTAAGCGGTCTCAGCGCTGTTGATGGCCGTCGGCGAGAAATTCTGCAGCAGAAAGTCATTCAGGCGCTGAGTAGATGCGGCACGGGTGGAGGTGCCCCACGCCAGCGCAATTGATCGGTGGTAGCCATCGCCGACCAGCGGTATCTCGCGGATACCTGGTGGTGTGCGGTCGTCATGCGGCAGCAGTGCGATGCCAAGCCCCCGGCTGATGAGTTCACGGATCGTGCCGAACTCGGTGACTTCGATGGCAATATTCGGGACGTAACCCGCCGCACGACACCAAGTCTCGGTGAGCTGCCGAAGGTTGTAGCTGGGCGGATTGGCGATGAATGTCTCGCCGGTCAGCTGGTCCAGGCGTAGCCCGGTCTCCCTGGCGAGCCGGTGATCCATGGGTACCGCGACCTGAATCCGCTGCGCACCGATCGTGGAGTGGTGCAGACGCTCTGGCGCGGGAATCACGACGGCGAGGTCGAGATTCCCGGTCATCAGCTCTGCACCGAGTTCTGTTCCGTGCGCCTGTTTGAGCAGTACCCGGATACCCGGGTGTCGGTGCCGGAACGCAGCGAGAAGATCGGGGATATGGCCCGACCCCATGGTGAGCGGGAACCCGAAACGCACCGTCCCATGCTCTGGGTCCGCATCTCCGGTGAGCTCTCCAAGAGTGCGATCGAGTTCGGCCAGGGGCTCACGCGCCCGGGCCGCGAGGCGACGCGCCTCAGGGGTTAGCCGAACCGTCCTTCCGTCACGAATGAGCAGTGGCACCCCCAGCGCCGTTTGCAGCGAGTGGATTCGCCGGCTCATTGACGACTGCGGAATATCCAGCGCCAGTGCCGCCTGCGTCATATGCCCGTCATGCGCGGACAACTCCACGAGCGCCCGCAGCTGGGGAGCCAGTTGAGATGTCCATTGATCCATTACCGGATGATACTTGCCCAATCATTCATTGGACGGAATGAATATCGGCGGCGGATGGTGGATGCCATGACAAACGTCCCGCGCACCTCCGGTGCCCATGACGATGCTGATGTGGTGTTGATCGGTGGCGGCATCATGTCGGCGACCTTGGGTTCGATGCTGTCAATCCTGGAGCCCGAATGGCGAATTGTGCTGCTGGAACGCGCCGATGCGCTCGCCACCGAGAGCAGCGGTCCCTGGAACAACGCCGGCACCGGGCACAGCGGATTCTGTGAACTCAACTACATGCCCGATCCCGCGGACGGCGCGAAAGCCACCGGGATCGCCCGGCAGTTCCATCTCAGCCGTCAGTGGTGGTCCTATCTCGCCGAGAACGGTCTGCTCGAGCCCGATGCGTTCATCCACCCGGCAGCACACATGGACGTGGTGTTCGGGCACCGGGATATCGACTATCTGCGGCGTCGATACGAAACACTTTCTGCCGAGCCGATGTTCACGGGAATTCGGTTCAGCGATTGCCCCACCACCATCGAGGACTGGGCGCCGCTGGTGATGCGTGGCCGCGCACCCGATGAACCCGTCGCCGCCACCCTGCATCCCGACGGGACCGATGTCGATTTTGGCGCCCTCACGCGTGCGCTGACACAGATGATCACCGATCGCGGTGCACAGGTGCGCCTGGAACATGAGGTGCGCGTACTCAACCGGGCCAGCGACGGCTCATGGATGGTGAATGGGCTAAATCCCCATGGCGACTTCACCATACGAGCCCGCAGCGTGTTCGTCGGCGCTGGCGGGCACGCGCTGAGGATACTGCAACGCGCCCGCCTTCCCGAGGTGCGTGGTTACGCTGTCCTTCCCGTTGGTGCCGCGTTCCTGCGATGCGGGGATCCCGGCGTGGCGAACCGGCACACGACCAAGGTCTACGGCCAGGCACCCGTCGGCGCACCGCCGATGTCGGTACCGCACCTGGACAAACGCCTGGTTGGCGGGCGGCCGTATCTGATGTTCGGCCCCTACGCGACATTCAGCACCAAGCTCCTCAAACACGGCCGATGGATCGATTTCTTCACCACGGTGCGCTGGCACAACATGCATGTGATCGCGGCCGCGCTCGTCCAGAATCTTTCACTGATCGGATACCTGATCACACAGCTGGTGGCGGGCCCCCGTCAACGATTCGCTCAGTTGCGCCGCTACTACCCCACCGCCGAACCGGGCGATTGGGCGCTTGTCCCGGCAGGTCAACGGGCACAACTCATCAGGCCCGATCGCCGGCGCGTGGGCGTACTCCAGCAAGGCACCGAACTGGTGGTCAACGCGGACCACACCATCGCGGGGCTACTGGGCGCCTCCCCCGGCGCCTCCACGGCGGTTCCGATCATGCTCGAGGCCCTCCAACGCTGCTTCCCGGAGCGCTGGCACACGTCGTGGCGCACAACGATGTTCACCGCGATCCCGGGTGCCGCGGGCCCCGTCTGGGATACGGCGGCCGTCACCGACTCCGTACGGGTCACCGCACGCGCGCTGGGCCTCGACGAAACTAGGCCGTCGAGTTGACGCCGTCGACCGGCGGGACGGTCACGGGCACCCGGTACAGCGGGCCAGTCACCGGTGGCCAGGCATCGAGATCGTCACGCACACAAGCCACTACACAGAACATGTACGTGACCGCCGCCAAACACGGAGCCAGCGCCAGGGTGACGGCGATCTGAGCGGGCGTGTGACCGTAGAAGACAGCGGGAGCCTCGACGACATACTTGATCCGATGTCCCTCGTCGAGCTGAGCACCGGCGATATCCAGCGCCCCGTAACGTAACCGGACCAGTGCGGCCCCGACACCGGCCGCGAGCGCCGAGCCTGCCAGGGCGCCCAAGGCGATCCCGCCCACCATCACCGGGCCACGATGCGCCCGCCACTGCCAGGCCGCGGCCGATACGACCACCGCAACCACCGCCGCCATCCCCGTCAGCAGCGTGGTCGCGATGAAGAAGTTGTCGGCCTGATTGCCCAGATGAACAAACACGCGGCCGTTGTCCCGGGTATCGGCGATGGCGCCGTGCACACCCGGTGCGATGACGCTCCACAGCGCCCCCACCAATACCCCTGCAACGCCCAGGACACCGAAAACCACCGTGGCCGCCTTGACGTGTGAAAAACGCGGCGCGACAGCCTGATCCACGACCGCCGAGGTGACAGTCGCGGGCTCTTCGCCGACGCTCATCGCTACCCGTGGCTCTTCGCCGGCGCTCATCGCTGCTCGAGCTGCTTGGAGTCCGCCTCACCATGACGTGAACACTTCGCGTGCCAACCATCCGGGCGCACCTGCACGATCATCCGCCGCCCGCACGCCGCACAGAATCGCGGCGGCTCCAAGCCCAGCTGTGCCGCCGTCGGCATGACCAGACCAGTCGACCCGTCCATTGATTCGCCGGTGTACACGTTGTACTTACCGGCGGCCACCGGTTCTGTACCCATCACGTACAGGCTATTGGTCACAGGCTGCTGTTGAGTGCCTTGATCGGCATCTGCAGATCGACGAGCAGCTCCAGGTCTGCCTCGGCCGGACGGCCCAGTGTCGTCAGGTAGTTGCCGACGATGACGGCGTTGATACCGCCCAGAATGCCCTGCTTGGCACCCAGATCACCGAGGGTGATCTCACGACCGCCGGCGAAGCGCAGCATGGTGCGCGGCAGCGCGAGACGGAACGCGGCAACGGCGCGCAGCGCGTCAGCGGCCGGGAGCACCTCTAGATCTCCGAAAGGCGTTCCGGGGCGCGGGTTCAGGAAGTTCAACGGAACCTCATCGGGTTCCAGCTCGGCCAGGTTGGCGGCGAATTCGGCGCGCTGCTCAAGGGTCTCACCCATACCGAGGATGCCGCCGCAGCAGACCTCCATGCCCGCCTCGCGAACCATCCGGAGGGTGTCCCAGCGCTCCTCCCAGCTGTGCGTGGTGACCACGTTCGGGAAGTGCGATTTGGCTGTTTCGAGATTGTGGTTGTAGCGGTGCACGCCCATTGCCGAGAGGCGATCCACCTGCTCCTGAGTCAGCATGCCCAGCGAGCAGGCGATCTGGATGTCGACCTCATTGCGAATGGCCTCGATACCGGCAGCGACCTGAGCCAGCAAGCGCTCGTCGGGGCCACGAACCGCGGCCACGATGCAGAACTCGGTGGCGCCGGACTTCGCGGTCTGCTTTGCGGCCTCGACCAGGCTCGGGATATCGAGCCATGCACTGCGTACCGGAGAAGCGAAGAGACCGGATTGCGAGCAGAAATGGCAGTCCTCGGGGCAGCCACCCGTCTTGAGGCTGATGATGCCCTCGACCTCAACCTCGGGGCCACACCACTGCATCCGGACCTCGTGCGCGAGTGCGAGCAGCTCCTCGAGGCGCTCGTCGGGAAGCTGGAGCACGCGCAGGACCTGATCCTGCGTCAGGCCCACCCCCTGCTCGAGCACCTGCTCACGGGCGGTAGCCAGTATGTCGCGATCCGTATCGCCCGCGGTGGTTGCTTCGGCTGCCTGAGTCACGCAGCGCTCCTCACTAGGTCCAAACCTGATACTCAATCCTGAACGGTGTTCAGGTTAGAGTATGGCCATCACCGAGCCAAACAAGGGGCGCGCCGCCCCGCTGAACCGATACGACCTGGTGCGCCGGGCCACCGCGATTCTCGACGACTACGGGATCGCGGATCTCACGATGCGCCGGCTGGCTCGTGAACTCGATATCGCGCCGAGCGCACTGTACTGGCACTTCGCGAACAAACAGCAGCTGCTCGGCGCGGTCGCCGATCACGTGCTGGCGCCCTTGGCCGAAACTGATTGTCGCGATGTGCCCTGGCAGCAGCGCATCGAATTCCTGTGTGCCGCCCTGCGTGACGCTCTGCTATCCCACAAGGACGGAGCGGAGCTGGTGTCGGCGAGCTTCGCCTCCGGCCAGACCTCCCACATGATCACGGTGGTGAACCGCTTGGCCGAGGCCGCCGTCACCTCCGGACTGAGCGCGGTACCGGCCGCCCTGGCCGCCCGCAGCATCGTCTACTACGTCTTGGGTTATGTCGCCGACGAGCAGTCCCGGCTGCAGTGGGATTCGGCCGGTGCGCTGCAAGACGGCCAGTCATTGCTCGCCGACGGCGCGGGGCTGACGGACCCCACCGCGCAGTTCGGATTTGGCGTGCGCCTTCTGGTGGACGGCATCGGCCAGCTGGCCCGCCAGTCCAGCCCGATCAGTTAGAGGCCACCAGCTCCTTGACCCACTGCGGGTCGAAGAGCGCGACGCTCATCTCGGCGAAGACCGCGGGCATCAGCCGTCCGGCCCCCTCGGGAATCACCGCACGCACCGGCGTCTGGAACTGGTTCGCCAGGTCCTCACGATTGAGCCGCTGCGCCAGATCCGGCTCTGCCGGGAAACTCCCCACCACCAGGCCGGCGCAGGGCACTGACTGCGCCGCCAGCGCCTCCAGCGTGAGAGCGGTGTGGTTGAGCGTGCCCAGGTCAGCGGTGGTTACCACCAGCACCGGCGCGTCCAGAACAATCGCCAGATCGCGCAGGGTCTTCCCCCCAGCGGCCAACTCCACCAGCAGGCCACCCGCGCCTTCGACCAGCGTCAGTGCTCCGGGCCGGTCGAGGGCGAATATCGCCGTGGCCATCTGCACGTGGTCCAGCAGGCGAAGGCCCGCCCGCGATGCCGCAGCCACCGGAGCAAGCGGTTCGGGATAACGCGCC
Source organism: Mycobacteroides sp. H003 (assembly GCF_001440135.1). Taxonomy (NCBI): domain Bacteria; kingdom Bacillati; phylum Actinomycetota; class Actinomycetes; order Mycobacteriales; family Mycobacteriaceae; genus Mycobacteroides; species Mycobacteroides sp. H003. The sequence goes on from NZ_LJYL01000010.1 coordinate 46,260, forward strand.
AAGGTCTCGACGCGTGTCACCCCGGACAGCCGGGCAACCTCGTCGGCGTCACGGTCCTCGCCGGTTTGCACCGGCTTACACACCGTCACCTCAACGCCTTGGCTCACCGCGGCCGCGGCCAGCGCCGCGGTGGCCACCGTCTTCCCCACTCCCGTCGATGTTCCGGTGACCAGGAGGACCGTCATCGGCGGGCCAGCGCCAATACTCCGGCGAGCACCTCACGTACCCGATCCATATCGGCATCGGTGAGGGAAGCGCGCGCCGTCAGGCGCAGCAGTGACTGCCCTTCGGGGACCGACGGCGGACGGAAGCAGCCCACCCGGACACCCTGCTCCAGGCATGCCTTGGCGGCGTTGAATGCGACCGTGGGGTCTCCCAGCACCACCGGCACCACAGCGGACTCAGGTCTATCCGCCAAACCGCACCACTGACCGAGCGTGGCCGCGTGGTCAAGGACGGCGTGAACCCGTTCCGGCTCGGCAGCCATCAGGCGCAACGCCGCCAGCGCCGACCCGACCGCAGCTGGAGCGAGACCAGTGTCGAAGATAAACGGCCGCGCGGCGTCGACCAGATGTGCGCGAACAGCCTCCGAGCCCAACACCGCCCCACCCTGGCTACCCAGGGCCTTGGAAAGCGTGACGGTGACGACGAGGTCCTCACGTCCGGCAAGACCTACTTCGGCGACCAGCCCGCGACCACCGGCTCCGCGTACACCCAGCCCGTGCGCCTCATCGACCAACAGCACCGCTGCGTGACTGCGACAGACCCCGTACAGGTCGGTCAGTGGTGCGAGTGCGCCATCGGCACTGAAGACCGCATCGGTGAGGACAAGTGCGCGTTCCTCGGGGCGTTGCGCCAGGGCCGCGGCCACCGCCTGCGTATCGCGATAGGGCGTCACCACAACGCGCGCCCTCGACAGGCGGCAAGCATCGATCAGCGAGGCGTGCGTGCGCGCATCGGAGACAATGAGCGTTCCCGGACCGGAAAGTGCCACCACCGCACCGAGATTGGCGGTGTACCCCGAGGAGAAGACCAGTGCCGACTGTGTGCCCATGAGGTCGGCGAGCTCCCGCTCAAGCTCTTCATGCAGTTCGGTGTTGCCGGTGACAAGGCGCGAACCGGTGGAGCCCGCACCCCACACCCGCAAGGCTTCGACGCCGGCCTCGATCACCTCCGGGTGTCGCGCCAGGCCCAGGTAGTCGTTGGACGCCAGGTCGATCTCGGGCTCGGCGGCACTGCGGGTACGTAGCCGCCGACGCAGTCCTGCGGCTTCCCGTTGACGCTCCACCTCACCCAACCAGGCAAGCGGTGATGATGCCTCGACCACCGACGCCTCCTCTCCTGAACGGTGTTCAGGTTAGCGCACACGTGGAAGCCCCCGTCACGGCGTTCGGCCTGGCGACGCGGCCCCCACCGCCGCCGCCGCACGCACCATCGCATCGGCGATCCGCTGTATCTCGTCCTCGCTGCAGATGTACGGCGGCATCGTGTAGATCAAGGTCCGGAACGGCCGCAGCCACACCCCGGCGTCGAGCGCCGCATCGGTGGCGATGCGCATGCCCTGCTGACCCAAGGGCAGTTGCATGTCAATCACCCCGATGGCGCCGCACACCCGCACATCGGCAACTCCATCGAGATCAGCAGCGGGCGCCAGGCCGCTGCGCAGGCCCTCGGAGATCGCCGTAACCCGCGATTTCCAATCCCCTGATTGCAGCAGTTCTATCGAAGCGACCGCTACCGCGCAGGCCAACGGGTTGGCCATGAAGGTCGGTCCGTGCATGAGCGCGCCCGCCGCACCGTCACTGATGGTGCGCGCGATTTTCGCGGTACACAGCGTCGCGGCCAGGGTCAGATAGCCACCGGTCATCGCCTTACCCACACACATGATGTCGGGGCTGACCCCGGCATGGTCGGCTGCGAACAGCTCACCGGTGCGCCCGAAGCCCGTCGCGATCTCGTCGAAGATCAGCAGCACACCGTGCCGGTCGCACATGGCGCGCAGCTCTGCCAAATAGCGCGGATCGTGGAACCGCATTCCGCCGGCACCCTGAACCACCGGCTCGACGATGACGGCCGCCAGTTCGGCGGCATGCTCGGTCAGCTCCGCCTCAAAACGCCGCGTGTACTCGTCGTCGTACGCGTGGGGAACCTTCTCGGCGAAGACCTGCTCGACCAGCACATCGGTCCACAGCGAGTGCATGCCGCCTTCCGGATCGCACACGCTCATCGGGGCGAAGGTGTCGCCGTGATACCCCCCGCGCCAGGTCATCAGACGATGTTTGGCGGGCAGCCCCAGGCTGCGCCAGTACTGCAGCGCCATCTTGATCGCCACTTCCACCGATACCGATCCGGAGTCGCAGAAGAACACCGTCTCCAGACCGGCCGGAGTCAGCTCCACCAGCAGCTGGGCGAGGCGCGCGGCAGGTTCGTGGGTGAGCCCACCGAACATGACATGGCTCATCGAGGCCAACTGCTCGGTCACCGCACGGTCCAGAGCGGGATGGCCGTGGCCGTGGATGCACGACCACCATGAGCTCATCGCGTCGAGCACCTCGACCGATCGGCCATCACGCACCACCGTGATGTTCGGACCGCTCGCACTGGTCACCACCAGCGGCCGTTGCGCGGCATCGGGATCACCGATCCCGCTGTACGGATGCCACAGATGCGCAGCATCGACGGCTCCGACTTCATCGGGTGTCAACCTCGGCACAATCATCGAGCCTGTCACAAACCCTCGGCACGGAGCCATTCGCCTCGTGCGCACACGCCGTTGGCGCGCACCTGCGGAGACTCTCGGCAACCATGGGTACATTGGGGGCGAAAATGTTCTTCGTCTCAGCAACCAAACCCGTGACCGATCCCGAGGTGCCTCCCACCGCGGCGATGGACGCCACCCCAAAACCCAAGAGCAGCAAGGCGTTTTATCGGCACGACCTCGACGGATTGCGCGGAATCGCGATTTTTCTGGTCGCGGTGTTTCACGTCTGGTTCGGCAGGGTGTCGGGTGGAGTTGACGTTTTCTTAACCCTTTCGGGCTTCTTCTACGGCAGCAAGCTACTACGCACAGCGACTACACAGGGAGCCTCGCTCAACCCCGTACCGGTACTGAAGCGACTGGTCCGGCGCTTACTCCCCGCACTGGTTCTGGTGCTGGCGGCCTGTGCCGTACTCACCGTCTTAGTGCAACCCGAGACCCGGTGGGAGACGTTCGCCGAGCAGAGTCTGGCCAGCCTCGGCTACTACCAGAACTGGGAGCTGGCCAACACCGCCGCCGACTATCTGGCAGCCAGCGAGTCGGTCAGCCCACTCCAGCACCTCTGGTCGATGTCGGTTCAGGGCCAGTTCTACGTCGGTTTCCTGGCGTTGGTGTATCTGCTGGCGGTTCTGCTGCGCAAACCACTCGGCAGGCACATCCGCACCGTCCTGGTGGCCGTGATCGCAAGCCTGACCGCCGCATCGTTCGGGTACGCGATCTACGCGCATCTCGACTTCCAGTCGATTGCCTACTACAACACGTTCGCGCGGGCGTGGGAGTTGCTGCTCGGCGTGCTGGTGGGCGCGCTGGTGGCCGGAACCCGCTGGCCGATGTGGCTTCGCCAGGTCCTGAGCATCGCGGCGCTGGCGACGATCCTGTCCTGTGGCGCGCTCATTAACGGCGTGCGGGAGTTCCCGGGCCCGCTGGCCCTCGTACCCGTCGTCGCCACACTCGTCCTCATCTTGTCGGCGGCGAATCTGCCCACCGACACACCACAACCTGCGGCGAACCGGTTCCTGGCCACCAGGCCCCTGGTCGAGCTGGGATCACTGGCCTACTCCCTTTACCTATGGCACTGGCCGCTGCTGGTCTACTGGCTGGTCTATAGCGGTCAGCCCAAGGTCTCCTTGTGGGAAGGTGCCGCCATCCTCGGCATATCCCTGGCGTTGGCCTACCTGACCAACAAATACGTCGAGACTCCCCTGCGGTACCCCCGGCCGGTCGCCCAGCCCTCCACGCTATGGACCAGGCTGCGGCGCCCCACCTTGGCGCTCGGGACCTCCATCGTGTTGATGGCGGTCGCGCTGACCGCCACCTCATTCACCTGGCTCGAACATGTCACGGTGCAACGGTCCAACGGCAAGGAGCTCTCCGGCCTGCGTCCACGGGACTACCCCGGTGCCGGAGCCCTGCTCTACGGCGACCGCGTGCCCGACCTCCCGATGCGGCCCACCACCCTGGAGGCCTCCGACGACCTGCCCATCACCACCGAGCAGGACTGCATCAGCGACTTCCGCAATCGCGCGGTGATCACCTGTACCTACGGCAATCCGCACGCCACGCGAACCATCGCACTGGCCGGTGGGTCGCATGCCGAACACTGGATCACCGCCCTCGACATTCTGGGGCGCCAACACAACTTCAAGATCACCACCTATCTCAAGATGGGTTGCCCGCTCAGTACCGAAGAGGTCCCCCGCATCGCCGGGTCCAACGACCCATACCCCGATTGCAAGAAATGGGTCGACGAGGTGATGGCGCGGTTGATCAAGGAACACCCCGACTACGTCTTCACCACCACCACCCGTCCGCGCTCCGCGCTTGGCACCGGCGATGTGATGCCCGATAGCTACCTGGGCATCTGGTCGGCGTTCGACGAGGCGGGGATTCCTGTTCTCGGAATGCGCGACACGCCCTGGCTGATCGACAGGGACGGCACCACCTACACCGCCGCCGACTGCATTTCGGCGGGGGGAACCTCCGATTCGTGCGCCATGGATCGCAACCGCGCGCTCGATGACGTGAATCCCACGCTCGCCATCGCGAATCAGTTCCCACTGCTCAAGATTCTCGATATGACCAAGGCCGTCTGCCGCTCCGACAAATGTCGTGTAGTCGAAGGAAACGTGTTGGTGTATCACGATTCTCACCACATCTCGGCGACCTACATGCGCACCATGACCAAGGAGCTGGGACGCCAGATCGCGCTCGCGACCGGTTGGTGGCGGACCACCCCGCCGGGCAAGTGAGGCGCGCGATTCCGGTGTAGACCGATAGGGTCTATCACTATGACCCTGCCACCACTTCAGGTATGGCCGGGCAACCCGTATCCGCTGGGCGCCACCTATGACGGAGCCGGCACCAACTTCTCGTTGTTCTCCGAGGTCGCGACGGCCGTCGAACTGTGCCTGATCGCCAAGGACGGCACGGAAACCCGAGTGCCACTCGATGAGGTCGATGGGTACGTGTGGCACTGCTACCTGCCAACCGTCTCCCCCGGCCAGCGTTACGGATTCCGGGTACACGGTCCCTGGGAGCCTGAGGCGGGGCACCGCTGCGACCCCAACAAGCTGCTCCTCGACCCGTACGGCAAGGCCTTTCACGGCGAGTTCGGCTACACCCCCGAGGCGGATCCGCCGCTGCTCTCGTACCAGACTGATCCACTGGACACCGAGACACTCGTCGCACGCGACTCGCTGGGCCACACCATGACCTCTGTGGTCATCAACCCCTACTTCGACTGGGGTTCGGATCGTGGCCCACGCACTCCGTACCACGAGACGGTGATCTACGAGGCGCATGTCAAAGGCATGACTCAGACCCATCCCGGAATTCCCGAGGAACTTCGGGGCACCTACGCCGGTCTGGCGCATCCGGTCGTCATCGAGCACCTGCGTTCCCTCGGTGTCACCGCCATCGAACTGATGCCCGTGCACCAGTTCTTCCAAGACAGCCGGCTGATTGCCCTCGGGTTGCGAAACTATTGGGGGTACAACACCTTCGGATTCCTGGCTCCGCATGCGGGGTACGCGTCATCGCCGCACGCGGGCGGCGCCGTCGCCGAATTCAAGGCAATGGTTCGCGCTCTGCACGAGGCGGGTATCGAGGTCATCCTCGACGTCGTCTACAACCACACGGCCGAGGGCGATCACATCGGCCCCACCCTGAGTTTCCGCGGCATCGACAATCGCGCCTACTACAAACTCAACGACGACAACCTCGCGCGCTACACCGACTACACCGGAACGGGAAACAGTCTCAACGCTCGCCACCCGCACACGTTGCAGCTCATCATGGACTCGCTGCGCTACTGGGTCACCGAAATGCATGTCGACGGATTCCGGTTCGACCTGGCCTCCACCCTGGCCCGCGAGTTGCATGACGTCGATCGCCTGTCCGCCTTTTTCGACCTGGTGCAGCAAGACCCGATCGTCAGTCAGGTCAAACTGATCGCCGAACCCTGGGATATCGGCGAGGGCGGATACCAGGTGGGCAACTTCCCCGGCTTGTGGACCGAATGGAACGGGAAGTTCCGCGACACAGTCCGCGATTATTGGCGCGGAGAGCCCGCCACCCTCGGCGAATTCGCTTCGCGCCTCACCGGCTCCTCAGATCTCTACGAGGCGACCGGGCGCCGCCCCAGTGCGAGCATCAACTTCGTCACCGCGCATGACGGCTTCACACTCCGAGACCTGGTCTCGTACAACGAGAAACACAATGAGGCCAATGGTGAGGACAACCGGGACGGAGAAACTCACAACCGCTCGTGGAACTGCGGTGTGGAAGGTCCCACCGATGATCCGGAGATTCTGGCGCTGCGTGCCCGCCAGATGCGCAACATTTTCGCGACCCTGGTGCTGAGTCAGGGCACGCCGATGCTCTCGCACGGCGACGAGATCGGGCGCACCCAGCAGGGCAATAACAACGTGTACTGCCAGGATTCGACACTGTCCTGGATGGACTGGGAGCTGGCTGAGACAAATTCCGACCTGCTGCAGTTCGCCAGAACGGTGATCGCGCTGCGTAAACAGCACCCGGTGTTCCGCCGCCGCCGCTTCTTCGCCGGACGACCGATCCGCGAGGGCGAGGAGGTACGCGACATCGCGTGGCTGACACCCGCGGGCGAGGAAATGACCACCGCCGACTGGGACAGCGGTTTCGGCAAGAGTCTGGCCGTCTTCCTCAACGGCGATGCGATCCCCGAACCCAATGCCCGCGGCGAACGCGTGTCGGGCGACTCGTTCCTGCTGTGTTTCAACGCCTATGACGAACCGCTGGATTTCGTGACACCCGACGGCGACTATGCGACGCAGTGGACAGCCGTCCTCGACACTGCCGAACCCGACGGACAATGCTCGGCGATAGTCGACGCGGGCAAGGCCGTGCGCGTGCAGGACCGCGCCCTGGTCGTGCTGCGCAAGAGCGGATAGTCGGCGCTACGTCAGGTAGCGGAATGCCGCCGAATCCGGTTCCAGCCGTTCGATATCAAGGTCCGACGCGTACATGCGGTCCAGCAAGCCCGCGAGATCCTCGGCATTGCTGAGCTCGATGCCCACCAGGGCGGCACCCATCTCGCGGTTGTTCCGCTTGACGTACTCGAACAGCGTGATGTCGTCGTTGGGCCCGAGTATGTCGCCCAGGAATCGGCGCAACGCCCCCGGCTCCTGCGGGAAGTCGACCAGGAAGTAGTGCTTGAGCCCCAGGTGCACCAATGAGCGCTCCAGGATCTCGCCGTACCGCGAAACATCGTTGTTGCCACCGGAAATTAGGCAGACTACCGTCTCACCGGGGGCCAGATCCAGTTCTGACAGCGCGGCGACCGACAGGGCGCCGGCAGGCTCGGCGATGATGCCTTCGTTCTGGTACAGCTCGAGCATGGCCGTGCAAGCGGCACCTTCGTCGACAGTCATCAATGTCAATGTCTCTCCGGCCGCAGCCAGCAGCCGGTACGGAACCGCGCCGGCCACCTGTACTGCGCAGCCGTCGACGAACGGATCGACATGATCGAGTGGAACCGGGCCACCGGCCCGCATCGCGGCCGCCATACACGCCGCACCGGCCGGCTCGACACCGACGACCCGCACCTGAGGAGCCCGTTCCCGCAGGTACGTGACGATCCCGGAGATGCACCCGCCGCCACCGACCGGAACCACCACAACGTCCGGCCGGACATCGAGCTGGTCGAGGATCTCGGCGGCAATGGTGCCCTGCCCGGCAATGGTCCGCGGATCGTCGAACGCCGGGACAAGGGTGGCCCCAGTGCGTTCGGCGTCGGCCTTGGCCGCCGCGGCCGCCTCGTCATAGCCGTGCCCGACAGCGATGAGCTCAACGAACCCGTTGCCGTGATAGATGATCCGTTGCCGCTTCTGCTTCGGAGTCTTGCTAGGGATGTACACGCGCCCGTGTACACCCATCGAATTGCAGGCCAACGCAAACCCCTGGGCGTGGTTTCCGGCGCTGGAGCACACGACGCCCGCAGCCTTCTCCTCGTCGCTGAGCTGCATCAAGAGGTTGAACGCACCACGCAGTTTGTACGAGCGAACCGATTGCAGATCTTCACGCTTGAGATAGACGTTGGCCCCGGTGAGCGCCGACAGGCGATCGGCGTGCTGGACGGGAGTCGGGTGCACCACCTCGTCGATGCGCTTGGCCGCCGCGTCGATATCACTGGCGGTGACGGCCTGAGCCGTGCTCAAGAGACAGGTGTCAGCACGAAAACCGGGATCTGACGGTCGGTCTTGGTTTGGTATTCCGCGTACGGCGGGTAGGCCTCGACGGCGCGATCCCACCACTGTGCCTTCTCGTCGCCGACCACCTCGCGTGACTGGTAGTCCTTGGTGATGCTGCCGTCCTGCAGCTCGACGAGCGGGTTCTCTTTGACGTTGTAGTACCAGACGGGGTTCTTGGGTGCACCGCCCAGCGAGGCCACGATGGCGTACTCGCCGTTGTGCTCCACTCGCATCAGGGCGATCTTGCGCAGCTTGCCGGACTTCGCGCCCAGTGTCGTCAGCAGGATCACCGGCATGTCCGCAATGGTGATGCCGTCGGTGGTCCCACTCTCGATGATCTTGGCCACCTGCTTCTGCGACCAATCGAGTCCACTGGGTTCGTATTCACCGGTTAATGGCATGCCGCCAACTGTATCGCCCCAGGCATCGGGGAATCACGCCGATAATGCCGAACACCCGGGAGCCCTGCCCGCATCGGACACCCCGCGACTTTATTTTTAGAGCCCACGATGCGAGTGTTCGGTTGACCGAACTTCCCGATTAGGCATATCCTTCATTCATGACGACGTTCGAGCGCGCAGCACATGGAGTGCGGCCGATTGACGTCGCCGCCGTGCCCGCCTACAAGCTGCTGGCATTGGGAGTCGGCACGGCGGTGTTCGTGGTGGCGCTCTTGCTGGTGGCATCGCTGTCGACCGCGGTGCTCTCGGCCGCCGCTGTGGCCAGCATGGTCTGGCTGACCGGCTCGTTCATTCACTGAGCAGAACCATCCAACGGGGTGTAATACATCCCCATGTCTTCACCAAGCCAATCGGCCGCCGGGCATCCCGGTGAGCACCGCATGGAGCGGCTGGCCCACGAGGTGACCGATGACGTACTGGCCGCCGAGAAACATCTCCCTTCCTGGTTGCGCCCCGGCGCTCCGGAAAGCCGAATACCGGTTCTTATCGCTCTTGTGGCGGCGATCGGCCTTCAGCTGGCCATCCCCGCACAGTTCAATCTGACGCCGCGCTGGCCGCTCCCGGCCCTTGAGTCCGCGCTCCTCGTAGTCCTGGTGATCCTGAACCCGATAAAGTTCACGCGTTCAACAACTCTCGGGCGTTGGGCGACATATGTGCTGATCGCTGCGATCACCGCCGACAACACCATCTCGGCGGCGCTGCTGGATTACAAGATCGTCACCGGGCAGATGGGTGACAATCCGCGGGTACTCCTGGGCAGTGGCCTGGCCATCTTCATCACCAACATCATCGTGTTCGGCATGTGGTACTGGGAGTTCGACCGCGGTGGACCGTTCGCGCGCCACACCACCGAACGGCCGCACCCGGATTTCATGTTTCCGCAGATGGCCAATCCCGAACTCGCTCCGCCAGATTGGCGCCCGAAGTTCCCTGACTACCTCTACGTGAGCTTCACCAACGTCGTCGCGTTCTCCCCCACCGACACCATGCCCTTGTCGCGCTGGGCGAAGATGCTGATGACCTTGCAGTCGATGGTCGCGCTGTCCACAGTGGCGCTGGTGCTGGCCCGCGCCGTGAACATTCTGGGCTAGCGGTGATCCCGCAGGGCTCGGCCACGACATCGGAGGTCCCCGGGACTCTCAACCGGATTCTGCACCTGGCCACGATGCTCGCGGTGAACGCGATTCCCCTCACCGGCTGGTTCGTGGGCGGGTGGACCGCCGGCACGACGCTGGCGGTCTACTGGTTCGAGACCGTGGTGGCGTCCCTGTTCGTCGCACTCCGGGCACTTCTTCACAAGCGGTGGAGTCCGCGCCACGGGCACTTCCGGTACGAGGCACCGGGACCGGATCAGCGCTACTCCCGAACTTCCTTCATCAAGGGATTCCTCTTCACGACTCTTATCTTTTCGGCGGCGCACGGGTTCTTCCTGGCTGTCATCGTGTTGCTACTCACCCACAACGGCAAGGCCGCACTGATTGGCATCGATTGGCACACTGTCGGATTCGGATGCCTGCAGGTTCTTGTCGCGCTGGCCGTCGACTTTTTGATCGACCTTCCATCACTGCGCCGCTGGTCTTTCTGGCAGCTGGAGGTGATGGCAAGCCGTGGCTTCATGCGCGTTGCCGTCGTGCACCTCACCTTGATTTTCGGGATGTTCGCGGTCGCGGTTACCGACGCACCCTCGGCGCTGTTCGGCGTGTTCGTCGTTCTGAAGACCATGTATTCGCTCAGTGTCACGTTCCCGCAATGGGAGCCGGCCACCCCGCCGCGCTGGCTCAGCCGGGCGATGAACCGGATCCCCAGCGCACGGCCCGGACTGACCTTCGAGCAGCAATGGGCCAAGGACCGGAACGCAGAGGCGGCACGGCGGAAGAAGAATGAAGAGCCCTGGACAGGGACGCGGCGTTGAACGCTTCTCAGATGGGGTCGCTGCTGGAGTAGGTGTCGGTCGACTCCGGGCGCGCGCCGTAGCGCTGGGCATATGTCTGGTGCTTGCGCGCATGCTTTTCGCGGTTACCGATATCGGCGAGTTTCGGGTCCAGATCGTGCTGGGCCAACCGGTAGCGGCGCCAGATCTTGTTGAGAGCGTGGGTCATCAGGATCGCCCAGACGTAGATGGGCAGGGTGATCGCCACATGCAAGAGCAGTCCACCCGGTAGGAGCCAGAACGGCGCCAGGATGAAGTGCGGCGGGATCACGTACCGGATCATGTGCCTCCGCACCGCTCCGGGGCCGGACAGATCGTTGGTCACCCAATCCCGCATCGAGTCCGGCAAGCGCTTTCCGTAGGCGTAGGTGATGTACTGCCCCGCAGTGGGCCGATCCGTTGTCATACACACTCCTGGCGTCTTATGCGGCTCTCGCCGGAGTGAGCAGCAGACAGCCCTGCTGAGTACAGGTAAGGCCCCGACGAGAGCCGTCAGGAACTATAGACGGGCCCCTGTCCTGCAGTGTTGCCGGGTTGCTAATCTTTGCAAGTTGTTGTGTGGTGAGGTGGACTGGATATGGATGCGCGTCAACCGCTGTACCGAATGAAGGCGGACTTCTTCAAGACATTGGGCCATCCGGTGCGGATTCGGGTGCTGGAGCTGCTCAGCGAGCGCGATCAAGCCGTGTCGGAAATGCTGCCCGAAGTGGGTATCGAGGCGGCCAACCTGTCGCAGCAGCTGGCCGTATTACGGCGTGCCGGCCTGGTGACCGCCCGCCGCGAAGGACTGTCCGTGCTGTACACACTGACCTCACCGCGCGTCGCCGAGTTACTCGCGACCGCACGCAAAATCTTGACCGGTGTGGTGGCCGATCAAGCCGAATGGCTCGACTCCGCCGATCCCGTCGTGCCCGAGCTCGCCGATGCCACAGCGACCCGACACGCGCAGACTTAGCCGCCCAGGCAGCCCGGCCCGAGTAGCGCCTTGAGGTCACCCATCAGAGCCGATGATGGCGTCACCCGAAGCGACTGATCGAGTTCGAGGGTGGTGACACGCTCTCCGCTGATCAAACGCAGATGGACCTGGTTGGTCCCGGGATGCCGCGCTAACACCTGCTTGAGTGCGGTCACCTTGTCGATGGTGCACTGCCGCGTCGGCAGCGTGACTGCAACCGGACGATCGTCGGAGGCCTGCGAGAAGTCCGGCACCACAAGGTCATTGGCAATCAGTGAAATCCGGTCATCGCGGATCGCCACCTTCGCGTTCACCAGAACGACCGCGTCATCGGCGATCTCGGCACCGTACACCGAATAGGCCTGCGGGAAGAAGAGCACCTCGATGCCACCGGTTAGGTCCTCGAGTTGCGCAGAAGCCCAGGGCATTCCGTTCTTGTTGACCCGACGGTTGACCGAGGCGAGGATTCCGCCCACCCGCACCTGAGTGTCATTGGCGATGTCGCCTTCGAGGATCGTGGGAATCTGGGTGTCGGTCTGACGGCCCAGCAGGTGCGCCACCCCGTTGAGTGGGTGCCCGGATACGTACAGCCCCAGCATCTCTCGCTCGAGCGCGAGCTTATGCTTTTCTTCCCATTCCTCGTCGGGCACCTTGATGGCGAACACGCTGGATGCGTCGGCGTCGTCGTCCCCGGCACCGCCGAAGAGATCGAACTGCCCCATCGCTTCGGCTTTCTTGGTGCCCAACACCGAGTCGACGGCATCGGATTGGACGAGGAAAAGCCCCTTGCGGGAATGCCCCAGCGAGTCGAAGGCCCCGGCCTTCACCAGCGATTCCGTGACCTTCTTGTTGCAGGCCGCGATGTCGATCTTGTGCAGATAGTCCGAGAAATCGGTGAAGGCGCCCTTTGATTCCCGGGTGGCGATCAAGGACTGGACCACATTGGCGCCGACATTTCGCACGCCGCCGAGCCCGTATCGGATGTCTTCCCCCACCGAGGCGAAGTTGTGGACCGACTCGTTGACGTCCGGCGGCAGCACCGTGATGCCGAGACGACGGCAATCGGCGAGGTAAACAGCCGCCTTGTCCTTGTCGTCACCCACGGAGGTGAGCAGCCCGGCCATGTACTCGCCGGGGTAGTTGGCTTTGAGGTAGGCGGTCCAGAACGACACCAATCCGTAGCCGGCCGCGTGCGACTTGTTGAACGCGTATCCGGCGAACGGAAGAATCGTGTCCCACAGCGCCTTGACGGCCTTCTCGGAGAAGCCGTTGTTGGTCATGCCCTCGTAGAAGCCCTTGTATTCGGCTTCCAGCACTTCAAGCTTCTTCTTGCCCATGGCCTTGCGGAGCGCATCGGCCTTACCCATGGAGTACGAGGCGACCTTCTGGGCGATGAACATGATCTGCTCTTGGTAGACGATCAGACCGTAGGTCTCCGAGAGGATGTCCCTGAGGGGCTCCTCCAGCTCGGGGTGAATCGGCTTGATCGGCTGGCGACCGTTCTTGCGGTCGGCGTAGTCGTTGTGGGCGTTCATGCCCATCGGGCCGGGGCGGTACAGCGCCAGCACGGCCACGATGTCGTTGAATCCGGTGGGCTGCATGCGGCGCAGCAGATCCCGCATGGGCCCGCCGTCGAGCTGGAACACGCCGAGAGTGTCACCGCGGGAGAGCAATTCGTAGGTGGCCGGATCTTCCAGCGGCAGATGATCCAGGTCCAGATCGATGCCCCTATTGGCCTTGATGTTGTCCAGCGCATCACCGATGACGGTCAGGTTGCGCAACCCCAGAAAGTCCATCTTCAGCAGGCCGATGGCCTCACACGACGGATAGTCCCAGCCGGTGATGATGGCGCCGTCCTGCGCGCGCCGCCACAGCGGGATGGCGTCGGTGAGTGGCTCCGAGCTCATGATGACGGCACAGGCGTGCACACCGGCGTTGCGGATCAGGCCTTCCAGACCGCGGGCGGTCTGATAGATGGTCCGCACATCGGGATCGGTGTCGATCAGGGTGCGAACCTCGGCGGCCTCTTTGTACCGCTCGTGTTCGGGGTCGGTGATACCCGAAAGCGGAATGTCCTTGGCCATGATGGGCGGTGGCAGCGCCTTGGTGATCCGGTCGGCGATAGCGAATCCGGGCTGGCCGTAGTGGATACGCGCCGAGTCCTTCAGCGCCGCCTTGGTCTTAATAGTGCCGAAGGTGATGACCTGCGCGACCCGGTCGCTGCCCCACTTATCCGTGGCGTACCGAACCATCTCACCGCGGCGACGGTCATCGAAGTCGATATCGATATCGGGTGCCGACGGTCGTTCCGGATTCAGGAAGCGCTCGAACAGCAGCCCGTGCGGGATGGGGTCGATGTTGGTGATCCCGAGCGCGTAGGCGACGAGCGATCCGGCCGCCGATCCACGGCCCGGGCCCACCCTGATTCCGACTTCCTTGGCATGGGTGACCAAGTCCCCGACGACCAGGAAGTATGCGGGGAAACCCTTCTGCTTGATGACGTCCAGCTCATAGTGCGCACGGGTGAAGTACTCCTCGGGTACCCCGCCGGGGACGCCGTCGAAGCGACGCTCCAGTCCACGGTCGACCTCCTTGCGCAGCCAGGAGTCCTGGTCTTCACCCTCAGGCACCGGGAACACCGGCATGCGGTCCTTGAAGCTCCAGACGTCTTCGTACGACTGCACCCGCTCGGCGATGAGCAGGGTGTTGTCACACGCGCCGGGCACGGCGTCATCCCAGAGGTCGCGCATCTCGGACGCCGGCTTCAGGAAGTAGCCGTCACCGTCGAACTTGAAGCGCGTGGGGTCCGACATGGTCTTGCCGGTCTGCACACACAGCAGTGCTTCGTGGTTGTGCGAGTGGTCCTTGGTGACGTAGTGGCAGTCGTTGGTGGCCAGCGGAGGTATGCCGAGCTTCTTGCCCAACTCCAGCAGTCCCTCGCGCACCCGGCGTTCGATGGACAGCCCGTGGTCCATCAGCTCCAGGAAGAAGTTCTCCTTGCCGAAGATCTGCTGCCATTTGGCGGCGGCTTCGAGTGCCTCGGCCTCCTGACCGAGACGGAGCCGGGTCTGCACTTCACCGGAAGGACATCCGGTGGTGGCGATGATGCCGCTGGCGTGCTCGGCGATGAGCTCGGCGTCCATGCGCGCCCATTTACCCAGCTGGCCCTCGAATGAGGCCAGTGAGGACAACTTGAACAGGTTGCGCAGTCCTGTCGCGTTCTCGGCGACCATCGTCATGTGGGTGTAGGAACCCGAACCGGACACGTCATCGGACTTCTGCCCCGGATCGCCCCAGAAGACACGCTTGGTGTC
The DNA here is from genome assembly GCF_001440135.1 of Mycobacteroides sp. H003. Classification (NCBI taxonomy): domain Bacteria; kingdom Bacillati; phylum Actinomycetota; class Actinomycetes; order Mycobacteriales; family Mycobacteriaceae; genus Mycobacteroides; species Mycobacteroides sp. H003. Next base: position 61,407 of record NZ_LJYL01000010.1, read on the forward strand.
GAACCGAGAGGCCGGCGCGATGTAGGCCTCGATGCCGATGATGGGCTTGACCCCGGTCGCGCTGGCGACGTTGTAGAACTCGCTGGCGCCGTACATGTTGCCGTGGTCGGTCATGCCGACCGCCGTCATGCCGAGGCGCTCAACCTCGGCAAGCATCGGCTTGATCTTCGCGGCACCATCGAGCATCGAGTACTCGGTGTGGTTGTGCAGGTGCACGAACGAAGAATTCGAGGAGCTCACACGTGCCTTTCGTACCGACCCACGATGGGGGCGTCAATCGCTAGAGGGGTCAGTTTATGGCGAGGGTCCGACAGTCCCGGGCGTGTCGGGGGTGTGTCGCCCCGCTCATCCAGCTACCCGAATCACAGCGGTCACAAAAGCCTCGTCAGCAACGATCAGGGCCCGTTTTCCCGACGAATCCTCGCACGGGTGGCGGCTGCCATTGCAGCACCCGATCCCTCTGCCGTAGGGACATACCCCGGGTGGCCCGCAGCGCCGCGTCACGCAACGGCGTCAACCACGGGTTCGAGACGAGTCCCAGCGCACCCAGTCGGCGGGAATCGCGTGCGATCCGCTGTGTCCGGCGTCGGCGCCGCGCAACGGCGCGCCGGCGACGGTAACTGTGTGTCAGGTCGTAGCGGGCCGCACCCGGCGCGCACTGAGCACCGCGTCGACCGTGAAGACGACCAGCGCCGCCCAGATCAGCGCAAAGCCGGCCCACCGCTCCGGGGGCATCGCCTCATGCTTGACCAGCACACCCCAGAGCATCTGCAGCGATGGTGTCAGGTACTGCAGCAACCCAAGGGTAACCAGTGGAATGCGTTGTGCCGCAATTCCGAACATCAGCAGCGGCAGCGCCGTCACCACGCCGCTGAACACGATCAGCGCGGTGTGACCGTGGGTATAGCCAAGGAAGTGCTGCTGCCCGGCGAGACCGAGAAACACCACATAGGCCAGCGCGAACGGTGCCGCGACGATTCCCTCGGCCGTCAGGCTCACCCGCGGATCGACAGTCACCGTCTTCTTGATGGCTCCGTACCCGGCGAACGAGACGGCCAGGACCAAGGTGATGACCGGCAGCTGCCCGTAGTTGATCGTGAGCACGATGACTGCCGTGACTGCCAGTACCAGGGCCAGCAACTGCCATCGGCTGAGCGGCTCCCGGAAGATCAGCACACCCAACAACACCGTCACCAACGGGTTGACGAAGTATCCGAGCGCGGCGTCCAGGACATGCCCCGAGTTGACGGCATAGATGTAGACACCCCAGTTGAGGGCGATGAGAGCCGAGGCACCTGCGAGGAGGAACCAGTTGCGCGGCCCCATCGCGATGAGATCGCGCAATCGCCCGGAAACGGCGACGACGATCACCATCAGCAGCAGCGTCCAGATCATCCGGTGCGCCAGGATCTCCAGCGCACTGGCCGGCTTCAGCAGAGGGAAGAACGCAGGAAACAATCCCCACATGAAATAGGCGGCCGCACCGAACAGGTATCCGGACTTCAGACGATTCTCTTCGGGAGCGGTGACGATCCCACTCATCGCAGGACGTCGAGCGCGTGCGCCAGATCGTCCGGATACTCGCTGGTGATTTCCATCCAGCGACCATCGCCCGGATGTGTGAAGGCCAGCGACTTGGCGTGCAGCCATTGCCGTTCCAGCCCGAGCTTGGCCGCCAGCGTCGGATCCGCGCCATAGGTCAGATCACCGCAGCAGGGATGTTTGATGGCCGAGAAATGCACCCGGATCTGGTGGGTGCGACCGGTTTCCAGATGTACGTCCAACAGGCTGGCCGCCACGAACGCCTCAAGGGTGTCATAGTGGGTGATCGAATGACGCCCGTCCTCGACCACGGCGAACTTCCAGTCGTGTCCCCGGTGCCGCCCGATGGGGGCATCGATGGTGCCGCTGGACGGGTCCGGATGTCCTTGCACGAGAGCGTGATAGCGCTTCTCGACGCGCCGGTACTTGAAGGCGCGTTTGAGCTCGGTGTAAGCCTTCTCCGACAACGCGACAACCATGACGCCCGAGGTTCCGACGTCCAGGCGGTGCACGATTCCCTTGCGTTCCGGCACACCGGAGGTAGTCATCCGGAACCCGGCGGCGGCGAGCCCGCCGAGCACGGTGGGACCGCTCCACCCGACTGAGGCATGGGCCGCGACGCCCGCTGGTTTGTCGACGGCGACCAGATCGTCATCGGCGTAGAGAATCTTCATGCCCTCGATGGCCTCGACCCGATTCTCCGGCGGGGCCTTGGGTTCGGGGAGGGTGACCTCTAGCCAGGTGCCCGCGGTGAGTTTCTCGGACTTGGTGACCGCAACCCCATCGAGAAGCACCGCGCCCTCTTCGGCGAGAGTTGCCGCGGCCGTACGCGACAGCCCGAGCAGGCGCGCCAGCCCGGCGTCGACCCGCATGCCGGACAGGCCGTCGGGCACCGGCAGGGAACGCGAGGTCATGTCGGCTTGATCTGGGAAGCCTGCGCGTCGGCGTCGTCCGGCGTCGATCGCTCGTCTGTGCTCGATGCTCCTCGCGTCGAGCGCTCGTCTGTGCTCGATGCTCCTCGCGTCGAGCGCTCGTCTGTGCTCGATGCTCCTCGCGTCGAGCGCTCGTCGGAGTCGTAGTCGTAGCCGAACAGTGACAGCGCCACCAGCAGGATCGCCCCACCTACCACCGCCGGATCGGCCACATTGAAGACCGGCCACCACCCCACCGAGAGGAAGTCGACCACGTGACCGCGCAGCGGCCCGGGTCCCCGAAAGAACCTGTCGACGAGATTGCCCAGCGCACCGCCGAGGATCATGCCCAAACCGATCGCCCACCACGTGGAGACCAACCGGCGGCCGATGAGCAGGATTCCCACCACAACCGAGATGGCGATGAGGGTCAGCACCCAGGTGTATCCGGTGGCGAAGGAGAACGCGGCGCCCGAGTTACGCACCAGCGTCCAGCTGACGGTGTCGCCGATGATGGGTACCGGCTTACCGGGCTGCAGCAGTTTGACGGCGAGAACCTTGCTGACGACATCCACCGCGAGTACCACCGCCGCCACGATGAGCAGCATTTTTATCCGCCGCTTGGGCTTCGGGGCGGTCTCGGGCTCGTCACTCACGCCACCCATCATCCCTTACTCGGTGAGGCGCTTTGCGCAGCGTGTCTGCGATGATCGCCGCTGTGCCCGATGCTCTTCACCCCAAAGGCCCGTCACCGACCCTTGTGCTGCTGACCACCGGCGGAACCATCGCGACCGAGGTCGGCAGCGACGGCATCGCCCGGCACCGCAGTTCAGGTGGTGACCTGCTCGCGGCGTCAGGGTACGGCGAGGTCGTGGTCGACGACCTGATGACGATCGACAGCTCGGAAATGACCCCGCAGCGCTGGCAGCAGATCGCCGCGTCCATCCGCGCCCATATCGCCGGCGGCGCCTCTGGAGTCGTCATCGCGCATGGCACGGACACCTTGGAGGAAACCGCGCTCTGGCTCGCGCTGACCTGCGCGGTGCAGGTACCCGTCGTCCTCACCGGGGCGCAGCGCAGTGGCGACCACCCCGAATCCGACGGCCCGGGAAATCTTCGCGATGCGTTCACGGTGGCCGCCAGCGGCGAGACTCTGGGCGTGGTGGTGTGCTTCGCGGGGCAGGTGTATGCGGCACCGGGCCTGCGCAAGATCGATCTGGCCGATCCCGCCGGATTCGCCGGTGCCACTACCGTCGGGCACGTGCGCGACGGCGTGTTCGTTCGCAGCTGCGATGCCCCCGCCCCATTCCTTGGCACCGTGACCCGCGCCGCGTTACCCCGCGTCGACATCGTGAGCCTGTACCCGGGTGCCGACGCGGTGGCGCTCGACTCCTACGTGCGAGCCGGCGCCCAGGGACTGGTGCTGGAATCAATGGGCGCAGGTAACGCCAATGATGTTGTCATCGAGACAGTTTCGCGTCTCGTCGAGAACGGGATACGCGTGCTGGTGACCACCCGGGTGCCGGGCGGGGCGCTGACGACCGGATATGCGCCGGGCCAGAGATTGATCGACGCCGGTGCGGTGGTGGTGCCCCGGTTGCGTTCCGCGCAGGCGCGGGTGCTGTTGATGGCGGCACTGGCCACCGGATCAGATCTGCGCGCCGTCGTCGACCGGCTCGGCTGACTCCTGCGGCCAGTCCAGACTGGCCACCGGATCGGCACGGGTGACATCCTGGTCATCGACACCGAAGGTGCGCGCGATGCCGGGCCCGCTGCCACGTGTCTCGAATCTCACGGTCATGACGCCGTGCCCGGTGCCCTGGATCCAACCGTGCCCGAACTCGGGATGGCTGACGTCGTCGCCGACGCCCCAGCTCGCCGCACGTGGTTCCGGCGTGGCGACAGCCGATGCGGCCTCATCGGTCTCGCCAATCGATTCGGTCTGGTCCAGGTCGGGAAAAAGAGAGGCCTGCTGGGTGTCGGAAAATCCCGAGAATCCCACGCCAACAAGGCGAATGGGGCCGATCTCAATAGGGTCGAGTAGCAGCCGGCGCGCAGCCGACATCAGTACCGCGCGTTCAGTGGTGGCGTAGGGCAGAGTCGCCGATCTGGTCAGGATGCTCATGTCTGAGCGCCGAAGTTTGACGGTGACGGTACGCACGCCGCGACCATGCTTGATCAATCGCCGGTGGGCGTGGGCGCCGATGGGTTCGATGGCCTCGCGCAATTGATCGAGAGTCGTCAGATCATCGGCGAAGGTGGATTCGGCGCTGATCTGTTTGGTTTCGGCACGTTCGGCGACCGGACGCTCATCGATCCCCCGTGCGAGTTGATGCAGCGCGGGGCCGATCGTGCCGCCCAGCACCGAGGCCACCTCACCGGTCTGCAGCGCCGCGAACTGGCCAATAGTGTTGATTCCCAGGCGGTTCAGCCGCTCTTCGGCAACGGGTCCGATTCCCCACAATTTGCGCACCGGCAGATCCTCGAGCAGTGCGCGTTCCTCCGCCGGAGCGATGATCCGCACCCCGTCGGGTTTGGCCAATCCCGATGCGATCTTGGCGAGCTGCTTCCCCGACCCCGCCCCGACCGATGCGGTGAGCCCGGTCTCGGCCAGCACCCGGGAACGAAGTTCCTCGATGTACTGGCCTACCGTTTCGGTTGTGGCCCCGGCCAGTTCGGCGGGCTCTCCGAAAGCCTCGTCGAAGGAGAGCTGTTCCAGCACCGGAATCATCGATCGCACCGTCGCAAACACCCGTCGGCTCGCGACGCCGTACACCGCCCCGCGAGGCGGCAGCACAACGGCGGAGATGCCCACGAGGCGCCGCGCCTGATGCATGGGCATAGCCGAGCGGGCACCGAAAACCCGGGCCTCATAGCTCGCGCCGGCCACCACGCCCCGACCTCCCGTGCCGCCGACAAGGACCGGTCGCTCACGCAGGGTTGGCCGGGTCAGCTGCTCGACCGAGGCGAAGAAGGCATCCATGTCGAGGTGCAGAACCCATCGACCGGCAGCACACACGCGATCATCGTATTGCGCAGGTCGGACGTGCCCTGTCCGGCGATCCCGCCACACTGAGCACCACGATCGCCACCCGATGGCCGAACGCCGATAAGAAATGGCTGAATCACGCTACTCGGACAGCCGATGCGTCCCTAGCCTGATGTCATGGCAATGAACTTGGTGCACCGGTGGTGTTGTAGCTCGGAGATGTGGGCACGTAAGACCGAGTCGCAGCTCCTGCCGTGGGCGCTGCAGGACGTCGAGCTCGGTGCGGACACCTTGGAGATCGGGCCCGGTTATGGCGCGAATCTGCGCGTGCTGACCAAACGCACCCCGCAGCTGACCGCCGTCGAGATCGACGACACCATGGCCTCGCGGCTGCAGCGGCTCTATGGCGATCAGGCGACCGTGATCCAGGGTGACGGCACCAAGCTCGGTTTCGACGACGACCGCTTCAGCTCCGTGGTGTGCTTCACCATGCTGCACCATGTCCCGACAGCTGATCTGCAGGACCAGCTGTTCGCGCAGGCGCACAGGGTGCTGGCCCCCGGCGGTGTCTTCGCCGGCAGCGACGGAGTGCATTCCACCTTCTTCCGGCTGCTGCACATCGGTGACACCTACAACCCGGTGCCGACGACATCGCTGCCGGGTCGCTTGCGGGCTGCGGGTTTCACCGATATCGAGCATCACCTCGACGGCGGCAATCAGCGCTGGCGCGCGGTGAAGGCCGCCTAGAACCGACGTACTAGCCCGCCGTCTTCTTCAGGGACACCCGGACCCCGTCACCGAGATCGGTGGCGGGTGTCCGCATATTCTGGCCGGCTTCGCCGATTTCCAGTGTCGTGGCCAGGATTTCACCGGCGATCAGATCGCGGTGGTGTTCGGCCCAGGCACTGCGCTCGGCGGGAACCTCGAGGGTGACCTCGATACGGTCGGATACCTCCAGGCCCGACGACTTGCGAAGGTCCTGAAGCTCCCGGATGAGATCGCGCGCCCACCCCTCGGCTTCCAGCTCCTCGGTGACGGTGTCATCGAGGATGACCAGTCCCCCGCCCTCAGGCAGGGCCGCCGTGGAATCGGGCTCCGCGGCCACCAGCCGTGAGTCGAATTCGCCCTCCTGCAGGGTGATTCCGGCAGCGACGACGGTTCCGTCGGCCTGCTGCGCCCAATCGCCGGCCTTGACCGCGCGGATGACGGTTTGCACCTCTTTACCCAGCCGCGGGCCTGCGGCGCGCGCATTGACGGTCAACTCGAACTTGCCATAGCCAGCGATATCGTCGGTGAGTTCCACGGATTTCACGTTGAGCTCATCGGCGATCAGTGCCCGGTAGGGCTCCAATCGCTCGGGGTTCGGCACCGCGACAGTCAATTTCAGCAGCGGCAGGCGCACCCGCAGCTTCTTGGCCTTACGCAGTGAAGACCCAGTGGAAGCCACCTTTCGCACCTCGTCCATGGCGGCGACCAGGTCGGGATCGGCGGGCAGTGCCGATTCGGACACCCAGTCGGCCAGGTGCACGGAGCGCTCCCCCGTCAACCCCTTCCAGATCACCTCGGTGGTCAGGGGCAGCAGCGGCGCGGCCAGACGGCAGGTCGTCTCCAAGACGGTGTGCAGGGTGTCGATCGCATCCGCATCTTCGTCCCAGAACCGCGAACGTGACCGTCGGACATACCAATTGGTCAGCGCGTCGGTAAACTGCCGCAGGTGTTCGCACGCCCCGGAGACATCGCAGGTATCCATGGCCGCGGTGAGGTCGTCACGCAGCTGCGCCAGTTTGGCCAGGATGTACCTGTCCAGTACCTGCGTCGAATCGGTGCGCCATGTGCCCGGCTTGGGTGCGTACAGCTGCAGGAAGCTCCACGCGTTCCACAGCGGCAGGAGCACCTGCCGCACACCCTCGCGGATGCCCTGCTCGGTGACGATCAGGTTGCCGCCGCGCAGGATCGGCGATGCCATCAGGAACCACCGCATCGCGTCGGATCCGTCGCGATCGAAGACCTCGTTGACATCGGGATAGTTGCGCAGCGACTTACTCATCTTCTGGCCGTCGTTGCCCAGCACGATGCCATGCGACACACAGGTTCTGAACGCGGGCCGATCGAAGATCGCGGTCGCCAGCACATGCATGACGTAAAACCAGCCGCGCGTCTGGCCGATGTATTCGACAATGAAGTCGGCCGGGAAGTGATTGTCGAACCACTCGGCATTCTCGAACGGATAGTGCACCTGCGCGTACGGCATTGAGCCCGAATCGAACCAGACATCGAAGATGTCCGGGATGCGGCGCATGGTGGACTTGCCGGTCGGATCGTCCGGGTTGGGGCGGGTCAACTCGTCGATGTACGGCCGGTGCAGATTGGTCGGACGAACCCCGAAGTCGCGCTCCAGCTCGTCGAGACTTCCGTACACATCGATGCGCGGATACGCCGGATCGTCCGACTTCCAGACCGGAATGGGACTGCCCCAGTATCGATTCCGGGAAACTGACCAGTCGCGCGCACCCTCCAGCCACTTGCCGAACTGGCCGTGCTTGACGTGTTCGGGATACCAGGTGATCTGTTCGTTGAGCTCCACCATCCGATCGCGGAACTCGGTCACCTTGATGAACCACGACGACACCGCGCGATAGATCAACGGGTTTCGGCAGCGCCAGCAATGCGGGTACGAGTGGTCGTAGGTCTCGTGACGCAGCAGGACGGCATCGTTGATAGCCGCGGAACCGGTGCCGTTCTTGAGGTCTTTGATGATCTGCGCGTTGGCATCAAAAACCTGCTGGCCCTGGTAATCGGGCACGGTGGCGTCGAATCGGCCCTTTGAATCGACCGGGGTGACGGGGGTAATCCCGGCCTTGTCGGTCACGTTCTTGTCTTCTTCACCGTAGGCGGGGGCCATATGCACGATGCCGGTGCCGTCGTCGGTGGTGACGTATTCAGCCGAGAGCACCGTGAAGGCATTCGGTGACGCATCCTGCTGGAAGTACGGGAACGGCGGAAGGTACCGCAGGCCCAGCAGTTCGGCCCCGGTGTACGTGTCCAGTACGGTCGGCTCTTCACCCAGCTCGCGCGCATAGGTTCCGATTCGCGCCTGCGCCAACAGGTAACGCTCCTCGGAACCCTCGGGTTTCACCACCGCGTAGGCCACCTCTGGATTGACCGCGACGGCCAGGTTCGAGGGCAGAGTCCAGGGGGTGGTGGTCCAGATCAGCAGGCGTGCACCGTCGAGCGCCGCCCACCGGCTGTCCGCGTTGCCCGCAATCCGGTACCCCACGGTGACCGCGGGATCCTGGCGACTCTGGTAGACGTCGTCGTCCATCCGAAGCTCATGGTTGGACAACGGTGTCTCGTCACGCCAGCAGTACGGCAGTACCCGGTATCCCTCGTACGCCAGTCCCTTGTCCCACAATTGCTTGAACGCCCAGATGACCGACTCCATGAAGGTCGGGTCGAGCGTCTTGTAGTCGTTGTCGAAGTCCACCCAGCGCGCCTGCCGGGTGACGTAGTCCTGCCACTCCTTGGTGTAGCGCAGCACCGATTCGCGGCAGGCGTCGTTGAACTCGGCGATACCCATGTCGTCGATCTGCGATTTGTCGGTGATGCCGAGCTGGCGTTCGGCTTCCAGCTCAGCGGGCAAACCATGTGTATCCCAACCAAATCGGCGGTACACCTGATGTCCGCGCATGGTCTGATAGCGCGGCACGATGTCCTTGACGTACCCGGTGAGTAGATGTCCGTAGTGAGGCAGCCCGTTGGCGAACGGCGGACCGTCGTAGAAGACGTATTCCGGTGAGCCGTCCCGATTGGCGATGCTGGCGCGGAACGTGTCGTCCGCGTCCCAGTAGCGCAGCACCTGTTCTTCCAACGCAGGAAGATTCGGTGATCCGCTGCGCTGATCGGCGCCAAGATCGGTGCGTGGGTACGCGTCTGTGGATGAGCCGCTTGCGCGAAAACCATCAGGCATAGTCGGTACATCTCCCTGTGCTCGCCGGCACGGGGACGATGGGACGCCGTCGGCGTACCTCCGCGGTACCACCCCGCTTGCCCCTACTTGCCCGGGGCCTCTCACACAGGCTGTGACGGGCCTACCCGTCCGGCTCTACTCGGTGATCCGTGCTGCGCACGGAGCCTTTCTTCCGGAGACTCCCCGGTGATGGCCGGATCGATGTCTGTAGGGCAATTCTATTCGGGTGCGTTGATATGGCCAAACCGGTTTCGGAGCATCATCACGGCGGCCAGGACCAGGGCAATCGCCAGGAGGGCGCTCACGAAGAGCACCGTCAGCGCCCACCCGCCGGCCTGATACGCCAATCCGCCCGCTGCGCCTGCCACCGAGCTGCCCAGGTAGTAACTGAATAGGTACAGCGCGGACGCCTCCGCCCGGTCACGCTGCGCGACGGCGCCAACCCAGCCACTCGCGACGGTATGCGCGGCGAAGAATCCGGCGGTGAACACCCCCACGCCGATGATCACCGTGATGAGCGAGTCCGGGATGGTCAGTGCGAGCCCCACCGCCGTGATGGCCACCGCCGAGATCAGCACCAGGCCGCGGCCGCGACGGTCTGCCAGCCGCCCGGCCATCGCCGAGGACACCGTTCCCGCCAGGTACAGCAGAAACAACAGACCGGCAATGGCCGTGGGTAAACCGAACGGCGGGGCGACCAGCCGATAGCCCAGGTAGTTGTACACGGTGACGAACCCGCCCATCAGCACAAATGCCAACCCGAACATGACGAGCAGGACCGGGTTTCGCAGGTGCACACCCAGGACCCGCATCGTGGTGCCGACCCGCACCCGCTTGGGCACAAAGAACTGGGACTTCGGCAACAGCACCGCGAACAACACTGTGCATACCAAAGTCATTGCGCCACTGCCCAGTAAGGCGATCCGCCAATTACTCACATCGAGCACCGAGGAGGCCACGAGCCGTCCGGAAAGTCCGCCGACCGTCGTGCCGGCAATGTATCTGCCCATCGCCGAACCCAGGGAGCCCGGATGTACTTCTTCGGCGAGGAACGCCATCGCGACAGCCGGAATCCCCGCCAGTGCTGCACCTTCGGCGGCACGGCCGATCAACAGCACCGCGAAGGTGGGACTGGCCGGGAGCAGTAGCCCGATGATCGTCGTCACGATTGCCGAGACCAGCATCACCCGGGTACGCCCGTACCGCTCCGAGAGCGCGCTTGCCGGAATGATCGACAGCGCGAGCATTCCGGTGGTCACCGAGACCGTCAGCGCGGCGGCGGCGGGACTGACACCGAAATCCGCGGAGAGCGCCGGGAGTACCGCCTGCGTGCCGTATAGAGCGGCGAACGTGGCAAGCCCGGCGGCGAAGAGGGCGCCCGTCAGACGCCGATATCCGGCGGTGCCCGTCTCGTGGGGTATGGGATCAGCGGCGCTGATCGCCGGGGTGTGCTCGGTACTTGGAGCCATCGCCATGACAGGAAATGCTCCTCCCGACCAGGCATATCACGGAAATGAGCGATGTGACGATCTATAATTCAATTTGCGCATATAAGGAGGTGGCAGCGTGGCCGACGGCGACTACGAGTGGTACATCACACTCGCCGAACGACAAAACGTCACCGCCGCCGCCGAGCAACTGCAGATCGCCCAGCCCACGCTCACCCGGATGCTGGCCAGATTGGAGCGACGGCTTGGCGCTCAACTGTTCGACCGGCACGGCAAGCGGCTTACGCTGAACCCGTCGGGACGGATCTTCTATCAGCACGCCAGGCGCGCCCAGATGGAGCTGGACTCCGCCCGCCGAACCATCAACGACCTCGCCAACCCCGCCGAAGGTGAGATCCGGCTCGGATTCCTGCACACCTTTGGCCCCACGCTCGTCGCCCGGCTGATTGCCGGCTTCGCCGCGACGTCGCCACACGTGCGCTTCGTGCTGGAGCAGGGCGCCGCAGGCAGCCTTGATGACCTTGTCGCGAACGGCGATCTCGACGTCGCGATTGTTTCGCCGCGTCCTCTCCGTACAAATCTTGCATGGCGCAACCTCTTCCGGCAGCGCCTGGGAGTGGCCGTACCGACGGATCACCGGCTGGCACAAGCCGAAGACGTATCGATGATCGATCTGGCCGACGAGCCTTTCATCGGGATGCATCCCGGGTACGGCATGCGTCGTCTCCTCGAAGAGCTTTGTGCTGCCGCACAATTCCAGCCACGCATAGTGCTCGAATCGAGCAATCTCACCACCGTCGCGGGCCTGGTGGCGGCGGGCCTGGGCATCACGGTGCTCCCCGTCGATGCCACCACCTACCCACCCGATCTCAGGATGTTGCGCCTCGTGGATGCCGACGCACACCGGGACGTCGGCATCATCTGGAGCTCCGGGCAGCCTCTTTCGCGCCCGGTACGAGATTTCATATCCCACGCCATCGCCTCGACCTAGGTAACAATCATCCCCATGTCTGCCGACGTGCCGCCCGAGAACGGGATCGCCCTGGCCATAACGCAGATCGATATCGCCGCCGACGAGGCACAGTTCTATGCGGCCATGGCCGCGGTCCGGGCGGCGATGGCACGCGAAGTGCGTGCGCGTACACCGGAAGCGGCGCTGGCTGCAGCCTGGTCGGAAGCGTTGCGGCATAGCATCCACGCGTCGGCGCGTCTCGTCACCAACGGTGTGAATCCGGGCTGGGCATGGTTCGTCTCGGGAAGCGTGGCCCGGGGCGAGGCGGCACCCGGTTCCGATGTAGAGACGCTGCTTGTCGTCGACGACGAGGTTGACGCTGACGGCAAGACGTACCTCATGGAGACGGCCGCTCAGGTCCACGCCATGCTCGAACGTGCAGACATCGGCAGCGATGCCAACGGAGTCCTGGCAAGCCGCGGCCGATTCTGCCGCCGCAAGACCAACTGGTTCGAGGGAATCGAACGTTGGTGCGCCAACCCGCCCGAGGACCGGGGTGTTGTGATGGCGGGGCTGATGGCCGACTCTCGCGGGGTTGACCCGGGATCATTGTTGTCCGACAACGCACTTCGCAGTGAGAACGTCCGCTGTGCACAGCGGCACTACGCCATCCGGCTTGCCATGCTTCAGGACGCGGTGGCCGTGCGCGCCGGGTTCCCCTCGCGATTGCGGATATTCGCCACGCAGTCCGATGCTGTCGACCTCAAGGTCGCGGCGATCGATCCCGTGGTGAAGATCGCCCGCTGGGCGGCGTTGTCCGCCGGATCGGACGCCCTCGCGACACCGGAACGCCTCGACGCCGCCTCGGCGGCCAAGGTCTTGGACGCCGACGATGCCTCGACGCTGCGGGATTGCTTCGCGTGGCTGCTGCGATTTCGGTGGCGGTCCCGGGCCGCAGCCTGGCAGGACGGACGGCAGCTGTCCGACACCGTGTCACTGGCCGCCCTTGCCCCACAGGAACGTGCGGTGCTGCGCTCCGTGGCGCGCGAGATCGCCGGCATCCGGCGCAAGCTCATCTACCTGTCCTCGACATCCTCATTCCGATAACCGGTCGTACCAGCGCATGGCCCAGCGAGCATCGCCCAGGGCCGTGTGCCGCTGACCGGCACTCGGCGTTCTGACCCCGAATTGCAGCGATAGGTTCGAATAGTCGGCGTCCGGTATCAATCCGCGTTCACGGATCCGGGCCGCCGTCACTGCGACAACATCGACAAGATCCGGATTCCACGCCGGGTGAACCCCGTGTGCCAAGAACATTCGCGTCAGACACTCGGCGTCGAATTGAGGTATCACCCCGACGATCGTGGCTCCCGCCGTCCATTCCCCGACGAGCGACGCTGCCTCAGCGGCACGGAAGACGCGCGGGAACTGCAGCGGGCGCAGACGCACCTGCGGATGACGTTTGTGGAAACCGCTGATCTCAAGGCCGGCCGGATCCGCCGATTCCAGATCCAGATCCTGAACGTCCACGCACAGGTGCAGCTGCCGCTGCCCGGCATCGGTACGGCGAATGATCGCTATTTCCCATGGCTCGCGCTCACGGTGCAGCCCAGTGGTCTCGGTATCGAGAAAGACCAGGGCCATGGAACATCCTCTCGCGCGCGACTACGAGCTGAGCTTGAGCAATTGCTCGGCCGCCAGGGCGGGCGTCAAGGTTCCCTCGCGCACTTGCTGTTCGATATCCGCCCGCGCCGCCTTCACATCCGGCGCGTTGAGCACCCGATCCAGCACCGCGTCACGCACCATCGCCCACATCCATTCGACTTGCTGACGACGGCGTTTGGCGCCGAACTCCCCCGCCTCCGTCAATACCTCGCGGTGCCGCAAGACGGTCTCCCACATCTCGGACACCCCGCTGTTCTCCAATGCGCTCATGGTGAGAACCGGTGGGCGCCAGAGGGTGTCATGCGGATAGATCAAGCGTAGGGCACCCGACAATTCCCGTGCGGCCTTCTGGGCCTCGATGGCATGGGCGCCATCGGCCTTGTTCACCACCACGATATCGGCGAGCTCCAGGACACCCTTTTTGATGCCCTGCAGCTGATCTCCGGTGCGTGCCAACGTCAGGAACACAAAGGTGTCAACCATGTTCGCGACGGTGACCTCGGACTGTCCGACACCGACGGTCTCAATGAGAATGACGTCGAACCCGGCCACCTCCAGCAGCACCACCGTCTCACGGGTCGCCTTGGCGACCCCGCCCAGCGTTCCTGAGGTGGGAGAGGGACGGATGTACGCATCGGGATGTACGGAGAGCCGCCCCATCCGGGTCTTGTCACCGAGGATCGATCCTCCGGTGCGAGTGGATGACGGATCGACCGCCAGCACCGCCACCCGGTGCCCCTGCTCGATGAGATACATGCCGAGGGCCTCGATGGTGGTCGACTTGCCCACCCCGGGCACACCGGTGATACCGACCCGTAGTGCTTCTCCCGCATCGGGCGAGATGTCCAGCAGTAACTGCTGAGCCTGCGCTCGGTGATCCGGGCGCGTCGACTCCACCAGCGTGATGGCTTTCGCGAGCGCAGAACGATCACCCGAACGGATCGCGTTGCTCAGGTCCATTTACGCGAGCTTGTATCCGAGTCGTTCAGCCAGCTTGTGCAACAGCCCAATCGCGGCCTCAGCGATGACGGTCCCTGGGGGGAAGATGGCCGCGGCACCCGCCGCGTACAGCTCATCGAAATCACCGGGCGGGATGACACCGCCGACGACGATCATGATGTCGGGGCGGCCCACCTCTGCCAAGGCCTCGCGCAGCGCCGGCACCAGAGTCAAGTGCCCCGCGGCCAGCGAGGACACCCCGACCACGTGCACGTCGTTGTCGGCGGCCTGGCGTGCGACTTCCTCCGGCGTCTGGAACAGCGGGCCCACGTCCACGTCGAAACCGATATCGGCGAAGGCCGTTGCGATCACCTTCTGCCCACGGTCGTGCCCATCCTGGCCCATCTTGGCGACCAGCACACGCGGCCGGCGACCATCGGCGTCGGCGAACTTTTGCACGAGCTCGGTCGCTTGCGTCACGCTGTTGACGGCGCCATCCCTTCCCACCTCGTCGCGGTATACGCCGCTGATGGTACGGATTTCGGCTTGATGGCGCCCGTAGACCTTCTCCAGCGCGTCGGAGATCTCCCCGACCGTCGCCTTGTGGCGAGCGGCGTCGATGGCCAGCGCCATCAAGTTGTTGCCCAATCCGTCTTCCCCGGCACGGCTGGAATCAGCCGCGGCCCTGGTCAGTTCATCAAGTGCACGCTGCACCGCGTCGTTATCACGCTCGGCACGCAACTGCTGCAATTTGGCCAGCTGTTCGGCGCGCACCCGCGAGTTCTCGACCTTCAGCACCTCGATCTGCTGATCCTCGACCACCTGGTACTTGTTGACGCCGATCACCGGCTGACGGCCCGAGTCAATGCGTGCCTGAGTACGTGCGGCGGCCTCCTCGATGCGCAGCTTCGGGATGCCCTGATCGATGGCCTGCGCCATCCCACCGGCTTCGGTGACCTCCCGGATGTGCTCGCGCGCACGGGAAGCGAGCTGATGGGTCAGCCACTCCACGTAGTACGAGCCACCCCATGGGTCGATCGGACGACACGTGCCCGACTCCTGCTGGATGAGCAGCTGGGTGTTGCGTGCGATACGTGCCGAGAAGTCGGTGGGCAGCGCCAACGCCTCGTCCAGGGCGTTGGTGTGCAGCGACTGGGTGTGCCCTTGGGTGGCGGCCATCGCCTCGATGCAGGTGCGGGCGACATTGTTGAACACATCCTGCGCGGTCAGCGACCAGCCGGAAGTCTGCGAATGCGTACGCAGAGACTGCGATTTGGCGCTCTTCGGATCGAACTGCGCCACCAGCTCGCTCCACAGCAGACGCCCGGCCCGCAGCTTGGCCACCTCCATGAAGAAGTTCATGCCAATGGCCCAGAAGAAGGACAGACGCGGCGCGAACACATCGATGTCCAGGCCGCCCTCCAGCCCCGCCTTGATGTACTCGACGCCATCGGCCAGGGTATACGCCAGTTCGAGATCGGCTGTGGCACCGGCCTCTTGGATGTGATAGCCGGAAATGGAGATCGAGTTGAACTTCGGCATCTTGGCGCTGGTGTAGGAGAAGATGTCCGAGATGATCCGCATCGACGGCTTCGGCGGATAAATGTAGGTGTTGCGGACCATGAACTCTTTGAGGATGTCGTTCTGGATGGTCCCGGCCAGCTGCTGGGGACTGACACCCTGTTCCTCGGCGGCCACCACGTACAGCGCCAGAATCGGAAGCACCGCGCCATTCATGGTCATCGACACCGATACCGACCCCAGGTCGATCCCGTCGAACAACTGACGCATATCCAGGATGGAATCGATGGCCACACCGGCCATGCCGACGTCGCCCTGTACTCGCGGATGATCCGAGTCGTATCCGCGGTGGGTCGCCAGGTCGAAGGCCACCGATAGGCCCTTCTGGCCCGCGGCCAGGTTGCGGCGGTAGAAGGCGTTGGATTCGGCGGCCGTGGAGAAGCCCGCGTACTGGCGGATGGTCCACGGCTGATTGACGTACATCGTCGGGTACGGCCCGCGCAGAAACGGCACCTGCCCCGGGAAGGTATCCAGTGGGTACCCCTGCTCCCGCACGGCATCTCGGTCTGCGGCGGTATAGATGGGCTTGACGGTGATGGCCTCGGGCGTCTCCCAGTCGAGTTGCTCGGGCGTGTACCCGTGAGCGCCGGCGGCGGTACTCACCGCGGCCGCGACGGCGGCAGCGTCCGGCGCGACCGGCGCACGGTCACCGTGCAGCGGTATATCAGCGAAACTGCCCAGGGTGGTGTCGGATACCGAAAGATCCGTGAGGTCAGTCATGTCACGCCCCCAACTTGGTCAATATGGCTGAAAGCGCTTCGACAGCATTGATTTTCATGGTCAGATAGCCATCGGGTCGTGACGTCTGCGCGACCTCCGCGACGGACTTCTCGGGTCCCGCAAGGTAGACGTCGGTGATCCCCGCCGCCCTGGCCGCATCGACAACCGCACCCGCCTCAGCGGCGTAGCGGGCGTCGGTCCCACAGATCACCGCGATGCGCGCTCCCGCATCCGCCACGGCACCCGCGACGGATCCGGCGTCGAGTACACCGGGATTGACGGCCTCGATACCGCCTGAGGCCAACAGGTTCGAGGCGAAGGTGGTGCGCACGTTGTGCTCTGCCAGCGGACCCAGCGGAATCAGCAGCGCGGCCGGACGCGCGCCCGACGCGGCCAGGGCTGCGTCGGAGCGATCACGAAGGGCCTCGAATTCGGCGGCGTACCGGTAACCCACCGCGGCATGTGGTGGCAGCGGCGCTTCCGACAGGTTCGGGAATTCGTTCACTCCGGTCACCGAGGTACGCCGATGAGCGATGTCGTCGGCACGCTGGGCGCGCGTTGCGGCGATGCGTTCCCGAATCAGTTCGGCGGCCGCCTGGAATCCCCCGGCGCCCTCGATCTCGGTGAACAGCGACCATGCCTGCTGCGCAAGGGTTTCCGTGAGGTCCTCGATGTACCAGGAGCCGCCACCGGGGTCGAGCACCCGGCCGACATGGGACTCCTCGATGAGCAGGAGCTGCGTGTTTCGGGCGATTCGCGCGGAGAACGCCGGGGATACCGAATCCAGTCCACCGACGATCGCGTCGTCGAATTGGCGTACCCGCACGCTGTCCGCGCCACCTACTCCGGCGCCGAAAGCGGCCAAGGTGGTGCGCAGCATGTTCACCCACGGATCACGCTGGGCCATCATCGGCTCTGAAGTCACCGCGTGCATGAGAGCTCCGCCGGCCTCGGGCGCGCCGGCGACCTCAGCCACCCGCGCCCAGAGCACTCGGGCGGCACGGAATTTTGCGATCGACAGGAACTGATCATCGGTCGCAGCGAAGCGGAAACTGATCTGCCGCAATGCTTCCGCAATTCCCAGGCCCGCGTTCTGCAATAGCCGCAGGTAGGCAACCCCGGCGGCTATCGCGACCGCGAGTTCCTGGCTGTCGCTGGCGCCGAGTTCGTGGGCGATGGTGCCGTCTGCGGTGATGGCGCGGATCTGCCCGGTCCGCGCGACCGCGCGCCTGGCCAACGCCACCGCGTCGTCGATCGCGACGCCCGAACGGCCGGTGAACGTATCCCCCAGCGGATCGGCGCCAAGGTCCACCACAACACCGGCGGCATTTCCCTCGTAAGCATCCAGCACCGCGAAGATCGCCTCGGCTACCCCGATCAGCTCGGCACCGGCCTCCACCTGGATCGGAGCCAGATCGAGGTACACGTCCTGCAACGCGCGCCCCACAGCCTCGGGCGCAAGACCGGCCAGGACGACGGCGCTGGTGCCCTGCCCCAGGGCGTCGAGAATGGCCTCATTCAGGAGCGCCGCATCGGCAGCGGCACCGTCGAAACGCTCGGCGACCTTCCATCCACTGTTCACATCGCGTTGCGGATCACCACCCCGGGCAAATGGCCATTGTCCGGGCAAGGACGACTCGGGAAGCTCATCGAGCGCCGTGTACAACGGACGGATCGCAATCCCGTCGTACGTTGGCGAGTCGAGCAGTCGCTCGGGATCGGCGGGCAGATCCTCGACAGCCTTGCGCGTCGACTTGGCCAATACCCCGGCGACGTTCTTCTGCCACCGTGCGAAGTCATGCCTGATCTCGGGTACCTCAACAGTCACGAAACTGCTCCCTGCTGCTCGTCGTCGAGCGACACATATGGCACTCCATGCCGAAATGCCTATCACACTTAGTCATCAGGCTAAATGACGCCATCGACTACTGCCCAGTACGGGGGCACGGCCATCGCGGCACCCGTGTCCTGTCCCGTTCGTTCATCCGACCTCCGTAGGCTGACGACCATGGGATTCCGGCAGGTCTGGGGCGCGTCCGTCGCGGCGGCGCGACGGATTCCGCCGCGGCAGCTGCTATGGACCGGTGTGGCCGTTCTCATCGTGGCCGCGGCCGTGCTGTTTCTTCCGCTGCCGACCGCCCTGCAGATGCGGGACTGGGCCCGTGAGCTCGGCCCCTGGTTCCCACTGGCCTTCCTCGCCGCACACACGATCGTGACGGTGCTGCCGTTCCCACGCACTGCCTTCACCCTGGCCGCCGGCTTGCTTTTCGGCACGCAGCTCGGCGTACTCCTGGCCGTCGTCGCGAGCACCGCGAGCGCAGTGCTCGCGCTGTGGGGTGTGCGGGCGCTGGGGTGGAAGCTCAGCACGCTGCATCACCGTCCCGGCGTGAAGAACGTCGACGATCAACTACGCCGTCGCGGGTGGATCGCCGTGATGTCCATGCGGCTCATCCCGGCCGTGCCGTTCTCGGTGCTCAACTACGCAGCCGGCGCCTCCGCGGTGCGGGTATTGCCGTACACGCTGGCCACGTTCATCGGCCTGCTTCCGGGCACCCTTGCCGTCGTCGTACTCGGTGATGCACTCACCGGGCACATCAGCGGCACGCTCTTCATGGTTTCTTTGGCCACGTCGGTGATCGGCGTGCTGGGCATCTTGTACGAGATCCGGCGCTACAAGCGCACGCACACCGAAATCGCCACGCCCGAGGCCTCGGATGAACCCGAACGGGTCGGCGGCTAAACCGCGGACTCGCGCGCCTGGAACCCTTTGCCCGCGAGAACGGCGAACCACACCAGCAGGCTTGCCGCGGGCAATGCGCGGAATGCCTGGTCGTGCGCACGGATGTGTGCGCCGACCGCCAGCGTGAAGTAGACGGTGAGCATGAACGCGGTCAGCCGACCCAATGCCGTCCACCGGATACCGCCGAGAAGCCCCACGGCCGAAGCCAGCTTGACGACCGGCAGAACCCACCAGATCCGTTGTGGCAAACCCACTTTCTCCAGCGCATCCTTGATCGGTTTGATCGGACGGACGCATGCCGCGGCATCGGCAGCCTGCATGACCGCCAACGCGGTCAGTACCGTCGGTGTCGCCAAACGCCGTTCTGTCATGACGATTTCGCCGCCAATCCCCTGGCTGCCAGCACACCGTAGGTGGTCAGCAAGGTCGAGGCTGATAGCGCATTGACACCGATATCGCGCACCCGCAGATGCGCGCCCACTGCCAGACTGAAGTAGATGGTGAGCAGCACCAGCGTCAGCTTGGCAAGCCCCGGAAAACGGACTCCACCCAACAGGCCTATCGCGGACGCGGCCTTGATCGGCGCGAAGATCCAACGGTTTTGCTGTGGATAATGCACGTCATCAAGGCATTTGGCTACATAGGGAACAGGCTGGACGCACAGCGCGGCGTCGATCGCCTGAAAGGCACCCAGCAAAGCCAAGACTCGGGGAGATACGAAAGCGTCGTTGCTCATTGCTCCAGTCAACCACCACAACATCGGGTAGTCGATTGGTCGGCCGATTCCGGCTAGTGCGGTGCGTGCGCTCCGAGGGACGCCGAGATAACCGCCAGGGGCGAATGGGCCAGCTGCATGTTGGCGCGCTCCTGCGGGGTCAACCGATGGCGCTCCAGGAAAAGTCGCAACGCGCGAATACTCATGTCTTCATTGGACGCGGTCGCGCCGACAGAATCCAGCGCGACCGCGTCTTCCCAACGATTTCATTACGCGTTACCCCAGCAGACACTCAACTTCCGTGCGCAAGTTGAATTGCCTTCACCACCAACAGGATGGCACCGACAACCAGGTATCCCCGAAGGGCGAGCATGCCCAGCTTCGTCGCCGGACTCCACGTGACCGGTTCCAGTAGGGCCAGCGGGGGCATGCGCCAGGTCCGGGCGTCCACGCCTTCGAGGGCCTTGTTCATCGCTATCACCGCCGGATCGACGCCGTGCCTGCCCGAGGCCCACCACAGGCCAATCCCTATCAGCACCCCGAGGACCGCGACTCCTACCCCGAGGTCACCGGCAACCTGCACGACGTCCAGGTCCGGGAAAAGGGTGGTGGCCATCAAGATGCCGGAAAGGAACAGCAGCACACCGACGATGAGCCCAGCCACGACGTTGAGCCACGCTTTGTTGACCCACGGACCCAGCACCGCCTTGTCATTGCACAACAACAACAGGAACACGCTCGCGCTGGGCAGCAGCAGGCCGGCCAGGGCTTGCACCGCGGTGGTCATCAGCCCGAGCGGGGCGTGCGGGATCAGCACGATGGCGGCCCCCACGCCGACCATCACGGTGTAGGACAAGTAGAACGGCTTGGCGTCCTTGAAACTCCGGTGCAGCGAGTGCTTGAGCCCGAAGGTGTCTCCGAACGCGTAACTGGTCGCCAGAGTGACCGCCGCCGCGCCGATGATCGACGCATCCAGCAGGACGATGGCAAAGATCTTGCCCAGCAATGGCTGAGCCTGTCCCAACCAGCCGGCGATCAGACCCGCGTCGCCACCGTCGCCCCATTTGTCCGGGCCAGAGTTCCCGGTGACGCGGGCTGCGTAGTCGGCCGTCATCAGCAACGCGGCCGCACCTATCACCACCACGAGTGAGCCGATAACGGTGTCAGCACGTTCATATCCGATGAACCGCGGAGTGATGCGCTTGTCCACGATGTTCGACTGCTGGAAGAACAGTTGCCATGGCGCCACGGTGGTGCCGACCATGGCGATGATCAGCAGTACCGCACCCGAACTGATTCCTCCTTCGATTCCTGGCACCACGAAATCGTGTGCTGCCCTTCCCCACTGCGGATCCGACATCAAGAACATGGGGATCTGCAGCAGTGTGATCACAATGAACACGAACATGGCGCGCTCCCAACGGCGGAAGCTCCCGGTGGCCATGATGAGAATCAGCGCGATCGCGGCAACGGGCACTGTGTAGTACTTCGGCACTCCCAGGTACTCGGAGGCCAGTGCCACACCGATGAATTCAGTAACGAGGGTCAGAAAGTTCAGGATGAACAAGTCCCCCACGGAGAACCAGCCCCAACCACGGCCGAACCGTTCGTTGATCAACCTCGCGTGTCCGACTCCGGTCACCGCGCCGAGCCGAACCACCATCTCTTGGTTGACGATGAGAACCGGGATGAGCAGCAGAAGCACCCACAACAAGCTGTATCCATAACTCTGACCGGCCTGGGCGTACGTCGCCACACCGCCGGCGTCGTTGTCGCCGACCATGACGATGATGCCCGGCCCCAGGATCGCAGCCATGGTGGCCATCCGGGTCTTGAAGGTCCGCGCCTGGCCTGGATCACTCACACTGATCTTGCCGAAAGCGCCCTCGATGTCGCCCAGATGCGCTGAGTCAAGCACCGCGCTCTTCGGCTGCACCGTGGCGACTCCGGGTCTCCCCGCCACGAAGTTCTCCGAGTTTCCCAACGTCGCGTCGACCATTCCCTTGTCGCTCATGGGCTGACTCCGTCTGGGCTCGAAGCGATCTGGCGCACCGGACGCGGAGCCGGTTCACGACGACGCCAATCCTCGGGGATCAACGCGGCCAGCACATCGTCATAGGTGACCACGCCAAGCACCATGTCTGCCTCATCGACAACGGGAATTAAAGCCAGGTTGTAGTCGGCCATCAACAGCGCGACATCGGTGAGGTCGGCCTCCGGGGAGACCCGCACCGGATCATCGTCCATGATCGATTCCACGGGGACGTCACGATCGGCCTGCAGCAGCCGGATCACCGACACGACACCCACCAATTCACCGTTATCGGCGATCACGTGCACTTTCAGAAGCGCCTCGGGCTGTAGGGATTTCGCCTCAGAGATCGCAGTAAGCGCATCAACGGCGCTGCTGCCGAGCACGCACGAAACAATATCGACGTTCATCAGACCACCGGCCGACTCGGGGCTGAAGCCCATCAACGTGACCACCTTGGTGCGTTGTGGACCCGGCATCAGCTCCAAAACAGCCCGGCGACGCGACTGGCGCAGATCGAAGATCGCATCCGCCGCGTCATCGGCACGCATCCTGCCAAGGAGAGCGGCGACCTCGGCATCGGGCATGTCCTGGAACAGCTTGCTGGCCTTATCGGAGTCGAGTTCCTCGAATACATCGGCTTCGAGTTCGGGGTTGTCGCGGACCCGGTCGAGGATCTCGCCGCCCTCTTCCTTGGTGGCATCCTCGAGTAGGTCGGCGATTTCGGCGGGTTTGAGGGTGTTCACTCTCCCGCCGACGCGGCGTGCCAGCAGGGAACCGCCGTGACCGATCATCGGCTCAAAGGCCTTCCAGTCCCTACCGGCCTGGCCGGCCCCGGCCTTGATCAGGCCGAAAAACCTTGCCGGACGCCGTGTATCGAGTCGAGCAAGAATCCACCCTTCCGGCGATTCCACCAGCTCGATATCGTAGGCATGCACCAGTTCGGCATTCTCCACATCGATAAACCGGTGATCGAGTACGTCCTCGTCGAGCAGGTATTCCCCGCCACGACGTTCAAAGCCGCGTAGATCAACTTTGTTCTTACTCAATTCAATTCGTGCAGGCGCCACAGCGGAAACCGCGTCTGAGGAGACGAAGACCCTGCGTCCACCCATGTCGACGACGTAGCCGGTGACGATCGGGTACTCATCTGCCCCACGGAACCGAACGATGACGTCTTCCAATCGGCCTACTGTGTCACCGGAACGTGCGACTACCGGGGCCTTCAATAGGTCCGAAAATTGGATCACCCGCGGCACAGCCGCATTACTCGAAGTAGACATGCCGACTCCTCAGCGATTGGACCAATACGCTTCGTCCGCCCAGCGGGCGGCCGAAGCGTATTGGCCTCGAATGAATTCCGAATGTCCACGCACTGTGAATCGGCTGTGCGTGGACCCAATGGCGATGCCCCTCGGGGTTACCGCGGTGGGTGCGCCCCAAGAGACGCCGAGACAACCGCCAGCGGTGAGTACGCCAGTTGGAGGTTGGCGCGCTCTTGCGGGGTCAGCCGGTTACGTGTCCACAGCCGGCGTACTGCGTTGAATGTGGTGTTCATGATCGGACTCCTTTTGGGAAGCCGCATACCTGAACGCGAACGTCAAACACGTTGGCTAGAGCGAGGAATCAGCCTCGAATGAGCAGCAAGGTATGCGGCAGCTGTTGTCTATGCGGACTGTCACCGGATATCACGGTTGTGCCTCACCTCCTTGCCGTCGGGGCGCACGCGGGCGCCTGCTGTGTGGAACAGCGACCACAAGAGGAAATCACCGAACACTCAGGGCGTCCGGTATGCACCCCTCTCGTCAGGGCTTCGGCACTACGTGACGTGTCCGCTCGCGGAAGCCACTTCGGGTCATCCCTTAGTCCGGGAAGACCTGTCCTAACCTTGGGCGTCTCTCGACGTCGTCAGATCAGTGGCCTGTATTCACGTAGGAGCCTCACCTAGCAAGGTGCTGAACCGCTACCCATGATGGGCCGGAGGAATCACCTTGTCAAGCAGACTGCGCCCGTGCCGGTCTCACGCCCCCGGCAGTCCGTGACGGTTGGCGGGATCGATCGCGGGGTCCGCTGCCCCGATTTCCTGGGCCGCGGATTGCGCCGCGGCAACTGCCGCAGCGACTTCCGGAGTGGTCTTTGTCTCGAACCATCCGGCGACCTCGGTGGCGTCATCCTCGGGGCGCTCGGTCGACTCATCGGCCGGGGAAGGCTCGTAGCGGAACACTCCGTCGCTGCCGGGAGCACCCAGCAGTTTGGTGAATCCCTGTAATGCCGAACCGAAGTCACTGGGAATGAGCCACACCTTGTTGGCTTCACCCTGAGCCATCTTCGGCAATGTCTGTAAGTACTGGTATGCCAACAACTCCGGAGTGGGCTTACCGGATTTCACTGCGGCAAAAACCTTTTCGATGGCCTTGGCCTGGCCCTGGGCTTGCAGATACTGAGCGGCACGCTCGCCCTCGGCACGCAGGATGCGGGATTGGCGTTCACCCTCAGCGGCCAGGATGGCCGACTGGCGCGAGCCTTCGGCGGCAAGGATCTGGGCCTGCTTCTGCCCCTCCGCCGACAGAATCGCGGCTTGCCTGGCACCTTCGGCCGACAGGATCATGGCGCGCTTCTCGCGGTCGGCCTTCATCTGCTTTTCCATCGACTCCTGCACCGAAGGCGGCGGGTCGATGGATCGCAACTCGACGCGTGCGACGCGCAGGCCCCAGCGTCCGGTGGCCTCGTCGAGCACGCCACGCAGCTGGCCGTTGATCTGATCGCGTGAGGTCAGCGTCTGCTCCAGCGTCATGCCACCGACCACATTGCGCAGCGTGGTGGTGGTGAGCTGTTCCACACCGACGATGTAGTTGCTGATCTCGTACACCGCGGCCTGCGGGTTGGTGACCTGGAAGTAAACAACGGTGTCGATGTTCACCGTCAGGTTGTCCTCGGTGATCACCGGTTGGGGCGGGAAGGACACCACCCGCTCACGCAGATCAACCTTCGCCCGGATGCGATCGACGAACGGCACCAGAATGGTCAACTGCCCGCTCACGGTCTTCGAATACCGCCCCAGGCGCTCGATCACCGCTGCTTCTGCCTGCGGGACGAGTGCCACGGACTTCAGCACGATAGTGACGCCCAGGATGATCAAGACAATGAGCACAAAGGCTCCGGCAGCTACTCCCATACCCGTACTCCTGTCACTGGAATTCTTGCGCTAGATCTTCTCGACAACCGCCGTTGCGCCGTCGATTTGAACAACCGTCACCGTCTCACCCTGCTCGAATCGGCCAGACTTCTCCAGGCTGCGCGCGGACCACATCTCGCCACCGAGCCGGACCAGCCCATGGACGTCATCGACCGGTTCAATCACAATGGCGCTCTTACCCTCCAACGCCTTGACGTTGGTGTGCAGAATCGGGCCTGCCGTCAGCCGCTTACGCAGAGCAGGCCGCACGCCGACCAGCAGAATGACCGCACTGATGACGAAGACCAGGCCCTCGGCCCACAGCGGCATGTCAAACACCCAGCCCGCACCGGCCGTGACCAGGGCCGAACCGCCGAGCATCAACAGGAACATGTCCCCTGTCATCAGCTCGGCGGACGCAAGCAGGATGCCTGCGACAAGCCACACAATCGGCATGGCTCCACATTAGACCGCGTGGGCAACTGGTGGGGGCGGATACGGGGCCTTAGACTGCGAGCACTATGGCGAATCCGAGTGTGTCCCTGGCGGTGTGGGCAAGCGCGTGGCTGGCTGGCCGCGCGGCTCCCGACGACGTCATTGATGCTCTTATCGCTTGGGCACCAAGACATTTGGTCACCGCATACGACGCTGTCGCCGCCGGTCACACGGGACTTTCGTGGCCCGATATGGACGACAACGGCCCTATCGGCCTACTCCAGACGGTCCGTACCGCCACCGGCCAGCCACACGGTGTCCCCGATATCCATGTGATCCTGCCCGCTCCCGGCGACCCGCGCGGGCTGCCCGCCAATACCCAGTTCCAACGTGACGCGATGGAGGCCAGCGAGGCGATTGTGCTCAGCGACCGCCAAAACAACTCCACGGCAATAGGATTGGTTCCCGCTGTGGAGTATGACGAGGATCGCGATGAGACCGTTGGCCTATCCTGGACCGTGTATTCGCTCCCCGCGCGAATCCCAGCGCAAGCCGGACCAGATCTTGGGGAAGCCGAATATCAACTACGCCAGGCAGTCCGGACCGCCACAGCAACACTCAACCGCCTCGACAGGGTCGTGGACACCGCGGATGCCGACCCCCGCGCCCTGGTCGAAGAGGTGCTTTCCACGCTACGCGGGCATCGCCTGCCCGACTACGCGCCACACCGGGCGGTGCGCGTCCTGGATTCGGCCAACCAGGTCGAGGCCATAGCTACCGCGGCGGCCGAGGTCATGGAGTTGCCCGGCGCCCTCGATGACGGCGCGGTCGCCGATGTGCTGCGCCCCCTCGTGATCCTGGTGCGTGAGGCGCGGATGGCAGCCGCAGCCGCCATCATCGAAGGCGCGCGTTAAACATCCTGGCGACCGCAGTGCAGCGGTGAACACGGGGCGCCATTCACGCTGAACCCGCATCCGGGGACCGGGTTCGCTCCGGCCACACGCCGCGGCGGCGTGCCGTCCGCAACCTCTGCGATCAAGTCGACCGCCATCCGCGCGAATCGCTCGTCCGCACCCGGTGTCGCCGCACGCACGAATTCGATGTCATGTTCGGCCGCATACTCACGCGCCTCGTTGTCCAAGTCCCACACCACCTCCAGATGGTCCGAGACAAACCCGATGGGCGATACCACGACGGAGCGAATGCCCCGATCTTTCAGTGCTGCAAGATGATCGACGATGTCGGGTTCGAGCCACGGCACCTGGGGTGGGCCGGAGCGAGACTGCCACACCACATCGTAATCCTGGTAGCCGGCCGCCTCGGCAACCAGCTCGGCAAGGTAGCGCACCTGTCGGCTGTACAAGTCGGGGCCGTGCCGCTGGTCGGCAGCGATGGGGATGGAATGCGCGGTGAACACCAGCCGCGGTGTCTCCCGCATCCCCGACACCGCGGCGGTCACCCCTTCTGCGTACAGCTGCACCAACGCGGGGTGGTCGAAGTACTGACGAAGCTTGACCAGCTCGGGTGCTCCATCGCCCACCGCCGCCCGGGCGCGCGCAATGTCTTCTACGTATTGGGTGCATCCCGAATAACCGCCCCAGGCAGAGGTCGTGAAGACCGCTGCCCGCCGAATGCCTTTGTCGCGCATGTCGGCAACGGTTTCTTCCACCATGGGGTGCCAGTTGCGGTTGCCGAAGAACACCGGCAGTGGGCGTCCGCTCAGTTCCAGCTGGCGCGAGATCTCAGCGATCAGGGCACGATTGATGCCATTGATCGGTGAGACACCGCCGAAATGGTAGTAATGCTCGGCCACCTCGTCGAGACGTTCCGGCGGAACGCCGCGACCGCGGGTGACGTTTTCCAAAAACGGCCGAACCTCCTGCGGCCCCTCAGGCCCCCCGAAGGACAGCAGAAGCACCGCGTCAAAAAGCATGGGTGTGTCCCTAGAGCAGCTGGGTGTGCGCGCCGCCGTCAGCAAAGATGATGTCGCCGGTGGTGGCGGGCAGCCAGTCTGAGAGCAGGGCACACACGGTCTTGGCGACCGGTGTCGGGTCCTTCATGTCCCAGCCGATCGGAGCACGCTGGTCCCAGCCATCCTCGAGCACACTCATCTGCTGGCCGGCCTCTTCGCCCAGCGCGCCGCCGACGATCGCACTCATGGCCAGCGTCCGGATGGGACCGGCGGCAACCAGATTCGAGCGAATACCGGCCGCACCGGCCTCGCGCGCGACAAACCGGTTTACCGATTCCAGTGCGCTCTTGGCCACGGTCATCCAGTTGTAGAACGGCATCGCGCGGGTCGGGTCGAAGTCCATACCTACGATGCTGCCGCCTGGGTTCATGATGGGCAGCACAGCCTTGGCCAGCGAGGCGTACGAGAACGCCGAGATGTGAAACCCCTTGGCCACATCCTCGAACGGAGCCTCGAAGAACGGGTTCAGCCCCATGCCGGTCTGCGGCATGAAACCGATGGAGTGCACCACGCCGTCCAGCTTGTTGCCCTCTCCGATCACCTCGGTGACACGCTCGGCAAGGCTGTCCAGGTGCTTCTCATCCTGCACGTTGAGCTCCAGCAGCGGCGCGGGCTCGGGCAGGCGCTGGGTGATGCGCTCGATGAGACGCAACCGGTCGAATCCGGTGAGCACCAGCTGTGCGCCCTGCTCCTGCGCGACCTTCGCGATGTGGAACGCGATCGACGAATCGGTGATGATGCCCGTCACCAGGATCCGCTTGCCCTCAAGTA
Organism: Mycobacteroides sp. H003; assembly: GCF_001440135.1. Classification (NCBI taxonomy): domain Bacteria; kingdom Bacillati; phylum Actinomycetota; class Actinomycetes; order Mycobacteriales; family Mycobacteriaceae; genus Mycobacteroides; species Mycobacteroides sp. H003. Next base: position 89,961 of record NZ_LJYL01000010.1, read on the forward strand.
GTCCTGCCACGATTCTCCTTAGGTAATTGCGATGCCCACGCTCGTCGCGCGGCCACACTGATCGATGTCCGAAACGTCCTTCTAATGGCCCATGCCCATGCCGCCATCAACCGGGATAACTGCACCGGAGATGTAACTGGCATCCTCGGACGCCAGGAAGCTGACCACCCCGGCGACCTCAGCGGCGGTGCCCACTCGCTTCGCCGGGATGAATTCCAGTGCGCCCTCCTGGACCCTTTCGTCGAGCGCGCGCGTCATCTCGGTGTCGATGAAACCAGGGGCGACCACGTTGGCGGTGACGCCCGCCTTGGAGAGCTCCCGAGCGATCGAGCGCGCCAAGCCGATGACACCGGCCTTGGAGGCCGCGTAGTTGGCCTGGTTACCGATTCCCCAGGTGCCGGAAACCGAACCGATGAAGATCATCCGGCCGAAGCGCTTGCGCTGCATCGTGCGCGACGCCCGCTGGGCCACCCGGAACGCTCCGGTCAGGTTCGCGTTGATGACCTTCTCGAACTTCTCCTCGGTCATGCGCATCAAAAATGCGTCCTGCGCAATGCCCGCGTTGGATACCAGCACCTCGACAGGCCCCTGGTGCTCCTCGACCTCTTTGAAAGCCCGGTCGACGGCGTCGTTGTCGGTGACATCGCACTCCACCCCGAACAAGCCCTCCGGCACCCCGGATCCACGATGGGTCACCGCCACCTTGTGCCCGTCAGCGGCAAGACGTTGCGCGATCGCAAGTCCGATACCCCGGTTACCACCGGTAACCAGCACAGAACGGGAGACGAACTCGGGGCGCGCGCCAGCAGCATCAGTCATGCGTAGGATCTTATCGTCCTCTTAGAGTCCCGCCCGCAGGCCTCGCCGGTGCAGTCCATACCTAGTTGGGCAGACGCCGGTTGATCACCAGGCCGACGAAGGCCGCCGCGAGCACCAGCAGAGCACCCAGACGCAACCATCCGACACTGGCGTCGCCGCGGATGGTCTCGTACCCGATCTGCTGCTGCAGGTTGGCGTACACCTCCTTGAGCTGACCGAGCGTGGAGGCCGTATAGGTCTCTCCACCCGACAACTTGGCCACCTTCTCCATCATGTCGGGGGCGTACGGCACGTTCTGGCGCTGCCCGTTGATCTCGACGTACCCGTCCTTGGTGCCGAACGCGATCGTCGAAATCGGTACCTGCTGATCCTTGGCGGTGCGGGCCGCCGTGTAGGCACCCTTGGGGTTATCCGGGTTCGACGGCACCGTTTCCTTACCGTCGGACATCAACACGATGCGCGCGGGCGGTGGCTTGTCGCCGCCGCCGATGACCGCGCCCACTGTCGCGATGGCCTGCAGCGCCGTGAAGATGCCCTCACCCGTGGCCGTCCGATCCGCGAGCTGCAGGTTGTCCAACGCGTTGACGGTCGCGTCGCGGTTCGTGGTCGGCGAGACCAGCACCGTCGCGGTGCCCGCGTACGCGATCAGACCCAGGTTGATGCCCGGGGTCAGGTTGCGGGCGAACTCCTTACCGGCTTCCTTCGCGGCCCCCAGACGGTTGGGGGCGACGTCGGTCGATTCCATGGACCGCGAGACGTCGATGACGAGCATCACCACGGCACGGTTCCGGGGAATCCGCACGTCATGGCTTGGCCCGGCGAGCGCGATGGTCAGCACCATCAGGCCCACCACCAGCAGCGCGGTGGCCGCGTGCCGCCAGGCGCGCGGACGTTTCGGGGCGACCGAATCCAGCAGCTCGGTGTTGGCGAATCGCAGCACCCGCTTCTCGCGCAGATACTGCGCAAACACATACAAACCGACCAGCGCGGCCACCAGCAGCAGGACCAGGAAGAACCACGGGTGGGTAAAGCCCGTGAGAGTCATCGGCCCGAAGAACGGCAGATCACTCATCGAGCCCCCGCTCCTGTCCCGGCGACCGCACCGCGGCGCTGTTGAGAGACGAATCTCACGATGTCGTTGATCCAGTCACGGTCGGTCCGCAGACTCAAAAGCGGTGCACCGCAACGACGCAATGTGCGTGCCACCTCTTCATGATGCCTTGCCGCCGCCTGAGCGAAATCCCGGCGCAGGTTCTCGTCAATCCGATACTCCTTGGTGATGCCGGTCTCGGCGTCCTGCAGGAGCACCTCACCGACATCCGGAAGTTCCATGTCGCGCGGGTCCAGCACCTCGATGCCCAACACCTCGTGCCGGGCCCCGATGGCGCGCAGCGGCCGCATCCAGTTGATGGGGCCCAGGAAGTCGCTGATGACGACCGCCATGCCGCGGCGGCGCTCCGGGCGCCGCAGTGCGTCGATCGCCAGTGACAGATCGCCGCGGACACCCTGTGGCGCCTTCGGCATGGTGGCGATGCTGCGCAGGATGTCCTGCTCGTGGGCACGTCCGGACCGCGCCGGTAGCCGAACGATCTTGTCCCCGTTGGCGATCAGCGCGCCCAGCCGATTTCCGCCACCGCTGTTCAGGAAGATGATGGCGGCCGCTGCCGCGACCGCGAGATCGCGCTTCTCACAGTTGGTCGTCCCGAAATCCAGGCTTGCCGACATGTCGACCACCAGCCAGGTCTCCAGCTCGCGGTCCGCGATCATCTGGCGTACGTGCGGGCTCGTGGTTCGCGCGGTCACCGACCAATCCATCCGGCGCACGTCGTCACCGGGCTGATAGAGCCTGGACTCCCCCGGCTCCGATCCGGGACCGGGAATCAGCCCGAGGTGGTTGCCGTGCAGCACCCCGTCAAGCTTGCGGCGGATCTTCAGTTCCAAGGTCCGCAGCGCTGCCGAGAGCTGCGGATCACGGATCTCACCCCGACGCAGGGACGGGATGTCTACCGGCCGGGCGCTGCCCGGACTGGGTGTGCTCACCTGGGCGCGGCGTTATGGGCTGCCGGGGCCGGGCCGTTCGTCCCGACCATCGCCGGCGGCACCGAATGCCCTTGCTGCGGCACGGCATTCACCTGCGGCAGGCCCACCGTCTGCAGAATCCGGTTGATGGCGGTGTCGGCGGAAACCTCGTCGGCGAGTGCGTCGTAGCTCATTACCAGGCGGTGACGCAGCACATCCGGGATGACCTCGATAACGTCCTGCGGGATCACGTAGTCGCGTCCACGAACCAGCGCCAGCGCCCGGGCCGACGCGATGATGCCCAGCGACGCACGGGGACTGGCGCCGTAGGAGATCCAGTTGGCGACATCGCCCAGCCCGAACTGCGCCGGGTTGCGGGTGGCCGAGATAACCCGAACCACGTAGTCGACCAGGGCGTGGTGCACGAAGTTGTTGGCGGCCAGATCCTGAAGGCGCAGCAGTGCCTCCGCGGACAGGATCTGCTTAGGCTCCGGCGGCGTGACACCCATCCGGTAGATGATCTCGCGCTCTTCTTCGACAGTCGGGTAGTCGACGTTGATCTTGAAGAGGAAGCGGTCGCGCTGTGCTTCCGGAAGCGGATACACGCCCTCGTTCTCGATCGGGTTCTGTGTGGCCATCACCAGGAACGGCTTGGGCATCGGGTAGGTCTTGCCACCGATCGAGACGTGCCGCTCGGCCATGACCTCGAGCAAGGCCGACTGCACCTTGGCGGGCGCACGGTTGATCTCGTCGGCCAGCAGGAAGTTGGCGACCACCGGGCCAAGCTCGGTGTCGAACTCTTCCTTGCCCTGGCGGTAGATGCGGGTACCGATGATGTCGGTAGGCACCAGGTCCGGGGTGAACTGGACACGGGAGAACGACCCGCCCACCACCTTGGCGAAGGTCTCGACCGCCAGCGTCTTGGCAACACCGGGCACACCTTCGAGCAACACGTGCCCCTTAGCGAGCAGACCGACCAGAATTCGCTCGACGAGCCTGTCCTGACCCACGATGACGCGCTTGACCTCAAAAATGGCGCGCTCGAGGTTCTGCACCTCGGCGGCCAGGGCCGGTGATGTCGCACCCTGCGGGGCGTGCGGCGCGAGGCCGGCGCTTCCGCCGGAGTAACCGGCACCTCCCCCTGGTGACCCTGGTGATGACATCAACTTCCCTCCGGCTCTGCCTGACGATTCCGTGCTACTTCGGTGGCTTCTTGGTAGCCATGTCCCTGTGGGCGGCGCCCAACCCTGGGCGGCGCCTCCGGTCCACTATTCCAGCATCCTGGGATTTGGTCCACGTACCCGTTCGCTGGCGCGCCGTTCTAGCTCACCCGAGAGATCAGAAGAGCTACCAGGCGATGATACGAACGGCGTAAGGAGTCATCCCGCCCGTGCGGACCGGCGACACCGTCACCTTTTCGGCGCTGCCGCTGGCTTCCAGCATCTGACCGTTACCCAGGTAGATCACCACATGCTGGGAGCCACCCGGTCCGTAGAAGAGCAGATCCCCACGCTTGGCCTGCGATACGGGAATCTTCTGGCCCGCGTTGTACTGGTCACCGGAGTACTTGGGCAGCTTCACGCCGGCTGCCGCGTAGGAAAACATCGTGAAGCCCGAGCAGTCGAAGCCCACCTTGCCCGCGTCGTAGTCGACGCCGCCGCTGGGGCCGCGGACGGTGCCGCCACCCCACGAGTACGGAACACCCAGCTGGGTGCCGCCGCGCTGGATCACAGCTTCCACCGCCTGACGGCCGTACACGAGTGGACGTCCGGCTCCCGCAGACGCGCGGTTACCGCCGATGCCCAACGCACCCAGCGCGGTCTGTCCGACCCCCATCACCCCGTTCATGATCTTCGTGGGGTCGGCGCCCTGACTCGGCCCCGCGAAGGGCAGTGTGTTGTCCCAGTCGCCGCCCGACGGGTTCAGCCCGAGGGCGTTCAGGAAGGCAGTGCCAACATTCGGGCTGATCGGGTTGTCATCGGCCGAGGCCCGCGGGACACCCATGAACAGCACCAGTGCGACAGCGATCCCCACCGCGAGGGCCGCACGCACGACGAAGAGGCCCTGAACTTTGAGCAATCTGGTCGTTTTCGCTGTGTTCACAGGTTCTACCACTCAATCAATCGGGTTACGAAGGGCGTCATGCCGCTGGTGCGAACCGGCGACACCTTGACCACATCGCCGGTGTTCGGCGCTTCGAGCATCTGACCGTTGCCGAGGTACAACGCAACGTGCTGGCTTGCGTTGGGGCCGTAGAAAATCATGTCGCCGCGCTTCATCTGCGCACTGGGCACCTTGCGCCCGGAGTTGTACTGATATCCGGTGTAGTGCCTGAGTCTGATGCCGACCGCGGCGAAGCCGTACATCATCAGTCCAGAGCAGTCATAGCCGACAGTGTTTGCACCCGAGTCGATTCCGCGGGTCGGACCGTTGTAGGAACCACCACCCCACGAGTACGGCGTGTTCATCGCGCTACCGGCGCGGGCGATCACCCGCTCCACATTCTCCCGGCCGTAGACCTTGGGGATGTACTCGCCACCCTCGCTGGAAGCTGCCGCCGCCGGGGCAGCTTTGGGGCAGAACATTCCGATCACACCGCACACCGCGGACTGGCCGACGTTGGCTGCGGTGTTGCCGATGCCCAACACCATGTTGATGGTCTGCGTCGGATCGGTCGGCACGTTGGCGCTGGCGATCATCGGGAGCGTGGTATCCCATTGGCCACCGGCTGCGGCAGCAGGAGCCGGCCCCTCGGTCCACTCGTTGCCATTACCCGCGATGGCGGCACTCGGATTGACCACCCGGGCGGTCGCCGTCGACGCCGCGAACTCCGGCCCACGGGCGGCAGCTAGCTGCGCCTCGGCGCTCTTCTTCTTGGCCGCCAACTCCGACGCGGTTCCGCGCTGCGCTTCGAGCTTCTTCTGTACATCCTTCATCGCCGACACCAGGTCGTCCTGCTGCTTCTGTGCGTCAGCGGCGGCCTGGTCGGCCTTCTCCTGGATGGCCCGCGCCTGCGATTCCTTGTTGACCTGCTCGGTACGTGCGCGGCGCAGGTTGTCCATGACGGTCTGCGAGCTCGCCTCGACACTCTTGGTCACCGAGGCCAGACGCACCACGTCGTCGGGGCTGGTAGCGGTCAGGTACGAACCCGAGGGGCCGGCCATGTACGTGGCTGCGGCCATCCGGTCGAACTTGCCCTGCGCTTCGACGATGGCGCCATTCGCGGCGTCGACCGCGCGCTGACCTTCTTCAACTGCTTGACCGGCCGCGGCGGCGTTATCGCGCGCGTCTTGCAGGTCGACCAGGCCCTTGTTGATGGATTCCTGCTGGGTCTGCACGTCGGCGGTGAGCTGTTCGATCTGCTGGTTGGTATCGGCCAACTGAGTGATCAACGAGGCCATGTCGTTCGGCTCGGCGGAGGTTACGGGCAGCGTCGTGGGCCACATCATCAGACTGGCGGTCATTAGCGGCGGCACCATCAGCGCGACCACCGCGGTTCGTTTGCCACGCACCACGAAACGGTCCGCGAAATGCTGCGGGACTGTCCGTTTCATTCGGTCTGCCGTCTCCTCGATCTTCGGCGTGCGGCGAGCCTTCTCGGTCATAGCGGCCCTTCCCCGACACGCTCCCAGTTGTCACATAAGACGCACTAACCACTTTGGCGCCACTTGCACCGTACGTCACTTTTGCAACTAATGAAACTTTAGTCACAAATTACAAAGTTGTAATTAATTGGCCTCTGACAGGCAATTGGCGGCACACCTTCTGACGGTTAATTGCCCCGAATTGAATACCGGCAGATCATCCCGGTTCCATACTGCGCGCGGCTATTTCATGAAAAAACAGGCTGCGCGAATGGTTTGCAAATCGTTACTTAACCGAGTCGTTCGCGAATCGGCCGCGCACGAGCGTAATTCCGGCGCACACCGCCGCGACGAGCAGGACAAGCGCAATAGTCAACGCCGTCCATGAGAAGTGCTCTCGCCCGATCTCGTTCACGAAGTTGTTCGCAGAGAGCACGGCGTTGCCCGTCTTGGCGACGTCCTGCCCGGCCTCCAGCGTCACCCTGTCGAACGTGGCGCTGTAGGTACCGGCGTAGGACGGACTGATGACCAGGACCGTCGAGTCCGGGTGGTCCTTGCCGATCTCGGTGGCGATATCGCGCAACGGTGTATCGATCCAGGGATTGTTGGGAAGCGCCACGACCTTCAGGTCGATGTTCTTGGCGTGCGCCTTCGCGATGACATCCTTTAATCCGGCGACATCCGCCGACGGGGCGGCGACTCCGTCCTCGTTGACATCCGCGCGCGCCATCTCCAGGCACTTGACCGACCAGCCGAGCGGATCGGTGCCCGCGGTCTGGACCGAGACGCCCACCGCCTGGCACAGCTCGGCGGGGATGAAGGTGGGCAAGTGCTGCGGCGTCACGCGATCAATCTAACCCGCACCGGGCGCGGTGTTGCGCAGGTAGACCCGCAGCATTTCGCGTGCATAACGACACCCTGGCCGACAGTGACCGATGCCACGACGGGAATGGCGGGTGAAATTTGGGCATCCCCCTTATTACGGGACAAGCGTACTGTTAGACTAGCGATGGAAGGCAGCCATCTGCGGTGGCGCCTCCGGAACCCCGCCTGGCACAGCCCGCCGGCGGGTGGCCTTCGAGCTCTGGAGCTGATGTGACTAGCAATGAATCGGTGAATTCCTTCGGCGCGCGCGGCACTCTGCAGGTTGGCGATGAGTCGTACGAGATCTTCCGCCTCAATGCCGTGCCCGGTACCGAGAAACTGCCCTACAGCCTGAAGGTGTTGGCGGAGAACCTGTTACGCACCGAAGACGGCGCGAACATCACCAAGGAACACGTACTGGCGCTGGCCAACTGGGATCCCTCGGCCGAGCCGAGCGTCGAGATCCAGTTCACCCCGGCACGCGTGGTCATGCAGGACTTCACCGGTGTGCCCTGTGTGGTCGACCTGGCCACCATGCGTGAGGCAGTGGCGGCGCTGGGCGGCGATCCCGACAAGGTGAACCCGCTCTCCCCCGCCGAGATGGTCATCGACCACTCCGTGATCCTGGACGTCTTCGGCACCGCCGACGCCTTCGAGCGCAACGTCGAACTCGAGTACGAGCGCAATGCCGAGCGTTACCAGTTCTTGCGTTGGGGCCAAGGCGCTTTCGACGATTTCAAGGTTGTCCCCCCGGGCACCGGCATCGTGCACCAGGTCAACATCGAGTACCTGGCCCGCACCATCTTCACCCGTAACGGCCAGGCCTACCCGGACACCTGTGTGGGTACCGACTCGCACACCACCATGGTCAACGGCCTCGGCGTCCTCGGCTGGGGTGTCGGTGGTATCGAGGCCGAAGCCGCGATGCTCGGCCAGCCGGTCTCGATGCTCATCCCCCGGGTCGTCGGCTTCAAGCTCACCGGTGAGATCCAGCCGGGCGTCACCGCCACCGACGTGGTGCTGACCGTCACCGACATGCTGCGCAAGCACGGCGTGGTGGGCAAGTTCGTCGAGTTCTACGGCAAGGGCGTGGCCGAGGTGCCGCTGGCCAACCGCGCCACCCTGGGCAACATGAGCCCCGAATTCGGTTCTACCGCAGCGATCTTCCCGATCGATGAGGAGACCATCAACTACCTGCGCCTGACCGGCCGCGATGACCAGCAGCTCGCACTGGTCGAGGCGTACGCCAAGGAACAGGGCATGTGGCACGACGCCGACCACGAGCCGGCCTTCTCGGAGTACCTGGAACTCGACCTCGCCACCGTGGTGCCCTCCATCTCCGGCCCCAAGCGTCCGCAGGACCGCATCGAGCTGTCCGACGCGAAGAACGCGTTCCGCAAGGACATCCACAACTACGTCGAAGAGAACCACCCTGCTCCTCACACGAACCTCGATGAGGCCGTTGAAGAGTCGTTCCCGGCAAGCGATGCCGCGGTGCTGTCCTTCGCTGAGGACGATGCCGTCGTGCCGTCGGCCGCGAACGGTGCCGAGGGCCGGCCCACCAAGCCGGTCACCGTGAAGTCCGCCGAGCGCGGCAACTTCGTCCTGGACCACGGCGCGGTTGTGGTCGCGGGCATCACCTCGTGCACCAACACCTCCAACCCCTCGGTCATGCTGGGCGCTGCGCTGCTGGCGAAGAAGGCCGTTGAGAAGGGCCTGACCACCAAGCCGTGGGTCAAGACCAACATGGCACCGGGTTCGCAGGTCGTCACCGATTACTACAACAAGGCGGGCCTGTGGCCCTACCTGGAGAAGCTCGGTTACTACCTGGGCGGCTACGGCTGCACCACGTGCATCGGTAACACCGGCCCGCTGCCCGACGAGATTTCCAAGGCCATCAACGACAACGATCTGTCGGTCACCGCCGTGCTTTCGGGTAACCGCAACTTCGAAGGCCGCATCTCCCCCGACGTCAAGATGAACTACCTGGCCTCCCCGCCACTGGTCATCGCCTACGGCATCGCGGGCACCATGGACTTCGACTTCGACACCGACCCGCTGGGACAGGACCACGACGGCAACGACGTCTACCTGAAGGACATCTGGCCCAGCGCCTCAGAGATCGAAGAGACCATCGCCTCGTCGATCAACCGCGAGATGTTCACCAACTCCTACGCCGATGTCTTCAAGGGTGACGAGCGCTGGCGCGGTCTGCCCACCCCTGAGGGCAACACCTTCGAGTGGGTCGACACGTCCACCTACGTGCGCAAGGCGCCCTATTTCGACGGGATGCCGCTGGAGCCCACGCCGGTCACCGATATCAAGGGTGCGCGGGTGCTGGCCCTGCTCGGCGACTCGGTGACCACCGACCACATCTCACCGGCCGGTTCGATCAAGTCGGGCACCCCGGCAGCGCAGTACCTCGACGAGCACGGTGTAGACCGCAAGGACTACAACTCGCTGGGTTCGCGACGCGGTAACCACGAGGTGATGGTGCGCGGCACGTTCGCGAACATCCGCCTGCGTAACCAGCTCCTGGACGACGTGTCCGGCGGCTACACCCGCGACTTCACCCTGGAGGGCGGCCCGCAGTCGTTCATCTATGACGCCTCGGTGAACTACCAGAAGGCGGGCATCCCGCTGGTGGTGCTGGGCGGCAAGGAATACGGCTCCGGTTCCTCACGCGACTGGGCTGCCAAGGGCACCCGCCTGCTGGGCGTCAAGGCCGTGATCACCGAGTCGTTCGAGCGCATTCACCGGTCGAATCTGATTGGTATGGGAGTGATTCCGCTGCAGTTCCCGGCCGGGGAATCGGCGGCCTCGCTCAAGCTCGACGGCACCGAGACGTACGACATCAGCGGTATCGAGAAGCTCAACGAGGGCTCGACACCGAAGACCGTGCACGTGACCGCGACCAAGGGCGATGGCTCCAAGGTCGAGTTTGATGCGGTAGTCCGGATCGACACCCCCGGTGAGGCCGACTACTACCGCAACGGTGGCATCCTGCAGTACGTGCTGCGGAACATGCTGGCCGGCTAGAAACGGCTGAACAACAGTGCCGCGCGTTAGCGAGGATCACCTCGCGGCTCGTCGCCGCCAGATCCTTGATGGCGCGCGGCGCTGTTTTGCCGAGTACGGGTACGACGGCGCCACCGTGCGCCGCCTCGAACACACCATCGGCATGTCGCGGGGGGCGATATTCCACCATTTCCGCGACAAGGACACGCTGTTCTTCGCGCTGGCCCGCGAAGACGCCGAACGGATGGCGAACGTCGCCAGCCGCGAGGGTCTGGTGCAGGTGATGCGCGACATGCTGGCCGACCCCAATCAGTTCGATTGGTTGGCCACGCGTTTGGAGATCGCCCGCAAGCTGCGCAACGACCCCGAATTCCGGCGGGGCTGGAACCAGCGATCAGAAGAACTCAACACCGCCACACTGGCACGGCTGCAACGCCAGAAGAAGGCCGGCCGATTGCGCGAGGACGTGCCCAGTGAGGTGATCCTGGGGTATCTGGATCTGGTGCTCGATGGCCTGGTGGCCCGCCTGGCCGCCGGAGAGTCCACCGAAAGCCTCAGCCGCGTCCTGGATCTCGTCGAGGACTCGGTGCGCCGTGCCGATCACTCCTGATACCAAGGACTGGACCTGGGTCCTGGATAACCGCTGCGCGGAGTGTGGATTTGATCCCGCCACAACATCTTTCACCCAGATACCCGATATCGTGCGGGGCAACCTGGCGGCGTGGCAGCCGGTGTTGTCCCGGCCAGAGGTGCGCCAACGTCCCGATGAGCAGACCTGGTCGCCGCTGGAGTACGGCGCCCACGTCCGGGACGTGTTCCGCATCTTCCTGACCCGGTTGCAGCTGATGCTCGCCGAGGAGGATCCGCTATTCGAGAACTGGGACCAGGACAAGACCGCCATCGAAGACAGGTACGCCGAACAGGACCCGCAGACGGTGGCGCGGGAGCTGGCCACCGCGGGCGAAGCCATCGCCGCCGCCTTCGCCGGGGTGCCCGCAGGCTCGCTAAGCCGTCGCGGAAGGCGAAGCAACGGTTCAGTTTTCACCGTCGAGACACTGGGTCTGTATTTCGTGCACGACCCGGTGCATCACCTGCACGATGTTTCCCGCCTGCCAGCGGACTAGTGCGGGAAGTCGATGACGGCGCGCGCGGGCGTGTCGGCGATGTACACCACCGGACATTTCGAAGCCTGTGCAGCGACCTTCCAGGCCATCACGCCGTTCTTGTCTTTGAAGATGTCCGGGTCCTGCAGCAGTCGAGCTGATCGAACCACCGGGGCGCCCGCGGGCGCGCCGAGATCCTTCGGCTGCGGAAAGGACTTCACCTGCTGGTTCTCGGGTCGGTCCCACGTTCCCAGCACGGTGTCGTGTGCCGCGGCGCCCCGAAATGCCACCGCGTATCCGCCGCTCACCGGAGTTACCGAGAACGGTGGTGCCTGCCAGTAGGTGACGGGCCCGGTCGGCGGCGCCAGCTTGTCGGGCCCGAAGCTGAACGTCACCCTGTCGAGGTCGTCGAGGGTTTCGATGCGCACATCGTGCAGGACGTTGGCGTAGTTCTCGGCGCCACCATCGGTCAACGTCGGGCACTCCGGCGCGGCTGTCGCCTGCGGGGCACCTACGAGCGAGCCGACTACTAGTACAGGCGGTACCAGGTATCGATACATGGTTAGCGAATGTACGGCCTCACGCACCGAACCGCTGGCGTTCGGGCGGGGATTGTCCTGGGTTGCTAACCGTGGCGCAGGCGGTGGTGCCCGGTCACAACTGCGCTAGTGCGGCAGATCGACCACGAGACGAGGCGGATTGGTCAGCGTGCTCACCTGAGGGCAGCGCTGTTTGTTCAGGCCCAGCGCCCACCGCACCTTCCCCTCGAAGTCCTCGCCTTGCTCGGCTTCTGCCAGGATCGGGAAGTCCTTCGGCTTGATCTCACTCGGCCCCGGATAAGACCGGATGGGCTTATCGGTCTCGTGCGCGGACGCGCCGTCGAAGAGCACACCGAGCAGGGCGGATCCGGCGACGATGACGTTGTCTCCCTTGGGGCCCGCGGACACGCTGGTGGGGCTGTCCACCGTGTACCTGGGAACCACCAGCTCGTCCAGCGCCACCTTGCTCTTGGCGTCCGGCCCGAATTCGAAGGTGACCCTGTCGTAGTCGTCCTGCTTGCCCACCCGCACATCCCGCAGCTGGGTGGCGACGTTCTTGCCGCCGCCACCGCTGACCGTCTCGCACGCCGTGACACGGAAGGTCTCCGGGGCGGGTGTCGACGTTTGCGGCAACGCCGTCGTGGTGGCCACGGGCGACACCGCCTCGTCCACCTGGCGCACCTGACCGGCGCAACCGGATGCCGTCAGTGCCGCCAGCGCCAGCACGCCGATTTTCCGGATACCGCCATGTCCTCGCATCGCATAACGGTAGCAACAATTGTCGCCCGAAAGCTCAACGGGCACACTGCGTGTCGGACGCCAGTTAAACCTTGCGGCCGCGCCGATTCGGGCCGCCGCGCCCGCGCAGCGCCACACCCGATTCCACGAGGGCACGATGCACGTACCCATACGATCGGCCGGCATCCGCAGCAAGTGTGCGGATACTCGCACCCTGCTCGTATGCCGCCTTCAGCTCGACGCGTTCCTCGTCGCGCGTTTTGGCCATCGCGACCTCTCTCCCGACTCCATGCCGCGGCCCCTGTGGGCTGCGGCTCGACCCGGTTGCACCATAGCGCAAATGTGATCACGCGTGTGTATGAGACGCCTAGGGCGAATGAGGATGGTCAGGCCAGCTCGATGAGGTCCCGGTACTCGTCGGACCAGTAGTCTTCGGTGCCGTCCGGCAACAACACGACACGTTGCGGATTTAGCGCCTCGGCGGCCCCCGGGTCGTGGGTGACAAGAACGACCGCGCCGAGGTAACTGCGCAGCGCGTCGAGAACCTGTTCACGGGATGCAGGATCCAGGTTGTTGGTCGGCTCATCGAGCAGCAACACATTCGCGGTCGAGGCGACCAGACCGGCCAGGGCCAGGCGGGTCTTCTCACCACCGGATAACGTTCCCGCCGGCTGTTCCAACTGTGGGCCGTTGAACATGAAGGCACCCAGGATCCCGCGTAGCTCCTGCTCCCCGGTATCCGGAGCGGCGTGGCGGATGTTCTCCCACACCGTGGCGTGATCGTCCAGGGTGTCGTGCTCCTGTGCGAAGTATCCGAGCTTGAGGCCGTGGCCGGGCTCCAGCGCGCCGGCGTCGGCGGTCTCCGCGCCCGCGAGCAGCCGCAACAACGTCGTCTTCCCCGCGCCGTTGAGTCCGAGAACCACAACCCGCGAGCCGCGATCGATGGCAAGGTCCACCCCGGTGAAGATCTCCAAAGATCCGTAGTTCTTGGTCAGTCCCTTGGCCACCAGCGGTACCCGGCCACATGCGGCGGGCGTCGGGAACTTGATGCGGGCCACCTTGTCGGCCACCCGCTCCTCGTCGAGCCCGGACAACATCTTCTCGGCTCGGCGCAACATGTTCTGTGCGGCAACGGCTTTAGTTGCCTTGGCGCCCATCTTGGCCGCCTGGGTGCGCAGGGCCGAGGCCTTCTTCTCGGCATTGGCCCGCTCGCGCCGGCGCCGTTGTTCATCCAGTGACCGTGCGTCCAGGTACTTCTGCCAACCCATGTTGTAGACGTCGACCTCGCCACGGACCGCGTCCAGGAACCACACCTTGTTCACCACATCGGCCAGCAGCTCGACGTTGTGACTGATGACCACGAGCCCGCCTTCGTGGTTTTGCAGGAAGCCGCGCAACCAGCCGATCGAGTCCGCATCGAGGTGGTTGGTCGGCTCGTCGAGCAGCAATGTCATGTTCGACCCAGCGCCACCCTCGGCCGCTCCGAACAGAATCCGGGCCAACTCCACACGGCGCCGCTGACCGCCCGAAAGGGTGCGCAGCGGCTGGATCAGCACCCGCTCAGGCAACCCGAGGCTCGAACAGATGCGCGCCGCCTCACTCTCGGCGACATACCCACCCAGCGAGGAGAAGCGCTCCTCCAGCTGCCCGTAGCGACGAACCGCCTTATCGCGCTGAGCCTCATCGGCCAGCTCAGCCATCAGCGTCTGCTGCTTCTCCATATCGCTGATGATGGTGTCCAGGCCACGCGCCGAAAGCACCCGATCACGTGCCAGCAGATCCAGGTTGCCTTCCTTGGGATCCTGTGGCAGATAACCTATTTCACCGATACGCGATACCGAGCCGGCATACGGTTCACCCTCGCCGGCCAAAATTCTCATCGAGGTGGTCTTGCCCGCCCCGTTACGGCCCACCAGCCCGATGCGGTCGCCGGGCTGGATGCGTAACGCGGGGCCCGGCGCGTAGACGAGCGTGCGGGCGCCGGCGCGGACCTCGAGGTCCGTCGCGGTAATCACTACTTACTCCTTGAATGCTGTGTAGCGTCTGGCGCTGTCAGCGCTTGTCTCTAAAGGCCGCTTTACGCTGCTCCTTGCGGGCGGCGGTGGCTTCTTCGAAGTTGTCGGTGAGCAGCCGGACGTACAGCTGGCCCAGGCCCTCTTGGTGCATGTGACTTTCCAGGCTAGCGGCGTCCAGCCCACTCCAAATGGTGCGCTTGGTCAATTCGATCCCTGGACGGGAGAACCCGGCGATGCGCTCTCCAATCGCGTAACACTCTTCCAGCAGGGATTCCGAGGGCACCTTGCGGGATACCAAACCGATGCGTTCGGCCTCGTCGGCGTCGACGTCGCGGCCGGTCAACATGATGTCCGAAGCGCGGGAGGTGCCGATGGCACGCGGCAGCAGATAACTCAGGCCCAGCTCGCTGGCGGTCAGCCCGTTGTTGATACCGGCAGCCCGGAAGTACGCAGCCTCCGATGCAACCCGGACATCACAGGCCAGCGCCAGGCACAGGCCACCGCCGATGGCGGCGCCGTTGATGGCCGCGATCACTGGCTGATGCATCCGGCGCAGCGTGAGGATGACCTCGTCAAGGAGCTCCATGGAGCGCAGCGCGATCGTCGGCTGGGTCAATCCCCCGATATGCGGGATGGGCCCAGCAGATTTCTGATCGGCACCCGAACAAAACCCCTTGCCGGCCCCGGTGATGATGACGGCCCGCACATCGTTGTCATGACTGATGTCGACGAGCGTCTGCTTGAAGGGCAGCATCACATCGAACGCCATCGCGTTCATCCGCTCCGGCCGGTTCAGGGTGACCAAGGCAATATCCGGACGCGGACGGTCGACCAGCACGAAACTCATGCGTCCATATAACCGACCGCGGCGGGTTGCACCAAATCGTTTCCGCGCGGGCCGCGCTACGCCTCTTGTTCGCGCAGTGCGGCCTCAACGTCGAGATCGCGGACCTTCTGCACCAGGTCGGCCAACGATGCCGGGGGCAGCGCACCGGCCTGGTTGAACACCAGCTGGCCCTGCTTGAACACCATCAGCGTGGGAATCGACCGGATGTTCGCCGCCGCCGCCAGCGCCTGCTCGGCCTCGGTGTCCACCTTTGCGTGGACGACGTCGGGGTTCTCCTCCGAAGACGCCTCGAACACCGGCCCGAACTGGCGGCACGGCCCGCACCAAGACGCCCAGAAATCCACGAGCACGATGTCGTTGTCGTGGACCAAGTCGTTGAACGCGTCAGCGGTGATGTCACGTGTTGCCATGTTGTCCTCAACGTCGCCGGGGTGCGTGATGTTCCAGGGGCCCTCAGTACAGCGCGGCCAGGGCCTTGCCGATGTTGAATCCCACGAACTCCTCCTGCCGGCCGGTGCGCAGCTTGTTCACCCAGTCGGGATCCGACAACAGCGCGCGGCCCACGGCGATGACGTCGAACTCGTTGTCGGCAAACTGCCGCAACACCGCCTCAACGGGCGCGGGCTCGATGTCCCGGACCTCGGTGGGTTTGAACTCCGTCTGCAATCCCACGGAGCCGACGGCAATGGCCGGCAAGCCCGTGACACGTTTGGTCCAGCCGGCAAGACTCAGCGCTCCATCGGCCCCCGCCAGATCCGAGAACGCCGGTACGTAGTGGCGACGTGTGGACGGGTGGAAAACGTCCACACCTGCCTCGACAAGTGGCGCGAGCAGACGCTCCAGCTCTGCGGGGCTATCGGCCAGGGTGGCTGTGTAGTCGGCCTGCTTCCACTGTGAAAACCGGTACAGGAGAGGGAAATCGGGCCCGACGGCCGCGCGTACGGCCCGCACCACCTCGACCGGGAATCGCACTCGATCGACGATCGATCCGCCATACCCGTCGGACCGAATGTTGGTGCGCTCCCACAGGAACTGGTCGAGCAGGTAACCATGCGCACCGTGTAGTTCGACGGCGTCGAATCCGGCCGCCTTGGCGTTGCGCGCCGCCGTCGCGTACTGCTCTGCGAGCGGAGCAAGTTCACCGGTCAGCAGCGCTCGGCCCAGCGGGGAAGCATCTCCGGCCAGGCCCGACGGGCTCACCGACTCCACCTGGGGATTGAACTCCGGATCGGCGCCGCGCTCGACACCCTGGTGCCACAGTTGGGCCGCGATCGCCGATCCCTCGCCGTGCACGGCGTCGGTGACCGCCGACCATCCCGCCAGTGCGTCGTCGCCGATCAGGCGTGGAACGCTGGCCTGACCGCCCGCGGCATCGTCGGGAATGAAGACGCCCTCGGTGATGATCAACCCAACACCTCCCGCGGCGCGGCGGCGGTAGTACGCCGCCACGTTCTCGCCCGGGACACCACCGGGAGAAGCCGATCGTGTCATCGGCGCCATCGCGAACCGATTGGGGGCGGTCAGCGATTTCACGGTGAACGGTTCGAAAAGGGGCGCTACGTCTGGTCTCACGTCGGTCACGAGGTGTCAAACTACGCCGACACCTGATCCATTCCGGATAACGTGGTCAACCATGTCACCAAATCTCCGGCCACCGCCTACGTTGCTCGTGATCGCCGGAGTCGTCGTGTTCGCAAGCGCGGCATGCGGTGGCTCCGCGGATAAGCCGGCCCAGCCGTCAGCGGGCCCTGCCTCGACCACCGTCATACGGCACGCGGGTGGGCACGACAGGGCCGGCGGATTGATCTCCTCGGTGTCGGGGCACACGGTCCAGGTGACCAACCCTGTGGGCAGCATAGATATCGACTTCAACACCATGACCAAGCTCACCGAGGTGCAACCCGCGGATCTGTCCGATGTGATCGTGGGCAGTTGCGTCAGCGTGCAGGCGACAGCCGGTGCAGATGAGTCGGAACAGGCCACGGCGCAACGGGTGCTGATCAGTGCGGCCGAGGACAACAAATGTGCGCTGGAGACACCACCCGGCGGCGCACCACCTCCCGGCATACCGCCGGGGCCGCCCCCGGGCGGCGCACCCGGGGGTTCACCTCCACCATTCGGCGGCCCCAGCGTCCAGGGTGCTGTCGCGTCGGTCAATGGCAGCACCATCGTGGTGTCGAATACCGATCCCAGTGGGGCGTCGGAGATTCAGACCAACGTCACGGTGACCGCCGACACCCGTTACGACCAACGGCAACCCACCGAGGCCACCGCGATCATCGCCGGCAAATGCGCGGATGCACACGGCACCAAAGATGCCGAGGGAGTGCTGCAGGCCACCAAGATCGACCTAGGCCCGGCGACCGACGGGCGATGTGGACCTGCCCCGCGATAGGTCCGATCTGGCATCCGCGATACACAGCAACTTCTCACGCATGCCGGAGCGCACCCTCAGCCCGCGCCAGCACGCTGAGGTGTCCCATTCATCGACCATGGAGAACACCGATGTCCCCACACCAGACACCCGCCCCACCACGGCTCGCCCGCGGCGCACTGTTCGCACTCGCCGGACTCACCGCGCTTTCGGTGGCCGCCTGCGGCACGCCTACAAACACCAACGGCGCGTCCACGAATTCATCGGCACCGGCTACGTCCTCGGCCGCACCCCACGGTGAACGCAACGGGAAGGACCATGTAGCCGGACTCATCGCCTCGGTTTCGGGCAGCACCATCCAGGTGACCAAGAAGGACGGCACCGCGACCGTCGGATTCAGTCAATCCACGAAAGTCTCCGAGATCACTTCCGCGCAATTGACCGACGTCACCACCGGAAGCTGTATCGCCGCGATGGCACAACAGGACTCCAACCCGCCAACGGCCCGCCGGGTGATGATCTGGCCTGCCGAGGACGGCAACTGCGCACCAGCACACAAGAAGGGTTCACCCGAGCCTTCCCCGGCCCCGACATCGGAGAAACGCCCCGAGCATCAGGCTGTTCGCGGGACAGTCTCCGCCGTCAGCGGAAACACCATCACCGTGTCCGCCACCGACCCGAACGGCGGAGCCGCCACCGCGGAGACGGTGACTGTCAACAACGACACCGCCTATGCCAAGCGTGCTCCGGCGGCCCAGAGCGCGATCGCCGCAGGCAAGTGCCTCGCCGCACACGGCTCCGACGACGCATCGGGCAATCTTCAGGCCGCGACGATCACCCTTCGCGCCGCGAAGGACGGCTCATGCGAAGGCGGCCAGGAAGGCCACCACCAGCACTAGACGGTGAAGCCGAGGGCCCGGAGCTGCTCCCGACCATCGTCGGTGATCTTGTCCGGGCCCCACGGCGGCACCCAGACCCAGTTGATCTTGATCTCGTTGACCAGCCCGGCGCCCACTAGCGCGTTACGCGACTGGTCCTCGATGACATCGGTCAGCGGGCATGCCGCCGAGGTGAGCGTCATGTCGATCATGGCGACTTTGCCGCTCTCGCCCTCTTCGACGTTGAGCCCGTACACAAGTCCCAGATCTACGACGTTGATTCCCAGCTCGGGGTCAACAACGTCACGCATTGCCTCTTCGAGATCTTCGAGAAGCTTCACTTCCGCTGACACTTCGGTCATCGCTTCACCTTCTCAGTAGTGCCGCTGGTCGCGGCGTCTGCCTGCACGAGAGCGTCTTTGAATGCCATCCATCCTAGGAGCGCGCACTTCACACGGGCCGGGTACCGCGAAACTCCCGCGAACGCGACGCCGTCACCGATGACATCCTCGTCCCCGTCGATGGTGCCGCGTGAGGAAATCATCTCGTTGAACGAGGCCACCGTCTTGAGTGCCTCATCCACAGTCAGCCCGATCACCTGATCCGTCAGGACCGAGGTCGCGGCCTGACTGATCGAGCAGCCCTGTCCGTCATAGGACACATCGGCGATTCTGTTGTCATCCAAGGTGACTCGCAGGGTCACCTCATCGCCGCAGGTCGGGTTCACGTGGTGCACCTCGGCCGCGAACGGCTCACGCAGCCCGCGATGATGCGGATGCTTGTAGTGATCCAGGATGACTTCCTGGTACATCTGCTCAAGCCTCACAGGAACGATCCCCTGTCGCTCCGCTCGCCCAGGAAAAACTCCTGCGCGCGACGGACTCCTGCCACCAATCGGTCGACTTCATCCAGGGTGTTGTAGACCGCGAAGGACGCCCGGGCGCTCGCCGCGATACCGAAGCGTCGATGCAGCGGCCAGGCGCAGTGGTGCCCGACCCGTATCGCCACACCCTCGTCGTCGAGCACCTGACCCAGATCGTGCGCGTGGATTCCGTCCACCACGAAGGAGACCGCGCCACCACGGTCGACGTTCTCCGTGGGACCGACGATACGAACGCCCTCGACACTTCCGAGCCCGGCCAGCGCGGCCGATACCAGCTGATACTCATGCGCGGCAACGGCTTCCATGCCAATCGCATTGAGGTAGTCAACGGCAGCGCCAAGGCCGACCACCTGCGAGGTCATCGGCACACCGGCCTCGAATCGCTGCGGCGGCGGCGCGTAGGTGCTGACCTCCATGGTCACCGTCTCGATCATGGAGCCACCCGTGATGAACGGAGGCATGGCTTCCAACAGTTCGCGACGGCCGTACAGCACGCCGACACCCGAGGGGCCGAGCATCTTGTGCCCTGAGAACGCCGCGTAGTCGACACCCAGTTCACGGAAGTTCACCGGCATATGCGGGACGGACTGGCAGGCGTCCAACACGACAAGGGCACCAACAGATTTAGCGCGGCGCACCAGCTCGGCAACGGGAGCCACCGCACCCGTCACGTTGGACTGGTGTGTGAAGGCGACAACCTTGACGGCGCCCGTGAGCTCCAGTGAATCCAGATCGATGCGACCGTCATCGGTGACGCCGTACCAGCGCAAGGTGGCCCCGGTGCGGCGGCAAAGCTCCTGCCAGGGAACAAGATTCGCGTGATGCTCCAGCTCGCTGACGACGACCTCGTCGCCCGGGCCCACCGCACGGTCGAACCGGCTGTCACCGAGGGTGTACGCCACCAGGTTGAGCGATTCGGTGGCGTTCTTGGTGAAGACGATCTCGCCGTCATCGACACCCACGAAACGAGCGATGGTGTTCCGCGCGCCCTCGTACGCATCGGTGGCTTCTTCGGCCAGCTGGTGTGCACCGCGATGAACCGCGGCGTTGCGCTCGGTGAGGAAGACACGTTCGGCATCGAGAACCTGGATGGGCCGCTGCGAGGTCGCACCGGAATCCAGGTACACCAACGGCTTACCGCCACGCACCGTCCGGCTCAGGATCGGGAAGTCATCCCTGATCTCCGAGATCCGGGTGGTGTCCAGCGGCACCGTGGCCGTCACGGTCAGGCTCCCACCGCTTGGGTAAAGCGCACGTAGCCGTTCTCCTCCAGCTCGTCGGCCAGCTCAGGACCGCCCGACTCGACGATGCGCCCGCCGACGAAGACATGCACGAACTGTGGCTGGATGTAACGAAGAATCCGGGTGTAGTGGGTGATCAGCAGCACGCCGCCGTGCTCACGCTCCGCGTAGCGATTCACGCCCTCGGACACAATCCGCAGGGCGTCGACATCAAGGCCGGAGTCCGTCTCATCCAGGATGGCGATCTTCGGCTTGAGCAGGCCCAGCTGCAGGATTTCGTGGCGCTTCTTCTCGCCGCCCGAGAAGCCCTCGTTCACGCTGCGCTCGGCGAAGGCGGAGTCGATCTCCAACTCTCCCATCGCTTCCTTGACTTCCTTGATCCAGTGGCGCAGCTTCGGAGCCTCGCCGCGCACGGCGGTGGCGGCGGTGCGCAGGAAGTTCGACATCGAGACTCCGGGCACCTCGACCGGGTACTGCATGGCCAGGAAAAGACCGGCACGCGCGCGTTCGTCGACGGACAGTTCCAGCACGTCCTGGCCATCGAGGGTGATGGACCCCGAGGTCACCTCGTACTTGGGGTGTCCGGCGATGGCATAGGACAGCGTGGACTTCCCGGAACCGTTGGGGCCCATGACCGCATGGGTCTCCCCCGAGTTCACCGTCAGGTTGACGCCCTTGAGGATCTCGATGGCCTCGCCCTCGTTGGGCGAGATGCTGACGTGCAGGTCCTTGATTTCCAGAGTGGTCATTGAGTTGCTTTCTATCTACGAGTTGGTCTGGGCGAGTTCGTTTTCGACGGCCGCGGTGAGGCGGTCGCGCACTGACTCGATCCCGATCCGGCCAATAATGTCCTGGAAGAAGCCGCGCACCACCAGTCGGCGCGCATCCTCCTCGGCAATACCGCGCGAGCGCAGGTAGAACAGCTGCTCGTCATCGAATCGCCCGGTGGCACTGGCGTGCCCGGCCCCGGCGATCTCACCGGTCTCGATTTCGAGGTTGGGCACGGAGTCGGCCCGGGCGCCGTCGGTGAGGATCAGGTTGCGGTTCAGTTCGAAGGTGTCGGTTCCGGTGGCCTCGGCGCGGATGAGCACGTCACCGATCCAGACCGTGTGCGCGTCGGGCTTATCGGAAGCCGGATCACCCTGCAGCGCACCCTTGTACGTGACATGGGAGCGGCAGTTGGGCTGAGCGTGATCCACCAGCAGCCGGTGCTCGAAGAACTGGCCGTCGTCGGCGTAGTAGAGACCGAGCAACTCGGCGTCACCCCCCGGCGCCCCGAACCGGACGGTGCCGGTGAGACGGACCAGATCGCCGCCCAGGGTGACCGCAATGTGGCGCAGTACCGCGTCTTTGCCGAGCTTGGCGTGATGTGCGCAGACGTGCACCGCGTCATCGGCCCAGTCGGCGATCGAGACGACGGTAAGCCGGGAGGCATCGTCGAGCACGAATTCGACGTTCTCGGCGTACGTTCCGCTGCCCCGGTAGTCGATGACCACCACCGATTCCGAAAGCTCGCCGGCCTGAACCTGGGTGTGCCCGTAAGCCACCTGCCCGGCACCGGGACCGGTCACCGTGATCTCAATCGGGTCCGCGGCCACCGCCTGCTTACCGACGGAAATGACGGTCGCCTTCGAGAACGACGAGTACGCCTGTGCGGCAACTCGATCCGACGGGACGCCGCCACGGCCAAGCCGCTCATCGGCACGGTCCACGGTCTCGACCGTCACACCGTCAACAGCGGCGACGGCCACCGTGGGCTCGGCGGTCGCGGTGGCGCTGCCGTCGTGCAGACCACGCAACCGGCGTAACGGGGTGAAGCGCCAGAGCTCGTCACGGCCGCCGGGCACTTCGAATGCGCTGACGTCGTAGGAGCTGAACAGCTCACCCTTGTTGACAGCCGTACCCTCTACGGCTTCAGTGAGATTCGACATGCCTTAACCGACCGCGCCTTCCATTTGCAGCTCGATGAGACGGTTGAGCTCAAGCGCGTACTCCATCGGCAGTTCCTTGGCGATGGGCTCCACGAATCCGCGCACCACCATGGCCATCGCCTCGTCCTCGGTCATGCCGCGGCTCATCAGATAGAACAGCTGATCGTCGCTGACCTTCGAGACAGTTGCCTCATGCCCCATCGTGACATCGTCTTCGCGGATGTCGACGTAGGGGTAGGTGTCGCTGCGGCTGACCGAGTCGACCAGCAGCGCATCGCATTTGACGGTTGAACGGGAGCCGTACGCCCCCTTGTTCACCTGGACCAGGCCCCGATAGGAGGCCCGCCCACCGCCGCGCGCCACCGACTTGGAGACGATATTGCTCGACGTGTTCGGCGCTAGGTGCAGCATCTTGGCGCCGGTGTCCTGGTGTTGTCCCTCGCCCGCGAAGGCCACCGAGAGCACCTCACCCTTGGCGTGCTCACCGGTCATCCACACGGCCGGGTACTTCATGGTGACCTTGGAGCCGATGTTGCCGTCGACCCATTCCATGGTGGCCCCCGCCTCAGCCCGGGCACGCTTGGTGACCAGGTTGAACACGTTGTTGGACCAGTTCTGGATGGTCGTGTAGCGGCAACGCCCACCGGCCTTCACGATGATCTCCACCACGGCCGAGTGCAACGAATCGGACTTGTAGATCGGTGCGGTACATCCCTCGACGTAGTGCACATAGGCACCTTCGTCGACGATGATCAGCGTGCGCTCGAACTGGCCCATGTTCTCGGTGTTGATGCGGAAGTAGGCCTGCAGCGGGATATCGACCTTCACGCCCGGTGGCACATAGATGAACGAGCCACCCGACCACACGGCGGTGTTGAGCGCGGAGAACTTGTTGTCCCCAGCCGGGATGACGCTGCCGAAGTACTCCTTGAAGATCTCCGGGTGTTCACGCAGGCCCGAGTCGGTGTCCAGGAATATCACACCCTGGGCCTCCAGGTCCTCACGGATCGAGTGATAGACGACTTCCGACTCGTACTGTGCGGCGACGCCGGACACCAGCCGCTGCTTCTCGGCTTCGGGGATACCGAGGCGGTCGTAGGTGTTCTTGATGTCAGCGGGCAGGTCGTCCCAGGTGGCTGCCTGCTTCTCGCTAGAGCGCACGAAGTACTTGATGTTGTCGAAATCGATGCCATCAAGGTTCGATCCCCAGTTGGGCATCGGCTTCTTGTCGAAGGTGCGCAGCGCCTTCAGGCGGACATCGAGCATCCACTCGGGCTCGCTCTTCTTCGCCGAGATGTCACGCACCACAGCCTCGGACAGACCGCGCTGCGCACTAGCTCCCGCGGCATCGGAGTCCGACCAGCCATAGCCGTAGTTGCCCAGCGACGCGATCGTCTCGTCCTGGGTCAGCACCTCACGCTCGAGGGTCATTGTGACTCCTTACTGGTCGTTGTATCTGACGCGGGGCTGGGCGCCAGAGTTGTCGATACGTGCAGCGGAATATGCGTCGTACAGGCACAGTCACCGTTGGCGATGGTGGCGAGCCGCTGTACATGTGTTCCCAACACCTCGGCGAAGGCCTGCTGTTCCGCCTCACAGAGTTCAGGGAACTCGGCCGCCACGTGCGATACCGGGCAGTGATGCTGACATATCTGCACACCGCTGGAGGGTCCACCGGCTCCACCGACCCGCTGGGTACTGGCTGCGTACCCGGCCTTGGTCAGGGCCGCGGCCAATTGATTCACCGTGGCCTCGGTGTCGTGAAACGGTCCACCGGCGACGACATCGCTCAGGATCGAGTCAATGCGACGGCGCGCGAACACGCGCACCGCATCGTCGCCGCCGATCTCGCGCAGCTGACGCATGGCGGCAGACGCGAGGTCGTCGTAGGCGTGATTGAGCTTGGCGCGACCGTCCGCGGTGAGCTGGAACCGCTTGGCCGGGCGGCCTCTGCCGTTGTGCTGCCATGCGGCCGCCGGATTCGAGATGGCGTCCCCGGCCTCGATCAAGGCGTCGAGGTGACGACGCACACCCTGGGGCGAAAGACCGAGCCGTTCGCCAATCTCACCCGCGGTGACTGGCCCGGACTCCATAAGCAGCCGCACCACGGCCACCCGTGTCTGCCCGTCATGAGACACGGCCGGGGCAGCGTCCAGCACCTGCGACGTCGCCGCAGCAGACGCCACCGCAGAGGGCTGGCCGAATTTCACAACACCAGTGTGACGCAATTCAGAATGCCACGTCTAGCAAGGGTTACCTATGTTGATCGCCGCCGCGCCTGCCGGACAGGCCCTGCCCGGCAGGTTCCATGGAGCCGGCACGACGGGCCGATACGCTGCTCGCGTGTCGGTACGTGGTCAGTGGCTGAGTTCGTCGCTGTCGCATCTGCATGATGACGAACGTTCCTCGGCCCCGCTCAATGAGCGCGAGCTCACCGCCATGAACCGAACTCGGCTGTTCGGCGCGACGGGAACCGCCCTTATGGCGATTGGCGCACTCGGCGCCGGCGCGCGTCCGGTGATCCAAGACCCGATCTTCGGTGTTCGGCTACTCAACCTGCCCTCGCGCATTCAAACGGTGTCACTGACGATGACGACAACCGGCGCGGTGATGATGACGCTGGCCTGGCTGATGCTGGGTCGATTCGCCATCGGCAGCCTGCGCAACAAAGGTCCGGACGGGCGTCCGGATGGAACCAGAGGCCCGGTGCGCAGGATGTCCCGCGGCCAACTGGACCGGACCCTGCTGCTCTGGATTCTGCCGCTGCTCATCGCGCCGCCGATGTACTCCAAGGACGTGTATTCGTACTTGGCCCAGAGCCAGATAGCGCGCCTGGGCAAGGATCCCTACACCGAAGGACCAGCGGTCGCCCTCGGACTGGATCACGTGTTCACGCTGTCGGTACCCAGCATGTGGCGAGAAACACCTGCCCCCTACGGTCCCTTGTTTCTGTGGATCGGCAAAGGCATCTCGCGGCTCACCGGCGATGACATCGTCGCCGGAGCACTGTGCCATCGGATCGTCGAACTGCTCGGTGTGCTGTTGATCATCTGGGCAACACCACGTTTGGCCCAGCGCTGCGGCGTCGCAGAAGTCAGCGCGCTGTGGCTCGGCGCCGCGAATCCGCTGCTGCTAATGCATCTGGTCGCCGGAATCCACAATGAAGCGCTCATGCTGGGCCTGATGCTGGCCGGCACCGAGCTGGCCATGCGCGGTGTCGACTCGACACGCCCCCTCATCGGGGTGCGTACCGAATGGGCGACCTGGGTACCGCTGGCCAATCTGCTGGCCGGCACGGTGCTGATTACCGCGTCATCACAGGTCAAGCTGCCTTCGCTGTTAGCGCTGGGATTCGTCGGCATGGCGCTGGCGCGCCGGTGGGGCGGCGGCGTGCGCGGGCTCTTCCAGGCCGGAGCATTACTGGGCACCATCACCGGCGCCTGCACGGTTCTCATCGGATTCGCCAGCGGACTCGGGTTCGGCTGGGTGTTCACACTCGGCACCGCCAACGCCGTCCGCAGCTGGATGTCTCCGCCCACGCTCGTCGCGCTGGGCACCGGGCAAGTCGGCATCCTGCTCGGCCTCGGCGATCACACCACCGCGATCCTGTCCCTGACCCGCGGCATCGGTATCGGCATCATCGGTATCGCGGTGTCGTGGCTGCTGCTCGCGGTGCTGCGGGGGCGCCTGCACCCCGTCGGCGGGCTCGGTGTCGCCCTGGGCATCACCGTGTTGCTGTTTCCGGTCGTCCAGCCCTGGTACCTGCTGTGGGCGATCATTCCGCTGGCCGCGTGGGCCACCCGCCCCGCATTCCGCGGGACGGCCATCGGCATCACCCTGCTCGTGGGCATTTTCGGGCCCACCGCCAACGGTGACAGATTCGCCCTGTTCCAGATCATCGACGCCACCGTGGCCAGCGCGATCATCGCGCTACTGGTCATCGCTATCACGCACGACTATCTGCCGTGGCGTCGGCTGCCTAACGGCGACAAAGACGCGCCGCTTACGCTGACTGACCGTGACGCAACCACCGACAAGGACCGCGCCGCCGGTGCGGATGCGGTCGGTGACGAAGCGATACGGGACAACGACAGCACTCCACAGCCTCGACCTTGAGGTAGAGCAGGCCCAGGTCTTCGCGCTGCTCGGCCCCAACGGCGCCGGAAAGACAACGACCGTCGAACTGTGCGAGGGCTTCCTGCATCCCGACGAAGGCACCGTTGAGGTGCTGGGCATGGATCCGGTCGCGAAGAACTCGGCGGTGCGCGCGCGTATCGGCGTCATGCTGCAGGGCGGCGGCGCCTACCCCACCGCCCGCGCCAGCGAGATGCTCGGCCTTGTCGCCTCATATTCAGCCAATCCCCTTGACCCGCAATGGCTTCTAGACACGCTGGGGTTGACCGACGCCGCCCGCACTCCGTATCGGCGGCTGTCCGGAGGACAGCAGCAGCGCCTCGCGCTGGCGTGCGCACTGGTGGGCCGGCCCGAACTGGTCTTCCTCGACGAGCCAACAGCCGGTATGGATGCCCATGCCAGGTTGGTGGTGTGGGAACTCATCGACTGCCTGCGTCGTGACGGCGTGTCGGTGGTGCTGACCACGCATCACATGAAGGAGGCCGAGGAACTGGCCGACCAGCTCATGATCATCGATCACGGTGCTGTGGTGGCGGCCGGTACACCGTCGGAACTGATGCAAACCGGCGCCGAGAACCAGCTGCGCTTCTCGGCGCCACCACGACTCGACTTGACCCTGCT
This sequence comes from Mycobacteroides sp. H003, assembly GCF_001440135.1. NCBI lineage: Bacteria > Bacillati > Actinomycetota > Actinomycetes > Mycobacteriales > Mycobacteriaceae > Mycobacteroides > Mycobacteroides sp. H003. The sequence goes on from NZ_LJYL01000010.1 coordinate 117,569, forward strand.
CACCTCGGCGCTGCCGGAGGGATACAAGGTGGCCGAGGTTACGCCCGGCGAGTATCGCGTCGAGGGCGTGGTCGATCCGCAGGTACTGGCGACGGTGACCGCGTGGTGCGCCCGGATGGATGTGTTGACCACCGACCTGCGCGTGGAGAAACGCAGTCTCGAGGATGTGTTCCTGGAATTGACCGGCAGGGAATTGCGATGACCGACACCACACCCCGTTTCGACCCGGGAACGTTCACGCCGGATCCGCGTGCCAGCGCAGTGCACACCATGCTCTTCGCGCAGTTCTGGCTGGAGCTCAAGCTATTGCTGCGCAACGGCGAGCAGTTGCTGCTGACCATGTTCATCCCGATCACACTGCTCATCGGGCTGACCTTGCTGCCGCTGGGCCAATTCCCCGGCTCGCGTACCGACATCTTCGTGCCCGCCATCATGGCGCTGGCGGTCATCTCCACCGCCTTCACCGGGCAGGCCATCGCCGTCGGGTTCGATCGCCGTTACGGCGCACTGAAACGCCTGGGCGCCACCGCATTACCGGTGTGGGGCATCATCGCCGGCAAGGCGCTGGCGGTGGTGACGGTGGTGGTCCTGCAGGCCGCTGTCATTGGCGCCATTGGTGCCACGCTGGGCTGGCGCCCGCATCCGGTCGGACTACTCCTCGGCGCGGTGCTCATCGCTCTCGGCACCGCGACATTCGCGGCGATGGGACTGCTCCTCGGCGGCACACTGCGCGCGGAAATCGTGCTCGCCCTGGCGAATCTGCTGTGGTTCATCTTCGCCGGACTCGGCGCGTTGACCCTGGAGGACGGTCGCACCACCGATGCGATCCCCCACTCCGTGGTGCTCTTGGCGCGGCTGTCGCCCTCCGGTGCGCTCTCGGAGGCACTGGCCGCAGCCATGACGCTTTCGGTGGACTGGTTCGCGATCGCCGTGCTCGCTGTGTGGGGCTCGCTCGCCGGATACGGTGCGCTGCGCTGGTTCCGGTTCACCTGAGCCGATGAGATCGGGGCTTACCACCGGTCTATACCCGTATGTCCCATGCCAAGCCTCTGCCCCCGATTGCCTCCCGTAACAAGTGGCTCGAAGCGAGCGCCGAGTTGTTGGTCCACGAGAAGGCCGCAACGCGAGCCCTCGATGATCTGGCCGCTCGGCGTCGCCGGATGCCGATGGTCGCGATGCCCGGCGGTTACACGTTCACCGGCCCCGGCGGCGAGCTGTCACTACCGGATCTGTTCGACGGGCGCGACCAGCTCATCGTGTACCAGTTCATGGACAACGGTACCGACGACTTCTGCTCCGGGTGCGCCTCGGTATGCGACAACATCGGCAGGCACGAGCATCTGAACGCCCGCGGGACCAGCTTCGCGGCGGTGTCGGACATGCCGTATGCACAAATCAACGCCTTGAAGCACCGCATGCAGTGGTCGTTCCCGTTCGTGTCATCCCGTGAGACGACCTTCGCCGAGGATTGCGGCGCCGGGAGCGGATTCGGCATCAGCGTGTTTCTGCGCGACGACCACACTGTGTATCAAACCTACTTCAGTACGGACCGGGGCGGGGACAAGATGCGCCTGGACTTCACGCTGCTCGACCTCACACCCTATGGCCGTCAGGAAGATTGGGAGGACTCCCCCGATGGCTGGCCGCAGACGCCGCCCTATCAGTGGTGGCGCTTGCACGACGAGTACTAGCAAAGGCCCCGTACGCTCCCCCCATGGCAGATATCGCGGCAGCCCTGGATCGCTTCGTGGCTGCCTTCAACACCAATGATCTCGACCTGGTGATGGAACATTTCGCCGAGGACGCCGAATACCTGCCAGGGGATGGATCACGCCACGTGGGTCTCACCGCCATTCGCCGTGAATTCGAACCCCAGTTCCGGGGCGCCTATGGCGCGATGACATTCGATGAGCACGACCGGATAATCGACGCGGCCGCACGTAAGGCCACCATCCGATGGACCTGCCGACATGACATCCGCGGGCGCCGGTCCCCCGCGCCACTGCTTGGGTTGGCGACCCGCCTGGTGGCCATTTTCTGCCCCCGATTTGGCTGGGAAGGCTTGGATGTCTTTCACTTTGACGTGCACGGCAAGGTCATCGGCAAGTACTCGTACTCCAACTACGTACTTCCGCGAATCAGCCGCAAACTCGGCTAGTCGGCGGGTGGGCCCACTTTTGCCGCCGGCGACCCGTCAGCGAGGAGTGGCTCGCAACGCCCGATACGCGGCCCGACCGACGATATCGGCCAGGTCCGTTGCGGACCATCGTGTTTCGGGGCTGAGCATCAACCGTATGGCCCCCTCACTGATCGCCAGGAGGGTTTCAACCAGCGGCGGCAAAACAAAATCGACGTCACGAACCTGCCACCGCTGCAGCAGAGGCCGCATGACTTCGCAGATCTGTGTCCGAATCTGCGCCCGGCCCTGCGAAATAGCTTCGGCAAGAACAGGATCCGACTGCGCTGCGGCGATGATCTGCCACGAGGCAGGGCGCGCGGCAACGTCGCCGAGCAGAGCTGCGAATCCGTCGACGAACATCTGCTCAACGGAGCCCGTCCGCTGGGGCGGAAGGATTGCCCGGAGGCTGGCGAGCGCCAGCCGCGTTTCGCGTTCCAGCAGTTGCGTCAGCACTTCATTTCGCCCGTTGTAGCAGGCATACACAACGGGGCGGGTGACACCCATGCGCGTGGCGATGGCAGCCATCGTCACATTCGCCACGCCCTGTTCAGCGGTGATCTGCAAGGCGGTATCCAGGACGTGCGCCCGCCGCCGTTCCGGTCCGAGATGTTCGGCCCGGGTGCGCGGATTCGTCGAGGCTGGCGGCGCAGTGACGGTGTCCTCCTACGGCTGGCCCGGCTATTGCAGATACACGTTGGCGATGATGAGCACCGGCCAGGCGACGATTTCTCCCAGCATAGAGAAGAGCTTGTCCAATCCGGTGAGTTGTTCGAGGTGTCCCCGATGAGTCAGGGCCCAGACAAACCCGATCACCACATACGGCAATCCAATGACTAGCGCCAGATAGACAAGCTGGCGGATGCTGAGGCGACGGTCGAGCAGGTCCTTAATCACGGTGTGTTCCTTCCGAATCATCCAACGGTGCCGAGAATCGGCTCGGACTCTCTAATTCCCTCGTCGCTGGGAGGCTGTCCCTCTCCGAACACGCGGGCCTGCTGCCTTTCCCGGAGTTCTCGATGCGCCCGGCTCGGAATCTCGTAGCCGTAAAGTTCCTGAGCCTCCCTGGGCGTCATGGTTATCGAGCTTTTCGGCGGTACCGACAGCAGAACACGGGCGCCGATGGGCACAGTGGCCGGCGAGATCAGGCGGAGCAGGATCAATTGCAGCCGCTTACTCATGCTGATCGCGGTGAACGCGGCGCTTATCGGTGGCACGATGGCCGCGTCAAGCAGGGGCGCAACGCTTAGCCCGGACATCTCCCGCATCCACCGAGGCATGGTCGCCAAGGTGCCCCGGCGCAAAAACCAGGTGATCACCCTGGTGAAGGGCCGCAACAGCAGCGGCATCGGCGGCAGCATGACCTCCGCGCTGAGCAGGTGCCGCATCGCCTGCCTCGCGATGTCCGAGCCGATGAGCTGTGGCCGCATCTTTTCGAAGTACTCGCCTACCCCCTCACGTGTTCGGGGGATATCACCCGGATCGCACGTCTGCAGTTCCGCGGCACGGGCGCATTCACTCCAGAACTGCGTTTCTTCGTTGCGGGAGAGCCGCCCTGGGCCGTACTTCTCGTAGGCAAGAAGAATCGAATGCCAGGCTGTCAGGTGGATCCACAACTGCGATTCGGGATTATTCGCGTCGTAGTTCTCGCCGGTGACGGGATCGACGCCGATGGCCTTGGAATGAATCTTCACCAGCACATCAGCGGCCTTGGCTGTAGACCTGCTGTCGTCAAAGGCCACCATCGCGAAGTACCGCAGCGTTCGGTCGTAACGAGTCCGTGGCCTCGAATAGATCTCGTGCGTCTTGTCCACGGCCGCGATCAATCCGGGGTCAAGTTCCTCGATCACCACGGCACGCTGAAATCCGATGGACAGCGACGTCGGGTAGCTCCACACACGCCAGGAGACCGATTCGGGGCCGAAGAAGCCGTAGTCCTCAGCAGGTTCAACCTTCGGTAGTGACAGCCAATCCCGGATCACACTCACAGGCCCGCTCCCTCTGCGCCGAATTCCTACGTGATGTAGGAATTTCATACACAGCGTAGGATTCATCACGGGACTGCTTACGTCAAGAGGACAAGCGCCAACTGGTCGATCCATCTGCCCGAACCCCTCGCCAGCACCGGATCGGCAGTGATTACTACAATGCGTAGTTGGCGGTGGCATAGACTCATCGCGTGTTATATCGGGCGTTTTTGCGGGTAGTCGATCTGCTGCCGATGCCGAGCCTGCGCACGCAGCGACTCATCGCCGCGGCGGTCGTGCTGACCCAGGGCGGAATCGCTGTGACCGGCGCCGTGGTTCGGGTCACCGCCTCGGGCCTCGGATGCCCGACCTGGCCGCAGTGCTTCCCCGGAAGTTTCACCCCGGTCGCCGTCGCCGAAGTGCCCCGCATCCACCAGGCCGTCGAATTCGGCAACCGGATGATCAGTTTCCTGGTGGTGATCACCGCCGCGTTGGCCGTCCTTGCGGTAACACGTGCGCGCCGCCGCCACGAGGTGCTCGTGTACGCCTGGCTGATGCCGGCCTCGACCGTGCTGCAGGCTGTCATCGGTGGCATCACCGTATTGACCGGCCTGCTGTGGTGGACGGTTGCGATCCATCTGCTGGTGTCGATGGGCATGGTGTGGCTGGCCACGCTGCTCTACGTGAAGATCGGTGAGCCCGACGTCGTCTCCGACTTTCCGATGGTGCCCCCGCCGCCCGCACCGTTGCGCCGCCTGACCGCGCTGATCGGCGTGACCCTGGCCGCCGTCCTGGTGGCCGGAACGCTGGTAACCGGAGCAGGGCCACATGCCGGCGACAAAAGCGTCACGCGCGTAGTGCCCCGGCTACAGGTGGAAATCACCACGCTGGTGCATCTGCACGGCACACTGCTCATCGCCTACCTGGCGCTGCTGGTGGGGCTGGGATTCGGGCTCGCGGCCGTCGGCGTGACCCGGCCTATCTGGGTGCGCTTCACGGCATTGCTGGCGCTCACCCTGGCGCAGGGATTCGTGGGTGTGGTGCAGTTCTACACCGGCGTGCCAGCCGTGCTCGTCGCCGTCCACGTCGCAGGTGCGGCAGCGTGCACCGCGGCCACCGCCGCTCTCTGGGCGGCGCTGACCACCCCGGCGCTAGCCGCGTCGGTGCTGCCCCAGCGGGCCCAGGCCCAAACGCTCTAACGCCTCGTCAACACCGATTACGAACTTTCGTTGCGCCAGATCGCGCTCTTCGGTCTCCAGCTGACGCCAGCCCAGAGACGGCTCAACCAATTCCAGCTCCAACAGCCGTGGGTCGTCGTCGTGCACTCCACCGATCACGTCGACACGCGCATACAGCAGCTCGGCCATGGCGATGCCGGATTTGGTGGCCGCGGCAGCCAATGCCGAAGCGCCGAACTTCCACAGCGCCGAGGACGGTTTCACCGGCGCCAACCGCTCGGAGTGGAACAGGCCCGACTCGTCGACCTCGGCGGCAGCACCCGGCGGAGGTAGTAGCGCGCCCTTGGTAAACGCATGGGACGGTTCGCCGTTGAGGAAGACCAACGCCGTTTCGCCGTGCACGTCGACTCGAGGGTCGTAGGGCTGGATGAGAACGGTGCGGCCCTCGTCCTGCAGCGCCTCGGCATGATCACGGGCGGCTTCCGGGCACGTGAAACGCCCCGCGCCGCGCGAGCCTCCGGCCACCGCGGGCTTGATCACCAGTTCGCCGTCGGGCAGCACGACGGGCTCGTCGGGTGCGAAGAAGGTACTCGGAACCGTCGGAATACCAGCTGCGGCAAGATCATTCAGGTAACGCTTGTCGGTGTTCCAGCGCACCACCGGCAGTGGGTTGAGCAGGTTGCGCATCGACCCGGCCCATCGCAGGAACTCATCGAGGCGTTCGGGGTAGTCCCAGGTAGCGCGCAGGATCACCAAATCGGCTTGCGCGGTCTCCGGGTCATCCCAGGACAGCCAACGCGCGTGTAGGTCACGAACACGCAGTGCGGCAACAAGTTCAGCGTCGTCACCGTCACCGGAGACGAGTTGGGGGCAGCCGGCCAGAACGATGCGCGGATGGAAGATATCCGGCCGTCCCAGCCTTACGTCCGGGCGACCCACCCGGCCATCTTCTTGGCGTGGCCCGGTGCCGGGGTGGCGGTACTGACCAGCTCGCGGTCCCACTCCTCAACGGCCTCGATGCCTTCGACGGCCTCCACGGCGGCGTGCGCGGTCGCCAGGTCGGTAACCACCTGATCGCCGAGGATTCCGTCGGCGCCGACCAGGGTGATGCGAACACCCGCCTGCCCGATGGGCTGCAGCACTGCCTTGGTGGGCATGTGATGCGCCTTCACGAACGCCGTCAGTGCGCGATGCACGGTCGACGGAACGGACACCTTCCGCTGCTTGTCGGCGGGCTGGGCTTCATCGGTCATGTATAGAGCGTACGTGCCTGGATACTGGTACCCATGCGCGCCATCGAAGTGCCGGTGACCGGCGGACCCGAAGTGCTCACCCTCGTCGAAAAGACAGCTCCGACACCGGGCCCCGGCGAGGTACTCATCGACGTCGACGCGGTGGGGGTCAACTTCCGCGATATCTATCTGCGTAACGGCAGCTACGCCGCCCCGCTCCCCCACATTCCGGGATCCGAGGTCACCGGAGTGGTAAGCGCGGTGGGTGAGGGTGTCGAACACCTTGCCCCTGGCGACCGGGCCGCCAGCCCCGTGGCCGCCTGGGGGTACGCCGAATCGACCACCGCACCAGCCGATTACACCGCAAAAGTGCCCGAGGGCCTGTCTTCGGAGGTTGCCGCGAGCGCCCTGCTTCAAGGCATCACCGCCCATTACCTGCTCACCTCGGTGTACCCCGTCGCCGCTGGTGACACCGTGCTGGTGCACGCCGGAGCCGGCGGAATGGGCTTGCTGCTGACCCAGTGGGCGTCCCATCGCGGGGTCAGGGTCATCACGACCGTGTCGAGCGCGGCCAAGGAGAAACTGTCCCGCGAGGCCGGTGCCGCCGAGGTGCTGCCCTACCCGGATCCCACAGATCCGGCGGAATTCGCCGAGAAGATCCTCGAGCTGACCTCGGGTGAGGGTGTCGCGGTCGCCTACGACGGCGTCGGCAAGTCGACCTTCGAGGCAAGCCTGGCGGCAGTCCGGGTGCGTGGCCTGATCGCCCTGTACGGCGCGGCCAGTGGCCAGGTGCCGCCCTTCGACCCGCAGCGCCTCACCGCGAAGTCGGCTGTGCTGACCCGACCGACCATGGGGCATTTCATCCGCACCCCGGCAGAATTCGCCTGGCGCGCCGATGAGGTCTTGGACCTGGTGTCGCGCGGGACATTGAAGATCACCGTCGGAGCCAGCTATCCGCTGGAGCAGGCCGCCCAGGCCCACATCGACCTGGAGGCACGCAAGACCACCGGGTCGGTCGTCCTAGTGCCCTAGCAGCCCATTGCTGAACAACAGCGGCCAGCCGACCACCGAGTCGACCGCCAGGGCGCAGAAGACCACGGCCAGGTAGTTGTTGGACTGCAGGAACAACCGCAGCGGTTTGATCGGCTGCCCCTTGCGCACACCCGAGTACAGCTGGTGCGCCATCGCCAGGAACCAGACCCCGGCCAGGAACGCGACCGCGGCGTAGATGACACCTGCGGCCAGCGCGAGTGCCAGCGTGGCCAGCACCGTCAGCCAGGTGTAGATGAGGATCAGCCGGGTGACCTTCTCCTCGGTGGCGATCACGGGCAGCATCGGGACCCCCGCAGCCCGGTAATCCTCCTTGTAGCGCATGGCCAGCGCCCAGGTGTGCGGCGGAGTCCAGAAGAAGATGATCAGGAACATCACCACCGCCGGCCACTCAATGGTGCCGGTGACCGCCGACCACCCGATCATCACCGGCATGCACCCGGCCGCCCCACCCCACACCACGTTCTGCGCGGTGCGGCGCTTGAGCACCAGCGTGTAGATGAACACGTAGAAGGCGATGGTGGCGACGGCGAGCACGCCGGACAGCAGGTTGGCAGTCCACCATAGCCAGGCGAAAGCCCCCACGCCGAGCACGATCCCGAAGGTCAGGGCGTTGCGCGTGGTGACCGTCGATGTCGCCAGCGGCCGCCGCGCGGTGCGCTTCATGACCTTGTCGATATCGGCATCGGCCACGCAGTTCAGCGTGTTGGCGCTGGCCGCCGCCATGATGCCGCCGAGCAGCGTGTTCAGGATCAACAGCGGATTCACGTGACCGCGGTCGGCCAGCAGCATCGCGGGGATCGTGGTGACCAGCAGCAGCTCGATGACCCTGGGCTTGGTCAGCGCCACGTAGGCGAGGATTGTCGAAAGGAACGGGCCGCGAGCACGCGCGCCTTGCGTCTCTCGCATCCGCACCGCGCTGATCCTCCTGGGTAATTATCCGGTGAGCCAGCCGACCCGCGGCACTGAGCGCTCTACTACACACGATGGTAGACCGCCAGGGTCGCGCGTCGACAACCAAGGTCGGCCCCCGGAGGTGAACATAGGTTGTCCGCCACCGGACTATCACATTGCCTAGACGGCGTGACCCGGCCGTGAGGCAGCGGCGGGAAATCGGCAGCACTACGATGGGCCCCGTGACCGCGATCGACGAGATCCCGACCGATATCCCAACCCTCACCCGGGCCGACCACCCGGATGACTGGACAGACCTGGACTCGCGTGCGGTAGACACCGCACGGGTGCTGGCCGCCGATGCCGTGCAGAAGGTCGGCAATGGCCACCCCGGCACCGCGATGAGCCTGGCACCCGTGGCATACACGCTTTTCCAGCGTCAGCTGCGCCACGATCCCAGTGACCCCTCCTGGATCGGGCGCGACCGGTTCGTGCTGTCCTGTGGGCACAGCAGCCTGACTCTGTACCTGCAGCTGTACTTGGGCGGATTCGGCCTGGAACTCTCCGATATCGAGGCACTGCGCACCTGGGGCTCGTTGACCCCCGGTCACCCCGAGTACCACCACACCAAGGGTGTCGAGATCACCACCGGGCCGCTCGGCCAGGGCCTGGCCTCGGCGGTTGGCATGGCGATGGCCTCTCGGTACGAGCGCGGCTTGTTCGACCCCGACGCCGCGCCCGGGACCAGCCCGTTCGACCACTTCATCTACGTCATCGCCTCCGACGGCGACATCGAAGAGGGCGTGACCTCGGAAGCGTCCTCCTTGGCCGGTACCCAACAGCTCGGGAACCTCATCGTCATCTGGGACGACAACGAGATCTCCATCGAGCACGACACCAAGATCGCACTGAGCGAGGACACCCCCGCGCGCTACGAAGCGTACGGCTGGCATGTGCAGACCGTCATCAGTGGTGAGAACGTCACCGGCATCGAGGAAGCACTGGCCAACGCCCGTGCGGTCACCGACCGCCCGTCGTTCATCGCGCTGCGCACGATCATCGGCTACCCCGCTCCCACCAAGATGAACACCGGCGGCGTGCACGGCTCGGCGCTGGGGGCTGACGAGGTGGCCGCCACCAAGAAAATTCTGGGCTTCGATCCGGAGAAATCCTTCGACGTGGCCCCAGAGGTCATCGCCCACACCCGCGAGCTCGTGCAGCGCGGCAAGCAAGCACATGCGGAGTGGGACAAGGATTTTGACGCCTGGGCCGCCCGCGAGCCCGAGCGCAAGGCACTGCTGGACCGACTGGAGGCGCGCACCCTGCCCGAGGGCTGGGACGCCGACCTGCCGTCCTGGGAACCCGGCTCCAAGGGCGTGGCTACTCGCGCCGCGTCCGGCGACACCCTGTCAGCGCTCGGCGCCAAGCTTCCCGAGCTGTGGGGTGGCTCCGCGGACCTCGCGGGCAGCAACAACACCACCATTAAGGGCGCCGATTCCTTCGGCCCAACGTCCATCGCGACATCGGACTGGAATGCCCAACCATATGGCCGCACACTGCATTTCGGCATCCGCGAGCATGCGATGGGGTCGATCCTGTCCGGCATCGTGCTGCATGGCCCCACCCGCGCGTACGGCGGAACGTTCCTGCAGTTCGCCGACTACATGCGGCCCGCGGTGCGCCTGGCGGCTTTGATGAACATCGATCCGATCTACGTGTGGACACACGACTCGATCGGTCTCGGCGAGGATGGCCCCACCCACCAGCCGGTGGAGCACCTGGCCGCCCTGCGCGCCATCCCCAACCTCTCGGTGGTGCGCCCCGGTGACGCGAACGAAACCGCCTACGCTTGGGCGACCGTCCTGGAGCGCCAATCCAGCACCGGCCCAGTCGGTTTGGCGCTCACCCGCCAGGGTGTGCCGATCCTGGAAGGCACCAGCCGCGAGGGTGTGGCCAAGGGCGGCTACGTGCTGGAGGCAACCGATGGCCAGCCCGATGTGATCCTCATCGGCACGGGCTCGGAACTGCAGCTCGCCGTCGAGGCCAAGAAGATCCTTGCCGCCAAGGGAATTACGGCCTCCGTGGTGTCGTTCCCCTGTGTGGAATGGTTCGAGTCCCAGCCCCAGGAATACCGCGACAGCGTGCTGCCGCCGTCGGTGCGTGCCCGGGTGTCCGTGGAAGCCGGCATCGCGCAAGGCTGGTACAAGTTCGTCGGCGACGCCGGTCAAATCGTCTCACTGGAGCACTTCGGAGCTTCCGCTGACGACAAGACCTTGTTCCGTGAGTTCGGCTTCACCCCGGATGCAGTGGCTGCGGCCGCCGAAAGGTCCATCGCAGCAGCTCAATAACCCCGAATCAGGAAGGGATGAATCCCATGAGCACATCTGATCAGAACGCTAATCTCGCCGAACTGAGCGAAGCCGGAGTCGCCGTCTGGCTCGACGATCTCTCCCGGGACCGACTCAACTCGGGCAATCTCGCCGAGTTGATCGCGACCAGAAGCATCGTCGGGGTGACCACCAACCCTGCGATCTTCCAGGCCGCCCTGTCCAAGGGGCATGCCTACGACGCGCAGATCGCCGAGCTGGCCGAGCGGGGGGCCGATGTCGACTCGGCGATCCGCACCGCCACCACCGATGACGTGCGCGCCGCCTGCGACGTGTTGGCTCCGCAGTACGAAGCCTCCGAGGGCGTCGACGGCCGAGTGTCCATCGAGGTGGACCCGCGCCTGGCACACGACACCGACAAGACCATCCTGCAGGCGATCGAGCTGTGGAAGATCGTCGATCGGCCCAATCTGTTGATCAAGATCCCGGCCACCAAGGCCGGTCTGCCCGCGATCTCGGCGGTCATCGCCGAAGGCATCTCGGTCAACGTCACCCTGATCTTCTCGGTGGAACGCCACAAGGAAGTGATGGATGCCTACCTGGCCGGTCTGGAGGCCGCCAAGGAAGCCGGACGCGACCTCTCCAAGATCCACTCGGTGGCCTCGTTCTTCGTCTCCCGGGTAGACACCGAGATCGACAAACGCCTCGAGGACATCGGCAACGGTCAGGCACTGTCCCTGCGGGGCCGGGCCGGGGTCGCCAATGCCCGCCTCGCCTACCAGGCCTACGAGAAGGTCTTCGATCACGGTCACAGGTTCGCCGAGCTCAAGAAGGCCGGTGCGCGCGTGCAGCGTCCGCTGTGGGCCTCGACCGGAGTCAAGAACCCCGACTACGACGACACCCTCTACGTGGTGGACCTGGTGGCTCCGCACACTGTCAACACCATGCCCGAGAAGACGTTGGAGGCCGTTGCCGATCACGGCATCGTCACCGGCAACACCATTCACGGAACATATGACGGCGCGCACGCGGTCTTCCATGAGCTCAGTCGCGCCGGAATCGATCTGGACGACGTGTTCGAGGTGCTCGAGACCGAGGGCGTCGACAAGTTCGAGGTCGCCTGGAACGAGCTCATCGACGCCACCCAAGCCCAACTCGACGCGGTATCCACCAAGGAGTGAGCGTGGATGACGGTCTTCACACGAAAGGCTCATCCATGACTGACATTCTTCGCGCGAACGGCGCATCGGCGACAAACCCGTTGCGGGACAAGCGCGATAAGCGTCTTCCACGCATCGCGGGACCCTGCTCGCTGGTGATCTTCGGGGTCACCGGCGATCTGGCCCGCAAGAAGTTGATGCCGGCCATCTATGACCTGGCCAATCGCGGGCTGCTGCCACCGAGCTTCGCGTTGGTCGGGTTCGCCCGCCGGGACTGGGCCAACGAGGACTTCGGCCAGATCGTGCTCGATGCCGTGAAGGAACACTCACGCACCCCGTTCCGTCAGCATGTCTGGGACCGTCTCGCCGAGGGAATCCGGTTCGTGCAGGGCAGTTTCGATGATGACGCGGCCTTCGAGCAGCTCAAGAAGACCCTGCAGACGCTCGACGAAGAACGCGGCACCGGCGGCAATCACGCCTTCTACCTGTCGATTCCGCCGAAAGCATTCCCCACGGTATGCGAGCAGCTGTCCAAGTCCAGACTTGCACAGCCCGTGGACGGCGCATGGCGCCGCGTCGTGATCGAGAAGCCCTTCGGCCATGATCTGCAGAGTGCCCGCGAGCTGAACGCTGTGGTCAACGAAGTGTTCCCCGAGGAATCGGTCTTCCGGATCGATCATTACCTCGGCAAGGAGACGGTGCAGAACATTCTGGCGCTGCGGTTCGCCAACCAGTTGTTCGACCCGATCTGGAACGCCCACTTCGTGGACCATGTGCAAATCACCATGGCCGAGGACATCGGATTGGGCGGCCGCGCAGGCTATTACGACGGCATCGGGGCAGCACGCGATGTCATCCAGAATCACCTGCTGCAGCTGCTGGCGTTCACCGCGATGGAGGAGCCCATCAACTTCTCCCCCGCCGAGCTGCAGGCGGAGAAGATCAAGGTGCTCTCGGCCACCCGGCTGGCCGAGCCGCTCGCCGAAACCACTGCCCGCGGCCAGTACGGACCGGGATGGCAAGGCAGCCAGCAGGTTCCGGGCCTCTTGGAAGAGGAAGGCTTCTCCAAGACCTCAACCACCGAGACGTTCGCCGCCATCACCCTGGAGGTCGACAGCCGCCGCTGGGCCGGGGTCCCGTTCTACCTGCGCACCGGAAAGCGGTTGGGCCGCAGGGTCACGGAGATCGCGTTGGTGTTCAAGCGGGCACCGCATCTGCCCTTCGATTCCACGATGACCGAAGAGCTCGGCGCCAATGCGCTGGTCATCCGGGTGCAGCCCGATGAGGGCGTCACACTGCGGTTCGGCTCGAAGGTGCCCGGTACCGCGATGGAGGTGCGGGACGTCAACATGGACTTCTCGTATGAGCAGGCCTTCACCGAGGAATCACCGGAGGCCTACGAGCGGTTGATCCTCGACGTCCTGTTGGGAGAACCGTCGCTGTTCCCTGTCAATGCCGAGGTCGAATTGTCCTGGCGGATTCTGGATCCTGCGCTGGATTTCTGGGCATCAGAAGGCAAGCCGGACACATACGAATCGGGTACCTGGGGGCCGCAATCGGCCGTGGAAATGCTGGCCCGCAGTGGCCGGGAATGGAGGCGGCCGTGATCATTGATCTGCCCGACACCACCACCAACGACGTCAACAAAAAGCTGGTGGAGCTGCGCGAAACCGGTGGTGCGGTCACCATGGCGCGCGTCCTGACCCTGGTTGTCATCACCGACGCCGGCGATGACGTCGAAGAGGTCATCGAGGCCGCCAACGGCGCCAGCCACGAGCATCCGTGCCGCATCATCGTGCTGGAGCGCAATCCGCTGGCCCCCACCACCGGGCTCAATGCCCAGATCCGAGTCGGGGGTGACGCCGGAACCGGCGAGGTCGTCGTATTGCGGCTGCGCGGCCCTCTCGCCGCCCACGAGCACAGTGTCGTGATCCCGTTCCTGTTGCCCGATACACCGGTGGTGGCGTGGTGGCCCAACCAGGCGCCCGCCATTCCCGCGAAAGATCCGCTGGGACGTCTGGCGATCCGCCGCATCACCGATGCGACGACGGCACCAGACCCCTTGAACGCCATCAAGAACCGGCTCGCCGGATACACCCCCGGCGACACCGACCTGTCATGGAGCCGGATCACCTACTGGCGTGCGCTGCTGGCCTCGGCCCTGGATCAGCCACCGTACGAGGGCATCAACTCGGCAGTGGTATCCGGGCTCGCCACCGAACCCGCGCTCGATGTCACCGCGGGCTGGCTCGCCTCACGTATCGAAGGACCCGTCACCCGGCTGGTCGGCGAGCTCAAGGTGGAACTGCACCGGGACAGCGAGGTCGTCACCCTGAGCCGGCCGCAGACCGGGGCCATCGCGACCTTGGCCCGCACCGGGCGCCCGACAGCATCACTTCCGTTGCCGCGCAGAGAGACACGAGATTGCCTGGCCGAGGATTTGCGCCGCCTCGATCCCGATGAGATCTACCGCACGGCGCTTGAGGGAATCGCGAAGGTGCAATACCTATGAGTGAAACAATCATCGAAAAGTACGCGGATACAGACACTTTGGTGACCGCGGCAGGCGACCGGCTGGCATCGGCAATCGCCGGAGCCCTCGCCGAACGCGGCAAGGCGCTGATCGTGCTCACCGGGGGCGGTACCGGCATCGCCCTGCTCAAGCATCTGCGCGAGGTGGCCAGCGATCTCGACTGGGCCAACGTCCACGTGTTCTGGGGCGACGACCGGTACGTCCCGAAGACCGATCCGGAACGTAATGCCTGGCAGGCCTGGGAGGCACTGCTTGAGCATGTCGACTTCCCGCTGCGCAACATGCACGCGATGCCCAACAGCGAAAGCGAGTATGGCACCGACCTGGACGCGGCCGCACTCGCCTACGAGCAGCTGCTGGCGGCCAATGCCGAGCCCGGCCAGGACTGCCCGGCCTTCGACGTCCACCTGCTGGGCATGGGCGGCGAGGGGCATATCAATTCACTGTTCCCGCATACCGATGCCGTCAAGGAAACACACCGACTGGTGGTTGCGGTGCCAGACTCCCCCAAGCCACCACCGCAGCGGATCACGTTGACACTGCCCGCAATTCAGCGTTCACGCGAGGTGTGGTTGATCGTCTCCGGCGAGGCCAAGGCCGAAGCCGTCGCGGCGGCGATCGGAGGGGCCGATCCGATCGATGTGCCCGCGGCGGGCGCCAGGGGCACCGAACGTACCGTGTGGCTGCTGGACGAAGCCGCCGCGAGCCAGCTGAACTAGGCGCAGGCCCCAACCGGGCCCTCATGCGGCCGCGATCGGCCTACACCCTGTGCGTGGCGGTCTAGTTCTCGTTGCCCTGTCCCGCGGCGAAGAGCGCGTCCGGGTCTACGGACAGGCCATGCGCCGCCTGGGCCGATGTCGGAGCAGACAGCTGAGCTGGCGCACCCGGCGAGGGTGCGACGGCGGGTCCTGGCGCGGGCGTTTTCAGACGCTGCACACTGATCGCGAACTCCGCCACCGCATCCCGGATCGCTGCCGCATGCTCGTCAAGACGGTCCAAGAGCTGCGACAGCGTGCGGCCCATCTTGTTTCCAAGCTCGGAGGCATCCGCCACGGCGGAGGCGATCGTGGTCGCCACGCTGCCGCCCTGGGTGATGGGTGAGGCCGCCCGGGCCGCCGTGAACTCGGTAATGACGTCGTCCACATACCCTTCCACCCATTGCCCGAGCATGCTCCGGGTATGCGTGACCAGGTCCGTCACGACGTTGATGCGCTGATTGACATTCGCCGCGACGAGGCGCAGCTCCTGCAAAGCGTCATCGAGAGCACCTGCCGCCTCACCGAATCCTGTTGCGGCCGCCCCGCTGTGACCGTCGCCCAGCGCACTGAGCACCGCCGACAGTTCCTGTTGCACATTGGTGACATCGGCAATGCAATAGCGCCAGAAGGTGGCTTCGGCGGACGCCGCGACGGGGTCACCCCGCATCGCATTGAGCGGTTCTTCCAGGAACTGCACATGCTCGACCAGGAAGCCCAATCCGGCGTCATAGAGGCGAGTGAGCGGTTTCAGCTCGGCATCAAGGGTGTCCACCGAACCCTTCACCAATCTTCGTCATCGCGGCGACAGTCTGGTCCTCCGCCTCGGCGATCTGCCGAGCTTGATCGTGAAGGCGCTGTCCCGTCTCCACGATGACATCGCCGAGCGTGCGGACCGCGTCAGACAGCTCATCGATGCTTCCCCGCACCGACATCACGAAATCCGACGACACAGACCCCAGGTCCTGATCGCCGAGCCCCTCGCCGTGATGCTCGAGCAAGTACCGCACGGACTCCCCGGCGCTCTCGAGGTTCGCCGCCTCGTGCAACACCACATCGCGGTCAAAGTGGAAGGTCCCGCCCGGCTCATTGCTCATGTGGACGGTCCCAGATGTTCACCCTCCCCAAGGTGCCCCCCGTCCAGGTAGCCCTTGACGTAGTCCATGGCCGGTCCGTCACCGGTGAGGTCATGCAACGTGCTGTGGATCTGGCTGGCCGCATTGACCTGTGCCGCGGCGATAGTCCTGGTGATGATTGCCGACAGATCTCGCGCGTCCATCGACAGTGTGGACTCATCGAGATCCAGCGCCTCGATGCGGCCGCCGGACCCAACGGTCACCGCGACTCCCACATCATCCTTGGCGTGGCCGCGAACCAGGCCCACGGTCTGCTGCACGTACTGGGCGCGTTGCCCAAGAACCTCCAGGCGATCCTGGTACTCACGGATCCATTGGCGGGGGTCACCACGGCACTCCGACATGTCGAGGGGCTCCTTTCCTGGGGGTGCGGCCGGTGAAACGGGAACGTCCCCTCCGCGTCCCCGGTCCACCGACCGCTGATGGCACTCGTCGACTTCTGTGCCATACATAGAGATTGATGGTCCGAGGACATGAATCGGTTCCATGAATTTTGAAGAAATTTCTCGGCAAATAGATGAAACATCAACTACCAGCGAGAATATCTACCGCAGAGACAAAACAGCGGACTACCTGTGGAGTAGTCCGCTGCCGGTAAAACGTCGTTCCGCTATCCGCCGAGCTTGATCTCCAGCCCGACGCCGATGATCGAGATCACCCAAATAGCAGTGACGAAGTAGGTGAGCCGGTCCAGGTTCTTCTCCACCACGGTTGAACCGGAGAGGCTCGACTGCACGCCACCACCGAACAGCGTGGACAGACCACCGCCCTTCGCACGGTGCAACAGCACCAGCAAGACCACGAGCAAGCTCGTGATCACCAGGATGATCTGCAACGCCAATTCCATGGTGGGTAGCCTACCGGCTCGGTTCCGCTCACCTGCGCAGGGACTCCGTTCAGCTCACCGCCGAACTATCGGCCAGCCAGGTATTGCATTCCCACAGCCGATTCTTGAGCGAACCATGCCGCCACCATGCCTCGGCGTGCTGGTTGGAACCGTGGTCACGCGTCGGCTGCTGTCCGTCTCCGCGATCCTGGTCATTCCAGGCCAGGTCGAGTTCCTGCTGAGTGATGGTGCCACCACGTCGGGAGCCAAGGAACATTCCCGAGAAGCACTGGGCCTGCAGTTCCAGTCGTCGGGAGAGCTCAAGTCCCAGCGGTGAATCGACTCCGGCAGCGCGGCGCTGGCGCCAGTACTCATCCCACATCCCGCTGAGCTCCTGCGCATGGTGCCCATACTCGTGGGCGTAAACAGCCAGGTAGATACCGTCATGATTCCCATACCTGCCCGGAGGCACACCCACGATCGACATGTAGATGGTGTTGTTCGAGGGGCAGTAAAAGGCGGCCCTCTCCCTTCCGAAATATTCGCCTCCACAGGGCGAATCCACATAGTCTCCCGCCACTACCAACCCCGGCGACGACCACGGCAGGCTGTGCCCGTCAAGCAGCCGCCGCCACTCCGGATCCATGCACCCGCGAAGGTCGCGGTAGAAGGCGTCGGCGTGCGGGATGTCGAACGGCCATGTGCTCGTGGAGCACGGCGCATTCGTGAATCCCGCGTCCTGATTCCGAAATAACGGATTGTTGCCGAGCGCGAACACCGGCTTGGGGCCAGGAGGCGGCGGGGGCGCCGGTGCCGTGGTGGGCCTCGTCGACGATGAGGTCCACACGGCGGTACTGCGAACTGTGGTCGAGGGGTACTGCCACGTGGTTGTGGCTCGCATCGAACGGTCTCTATTCGGACGCAGTGCCCATACCGCCATCGTGCCCAGCACGAAAGCGACAACCAGAGCGCAACCTACGCCGGCGACGATCAGGCCGGTGTGAGACCCACCGTGCGCACCCGGCCGCGGTCCGTATCCGGTCGGCGGCAGATATACCGGACGCACCGGTGGCACTGGGTAGGCGGGCCGCGGTTGAGGCGCAGGGTATCCCGGCAATGGCGCAACGGGCGGTGGACGCCATCCACGCGGAGGTGGCGCCATCGGAGCCTGCGCGGGCGGCGGTAATGGTGTACCCCAGCCGGGCACCGGCCTGGATTGGTAATACGGCTGCTGCCCCATGTGGTCCGCCCCCTGAACACCTTCGGTGAATGCGCGCCAGCATATCGACCCTGACCTAGGGTTACCGCCGTGGGAGAGATGATTCGCGGGGCGGTGTTGCGGCTGTTGATCTGTTTAACGCTCGGTACCGGATGGCTGGTCGCGGCGACGCCTGCGCGCGCAGACGATCCCGCCGGCACCGTGGCGGTCGCCATGAACCTGGCCGAGGACGGCACGCTGCACATCACCGAAACCATCACGCCTGCCAAGGACCACGTGCTGCAACGTCGCCTGCTGCTCGACACGGCCGTCGAAGGCAATCGGGTACAGCATTTCGAAGTCGACCAGGTAGCCACTACCGGTGCCGCCCAGGCGATCTCGGACGGTAACGCGTTGACCGCCGTCGCTCACGGCCCGGCCACGATCAGCTACACGGTGCGCGGCGCTGTCACCGACATCGGTGATCGGCAACAGGTGTTGTGGCCCGTAGCCTCCGGATGGGACTCGGGACTGCGAAACGTCACGGCCTCGTTCGTGTCCCCGAGCACCAAACCCAGCTCTCCCGAATGCTCCGTGGGCGCACCAGGTTTTCAAATACGTTGTACCTCAGCGCAGGTCGATCACACCGGGGTAATCCGGCTTCAGCAGAACGAACTCCCACCGGATTCTGTCGTCGTCTTCAGTGTCATGCTGCCGGCCGGTACGGTCCCGGCCAGCGCCACCTTCACAACAATCCCCGGGGCGTCGGGGCCGTTCGCGCTGACGAGGTCGTCGATCACCGCGCTCACAGGGCTCGGTGGCACTGCGATCGCGCTAGCCGGCTGGGTGATTACCGCGCGCCGTCGTGATTCACGGGCCGCCGAAATGGCCATCGCCTTGGCCGATCCCCTCGTGCACGATGACAAGGGGGCACGATTCGCAGCACCGGACGGTGTCCTACCGGGACAGGTTGGCACCGTTGTCGATCTGCGTGTCGACGCTGTGGACCTCACCGCGACGATCGTCGACCTCGCGGTGCGCGGATACCTCTGGATCGCCGAAACAGACGGCCCCGGTGCACAGCTCGATTGGCAGATATCCCATCGCGCTCCGATGGATGGCCTACTGACCACATACGAGACCCAGCTGCTGAATATCCTGCTCCCCCAAGGCACCGAGACGGTCTTCGTATCTAGCTTCCAGACACCGGATTCCCGGCTGGATCTTGGCGGCATCTCCGACACGATGTATGCCGACGCCCAGCGCAATCGGTGGTTCCGCCGTTCGCCAGAACACGTTGGCTCCCTTACCCGTTGCGGGATCGGCGTGCTACTCGGCGGTCTCGTGATCACGGTCGCCCTGGCGCTGAGCGTCGGCAGCGCCATGATCGGTGTGGCGGTATGCGGCGTAGGAGCCGTCTTCGCACTGGCCGGAATGCTACTTCCGGTGCGGACGGCTCGTGGCCGGCTACTGGTAGCGCATGTGGCCGCGCTGCGCCGCTACTTGGGTGAGCTCAACATGGAGGACTTGGAGCCCACCGACCGGGAGATCATCCTCACCCGGGCGGCGCCCTACGCTGTGGTCCTGGGGCAGCTCGACGCATGGCTCAAAGCCATGGAAACACTCGATACCGCCGCAGACGGCTCACCCGGAATCGATTGGTACGAAACGACTTCCGAAGAACTCAACAAAACCACGGCGAACATCACCGCGAATCTGCCGACCTTCCTCACCATTCTGGACGGCGTGTTGGCGCGCGGCGCGCACCTACAGAACCTGCCGCAGAACTGAGTTAGAGCAGCGGGCCGCCCGCCGCGATCGCCGACATCTGGGCGAACTGCTCGCCATCCAACGAGGCGCCGCCCACCAGAGCGCCGTCCACATCTTCCTGCGCAACCAATTCGCCCACGTTCTTGGCATTGGCCGAGCCGCCATACAGCACTCGCACAGACGCTGCCACGTCGGCGTTGGCAATCTGCGCCAACTCGGCCCGGATCGCCGCACACACTTCCTGAGCGTCGGCGGCACTGGCCACCCGGCCGGTGCCGATCGCCCACACCGGCTCGTAGGCGACGACGACCTTCTCAACCTGCTCGGAGGTAAGCCCGGCCAGCGATCCCCGTAACGAGTCCACGTTGTATTGCACGTGGTCGCCCGCTTCGCGGATGTCCAGGGCTTCTCCGATGCAGACGATCGGCGTCAGACCGTGTTTGAGGGCCGCAGCCGCCTTGGCGGCGACCAGCGCATCGTCCTCGGCGTGGTACTGACGACGCTCGGAATGCCCGACCACAACGTACGTGACGCCCAGTTTGGCCAGAAATGCACCGCTGATCTCGCCGGTGTAGGCACCCGAGTCGTGTACCGACAGGTCCTGTGCGCCGTAGGTCAACCGCAGCTTGTCCCCGTCGACCAGAGTCTGCACGCTGCGGATGTCGGTGAACGGCGGAATGACCGTCACATCCACCTTGTCGAAATACTTGTCCGGCAACGAGAACGCGATCTTCTGCACCAGGGCGATGGCCTCGAAGTGATTGAGGTTCATCTTCCAGTTGCCAGCGATCAACGGCTTACGCGACATGCGATGCTCCTCTAGCTTTCGAGAACGTCGATACCCGGAAGCGTCTTGCCCTCAAGGTATTCCAGGGATGCGCCACCACCGGTGGAGATGTGCGAAAAGCCGTCGTCCGGCAGATCCAGCGCACGCACCGCGGCCGCCGAATCACCGCCTCCGACCACGCTGAACGCACCCTTCTCGGTGGCCGCGATGATCGCCTCGGCCACCCCTCGAGTACCCGCGGCGAAAGCCGGGAACTCGAAGACACCCATCGGACCATTCCAGAAGATGGTCTTGGCGTTCGACAGCACGGCCGTGAACCGCTTCACCGACTCGGGCCCGATATCCAGACCCATCTTGCCGTCCGGGATAGCGTCTGCAGCAACGATTTCCGAGGGTGAATCGGCGGCGAACTCGTCCGCTGCCACGATGTCCATCGGCAGGTGAATCACGTCGGCATAGGTATCCAGCAGCCGCTTGCACGTATCGACCATCTCCGGCTGCACCAGCGACTTGCCCACCGGCAACCCCTGCGCGGCCAGGAAGGTGAAGCACATCCCGCCACCTATCACCAGGCTGTCGGCCTTGGTGGCCAACGATTCGATGACGGCCAGCTTGTCGGAGACCTTGGACCCGCCGAGCACCACCGCATACGGGCGCTCGGTGCTGGCCGTCAGCACGCGCAGAACTTCCACCTCGGCGGCCACCAGACCACCCGCGTAATGCGGCAGCAGTGTCGCCACGTCGTAGACGGAGGCCTGCTTGCGATGCACCACGCCGAATCCATCCGAGACGAACGCACCGTCGGTACCCGTTGGGCCGCCGACCAATTCGGCGAGCTCCTGGGCAAGCGCTCGTCGCTGCGCGTCATCCTTGCTGGTCTCACGCGGGTCGAACCGGATGTTCTCCAGCAGCAGCACGTCACCGTCGGTCAGGCCTTCGGCACGCGCCAGCGCATCCGTCCCGACAACGTCGCCGGCCACCTGCACGTGCTGCCCCAGGAGTTCGCTGAGCGCCGCACCGACCGGAGCCAGGGACAGCTTGGGGTCCGGCGCACCGTCCGGGCGGCCCAGGTGCGCGGTGACGATGACCTTGGCCCCGGCACCCGCGAGCGCGCGGATGGTCGGGACCGAGGCCACGATGCGACCCGGGTCGGTGATGTTGAGATTGTCGTCGAGCGGGACGTTCAGGTCCGACCGGACCAGCACGCCCTTGCCCGAAACTCCCTCGGCCAGCAGGTCGTTGAGGGACTTGATCGCCATCGTTACAGCGACTTGCCGACCAGGCCGACCAGGTCGACGAGGCGGTTCGAGTAGCCCCACTCGTTGTCGTACCAGGAGACCACCTTGGC
Organism: Mycobacteroides sp. H003; assembly: GCF_001440135.1. Lineage (NCBI taxonomy): Bacteria > Bacillati > Actinomycetota > Actinomycetes > Mycobacteriales > Mycobacteriaceae > Mycobacteroides > Mycobacteroides sp. H003. The sequence goes on from NZ_LJYL01000010.1 coordinate 139,906, forward strand.
CTGGTTGTCGATCACCTTGGTCAATCCCGCGTCGAAGATCGAGCTGTGCGGGTCGGTGACGATGTCCGAGGACACGATCGGCGCGTCGTAGTACTTCAGGATGCCTTTGAGCTTGCCCTCCGCGGCGGCCTTCATGGCGGCGTTGATCTCGTCGGCGCTCGCGGCCTTGGCGAGTTCCACGGTGAGGTCGGTCGCCGAACCGGTGGGGATCGGCACACGCAGGGCGTAACCGTCGAGCTTGCCCTTGAGCTCGGGCAGCACCAGACCGATGGCCTTGGCGGCACCGGTCGAGGTCGGCACGATGTTCAGCGCGGCGGCGCGGGCACGGCGCAGGTCGCTGTGCGGGCCGTCCTGCAGGTTCTGGTCCTGGGTGTAGGCGTGGATGGTGGTCATCAGGCCCTTGACGATGCCGAACTCGTCGTTGAGGACCTTGGCCAGCGGTCCGAGGCAGTTCGTGGTGCACGAGGCGTTGGAGATGATGTTCTGGCTGCCGTCATACTTGTCATCGTTGACGCCCAGCACGATGGTGATGTCCTCGTCGCTGGCGGGCGCGGAGATGATGACCTTCTTGGCACCGGCGTCCAGGTGGCCCTGCGCCTTCTCACGCTTGGTGAAGATGCCGGTCGATTCGACGACGACGTCGACACCCAGGTCGCCCCACGGCAGCGCCGCCGGGCCTTCGCGGACCTCGAGGGCCTTGATCTTGTGGTCGCCGACCACGATGGTGTCGTCGCCCTCCAGGCTGACGTCGTACGGCAGCCGCCCCAGAATGGAGTCGAATTTCAGCAGGTGGGCCAGGGTGGCGTTATCGGTCAGGTCGTTGACCGCGACAATCTCGATGTCGGTGTTGATCCCTTGAGCCTTCTGCGCGTCCAGTGCCCGAAAGAAGTTCCGGCCGATCCGGCCAAACCCGTTTACGCCTACCCGGACAGTCACGTAGCGCTCCCTCTTAGTCTGTTTGATCTGTGGTGTACCCGTTATCGGCACTCACATTAGCCCAGGGGGTGAGCCATTTCGTCCCGGCCCAGTCGCGCGACGATATGGGCGATGACCGCCAACACCAGCGGCGCCACGCCAGCGATGACGAACACCGTGGTGTTGCCGATGATGTGCGCCACCGGAACCACCAGTGCGAACGAGGCGGGCAGGCCGACGAGGGACACGAAGAAGTCCATGCTGGCCGCGCGGCCGAGCATCTCCTCGGGCACGCGACGCTGCATCAGGGTGCCCCAGATGACGTTGGCCGCCTGCATGGTGCCGCCCACGATGATCATGGCGAGGGCGATCATCCAGACGCGTCCGGTGAACCCGATGAGCAGCAGGGGCAAGGACCCCGCTCCCCACATCAGGATCATCACCGTCAGGTACCGGCGGGCAAGAGGCAGTGACGACACGATGAAGGACCCGGCCGCGCCAGCCAGACCGAACAACGCCAGCACCGTGGCATGTGTGCCTGGGTCTCCGCCGTGGTCCCGGATGACGAACGGCAGCAGAATCTCGATGGGCCCGACGACCACCAGCACATAACCGATCGCGAACAGCAGCGTGGCGAAGAACCACGTGGTGCGCACCATGTAGCGGAACCCCTCCGCCAAATCGGCCAGCGCACGGCGCACGGGATGCTGACGTACATCGGGCGCGGCGGCCGGCTCGTGGGTGTGCCGAACCAGCAGCAGACAGCCCAGACCCGCCGCCACCAGCGCACCCTCCAAGAGGAACGCCCCACCCGGTGACCACACGCTGACGATGGCGGCACTGACCGCGGGACCGGCCGCGAGCTGCATCACGGGCCGCAGCACACCTTCGATTCCGTTGGCCGCCAACAGCTCATCGGCGGGCAACAAACTCGGCAACAACGCGGTGTAGGCCGGGATGTAGAAACCCTCGGCGATCCCGAACAACAGTGAGTTGAGCGCCAGATGCCAGATGTGGGCGGCACCCGTCAGCGCGAGCGTCGCGGTGGTGAACATCAGCACCGTCTGCACGGCCAGCGAGCACCGCATCACCCACAACTTGGGCAGTCGATCAGCGGCGACACCGGCGGGCAGCACGCTGATCAGTAGACCCACGCTGAAGGTGGTGCCGACGATGGCCACCTGCGCCGGCCCGAGTCCCATTCGGATGACCTGCCAGACAAGCGCCACCGTCCACATGCCATTGCCCAGCAGGGTCACCGCCAGGCCCAGAGTCAGCAGTCGATAGTCGCGATGCCGCAGCGGACGCAGTGCGCGCGGGAGTCCGGTGCTCTGATGGTGTGGCTCTTCGCCCGAAGAGTCCTCGGGCATTTCCCCAAGGACCGCTTCGGTTTTCACCTGCTTAGCGAAGTCCACCGATTCAGGGTACGAAAGCGCTCCGACAATTCGCCATCGGTTTTCGCTCGGCGTGAGGGGACTTGTTACGCCTCTTCGAGCAGCTCCGGGGTCACCGCGGACTCGGTATCGGGGATACCGTCGGTCTTGGCCTTGCGGTCGGCCATCGAAAGCAATCGCCGAATACGGCCCGCGACAGCATCTTTGGTCATCACCGGATCGGCGAGGCGGCCCAGCTCCTCAAGTGATGCCTGCCGGTGCTCAACGCGCAGCTTTCCGGCGGCCGCGAGATGGTCGGGCACTGTGTCGCCAAGGATTTCCAGGGCACGCTCCACGCGCGCAGCCGCAGCGACCGCAGCACGCGCGGACCTGCGCAGGTTCGCGTCGTCGAAATTCGCGAGCCTGTTCGCCGTTGCTCGCACTTCGCGGCGCATCCGGCGTTCTTCCCACGTCAGTCGGGTGTCCTGCGCGCCCATCCGGGTGAGCAAGGCACCGATGGCCTCGCCATCGCGAACCACCACCCGATCACTGCCCCGCACCTCACGCGCCTTCGCGCTCACGCCGAGCCGTCGGGCCGCACCCACCAGGGCCAGCGCGGCCTCCGGTCCCGGGCAGCTGACCTCCAGCGCCGAGGACCGGCCGGGTTCTGTCAGCGAGCCGTGTGCCAGGAACGCGCCACGCCAGGCGGCCTCAGCATCGGCCACGCTGCCGCCGACCACCTGTGCCGGCAGCCCGCGCACCGGGCGGCCCCGCAGATCGAGCAGACCGGTCTGCCGCGCCAACGCTTCTCCGTCCTTGGCGACGCGGACCACATAACGAGTGGTCTTGCGGATACCGCCCGCGGACAACACGTGCACCACGGCGTTATAGCCGTACAGATCGAAGATGTCCTTGCGGAGACGCCGCGCGATACTGCCCTGGTCGACTTCTGCCTCGACGACAACCCGGCCGCTGACGATATGCAGTCCGCCGGCGAACCGCAGCAGCGACGCGACCTCGGCGCGGCGGCTACTGACCTGAGTCACCACCAGGCGGCTCAGTTCGTCTTTGACCTCGGCGGTCATCGCCACGGGGTGTCCCCTCTCTGAATTCCATGCTGCGTGCTCCCGCCCCCCGCTGCCAGGCGCACCGTGGATTCGGCATCTGTTCCCGCGGCCGCGGCCGCGCTACCCGTTCGTACTCGATCCAAGACCGCCGACAGTTTCGCAGGGTCATGTAAATGTGTACCAGGGCGCGAGACGTCAGCGAACTGAACGTGCGCATTGAACAGGGCGGCTGCCCTGGTCAAGTGGTCGCGTTCGGTGTCATCTGCGGATGCGGATTCGACGACGATGTCGTGTACACCGAACTCGGGCGCGTGTTGCGAGAGTACGTGCAAATGACGCTCCGCGGAAAAGCCCGCCGTCTCGCCCGGCTCCGGTGCCAGATTCAGGATCAGGGCCTTGCGGGCCTGGGTCTGCTGCAAAGCAGCGAAAAGTTCGGGCACCAGGACATGCGGGATGACACTGGTGAACCAGGACCCGGGCCCTAAAACCACCAGGTCGGCGGCCATGATGGCCTCCACGGCCTGCCGGGTGGCCGGCGGGTTGCCCGGATGCATCCGTACGCGGCGCACCTTGCCGGGGGTAGTCGCCAGCGCCACCTGCCCGCGGATCACCCGGCTCATCCGCGGGTCGGACTCCAGACCGGATACGTCGGCCTCGATCTGCAACGGAATCGGGCACATCGGCAGCACCCGGCCGGTGATGCCGAGCATGCGGCCCATCTCGTCGAGCGCGGAGACCGGATCGGCGAGCATGTCGGTGAGCCCGGCCAGGATCAGGTTGCCGATCGGGTGCCCCGCCAGCCCGCCATTGCCGCCCAGGCGGTGCTGGATGGCCGTGGCCCACATGCGCCCGCGCGGGCTGTCGGAGGCGAGCGCCGCTAACGCCATGCGCAGATCGCCGGGTGGCACGATCCCGAGCTCGGAACGAATTCGCCCGGACGAGCCGCCGTCATCGGACACCGTGACCACGGCGGTGATGTCATGGGTGAGCCGTCGCGCCGCCGAAAGTGTGGCGTACAGACCGTGGCCACCACCGAGGGCAACGATCCGGGGTTCGCGGCGCGTGAACGGCTGGTCGATGCCGGGGTTCATTCGCGCCCCAAGTCGCGGTGCAATACCCGCACCGACAGGTCTTCATCGGGGGCAAAGGAAGCGGCCAGGGCCTCGGTGATCGCGACACTGCGATGCTTGCCGCCGGTACAGCCAACCGCGATTGTCATGTAGCGCTTTCCCTCTCGCCGGTAACCGTCGATGACGAGGTTCAGCAGCCGATGGTAGGTGTCCAGGAACTCGTCCGCGCCGGGTTGGCTCAATACGTACTGGCTCACCGACGGATGCTGACCGGTATGCGGTCGCAGCTCGTCAACCCAGTGTGGGTTCGGTAGAAATCGGACGTCGACGACCATATCGGCATCCATCGGTAGCCCATATTTGAATCCGAAAGATTCCACGGTGACGCTCAGATGTGCGACCGTCTCGGTGCTGAAGGCACGCTCGATAGCGGCACGTAGTGCGGGCACGGGCAACGACGATGTGTCGATGACCAGATCCGCCGAGGCCCGGATGGGTGAGAGCAACGTGCGTTCGGCGGCGATGCCCTCGGCAAGGGTCTGACCGCCCTGCAGCGGGTGACTGCGCCGGTTCTGTTCGTAGCGGCGCACCAGGCTCTCGTCGGATGCCTCCAGGAAAAGCACACGTGGGCTGATCCCCCGGGTGGCCAGGTCGGCACGCACCGATTCCAGATCGCCGGTGAAGCCCCGGGAGCGAACATCCATCACCACCGCAAGCTGCGTGATGCGTGAACCCGCGGCAAGACCCAGGTCCACCATCCGGGTGATCAATTCGGGCGGCAGGTTATCGGCGACATACCATCCCAGGTCTTCGAGCACCTTGGCGGTGGTGCCGCGTCCCGCGCCCGATAGGCCCGTGACCAGGACGACGTCGATATCGGCGTTCGCGGGTCCGCTGGCCACGCTAAGAGGATCGATTGTCATCGACTCCATTTTCGACCATGGCGGGCAGTGGTGCTTCGGTTGCACCGGAAGTCGCCTCCGAATTGACTGGACCAACGAGCGCCTCACGTACCGCCAGTGCGGTGGCCGCACCGATGCCCGGAACCGCGGTGATCTCCTCGACGCTGGCCTTCTTGAGCTGCGCCACCGAACCGAAGTGCGAGACGAGCGCGGCCCGGCGCGCCTCCCCCAGCCCCGGTATGCCATCGAGCACCGAGGCGGTCATCCGCCGGGACCTCTTGCTGCGATGGAACGTGATGGCGAATCGGTGCGCCTCGTCGCGAACACGCTGCAGCAGATACAACGCCTCACTCGTCCTCGGCAGAATCACCGGATCCGGCTCACCCGGCACCCACACCTCCTCGAGGCGCTTGGCCAATCCAATGACCGCGACATCGGTGACACCCAGCTCGCTCAGTTCGGCAGCGGCCGCGTTGACCTGGGGCGCGCCCCCATCGACGACGAAAAGGTTGGGCGGATAGGCGAACTTCCTCGACCTGCCTTCCGGAGCCGCAACGCCGGCGACGTCCAACCCCGGAGCCGCAACGCCGGCGACATCCAATACCGCACCACTGTCACCGTGAACCTGCTGATCCTGCACGTGCCGGGCGAATCGGCGCCGCGTCACCTCCGCAATGGACCCGACGTCGTCGGAGCGCCCATCCCCGGCAGCCTCCCTGATGCTGTAGTGGCGGTAGTCCGACCGGCGGGACAGCCCATCCTCGAAGACCACCAGCGAGGCCACCACGTCGGTGCCCTGGACATGGCTGATGTCGATGCACTCGATGCGCAGCGGCGCCTGCTCCAGGCCGAGCGCATCCTGAAGCTCCTGCAACGCCGCCGACCTTGTGGTGAGATCGCCTGCGCGCTTGAGCTTGTGCTGCGACAGGGCCTCTTTGGCATTGCGCTCCACCGTCTCGGCGAGCGCCTTTTTGTCGCCACGCTGCGGTACCCGCAATGAGACCCGGGAACCCCGTAGACCGGTCAACCAAGAGGTCATGCCCTCGGCATCACGCGGCAGCACCGGCACGAGAACCTCACGCGGCACCGGGGCCACGTCGGCATCCGTGTCGGCGACATAAGCGAGATCGGCCTGGTCGCCGTAAAACTGAGTGAGGAACTGTTCGACGAGTCCCTCAAGATCGGAATCGCCCGGGTCCCCCGACTTTTCGACAATCCAGCCACGTTGGCCGCGAACCCGCCCACCACGCACATGGAACACCTGCACCGCGGCTTCCAGCTCGTCGTCGGCGAAGGCCACCACATCGGCGTCGGTGCCATCTCCGAACACAACAGTCTGTCGCTCCAGTGCACGCTGCAAGGCAGAAATGTTGTCGCGCAGCCGCGCCGCCCGCTCGAAATTGAGTTCCTTAGCCGCGTGGTTCATTTCACGTTCCATGTCCCGGGCCAGACGATCCGTCTTGCCAGAGAGGAAGTCGCAGAAATCGAGAACGATCTCCCGGTGCTCTTCGGCGCTCACCCGCCCGATGCAGGGCGCCGAACATTTCTCGATGTATCCCAGCAAGCAGGGGCGGTCAATCTGTTTGTGCCGCTTGAACACTCCGTTAGAGCAGGTGCGGGCCGGGAAGACCCGGGTAAGCAAGTCGAGCGTCTCCCTGATCGCCCACGCATGCGAGTACGGGCCGAAGTAACGCACGCCCTTACGGCGAGGCCCGCGATAGACGAACAGCCGCGGGTACTCCTCGTTGAGCGTGACGGCGAGCACCGGATACGACTTGTCGTCGCGGTAGCGCACATTGAAGCGCGGATCGAATTCCTTGATCCAGTTGTACTCGAGCTGCAGCGCTTCGACCTCAGTGCCCACCACGGTCCACTCCACGCTGCCCGCAGTGGTGACCATCTGCCGGGTACGCGGATGCAGACTGGCGACATCGGCGAAGTACGAGGTGAGCCGGCTACGAAGGCTCTTGGCCTTGCCCACGTAGATGACCCGTCCGTGCGGATCACGGAATCGATAGACCCCCGGCTCGACGGGTATCGAGCCGGGAGCCGGTCGATAGGTCGAGGGATCAGGCACGTATCCAGGCTAGTCGCGGAGTCCGACTAACCCTGGCGAGCAGAGCACGTCCGGCCCGGCCCGTCAGTGGTCGGACCAAGGAATCCCCAGCAGCTCCTGCTCAACCTCGGACTCCCACACGCCAAATGGATCGTCCGCGTAGATCTTGCATCGATAGTGCTCGGGGTCTTCGTGCGGGGCGCACGGCGGAATGTCCGCGTGCGCAGCGTTCAGACTTGCAGTGGCAAACAACGCCAATGCGGCCATTCCGATGATGGATCCTCGCTTCAGGAGGCCAGTGATAAATGCAACACTGCGCATCGCCATTGCCCCCTATTCCGAATCGCCGACTGATTCAAGCGACTCGGCACTGCACCTGCTCTTGAAATCGGTGAGTGGCCGACGAATATCCTGAAGATCTTGTTTTACATCCGGGTGTGAGCTCATGTACTGCCGCAGTTCAGTACGAATTTCCTTAGCATTTTTGCCCTTCAAACCGGACAAGAAGTCATTCACGTCAGGGTGCGTGTGCAGATAGACCGATTCCGAGGCGGAAACCCCCGCCACAATCCCCGCTAAGTCAGCAGCCGAGCAGTCGGGCGGTTCGGCACTTGGGTCTGCGTGAGCAATATTACAAAGAAATACACCCCCGATAAGCATCGACGACACGCATCCAGACATCACCTTCGCCACGGCTATTCGCATAAACAACAGTATGCATCGAGCTAACGTTGTTAACCCATTGATGGGTAGCTGTTTACTTGATCAGGCTCAATCGTTGGATTGCTGTTCATGCGACAACCCGGCACGTATCCGCACCCGACCAGGCTGGGCCCCGCACTTAACGCAGCTCAGAATCACGGGCTTCCAGACGCGGCGCGTGTGATCGGCTAGCCTGAAAAGAGAATCAACTACAAGGTGAGGGCTTTATGACGGTGCGTAGATTGCCTGGTGGATTCATACCCGTCCTGCTCGTAGCGGCTTCCAGCTTTTCTCTGGCGACGGCGATTCACGCGCAGGCCCGACCGTCGAACGACGCCGATGCGGTGATCAACAGCCTGCAGGCCAGCGGCTATCGCGTCACCGTGACGAGAATCGGATCCGGTCATCCAGATAACTGCACCGTCCAATCCGTCAATCAGCAATCGCCGGTTTCCAACGTCGCCAGCGCGCGTGATATGCGCAACAGGCCGACATCAGTTCCAGTCTCCACCAAGGTCGCCCACGTCACGCTGGCGTGCTGACACAGAAGGACGAATTGAATGAAGTTCGGCATTAGTTCCCTGGCCACCGCATTGCTGACGATGAGCGGGATCGCCTTGTCACCCGCGATCGCCGCGGCCGATCCCGACACCCCGGCGCCCGCACCGAATTCTGAAGCCGCCACGCGCACAGCGATACTTCCCGTCTTCGCGCAGGAGGGCATCAAGGTCAGGACCGGTAAACCCGGCGAGCTGCTGACAATCCACCTGCCCGACAGCGCACCCCTCATGCCCGCCGAATGGGGCCCCGACGGAGAGGCGACCTATCGGTCTGCCGACACCGACTTCACGGTGACTCCCCTTGTCGACGGCGGCGAGTACTTCACCATCGTGAAGAAGAACCCTTCCGACTCATTCGACTACAACCTGCACCTCGCGCTTCCCGCGGGCACACACTGGGTGCGTCATGACACCACGCTGCTGATCGAATCCGATGCTGGTCCGGATCAGCCGCCACTGCTGGTCGGGATGTTCGCATCCCCGGCAGTAACCAACAGCAAGGGCACCGCGATCCCGCTGACCGTCACGATCGATCCCGATGGCCAGTCGGTGCTGTCCGCCCGGAGTTCTGAACTCACCAACACGCCCGTCGAAATCGGTTTCTCCTACCACCCGGTGGATCTCACGCGGTAGCCGCTAACGTCATGGAACTGTGAGGATTCCACCACGACCGCTAGCCGTCCTCGCCCTCGCCGCACTCGTGACGGTCGGCTGCTCGACCGACCACGCAATGCGTCCGGGCGCCGGATCCGAGCCGTGCAGCATCGTCACCAATGGCGTTCCCGTCACGAACACCGCCACTGCGGGTCCCTCCGGGGAACACGATATCTCCACCAACCCCGAGGTCGCGACCGGCTATCGCACGGGCATGACTGCCGTACGCACTGCCAGCTTTGCCGTCGCGACGGCCAACCCGCTGGCCACCCAGGCGGCCTGTCGGGTGCTACGCGACGGCGGCTCCGCGGCGGACGCATTGATCACCGCGCAAGCCGTCCTCGGGCTCGTCGAGCCACAATCCTCCGGGATCGGTGGCGGAGGTTTCCTCGTCTACTACGACGCCAAGACCGGTGCCGTCGAGACATACGACGGCCGCGAGGTGGCTCCCGCGGCCGCCACCGAAAACTATCTGCGCTGGATCGATGACGCCAACAGAGCCAAGCCCATGCCCGATGCCCGATCATCGGGCCGCTCCATCGGGGTTCCCGGCATTCTTCGTTTACTCCACGACGCCCATTCCGCGCATGGCACCGTTTCATGGCGCGATTTGTTCACACCGGCAGTTCAATTGGCCGACGAAGGTTTCGAGATCAGTCCGCGCCTCGCCGCCGCCATCGGCGACTCGGCGGCCGGCCTAGCCATCGATCCCGAGGCGGGCACGTACTTTCTCAACCCCGACGGGTCAGCGAAATCCGCGGGGACCAGGCTGACCAATCCGGCTTACGCGAAAACCCTCGGCGCGGTGGCCACCGACGGACCTGAAGTGTTCTACCGGGGCGCCATCGCCGAGGATATCGTCGCGGCGGCAGCAGATACCTCGTCCGGCCGCACCCCGAGCCTGATGACGACGGCCGATCTCTCCGGGTACACGGCCAAGCGCCGTGAATCCCTCTGCACCACATACCGCGATCACGAAATCTGCGGTATGCCGGCACCATCCTCGGGTGGCATCGCCGTCGCCGCCACCCTGGGCATCCTGCAGAACTTTCCGATGGCCTCCTACCGCCCCACCGACGTCGACCTGGACGGCGGTAGACCCACGGTGGACGGAGTGCACTACATCGCGGAGGCCGAGCGGCTGGCCTACGCCGATCGCGACAAGTACGTCGCCGATACCGATTTCGTGGCACTGCCGGGTAATTCACCCAACACCCTGCTCAACCCGACCTACCTCAGCGCACGTGCCAGGCTGATCTCCGGCGATAAGACGATGGGCACCGCCAGGCCCGGCGAATTCAACGTTCCAGCCTCTGCAGCGGTGTCCACTCCCGAACACGGCACCAGCCAGGTGACGGTCGTCGATAGGCAAGGCAATGCCGCATCGCTCACCACGACAGTGGAATCCGCATTCGGCTCATTCCACATGGTCGACGGCTTCATCCTCAACAATCAGCTCACCGACTTCTCCGCCGAGCCCGTGGGCAAGGACGGGCTTCCCATTGCCAACCGGCTACAACCAGGAAAACGGCCGCGCAGCTCCATGGCCCCCACCCTGGTCTTCGAACGTGCGGAGTCCGGCAAGCGTGGCGCCCTGCTGCTGGCGCTGGGTTCTCCCGGCGGTGCGGTGATCATCCAATTCGTGGTGAAAACCCTTGTCGGCATTTTGGATTGGGGACTCGACCCGCAACAGGCGGTTTCCATGGTGGACTTCGGCGCCAACAACTCACGCAAGACAAACGTCGGTGGAGAACACCCCAACATCGACGCGCACAACAACGGCTCCGATGATCCACTGGTCCAAGGGCTGCGCAGTCGCGGACACACTGTCGATGTCGCCGACCAGTCCAGTGGGCTGTCGGCGCTGGTGCGACGAGGTCAGGGGTGGATCGGCGGTGCGGATCCGCGCCGTGAGGGCCTCGTCATGGGTGACACGGGGTAAGCACCCAGATCAGCCCAACTCGCCCTGCCCGGCCCCGTCGATCACGCCCGCGCGCGAAGTGTCCTTGAGTGACACGCCAGAACGGCCCAACCGGCGCGCGCCACCGACCAGACTCGCCGCGATGTGTGCGGCCTCCCGGTAACTGAGCCCGTCCGGCGGGTGGATATTGGAAATGCAGTTGCGGTCGGCGTCGGTACAACCCGGGCGCGGCAGATGCGTGAGATAGATGCCGAGGCTGTCGACAACGCTGAGGCCCGGGCGCTCGCCAATGATCACAATCAGCGTGCGGTACCGTCCCTGCGCGGCGATGTGATCGCCCAGCGCCACCCGGGACTGCGTGGCGATCACGGGTGCGGCCAGGCTGTAGGAAACGCCAAGCTGCAGAACGAGTTCGCACAGCAGCGGGACGCCGTGGCGCATGAGGGCCGTGGGTGACAGACCATCGGCCAGCACGAAGCCGATATCGGCGCCTTCCCGCGGCACCGACGACAAGTCCGCCGGCAACCGCCCGAGGTCGGGTCTGCGTAAATACTCTGCGCGCGAACTCACTTGACTGGTGACCACCGTGGGTGCCCCCAGTCCGATACCACCGACTTCGGCGGTGAGACGCTTAGTGTCCAGGGGCACGTGGACCGCATCGCGGGCGGCCGCGTGCGCGGCGGCCAAGTCCAGCACATCCCGCGTGTGCAGCGCATTGCCCGCCCGGTCCAGACCGATCCGGGCCTGGGTGTTCACCCTCAGTTCTTTCCAAAACTTTTGGCGGGCAACATCACCTGTCGTCATCAGGCACCCGATGCCGTCAGCGCACGCAACGGCGAGCTCATCACGTCAAAGGGAGTGAGAGCGCCGGCTTCGTCGACCATTCCGATGGCACGCAGCCACTGTTCGAACTCGGGTGCCGGACGCAGGCCCAGCGTCCGGCGCGCTTGCAGGACATCATGAAACGACAGACTCTGGTAGCCGAGCATCACATCATCGGCACCGGGAACAGTGATGACGAATGCCACCCCGGCCGCGGCAAGCAGGATCAGCAGTGTGTCCATGTCGTTCTGATCTGCCTCTGCGTGGTTGGTGTAACAAACATCGACACCCATCGGCAGACCAAGCAGCTTGCCGCAGAAGTGGTCCTCCAATCCGGCGCGGATGATCTGCTTTCCGTCGTAGAGGTATTCCGGCCCGATGAATCCGACAACGGTGTTGACCAGGAATGGCTCCAGATCGCGGGCCACCGCGTAGGCGCGCGTTTCGAGGGTCTGCTGATCGACAGGTTTGTCGCCGGTACCCAGGTGGGCCTGGGAGCTCAGCGCCGAACCCTGCCCGGTTTCGAGGTACATGACGTTGTCACCGACGGTCCCGCGCCGCAGCGCCCGGGTCGCATCGCGACCTTCACGCAGCAACGCAATGTTCACTCCGAAAGCAGAATTGGCGCCCTCGGTGCCGGCGATCGACTGGAACGTCAGATCTACCGGCGCGCCCCGCTCGATCAATCCGATGGTGGTGGTGATGTGTGACAGGACGCATGACTGGGTCGGAATGTCGTAGCGCGACCTGATGGAGTCCAGCAGATGAAGCAGCTCCGAGGTGGCTTCCGGCGAATCGGTCGCCGGGTTGATACCGATCACCGCGTCACCGCACCCCAGAAGCAGTCCATCGAGCACGGCTGCGGCGACACCCCGGGGATCGTCGGTGGGGTGATTCGGTTGTAGCCGGGTGGCCAGCGTGCCCACGCCACCGACCGTGGTGCGGAAAGCCGCGCTCACCCGCATCGCCGACCCGACCGCGACCAGGTCTTGATTGCGCATGATCTTGCTGACCGCCGCCGCCATCTCCGGGGTTACCCCGGCAGACACGGCAGCGATGCGCTGAGCGCCGTCGTCGCGGGAAGCACTCTGCAGCAACCAATCCCGAAAGCCGCCTACCGTCAGATGCGAGATGTCCGAGTAGGCGCGACGATCGTGGCTGTCGATGATCAGCCGGGTCACCTCATCGGTTTCGTAGGGCACCACCGCTTCGTTGAGAAAAGTGTCGAGTGGCAGGTCCGCGAGAACCCATGCCGCGGCTGCCCGTTCGGCATCAGACTCCGCCGCGCAGCCGGCCAGCTGATCACCCGACCGCAGCGGCGTCGCCTTGGCCATCACGTCCACCAGCCCGTCGAAGGCGTAGCTGACTCCCGCGACCTGTTGCCGGTACTTCACGTGAGCTCGCTTTCCGCCTCCGCCAGCATCGCGAACTCCTCGTCGGGCGAATTCGCCACCAAACGGTGGCGGCTGTACAGCGCGAAATAGACCATGAATGCCGCGAACACCGCCAGGCACAAGCCCGCGGCGACCGGGTTGACCAGGAAGGTGGCTATGACCGCCAGCACCGCGATGGCCAAAGCGAAGCCGGTGGTGACCACACCGCCCGGGGTACGGTACGGCCGCGGCATGTTGGGCTCGCGCACGCGAAGCACGATGTGGCTGACCATCATCAGCACATAGCTCAGGGCCGCACCGAAGACCGCCATGTTGAGCAGCAGGTCGCCATGCCCCGTCAACGACAGCGCGAACCCGATAGCGCCGGGGACGATCAGCGCCAGCGTGGGCGCCTTCCGCGAATTGGTCACCGACAGCACCGTCGGGAGATAGCCCGCACGCGAGAGCGCGAACAGCTGCCGTGAGTAGGCGTAGATGATCGAGAAGAAGCTGGCGATGAGTCCGGCCAAGCCGATGTAGTTGACCAGCTTGGCGGCAGTGCCGTGGCCGAGCGCCTCGACCAGCGGATTGCCCGAGTCCGACATCTGTTCCGCGCCACCGGCACCCGTGGTCAGCACCAGTGCGATCGCACAGGTCACCAGCAGCACGCCAATCGCCGCGGTAATCCCTCTCGGCACATTGCGTTCCGGATTGGCGGTCTCCTCCGCTGCCAGCGGTACACCCTCGACGGCCAGGAAGAACCAGATCGCGAACGGGATGGCCGCCCAGATACCCAGGTATCCATGCGGCAGGAAACTAGAAGCCCCGGCCGCGCCCGCATCGACCGCGATGTTGGTGAGATTGTGAACGTCGAACTGGCCGGCCGCCGCAACCGCGAAGATCAACAGGCCCACCAAGGCGATCGCGGTGATCACGAACATCACCTTGAGCGCCTCGCCAACCCCGGATAGGTGGATCCCGATGAACAACGCATAGGCGGCCAGGTAAACCCACCATCCGTTGGTGATGCCGAACAGACCCAGCGATTGGACATACGCGCCGATGAAGGTGGCGATGGCGGCCGGAGCGATCGAGTATTCGATGAGAATTGCTGTGCCCGTGGCAAATCCGCCCCACGGGCCGAGCGCACGGCGCGCGAAGGTGTAACCGCCGCCGGCCGTCGGCAGCGCCGACGAGAGTTCGGCCATCCCCAGCACCAGTGCCAGGTACATGCCGGCGATCACCACGGTGGCGATGGCCAGCCCACCGAAACCACCTTGACCGAGGCCAAAGTTCCAGCCCGAATAGTCGCCGGACACCACGTAACTCACGCCGAGACCGGCCAGCAGCAGCCAGCCCGCGCTCCCCGATTTGAGTTGGCGCTTGCGCAGATAGTCCGCGCTTTCCAGATGCTCCTCGACGAGGCCGTGCTTGGTGATCGCCATATCGTTTCCTTGCTCTCCAGAGATCAATTCAGTTGAATGACTTCGCTTTCGAGTGATGTCGCCAGTGGCGTTACTCAGAAGAAGCCCTGTGCCTTGGAGCTGTAGGACACCAACAGATTCTTGGTCTGTTGGTAGTGATCCAGCATCATCTTGTGGTTCTCGCGGCCGATACCCGACCGTTTGTAGCCGCCAAAGGCGGCATGCGCGGGATACTGGTGATAGCAGTTGGTCCACACCCGGCCGGCCTTGATGTCACGCCCGGCGCGATAGGCGATGTTGCCGTTGCGACTCCACACTCCGGCGCCCAGCCCGTACGGAGTGTCGTTGGCGATGGCGATGGCGTCGTCGTAGTCCGCGAAGGAGGTCACGGCCAGCACCGGCCCGAAGATCTCCTCCTGGAAGATCCGCATCGAGTTCGTGCCGGCGAAGACCGTGGGTGTCACGTAGTAACCGCCCGACAGATCGCCCCCGAGCTCGGCCCGCTCACCACCGGTAACCAGCCGTGCGCCTTCGGATTTGCCGATGTCTATGTACGACATGATCTTTTCGAGCTGCTCGTGGGAGGCCTGCGCCCCCATCATCGTCTCGGTGTCCAGCGGATCACCCTGGCGGATGGCCTTGGTACGGATGGCGGCCAGCTCCAGGAACTCATCGAAGATGTCGGCCTGTATCAGGCTCCGCGAAGGACAGGTGCACACCTCACCCTGGTTGAACGCGAACATCGTGAACCCTTCCAGGGCCTTGTCCTGGAAATCGTCACCGGCAACCATCACGTCGGAGAAGAAGAGGTTGGGGCTCTTGCCACCGAGCTCCAGGGTGACCGGAATCAGGTTCTGGCTGGCGTACTGCATGATCAGCCGGCCGGTGCTGGTTTCGCCGGTGAAGGCTATCTTGGCGATCCGGCTGCTGGATGCCAGTGGCTTACCCGCCTCCACCCCGAACCCGTTGACGATGTTCACCACACCGGGCGGCAGAAGATCACCGATGAGAGAGAACAGGTACAGGATGGATGCCGGGGTTTGTTCGGCGGGCTTGAGCACCACCGTGTTGCCCGCGGCGATGGCCGGGGCGAGTTTCCAACTCGCCATCAGCAGCGGGAAGTTCCACGGGATGATCTGCCCGACCACGCCGAGGGGCTCGTGGAAGTGGTAGGCGACAGTGTCCTCGTCGATCTGCGAGAGTGAACCCTCTTGCGCCCTAAGGACACCGGCGAAGTACCGGAAATGATCGATGGCCAACGGGATGTCTGCGTTAAGGGTTTCCCGGACGGGCTTGCCGTTGTCCCACGACTCGGCCACGGCAATGGACTGCAGGTTGGATTCCATCCGGTCGGCAATCCTGTTGAGGATGAGCGCACGATCGGCCGGCGAGGTCTTACCCCAGCCCGGAGCCGCGGCGTGTGCGGCATCGAGAGCGTTCTCCACATCGGCCTCACCGGAACGCGGTATCTCGCAGAACACCTCCCCCGTCACCGGCGTGCGATTCTCGAAGTATCGGCCCTCGGCCGGGGGAACCCATTGCCCACCAATGAAATTCTCGTAGCGGGATGCGAAAGTCATCAGCGATCCCGGCGCACCCGGGCGGGCATAAACAGTCACGGCGTTCTCCTACCTTCAAGACATCACATGTGTCGGTGATCACTGAAGGTAGGTTTTGGCCCGTTGCAGCACGGTTGCAACTTTCGGCCAGCAGTGGCGGTGCTCAGGCGAGATCGGAGTCCAACGCAATGAGGTGGCCACGCGCTGCGGAGCGGCCGACAACGCCCGCACCATGATGATCGTGCAGCGCCTGCCATCCCTGGCGGTCATCGCGCGCCTCCGGCAGGTCGAGCCAACGGCGCAGCAGCTGCAGATCACCGTCGGCAAGCACAGCGCCGCGAAGGCTGGTGCTCAGCTCCAGGCGCAGCCGCGCAACGGCCGGCGCCGCCGAACGCGGCAACAGCTGGCCCGAGTAGTGGTCCATCGCCCTGGCGATATCTCCGGATCGAAGCGCGGCGAAAACATCACCCATATCGCTTCCCACCTGTTCGAGCAGCCGATACGGGCGGGACCCGATCAACTCGTCCCCCACGATGCGCCGCAATCGCGACATTTCGGCGCGGATGGTGACGACGTCGAGATCATTTTCGTCGAGCAGTATCGCCAGATGGTCGGCGCTCAGACCCTCCGGGTGGCGCAGCAATAGCGCCATGATCTCGGCATGGCGACCAGACAGCCGGCGCTGTCCCCCGTCGGTGCGCAAAATCGGGCGGTCAGCGCCGAGCAGCGTGACACGCGGTTCGGCATCACTTTCCGGCTGGCCCCGCCGCGGGTAGTTCAGGGCGATGAAATGCTCAACGGCGACTGCCGTCGCACGGACCAAGGCCAGCGTCTGGGCCGATGCAACGGCCGAACCGCCGGTGAGATCGATGCTTCCCAGGGGCTCACCGGTCAGCGGGTCGTGTATCGGCACCGCGGTGCATGACCATGGCCGGACCAGCCTGCAGAAATGCTCGCTGCCACGGATCTGCACCTCCCGATCCAGGGCAAGGGCCGTACCGGGGGCGTTCGTGCCCACGGCCCGCTCGCTCCAGTCGGCACCGGGCACGAAGTTCATCGACGCCGCCTTGCGGCTCGCGCCCGCGTCGCCTTCCACCCACAGCAGTGCGCCGTCAGCAGCGGTAACCCCGACAAGTACGCCCGAGTCCGTGGCATGGTCCACGAGCAGACGACGGATGACGGGCAGCGCGCCGGCCAGCGGATGGCTGCGGCGCAGCTCGGTCAGGCTCCGCGCGGCGGCCGCCTCGCCGGGACCACGGTCGGGATCGACCCCGGTCGCCAGACTCCGCTGCCAGCTTTCCGTGACGAGGCGCGGCAGCGGTATCGATTCCAGATACGAACCGTCTACCTGGCCCGCCACAAAGAGGTCGTGCGCGTTACGTACGGACGCCAGCGACGCCCGAACACCCCCGCGGCGCGCGGTAGTTCTCGTAGTCGCCACGTTCTCCAAGCTCTCTGCCCTGGCCATATTCGCAGGCACGGTCGGTATTGCCACGATACGTGGACATCGCCGCCAGGACCGGAAACTGAGTGAGATGGCCGTCCGGCCCGCTCATGACCGGCTAGGCCGTGGACGGCTCCGTGTACTTGACGACCAACCCGCGCAGCGCGTCCATCGCGTCGACGGCCCGCTGTTTGTCGATGGCCTGAATTGCCATCAACGGCTCGTATTCGTAGTCGTCCAGGTCCAGCCGTGCCCACTGCGCACCGGCGGGAAATGAGACTCCGACTACCTCGGACCACGGGATGAGTTTGGGACCCAGCACATTACGTACCTCGATCCCCACCACACCGGCACGTACCCGCGGACGCGCGAACATGAGGACCACACCCGCGATGACAAAGCCCACCAACGCGATACCGATCTGGTCGGAGGTCTTGAAGATCACCCCACTATTGGGCGAGATCTTGAGCAGCACCCCCACCGCGACATGCGCGGCCGCGATGATGAAGGCGGCGGCGTACACAAAGTACGGCGAGAGATGCGGTTTGAGGACGAGTTCCCAAGCGTCGTCCCGTGGCGATTCGGTCACGCCTCGGTCCACGGCTGACGGAGCCGGCGCAGGGTCAGCGCGGTGTCGAGCGCGGCCGCCGCCGCCTGGGCGCCCTTGTCTTCGGAGGATTCCGGCAGACCGGCACGGTCGAGGGCCTGCTGCTCGTTGTTCACGGTCAGCACCCCGTTGGCCACCGGTGTGCTGGTATCCAGCGAGACACGGGTCAGCCCGGTAGTCACCGCGTCGCACACGTAGTTGAAATGCGGTGTCTCACCTTGGATTACGACCCCGAGCGCAACGACGGCGTCATGGGTACGGGCCAACGCCTGCGCCACGACGGGTATCTCGATGGCACCCAGAACCCGGACCACGGTCGGACGATCGATTCCCGCGTCAGCTGCTACCCGCTTGGCGCCCTCCAGCAGCGCGGTGCAGATCTGGTCGTGCCAGGTGCTGGCCACTATCGCCAAGCTGAGACTCGACGCGTCACCAACCGTCAGTGACGGGATGCCCTCGCCGCTCACGCGCCGTCGGCCTCAGGGTGATCGTCAAGATCCGCCAGATCATGCCCCATCCGGTCCCGCTTGGTACGCAGGTATCGAATGTTCTCCGAGTTGGCGCGCACCGGCAGGGGCACCCGCTCGATGATGTGCAGGCCGTACCCGTCCAACCCCACACGCTTGGCGGGATTGTTGGTCAGCAGCCGCATGGACTTCACCCCGAGGTCCACCAAAATCTGCGCGCCCAAACCGTAGTCACGCGCGTCGGCAGGCAAACCGAGCTTGAGGTTCGCATCCACGGTGTCCTCGCCGGCGTCCTGCAATTGGTAGGCCTGCAGCTTGTGCATCAAGCCGATACCGCGCCCCTCGTGACCGCGCATGTACAGCACGATCCCACGCCCCTCCTTGGCCACCATCTCCATTGCCGCGTCCAGCTGCGGACCGCAATCACAACGGCGAGAACCGAATACGTCGCCGGTCAAACACTCAGAGTGCACCCGCACCAACACGTCATTGCCGTCGCCTTCGGGCCCCGAAATATCGCCCAGCACCAGTGCCACATGCTCGACGTCGTCGTAAATGCTCGTGTAACCCACCGCGCGGAACTCTCCGTGCTGAGTGGGAATCCGTGCCTCAGCGATCCGCTCCACATGCTTCTCGTGCTTGCGGCGCCACTCGATCAGGTCCGCGATCGATACCAGGGCAAGGTTGTGTTCGTCGGCGAAGACCCGCAGTTCCTCGGTTTGGGCCATCGCGCCCTCGTCTTTTTGGCTGACGATCTCGCAGATCACCGCGGCGGGCCGTAGCCCCGCCAGCTTCGCCAGATCCACCGAGGCCTCGGTGTGGCCCGGACGACGCAGCACCCCACCATCCTTGGCGCGCAACGGAACAACGTGACCCGGCTTGGTGAAGTCATCGGGTGCGCTCGTCGCATCGGCCAGCAGCCTCATTGTCGCCGCGCGATCAGACGCCGAAATCCCGGTCCCGATACCATTTTTCGCATCGACGGTGACCGTGTACGCGGTGCCGTGCTTGTCCTGATTCACCGCGTATTGAGGCAACAGTCCGAGGCGATCGCAATCCTCCCCGGCCAGCGGCACGCAGAGATAGCCCGACGTGTATCGCACCATGAACGCCACCAACTCCGGGGTGGCCTTCTCCGCGGCGAAAATCAGATCGCCTTCGTTCTCCCGATCCTCATCGTCGACGACGACGATGGCCTTACCGGCGGCGATATCGGCGACAGCGCGTTCGATGCTGTCCAACCTGGTCATGGGGACCACTCTCGTTAGGGGCGTGTGGGGCATGTTAATTATGAACCACCGCAAATCGAACGATTCGAGCGCTGTTCACTCAGCGGAACCGGGAAGCTAAGAGCGGTGCTCGAGCAGGCGTTCCACGTACTTGGCAATGACATCCACTTCGAGGTTCACCGGCGTCCCGACCTCGGCAGATCCGAGCGTCGTCAACCCCAATGTGGTCGGAATCAGCGACACCTCGAACCAATCCGGCCCCAGCGCCGACACCGTCAGAGACACCCCGTCCACGGTGATCGAGCCCTTTTCGACGACGTACCTGGCCACCTGCGCGGGCAGTGAGACGCGCACCACTTCCCAGTTCTCCGACGGAGTGCGGAGGAGCACGTTCCCGGTGCCGTCGACATGCCCCTGCACGATGTGCCCACCGAGTCGGCTGTTGACCGCGGCCGCGCGCTCAAGATTGACCTTCGTGCCGGTCCCGATCTTGTCCAGACTCGAGCGCGACAGCGTTTCCCCCATGACATCGGTGGTGAAGACTCCTCCGGGGCGCACCTCGACCACCGTCAGGCAGACGCCGTTGACGGCTATCGAGTCGCCATGTTTCGCGTCCTCGACAACCAGCGGACCGAGCACAGTGAGGCGGGCAGAGTCGCCGAGATCCTCCCTGCCCAGGACCTCGCCAAGCTCTTCAACGATTCCAGTGAACATGGAACCAGACTAGGACGGCCGCGCAGCGCTAAGCGTGCGTCCCCGCCAGCGCGCAGGCCATCTGAACGTTATGAGCGTCGGTATTCAGGTCGTTGGCCTTCCCGTTGACACCGTCGACCGGCGCCCGGACGCCCATGAGGATCATGAGCTTGTTGGCGTTTGTCGCCCACGAACGCATCGGATCGGCGATCGCCGGATCCAGCTCCGGAGTATTTGCCGCCTCATTGGCGAAAGAGGCGGCTTCACGGAGCGCGGCCCGTCCCGTGCCGTTGCTGGACGAGACATACACGTCGCTGTAATTGCCCTCCATACCCGCCAGGTTGTCGGCAAAATCGGAGTAGTTGGTGGCGGCGTAATCAAGTGCCGTCGCGAATTTGGCACACGCCTCGATCGCCGCCGGAGTGGCGGTATCGGAGGTGGGCGCGGGCGCGGACGCCATGGCGGGTCCGGGCGCTACCACGGTCTGCTGCGCGGGTTGTTCCGACGGATCCGGCTGATCGGGCTCCGCATACGCCGACGGCACAACCGTCAGCCCCATGCCGAGCGCAACCAGCGTGGGCACAACCGCCTTGCGGCACAGATGTAGTGACCTCATCGATTCCTCTCCAGATTCTCTGGTGCCGTGACCGTACCGGGAATTCCATAAGACGTCGCGTTAGGGCGGCACCGATATTCGATGGTGAGTTGCGGAATTGTCACAAGTGTGAACGAAAGTTGAACAACCGTTATACGGCGCGAAATTCGACTGACCGTTGAAAAGTGTGCTGGATACCCCTACGGGGTAGTCCCAAACGGCTGCCGCGAAACGGTAACGACACCAGTGGTTTTCGTCACAATCGCCGAGGCAGAAGGCTTTTCGCGTTTCAAATCATCGCGGTTGGAATGGTGTGTACCGACGTACGAAATGGATAGACATTGGGCGATAACTGTTGTCCGTCCATTAACCGTTTAGCAATCCGGCACCCTGAACATTCGTCGGGACAGCTTCCTCACAGAAGTCATGGACATCACCACACAATGAGAGGCGCCACCGCACCATGCTGAAAAGCCTTGTCACTCTGACTGCTGTATGCGCGCTAGCCGCAACTGCGCCCCTCGCCCTGGCCGAACCCGGTGATGATCCGGCGCCCGTGCAGCCGGTGGCCGACGCACCACCTCCCCCTCCCGGCGATACTGGCGCGATGCCGTCGGCGGACCCCGGCACCTTGTCCACCCCAGACGGCTGGATCCTCGCCGTCGCCGCGAAGGACGAGAGCCTGCTGCCAGTGGCACCGTTGACCACCGCGCTGTCCTCGCGCGAATACATCGTCGGCGGCACCTTCATCGGTGGCGTGAAGGGTGGCGGCAAGACCAAGCTGGCCGGTGGAACCCTGGAAGCCGGCTACCAGATTGGCTGCGGTATCACCGGTGGCCCCGTAGAGCTGATGGGTGGCGTCAGCCTCCAGCCCTCTATCAGCATGGCGGGTGTCCCCTCGGCCAGTGCCGGTGTCGTCGGCCAGATCAAGGTCGGCCTGAGGCCCGGCACGGTAACCATCGTCCCGGTCAACAAGAAGACCTTCGAGGGCACCACCACACGCACCACCATCACCGGATTCCGCATCAAGATCGACGGCTGCGTCGGACAGTCCTTCATCCGGTCGTACGCAACCTTCACCAGCTCAACCGAAAACACCGATGACGTGGTCACCTACATGGGTGTCACCAAGGCCGTCTGACGTTGATGACCAAAACTCACTCAGCCGCCCCACCACAAAAGACCACGAGAGGCCCCATTCCCATGCTCAAGAGTCTCGTCACCCTCACTGCCGTGTGCGCGCTCGCGGCGGCGGCGCCGTTCGCCCTGGCGGACCCGTCCGATGACCCACCACCCGTGCAGCCCGTCGCCGACGCCCCGCCGCCGCCCGCCGACGGCCCCCCGCCGGACAACGGTGTCGTCGGCTCGGAAGATCCGGGCATCGTCAAGACCCCCGACGGCTGGACCCTGACCGTCGGTGCCAAAGACGAGACCCAGCTGCCCATCCCGCCGCTGACCACCGCCACCTCGTCGCGCGAATACCTCGCCGGTGGCACGTTCACCGGCTCGGCCAAGGGTGGCGGCAGCACCAAGCTGTCCGGCGGCACGCTGGAAGCCGGCTACCAGATCGGCTGCGGCATCAGCCTGAACACCGTCAAGCTGAATGGTTCCATCGGTCTGAACGTCGGTCTGACCACCGGCGGCATCGGCAGCCTCGGCCTGCCCATTCAGGGCCAGATCGAGGTCCACCCCCAGCCCGGTGAGGTCATCAACGTCTCGGTCGACAAGAAGAAGTACAAGGGCAGCGAAGTGCGCATCACCCTCAAGGACGTGCACATCAAGATCGACGGTTGCATCGGCCAGTCGTTCCTGCGTTCGTACGCCGTGCTGACCAGCTCGTCAAAGGACAACGACGATATCGTCGCCTACTACGGCGTCACGAAGACCGTCTAGTTCAGACCGTCCGATCAAGTCCAGCGCAGAGGAGACGCAGCCATGAAAAACCCCGATCGTCCGTCCATCGTGAAGATCGGGGTGGCTGCGGCTCTTGCCGCCAGTGCGCTGTTCTCCTCCGCGGCAACCGCCGGAGCCGATCCCGGGGAACCCGACCCGGCTCCGGCGCCCGCCCCTGCGGCGCCTCCCGGCCCTCCGGAGCCGCCACCGCCTTCGCAGATCGGCAATCCGCTCGCCCTGTCCGGCACCGAACAGGGCCCCGGTGGCATACCCACCAACCTGGCGATCGTGGGTAATCCCAATCTGATCGGCCAGAATCCGGCACCGGCAGCACCAGCGGCACCGGGTGTCGAGACTCCCGTCGTCACCCCGAACACGAGGGCGCTGAACAACGAGTACCTGTTGCCACAGAACCTCAAACCCGCAGAGCCCGGCAAGGGCGAGATCTACGGGGTGAACCCCGGCGAAGAGAAAGCCGATATCTCCGGCGGTGACTATCTGGGCAGGCTCGTTCGGGGCGTTCAGGACGGTCAGTGGCGAGGCGGCATCGTGGGCCGTGGAACCAAGGAATCGCTCAACCAGCCGCTACCCGGCACCGCCCCGCCTCCCGGAACACGCATTCCCGGTTTGGGTGACGACTCGCAAGGCCCCGCACCCGAGCAGTGGCACTGGACCCCGCCCGAGGCGCCCGAAGGCGCTGCTCCCGCGCCGGGGGCACCGCCGGCACCTGCCGCCGCGCCAGCACCTGCCGCGCCTACGCCTCCCGCGTAACTATCGCCGAAGCGCCTTGCGCGCCAGATAGTTTCCAAAGAACTGCGCCGCCTGGACCAGCGCGATGATGATGACGGTCGATACGATTGTGACCTGCCAGTTGAAACGCTGATATCCCTGCACGATCGCGAAATCGCCCAAACCGCCACCTCCCACCAAACCTGCCATCGCGGACATGTCCACAATCCCGATGAGCACAAAGGTGTAGCCGAGTATCAACGGCCCGAGCGCTTCCGGCACCAGCAGCGTCAGGATGATCCGCAACGGCCCGGCACCGACTGCGCGCGCCGCCTCGATGACCCCGGGGTCGATGGTCACCAGGTTCTGTTCGACAATGCGCGCAATCGCGAAAGACGCCGCGACGATCATCACGAACACCACCGCCGTGGTGCCGATGGTCGTCCCCACCACCCCAAGTGTGATCGGTCCGAGTGCGGCGATCAACACCACGAACGGTATGGGCCGGACGATGTTCACCACTACGTTGAGCAGCGTATGCAGCACCCGGTTCTGCAACAGCCCACCGGATCTGGTGGTGTACAGCAGCACTCCCAAGCCCAGACCGATGACACCGCCCACCACCAGGGTGATCGACACCATGTACAGGGTGTCGCCAAAGGCTTCGAACAATTGCGGGCGCAACCGCTCCCAATTCGTCGTCATCGCCTCACCTGCTGGATGGTCGTCACTGCGGATAAGTCCGAAATAATCTGTGCCACTTGACTATCAGGCCCCTCAAGCTCGAGTGTGAGATTGCCGAAGGAGCGCGACTGAAGAGTGGTGATACCTCCGTAGACCACCTCGAAACGCACCCCGAGCTCGGTGGCACGTGCCAGCGCCGGTCCTATCTGGACACCCTCGCTGATCTCCACTGAGACGATGCTTCCCTTGTGCCGCTTAGCTATTCGGGTGACATCCGCGGCGCTCGGCGTGTTCTGCAGAACCGTGCCGACGAAGCGTTTACCCGCCTCACTCTGCGGAGTCGAGAAAACGTCGAAAACGGTGCCGGACTCGACGACCCTGCCATCGGCGAGAACCGCGACGCGATCGGCCACCGTACGCACCACGTCCATCTCATGGGTGATCACCACGATGGTGACCCCGAACTCGTCGTTCACCGTGCGCAGCAGTTGCAGCACATCGCCGGTGGTCTCGGGATCCAAAGCGCTGGTGGCCTCGTCGGCCAACAGGATCGACGGCGATGTCGCGAGTGCGCGCGCAATCCCGACACGTTGTTTCTGCCCACCGGAAAGCTGATCCGGATAGCTCTTGGCCTTCTCACCCAAGCCGACGAACTCCAGCAGCTCGGCGACCCGCGCGGTGCGCTTCTCGGCCGTCCACCCAGCCACCCGCAGCGGGTAGGCGATGTTTCCCGCCACGGTCCGGGACCGAAAGAGATTGAACTGCTGAAAGATCATGCCCACATCGGTGCGCAGACTACGCAATTCGCGCTCCCCGAGGGCGCTGACCTCGGCTCCGTCCACCACGACCCGACCAGAGCTGGGTCGCTCCAGTCCGTTGATGAGACGCACCAGGGTGCTCTTCCCCGCCCCCGAGTAACCGATCATGGCGAACACGTCGCCCGCGTCGATGTCCAGCGACACGTCATCGACGGCGGTGACGGTCTTCTTGCCCACCCGAAACGTCTTGCTGACGTTCTCGAACCGGATGAGCGGCGCCGCTCCCGTCATTTCTCGGCGCGGATCTGCTGCTCGATCCTCGCCAGAATCGACGCGCAGTCCTGGCCACTCTTTGTCACGGTCAATTGAGTTCCCTTGCTCTCCTTGGCGTATGCCTCGGTGACGGCCGGGGAATGGAAGACATCGACGAGTTTCTGATAGGTCGGATTGTCCTTCTCCTCATCGCGCGCAACGATGACGTTGATGTACGGCTCGGCGCCCGGACTGGCCGGGTCATCGGCGTAGAGCGCGCTCTTGGGGTCGATATTCGACTGCGCCAGATAGGTGTTGTTGATGACGGCGCCATCGGTCGACTTGAGAGACAACGCGGTCTGCGCCGCGTCCACCAGCGTCACGGTGACCCTGGAGGCCCCCTTGTCTATATCGGCCACACTCGGTGTCGTACGGCCGCCCTTGAGCGCGATGAGCCCGGCCGCCTTCAACACGAACAGCGCGCGCGCCTGGTTGGGCGGGTCGTTGGGAATCGCGATCTGTCCGCCTTGTGGAATGTCCGCAATCAGCTTGTGCTTCTGCGAATAGAGTCCGAGCGGCACGATATAGGTGGCACCGACCGGCGCAAGATTCGCGTTATCGGCAACGTTGTATTCACCCAGGAAACGAAGGTGCTGGAATAGATTCACATCGATCTGCTTTTGAGTGAGTGCCACATTGGGCTGGCTGTAGTCGGTGAAGTTGGTGGTGACGAGTTTGATTCCCGCCTTCCCTGCTTCCTCGACAAAGACGTCCCACGAGTCTTTACCCGCCTCTGTGGTGCCGATACGCACGATGTTTCCCCCACGATCGTCGCTCGCGGAGCACCCTACAGTCCCCATGGCTATCGCGACGGCTGCGAGAGCAATGGCAATGCGCTTCATGTCTACCTTCCAAAATTCAGTGTGATCACAATGGTTGACATTGTGGAATTTCTGAAGGCTCAGCAAATTTAATAATGGCCCCAGAACGGCGCCACAGTACCAGAATAGAAAACGCAATGCGCCCTGTACGAACGCGAAATGAGCCGCCGAAGCCTAGGCCGCGGCGGGCACCGCGTCGACCGGCGGCGGGGTGGGCATGGCAGGCAGCGGTGGACCGCCGTTACCCGGCCCGGCAGCCGGGATCTGCGCCACCAACTGCGACTGCATCTGTGCGGATATCGCCGACCAGGACATGGCCGCGGGCTTTCCACCCCACCGCAGCGAGTAGATGCCGACCAGCAATGCCTGGCCGGGCTGGGTGATGGTGTACACCGGACCACCCGAATCACCGTGTTGCCCACCGACATCCGTCATGGTGAACCAGCCGTTGTTGATCGCATCGACCTTGCCGCACGTCTCGCCCGACACCGAGCCCATCAGGCACACCGGGAGCCCGGGTTCGGGGCCCGCGTTCTGGGTCATGCGCAGCGCAACCCCGTTGGGCAGGTTGCTGCTCAGCTCGACCCCGGGCGCGAACGTGATGCCCTCATAGTCCGAGACGACGTCGCCGGGGCCGATCGCTCCGCCTGTTGGCAGGTTCCGGCTCATCAGCAGCACCTCGCCGACACGGTTCCCTCCCAGATCGGTGACCGCGCCGGTGGCGTTGCAATGTCCCGCCGTCAGACCGATTCGCGATATCGGATCGACGTAGCCGAGCGTGCAACGGCTATCCCCCTGGACAATCGACATGCCCGGGAAAGCGACAATCTTGGGCGGAGTTTCCGAGGCTGGATCGGCGAATGAAAGCGCAGGTGAAGCAACGAGAATGCCGGCGGCAGCGGCGACCGTGGACATGCCACATGCCAGTGCTCTGCTCACGTTTTTCACCACAACCAGCCCTCGGTTGACAATCCCGCCCTGCAAATGAGCATGGCGTCGGATTGCTGGGGTGTCAATTTCATCGCCAGCAACGTCGTCGTGTCGCGAGCCTCCCAGTGGTCGCGGTCAGCCTCTACGATCGGTCCCATGCGCAACCGCATCCGACTCGCCCTTATCCCCGTAGCCGTCGCCGCCATCGCCCTGGCCGGCTGCTCCAAGACCGAGAAGGCCGACCCCAGCCTGCCCGAGGCCGCCACGCTGCTCAGCGAATCGGCGGCCACCACCAAGACCCAGACCAGCACGCACATCGTGCTCAAGGTCACCGGCGACAAGCCGACCCTCAAGCTGTCGGACCTGACCGGCGATCTGACCACCACACCCGCCGTGGCCGCCAAGGGCACCGCCAAGACCGGGGGGCTGGAACTGCCGTTCGTCGTGGTCGACGGCGAGCTGTTCGCGCAGCTCGGCAGCGCGTACTCCAGCATGGGACCGGTCAAGGACATCTACGACATCGGGCTGATTCTCGACCCCAACAAGGGGCTGGCCAACCTGCTGGCCAACATCACCGATGCCAAGTCCCAAAAGGTCGAGACCGTCGACGGTGTCGATTCGGTTCTCGTGACCGGAACGATGAACAAGGACGCCTTGAACACCTTCACCGGCGGCACCACGCTCACCGCCGACATTCCGGCCAAGGCGTGGATCCAGAAGGACGACAAGCACCTGCTGACCAAGATCAGTGTCGACACCTCGCCGGGTAACACCATCGAGATGTCGTTGTCCGACTGGGGCAAGCCGGTCACGGTCGACAAGCCCGCCCTGTGACGCACACAGCGACGGAGGAGCCCGGTACCTCCCTACCCCTGCGGCATCGCAGCATCGCCATCGGCGCCGGAAGCCTGGCGGTGCTCCTGGGCGCCCTGGACACCTACGTCGTAGTCAGTGTCTTCACCGACATCATGACTACCGTCGGCATCGCGCTGAACAACATCCAGCAGGTCACTCCGATCGTCACGGGTTACCTACTGGGATATATCGCCGCGATGCCGCTGCTGGGACAGGCCTCCGACCGATTCGGCCGCCGCCTCATCCTGCAGCTGGCGCTGGCGGGCTTCGCGATCGGTTCGATCGTCACGGCGCTGTCCACCGACCTGACGATGCTGGTCACGGGCCGCATCATTCAGGGTGTGGCCAGTGGCGCGCTGCTTCCGGTCACGCTGGCTCTGGGCGCCGATCTGTGGGCGCAACGCAATCGCGCGACCGTTCTCGGCGGTATCGGTGCCGCCCAGGAACTGGGCAGCGTGCTCGGCCCCCTGTACGGCGTACTGTGCGTATGGCTGTTCGGCCACTGGACCGCCATCTTCTGGGTCAACGTGCCGTTGGCAATCATCGCCATCGTATTGGTCCAGTTCAGCGTGCCCGCGCACCAGCACGACCCGAATCGGCCGAAGGTGGACGTCGTCGGGGGCGCACTGCTGGCCGCCGCATTGGCGCTGCTGGTGGTGGGTTTATACAGTCCCGATCCGAAAGTCTCGGCCCTACCCGAGTGGGCCCTGCCGGTTCTGATCGGATCAGGGGTCGCATTCCTGGCGTTCATCCTCTGGGAATCGCGGGCCAAAACCCGGCTGATCAAGCCAGAAGGCGTGCGGTTCGGCCCGTTCTTCGCGGCGTTGGCCGCGTCCCTGGCCGCCGGTGCGGCGTTGATGGTGACACTGGTCAACATCGAGCTGCTCGGGCAGGGAGTGCTGCAGATGAACAAGGCCGACGCGGTCTTCCTGCTGTCCCGCTTCCTTGTCGCACTGCCGATCGGGGCTGTGATCGGCGGCTGGCTCGCGACCCGATTCGGCGATCGGATCATCGCCGTCATCGGCCTGCTCATCGCCGCGTTCGGGTACTACCTGATCTCCGGTTGGCCGGTAGACGTGTTGGATGCCGTGCACAACTTCGGGCTCTTCACGCTGCCCCGGCTCGACACCGACCTGGTGGTCGCCGGTGTGGGTCTGGGCCTGGTGATCGGACCGCTGTCATCCGCGGCTCTCCGCGTTGTGCCCGCCGCTCAGCACGGCATCGCCTCGGCCCTCGTGGTGGTGGCTCGAATGACGGGCATGCTCATCGGCATGGCTGCCCTCGGCGGTTGGGGTATTCACCGCTTCTACCAGAACTTCGATGCGCTGGCCGCCAAGGAACCCAAGCCGACCGGAAAGCCGAATTTCATGGAGCTACAAATGCGGCTCCTGAACCGCAGCATCACCGCCTACAGCGAGATGTACAGCGAGATGTTCGCAATCACGGCAATCGTCTGTGTGATCGGCGCGGTGATCGCGCTGTTCATCGGTTCACACCGCAAGGCGGGGAACGAGGCTCAGTAGCACGTCGGGTCCCATGCGTTCGATCTGGTCGTACTCCCAGTGCAGCGCGCGTGACAGGGTGGTGACGCCCACGTCCTCCACGGCGGGGACGTTGCCACCCAACAGCATTGGGGCGAGGTAGGCCAGGATTCGGTCCACCAGGCCGGCACGCAGAAAGGCCCCGGCCAACGTCGGTCCACCCTCCAGGAAGATGTCGGTTCGGTCCGCCAGCGCCGCAAGCACCTCGGCCGGGTCGTGGGTGCGGATCACCATGGTGTGCGAGTCGTCGTTCAATACCTTTGCATCCGAGGAGACCTCGCGCATACCGATGACGACGCGCAGCGGCTGGTGGGGAAACAACGCGTTCTCGGGCGTGCGCGCAGTGAGCTGTGGATCGTCGGCGAAGACGGTGCCAGTACCCACGAGAACGGCATCGGCGAACGCGCGGCGCCGGTGCACGTCGGCGCGGGACTGCTCGCTGGTGATCCACTGACTGGTGCCGTCATTGGCGGCGCTGCGCCCGTCGACACTGGCGCCGTACTTCCAGGTGACATGGGGACGACCGGTACGTTGTTTGTACAACCATTCGCGCAGCGTTCCTGCCGAGACCAGCTCTGTGCCCACACCGTCGATGACGTCGATACCCAGCGCACGCAAGCGCTCTGCTCCCCCGGCCGCCTGTGGATTTGGATCGGCGACGGCGTAGACAACACGTGAAATACCCGCAGCTGCAAGCGCATCCACGCAGGGGCCGGTTCTTCCCTGGTGATTGCACGGCTCCAGGGTCACGACAGCGGTGCCGCCTGCCGCGGCATCACCGGCCTGGCGCAGCGCCACCACCTCTGCGTGTTCCTGTCCGGGCGGACGGGTGCCGCCGACTCCGGCAACCACTCCCGCCGCATCCAGGATCACCGCACCCACGGGCGGGTTCGGATAGGTACTGCCCTTGACTTCCTCGGCGGCCCGGATCGCCAGATCCATGGCGGCATCGAGACCAATCGGGTTGGTCATATCAGCGGGCCAAATGTGCTGCCGCCCTGGCAGCTTGCTCACGCAAAGCCCGCACCGCCGCTTGGGGGTCTTGCGCCCCGTAGACGGCCGAACCAGCCACGAAACAGTCGACACCGGCCTCAGCGGCCTGCTCGATGGTGTCGGCATTGATGCCGCCGTCGATCTCCACGAGCACCGTCAGTTCACCGGAATCGACGAGCTTACGCACCGTGCGCACCTTGTCGAGCACGCCCGCGATAAAGGATTGTCCGCCGAATCCCGGTTCCACCGACATCACCAGCAGCGTGTCAAAGTCCTTGAGCACCTCCAGATATGGATCCAGAGGCGTGCCCGGCTTGATGCTGAGTCCAGCCTTGGCACCCGCGGCCCGGATGTCACGGGCGACGGCGATGGGATTATCCGTGGCCTCGGCATGGAAGGTCACATTGTGCGCCCCCGCCTCGGCGTATCCGGGCGCCCACCGGTCAGGATTGTCGATCATCAGATGGCAGTCGATTGGGATATCGGTTGCGGCCAGCAGGCTGTCGACGACAGGGAGACCCAGTGTCAGATTGGGTACAAAGTGCCCATCCATGACGTCCACATGCAACCAGTCGGCTCCTTCCACTGCCGCCATCTCATCGGCGAGACGTGCGAAATCGGCAGACAGGATCGACGGGGCGATCATGGGAGCGCGGTGAGACATGCCGTTCAGCTTATGTGCCGGATCATGCGTGTTTACGCAGGAGGGCGGTGAACATGGCATCGGTGCCGTGCCGGTGCGGCCACAACTGCACCGCATCGGTATCGCCGAGCCTGTCCACTCCGGGGAACACCACACGGGCGTCCTCGGCTGCCACCGGATGACGGCGCACTGCATCAGAGACCACACCCACCGTTTCGGCCAGGTGCGGCGAACAGGTGCTGTACACGACGATGCCGCCCGGCCGGGTCAATTCGATGGCGCTGGAAAGCAATTCGCGTTGCAACTTGACCAGCGCCGGAATATCACCCGGTTGACGGCGCCAGCGGGCCTCCGGGCGGCGGCGCAATGCGCCCAGCCCCGTGCACGGGGCATCGACCAGCACGCGGTCGAAGGATCCGGGCACCAAGCCGCTTTCGCGCCCGTCCGTCGTGAGCACCGTCACCGGCAGGGATTTCGTGGCGGCGGCCACCAGTTCGGCGCGATGGGCAGCGACCTCGATCGCCGTGACGTGCGCTCCACGCTCGGCCGCCAGTGCGCCCAGTAGCGCGGTCTTGCCGCCAGGCCCCGCGCACAGGTCAAGCCATTGCTCGTCGGTTCCGTCCAGCGAAGCCAATGCGGTCGCGCGCGCGACCAGCTGGCTGCCTTCGTCCTGCACCTGTGCCAGGCCATCGCGGACTGAGTCGACCCGACCCGGATTTCCGCCGGGCAGGTACACGGCATAGGGCGAGTAACGGCCGACGGTGCCGCCCACCTCGTCGGCCAGCGTGACCGCGTCGATATGCCCAGGACGCGCGGCGAGGTGCACCACGGGACGCTCATCATCGCTGGCGAGCACATCGGCAAGCTCACCTGCCGCGGGGCCAAGTGCATCGGAGAACGCCTGCGCGATCCATCGTGGATGGGCGGTCGCGAAGGCGAGTCGGCCTATCCTGTCGGATTCCGGCGGGGCCAGCTCATCGACCCATTCCTGCTCACTGCGGCGCGAGATCGTCCGCAGCACCGCATTCACGAAACCGGCTCTGCCCTGGTCGAATTCGACGGCCACGGCATCTACCGTGGTGGACAGTGCAGCGTGTGGTTCCACGCGGGTGCGCAATAGTTGGTAGGCCCCCAGTCGCAAGGGATCACGCAACCCCTCGTCAACCTGGTCGATGGTGCGGCCCGCCGCCGACGCGATGACCGCATCGAGAAGACCACGAGCCCTGGACGTTCCATAGGTGAGTTCGGTAGCGAAAGCGGCGTCGCGCCCGGTGATACCGCGTTCACGCAGCAGTGCGGGCAGGGCCAGATTGGCATACGCATCCTGGCGCGATACCGCGCGCAGTACGTCGAGCGCGGCCTGACGTGCCGGGTCGAGCTTGTGGCGTGCACGCTCCTTCGGGCGCGCATCCTGGTTGGGCCGTCGGCGTGGTGGTCGGGTAGTCACAGTGCGCGCACCTCCGCGTCCAGCCGGGCGCCGCGCGCCCAATCGACAGCGTTCATCAGCTTCTTACCTTGGGGTTGTACCTCGTCGAGCGCGATCGGTGTGGTGCCGGTGCCCACCAGCACGTCACGCTTGCGGACCGCGAAGGCTCCGGGTGGTAGTTCCTCGGCGGGCACATCCACATCTGTTCTCACCGGTCCAACCTTGATACGAATGTCCCCGATAGTGGTCCAGGCACCGGGTTCGGGTGTCATGGCGCGGATATGGCGATCTATCGCGTGGGCAGGAAGCTCCCATCGGATGCGTGCCTGTTCCACCGTGATCTTCGGTGCGACGCTCACTCCGTCGGCCGGCTGCGGCACGGCCACCAGTGCCCCGTCTTCGATCCCGTCCATTGTCGATTCAAGAAGCCCCGCACCGGATTCGGCAAGCCGCCCCAGCAGCGCACCGGCGGTGTCACGTGCGGTGATCCGTTCGGTGACCACGCCATAGACGGGCCCGCTGTCCAGCGCGGGCTCGATGAGAAATGTCGTGGCACCTGTTATCTGGTCCCCGGCCGCGATGGATGCCTGCACGGGTGCGGCACCGCGCCACGCGGGCAACAGCGAGAAATGCAAGTTCACCCAGCCGTGAGTGGGCACGGCGAGCAGTTCTGGTTTCAGCAGGGCGCCGTAGGCGACCACCGCGCAGCAGTCCGGAGCGAGTTCGGTGAGCTCACTGACGAATTCCGCGTCGTTGGGCCGCGCCGGTGTGAGCACAGGCAGCCCGTGCTCGCGGGCCAGCTCGGCCACCGGCGACGCCGCCGCGGCCCGTCCCCTGCCCGCGCGGGCGTCGGGCCGCGTCAGTACCGCGACAACCTCGTGACGGGAGGCCAGCAGCCTTCGCAGAGACGGCAACGCCGGGGCCGGAGTACCGGCGAACACTATGCGCACCGCGTCAGTCTAGGAAGGATGCACCGTCCACATCGAATCCCAGGCGCGACGGCCAACCCTGGAGCCGTACACATGGTTCGCCGAGCAGAGCGGCACTAAGTCTGGATACATCCGATACCATGATTTCGATGGCTACCAGAGGACGAGGCCGGCCGAGTGGCGCTCCGTATGATCGCAAACTGCGAGCAGAAGAACTACTTGACGCCGCGGAGCGCGCGATTCGCAACACGGGAGGCACCGTCTCCATCGCCGAGGTTGCCAGGGAGGCCGGATTCGCCCGGTCCGCCTGCTATGCAATCTTTCCCACCAAGGCGGACCTGCTGCGGGCGTTAAGCCGCCGCCACGCCGATCGGCTGATCTCCGGTTCGTGGCGAGACAGCATGGTCGGCGATATACGCGACCAGACCCGGGCGTTTGCCGACATCGTCATCGACTGGATCACCGCGGAACCGGAGCTGTACATCGCGCTTGATCGCGACCTCACCGCGCAGGAACGGCTCGATCACGGGGTGTTCGACCTCATCGCGCAGGTCACCGAGGAACATTTGCAGGCCGAGTTCCCCGGCAATCACATGCAACAGCTGGCGCCGATCTGGTCGCGGCTGGCGGTTGGCGGTGTGCTCATGACGATCAACTGGTGGAGCGCCTCGCGGACTCTTAGCCGGGACGATCTCATCGGCTATATCGTCGAGACCTTCGCCCAGGGCATCAGCGCCGGTCCCGCGCTCGTCGCCGCTAACACCTGAGGTTCGCCCGATCAGCCCACATGCAGCGGGTCGATCTGCACTCTGACGGGTTCCGCGTCGCGCCGGGCACTCAACGTTGCCACTCCACGGCGCAAAGCTGCGGCCATCTCCAGCCCGGCTGTGCGCGGTACGCGTACGAGCATGCGCACCACTTCGGCACCATCGGATATCCCGGCCGGCCGGCGCGCTCCCGCCGGAAGATCGACCGGCCCCAACAGTTCGGCGCCCCCGGGCAGCTCCGCGGTGTCGACCAGGGCAGCCACCGCTGCGGCAGGCCCGTCGATGGCCGCGATGTGCACCTGCGGCGGCAATCCAACCTCTGCGCGCGCGACCAATTCGCCGGCGGCATGCCCCACCGGATCCCACCGGATGAGTGCCTGCACGGTGGGCAGTGTGGAGTCCGCGACCACCACCACGGCGCCACCTTCTTCATGTCCGCGCACCAACGCCGCGGCTGCCATCCACTTCCGCAACGTGTCTTCCGCGGCGCGTAGGTCCTGGCGTCCCAGCAGCGCCCATGCGTCCAAGAGCAGCGCCGCGCCATAACCGTTGGGTGTCAAGGGCTCTGCCCCCGGCGTGCACACCACCAGGCTCGGCGGCCCGGTGACCATGGTGTGCACCTCGCCGCCACCGGAGGTCACCACGGGGACCCCGGGCAGTGCCCGGCCCAGTTCCTCGGCCGTTCTGCGGGCACCCACCACCACGGCGCGGACCGCACTGGAGCCACAGCGGACGCAATGCAGGTCAGCATCCACGCGTCCGCACCAGCGGCAGCTGGGGCTGACATTGTTGGACGGCCCGCCGGGCCCTTCCAAAGCCAGTGGGCCGGTGCAGTGACGGCACCGCGCGACAGTGCGGCACCGGGTACAGGCCAACGCCGGAACGTATCCACGTCGCGGCACCTGCACGAGCACCGAGTGGCCGCGCTTCAACGCATCGCGCGCAGCCTTCAGCGCCACCATGGGAAGCCGCGCCGAACGTGCCGCCGGGTCGCGTTCCTGCGCGTACCCGCTGTCGTCGAGAGCACTGATCCGCGCGCAGGCCCTGCGCACCACAGGCCGGGCCGCCACAAGGTCGTGTGCCCAGCGGCTCTCCACGAGCGCCTGCGCTTCGGCGGTGCGCGCGTACCCACCGATCACCGCCGCGCATCGCAGCTGATGTGCGCGCAGCATGGCCACCTCGCGGGCGTGCGGGTAGGGCGAACGGGGTTCGGCGAGATTGTCGTCGCCGTCGTCCCACACCATCACCAGACCCAAATTGGCCACCGGGGCGAACACCGCGGCCCTGGTACCGATCACCACGGTCGCATCTCCACGCAGTACCGCCAGCCAGCGCCGATATCGCTCGGCGGGTCCGAGTTCCGCCGAAAGCGCGATAACGCGCGGTGCCCCAATATGTTTCACACACTCGGCGGACAACGCATCGATATCGCGCTGATCGGGGACGACTGCCAGCACTCCCCTGCCGGTGCCGGATGCGGCCACCGCCGCCTCGGCGAGGCGAGTGCACCAGGCCTCGCCGGGCAGCGCCTGCCACGCCGCGCGTGCTGCCCTGCCCTGCGACAGTGCCTCGAGAAAACGCTCGCCGCGCTGGTAACGAGCCCAGCCCGATCCGTCGACCGCTGGCAACTCGAAGTCATCGGCTGCCGACGGGCGAGTTTCCTTCTCGGCCCGCGCATGGCGTGGCGGCAGCGCGAGTCGCAACACGTCGGCGCGGGTTCCCGCGTATCGGGCCGCCACCGCGTCAACGAGCCTGCGCACATCCGGCGTCAGCACCCGCGTGGGTGACACCACGCGATCCAGCCACCCGAGCTTGCCCGCGTGATCGCTTTCGGAACGGCGTTCCAGCAGGATCGCGTCGACAAGCCGGCCATGGAAGCGCACCCGCACCCGTACTCCGGGCTGGGCGTCGTCGGATTGCTCCGCGGACACCAAATAGTCGAACTCACGATCGAGATGCGGCACGGTGAGCAGCGGCAGCACCCGGGCAACCGGCTCATGCTCGGCCACCACCCGCGTCGCAGTCACCTGGTGGTTCTAGCAGACGCCCCCGACTCGCAGGTCAGCACCCGTTACAGTGACGGCATGACCGCCACCGAAACCGGCATCGACCCGATCATCCTCAAGATCCTGGAAGCTGTTCCGATTCAGCTCGTTTCGCCGGACGGGCCGCAGGCTTCCCGGGACGCGTATCGCGCGATCGCCACCGCGCGCCCGCCGTGGATCGAGGTGGCCAAGGTAGAGGACCGCACCATCCCGGGCCCCGCGGGTGAGATACCGGTACGTATCTACTCTCCGTCCGAGGATGGAGTGCACCCGGTGTTTGTGCTGATCCATGGGGGCGGCTGGGTGATCGGCGACCTCGATACCCACGACGCGGTCGGCCGCGCCGCGGCCGTGCAGGCCGACGCCGTGGTGGTGTCGGTGGACTACCGACTGGCACCGGAGCATCCCTACCCCGCGGCGGTCGAAGACTGCTGGGCCGCACTGCAATGGGTGCATCAACACGCCGCGGAGATCGGCGGCGATCCGGATCGTCTCGCCGTGGGTGGCGATTCCGCCGGCGGAAACCTGTCCGCGGTGCTGGCTCAGCTGGCCCGCGATAACGGCATTCCGCTGGCCTTCCAGGTGCTGTGGTACCCGGCCACCACCTTCGACGTGACGCTGCCATCGATGATCGAGAATGCCGAGGCACCCGTCCTGGACACGAAGGCCGTCGCGGGGCTGAGCAAGTGGTATCTCGGGGACACCAATCCGGCCACCGCGGGTCCGACGCTGGTCCCGGCGCGTGCCGAGAGCTTCGAGGGGCTGGCCCCGGCGTTCATCGGGACCGCGCAATTCGATCCGCTGCGCGACGACGGCGCCACGTACGCCGAGCTGCTCAGCGGGGCCGGCGTGCCGGTGGAACTGCACAACGCCCCCACTCTTATCCACGGCTACCTGGGCTACGCCGATATCGTGCCCGCCGCCACCGAAGAGCGCGACCGATCACTGGCCGCCCTCAAGAAGGCGTTGCACGGCTAGCCCGGCCCGATCTCCGGCTCAACACATACATCAGCGCGCCCC
Organism: Mycobacteroides sp. H003; assembly: GCF_001440135.1. Lineage (NCBI taxonomy): Bacteria > Bacillati > Actinomycetota > Actinomycetes > Mycobacteriales > Mycobacteriaceae > Mycobacteroides > Mycobacteroides sp. H003. Next base: position 177,685 of record NZ_LJYL01000010.1, read on the forward strand.
CCAAGAGCGCTCCGGCCGGCCATGAAAGTGCCGTCAGGCTCTGCGCCGAGGGCGCGAGCGCGATGGCGACCGCCGCCGCACCGGAAACACCCAGTGCGATCAGCGCCGCGGGGTTGAACCCGCGGGCGTAGTAGTAGGCGCCTTCGGTGGACTCGGAGTACAGGTCGGCGGTATTGGTGCGCTGCCGGCGCAGCAGGTAGTAGTCCACCACCAGGATTCCGAACACCGGACCCATGAGCGCGCCGACCCCGCCGAGGAAGTACACGATCGCGGCTTCATTCCCCCAGATCTTCCAGGGAAGCACCGCGACCGATAGGACCGCCGTGATGATGCCCCCGGTACGAAACGAGATGTATTTCGGTGCGACATTGGAGATGTCGTAGGACGGGGACACGAAGTTGAGCACCACGTTGATGCCGACGGTGGCGATGGCGAAGAGAATCGCCGCGACGACCACTATGGCATCGGAGTCGATATCGGCGACCAACTCCACTGGGTCGGTCATCGCGCTGCCGTACTTCTTCAGCGCGGCAAGCGATATGACGATCGAGATCACCACAAAGGCGGTCTCATTGAGCGGGATCCCCAGTGCGTTCCCCCGCAGGATCGCCCGCCTGCTCGGGGCAAAACGTGCGAAGTCCGCGTAGTTGACCAGGGGGCCTGCCATGAATGCGACCATCAGGAATGCGACACCAGTGAATGCCAGCATCGTGGGCCCCGGTGCCAGCGGCGGGCCCACGCGCGCACCGAAGTCGATGCTCCAGCCCACACTGGCCAGCATCCATATCGCCAGCGCGATCATGCCGATCCAGACGACCGGACCCGCCACATCGGACACCTTCCGAACGATCTCCATGCCGTAGTTGAGAATCAGCAGCTGCACGGTCCACAGCGTCAGGAAAGCGGCCCATCCCAGTGCGTGCAAACCCAGGAACGTCGGCTCGGTCCAGGACCGTAGCCCCGGATCCAGGCGCAACAGCAGCACGATGACCGCCGTGGATGCCAGATAGGTCTGGATTCCGTACCAGAAGATGGCCACCAGTCCCCGTAACAGTGCCGGCACGTTGGCGCCGAAGACCCCGAAGGTGGCGCGCGCGAAAACCGGGAAGGGCACCCCCAGCCGCTGGCCGGCGATTCCGATCAGGTTACTTCCGCCCCAGAGCACCAGTACCCCGGTGAACAGCGCGAGCATGGTCTGCCAGCCCGTCAGCCCTAACGCGAGCATGCCCACGGCGAATCCGTAGCTGCCGAGACTGTGCGCCGAGGTCATCCAGAGGCAGAAGATGTCCCAAGTCCGCCAGGTGGCCTGCCCGGCAGTCGTGGGTGCCAGGTCTTCGTTACTCAGCCTGCCGGGCGCCAAAACCTGCGTGAGCTCTCCCTCTGTTGTGGTCATCAGCTCTTCGCCGTGATGTGTTGCGACAGAGCGGGAATAATCGTCTCTCCGTACACCCGCAGTGTCTCCTCCTTGTTGTCGTGCTGCAGATATCCGGCGAATTGGTCCACGCCCAGCGCCTTGAGCTCCAACAACTTTACGATGTGATCCGCCGCGGTGCCGAGCACACAGAAGCGATCGACGATGTCATCGCCCACGAACTCCGCGTGAGTGTTCCCGGCCCGGCCATGCTGGTTGTAGTCGTATCCCTGACGTCCACTGATGTAGTCGGTAAGAGACTGTGGCACTTCACCGTTGGATCCGTATCTCGCCACGATGTCGGCGACGTGATTGCCCACCATTCCACCGAACCATCGGCATTGGTCGCGCATATGCGTCCAGTCCGATCCCACATACATGGGTGCGGCCACGCAGATCCGCACGTCCGCCGGATCCCGTCCGGCCGCCGCGGCGGCATCACGCACCGCCCCGATCATCCACCGTGCGATGTCGATATCGGCCAGCTGCAGGATGAACCCGTCGGCCACCTCACCGGTCAGGGCGAGCGCTTTCGGGCCGTATGCCGCGACCCACACCTGAAGTTCAGATCCTCGACTCCACGGGAATTGCATGGTGGCACCGTGGTATTCGACGGGCCGCGAGTTCGCGAGCTCCCTGATGACGTGGATTGATTCACGCAATGTGGTCAACGTCGTGGGCGCGCCACCGGTCACCCGCACCGCCGAATCGCCACGACCGATTCCGCATATCGTGCGGTTCCCATACATGTCGTTCAGGGTGGCGTACAGCGACGCGGTGACGGTCCAGTCCCGCGTCGCCGGGTTGGTGACCATGGGGCCCACCACAATCCGCGTGGTCTCATGCAGGATCTGGCTGTAAAGCACGTAGGGCTCCTGCCACAACAGATGCGAATCGAAGGTCCACAGATGGGTGAAGCCATGCGCCTCTGCAAGTTTCGCCAGCTGTACGGTCCGCGCCGCCGGTGGATCACATTGCAAGACAACCCCGAAGTCCATCGCAGGTCCTCTCTATCGACCGACCTCAGATGAGGTATTGACACAGGTCGCGGCGCACGAAAGCGCCGTCTCCCTTACTGCCCAGATACTCGTCGCCGTCGACGATCACCTTCCCGCGGGAGAGCACGGTGTCGACATGCCCGTCGATCTCATATCCCTCCCACGCCGAGTGGTCCATGTTCATGTGATGGGTCTTGCCCAACCCGATCGAGGTGTGTCCGCGGGGATCGTAGACAACGATGTCCGCGTCGGCACCCGGCGCGATCACTCCCTTGCGGCCATACAGCCCGAACATTCGTGCCGGAGTCGTCGAGGTGATCTCGACCCATCGCTCCAGAGTGATCCGGCCGTCTACGACGCCCTGGTACAGCAGATCCATCCGGTGCTCAATCGAGCCGATCCCGTTGGGAATCTTCGAGAAGTCACCCACGCCTATGTCCTTCTGCCCCTTCATGCAGAACGGACAATGGTCCGTGGAGACCATCTGGATGTCGTTGGTACGCAGCGCGCGCCACATCTCGTCCTGGTGGTGTTCGCGCTTCGACCGCAGCGGGGTCGAACAAACCCACTTGGCTCCCTCAAACCCCGGCGCACCCAAGTTGTCCTCCAGAGACAGGTACAAGTACTGCGGGCAGGTCTCCCCATACACGTTTTGGCCGGCATCACGTGCGGCGGCCAACTGCGCGACGGCCTGTTTGGCCGAGACGTGTACGACGTACAGGGGCGCACCGGTCAGATTGGACAGCATGATGGCGCGGTGGGTGGCCTCCTCCTCCAGCTGCCAGGCCCGGGCGATGCCGTGGTAGTACGGATCCGTCTTACCGGCCGCAAGTAGTTGAGCCACTAAAACATCTATGGCAGGGCCATTCTCGGCATGCATCATGGTCATCAGCCCGGTGTCTGCACCCACCTGCATGGCGCGCAGTATCTGCGCATCGTCACTGTAAAAGACCCCCGGATACGCCATGAACATCTTGTAGCTGGTAATGCCCTCGTCAGCCAATCGGTGCAGCGCCGTCAGCGAGGCATCGTTGACATCGCCCACAATCTGATGAAAGGAATAGTCCACCGCACACTGGCCCGCCGCCATCTCGTGCCAGGTTTGCAGCGAATCTTCAAGCCGCTCACCGTACTTCTGCACGGCGAAATCGATGATGGTGGTGGTGCCGCCCCAGGCCGCGGCGCGCGTCCCGGTCTCGAAATCATCGGATGCCGTGGTACCGCCGAAGGGCATCGACATATGGGTATGGGCATCGATGCCACCGGGAATCACGTACTTACCGGCGGCCTCGACCACGGTGTCCACGGCGCTGGCCAGATCCACCCCGAGCAGCGTGCTGCCGGGCAACAGGACCGCCGCGATCTTCTCACCATCAACCAGAACATCTGCGGCGCCACGGCCTGTCGCGGTTACCACGGTGCCGCCCCGAATAAGGATCGTAGCCATCGCGGGCCTCCTACGGGGCGACGATCGGGTCGTAGGTGTCCGGCCTGCGATCCCGATAGAACTGCCAGTCCCCCCGCACCTCACGGACCACGGACAGGTCCAGATCCCGGATCACGATCTCTTCGGCACTCTCTGAAGCGATCTCACCCACATAGTTGCCGCGCGGGTCCACGAAGTAGGAACTGCCGTAGAAAGTCACGGCCTGATCCCCGAATTCGCCGTTCTCGGTTCCTATCCGGTTGTTGGCACCGACGAAGTACTGGTTGGCTGCCGCCGCGGCGGGCTGCTCCAGTTCCCAAAGCCTATTGGACAGCCCAGGTTTGGTGGCCGAAGGGTTGAAGACCAGCTCGGCTCCCGCGAGCCCGTAATTACGCCAGCCCTCTGGGAAATGTCGGTCGTAACAGATGTAGACACCGATCTTTCCCACCGCGGTGTCGAACACCGGGTACCCGAGATTTCCGGGCCGAAAGTAGAACTTCTCCCAGAATCGATCGAGGTGAGGAATGTGATGCTTACGGTATTTTCCCAGGTAGGTGCCGTCGGCGTCGATGACCGCCGCGGTGTTGTAGAGAACTCCCGGGCGCTCCTCCTCGTACACCGGGAGCACCATGACCATGTGGTGTTCCCTGGCGAGCGCCGCGAACCGCTCGGTGACCGGACCGGGCACCGACTCGGCGTATTCGTAGTACTTCTTGTCCTGCACGATCCCGAAATAGGGGCCGTAGAAGAGCTCCTGGAAGCAGATCACCTGGGCGCCACCGGACGCCGCTTCGGCGACAAAACGCTCATGCTTGGCCAGCATCGATTCCTTGTCGCCAGTCCAAGTCGCTTGCGTCAGTGCGGCTCTGATCACCGTCATTGGCAGACTCTATGCGCACCTCGCCCGGCGCGCGCGCCAATCCGCACAACACCGGCGCGTACGCCCGGCGGTTGGCCGCTTGTGATGGGCGCAATGCACCCGTGGTAGAACACGTTACAGTTCTGCGGCACACATCAGGGCGATGCCGCCCACTCACCGAGGGAATGGTCATGCACTGGTACACCGGCGACACCACGTACGACACCGTGCTGACGGCGGCCTTCGGTTTCGCGGCATTCGTGATCATCGGAGGTCTTTTCGCGCAGAGTTCGTACGGGCGATTCTCGACGACGAAGCTCGGCCTCAATCTGAACCCGAAACTCGGTTGGTGGCTGATGGAGATTCCGGCGACCGCGGTGTTTCTCGTCTGCTATCTGACCGGACCTGCGCGTTTCGAGCCCACGTCCTTGGTTCTCGCCGGAATATGGCTGCTGCACTACGCCAACCGCGGCTGGTACTTCCCGCTCGCCATCCGCCAGGTACCCGGCAAGCGCAGTACGTTCAACGTCTCGGTGGTGGTCATGGGCATGCTCGTCACCTCGATGCACGGATACCTCAACGGAACCCTTTTCAGCCACGACTTCTTCGGGCAGTACAACCGCGCCTGGCTACACGACCCACGATTCCTGCTCGGCCTGGCCGTCTATCTGTGCGGCTTCACGCTGCTGCTCAGTTCGGAATCGATCGTGCGAAACCTGCGTGACAAGAAGAACCCCGGCGGCGCCGAGTACCGCATCCCGTTCGGCGGTGGCTTCCGATTCGTCACCAGTCCGGCATATCTGGGCGAGCTGATCGCCTGGGCCGGCTTCGCCCTGCTCACCTGGGCCCTCCCCGGCGTCGTCATCCTGTTGATCACGGCCGGCAATCTGATCCCACGCGCATTGGCCACCCACCGCTGGTACCAGGAGAAGTTCGCCGACTATCCGGCCGAGCGAAAAGCGCTGGTCCCCTACCTCATATGAGTACAGCAGCGATAAAAAAAGCGCCGGGCGTGAACACTGTTCACGCCCGGCGCTTTTTCGCGAAGAGGCTAGATGGCTGCCTTGAGCGCATCGACCCGGTCGGTCCGCTCCCACGGCAGGTCGATGTCGGTGCGGCCGAAGTGGCCGTACGCGGCAGTCTGCGCGTAGATCGGTCGCAGCAGATCCAGATCGCGGATGATCGCGCCTGGACGCAGATCGAAGACCTCGTTGATGGCCTTCTGGATCTTGGCCTGGTCGACCGTGTTGGTGCCGAAGGTGTCGACGAACAGGCCCACCGGGGCGGCCTTGCCGATGGCGTAGGCAACCTGCACCTCGACGCGATCCGCCAGCCCGGCAGCCACCACGTTCTTGGCGACCCAGCGCATGGCGTACGCAGCCGAGCGGTCCACCTTTGACGGGTCCTTACCGGAGAACGCACCGCCGCCGTGGCGGGCCCAGCCGCCGTAGGTGTCGACGATGATCTTGCGGCCGGTCAGGCCGGCGTCACCCATCGGACCACCCAGCACGAACTTTCCGGTCGGGTTCACCAGCAGCCGGTAGTCGGAGATGTCCAGCGATTCCTGCTCGAGCTCGTCCAGAACGGTGTTGACGACCTTCTCGCGGATATCCGGGGTCAGCAGGTTTTCCAGGTCGATGTCGGCAGCGTGCTGCGTAGAGAGCACAACAGTGTCCAGGCGCACGGCCTTGTGGCCGTCGTACTCGATGGTGACCTGGGTCTTGCCGTCGGGGCGCAGGTACGGCAGCAGACCGTCCTTGCGGACCTCGGTCAGACGTCGCGCGAGGCGGTGCGCCAACGCGATGGGCAGCGGCATGAGCTCGGGGGTGTCGTTGATGGCATACCCGAACATCAGGCCCTGGTCTCCGGCTCCCTGGGCGTCAAGGGGATCTGCGGCACCCTCCACACGGGCCTCATGTGCGGTGTCGACGCCCTGCGCGATATCGGGAGACTGAGCACCGATGGCGATGTTCACACCGCAGGAGTGCCCGTCGAAGCCCTTGGAGGACGAGTCGTAGCCGATCTCCAGCACGCGATCACGCACGATCTTGGGGATATCGGCGTAGGCGGAGGTGGTGACCTCACCGGCGACGTGGACCTGACCGGTGGTCACCAGCGTCTCCACCGCGACCCGGGACTTGGGGTCCTGTGCGAGCAGCGCGTCGAGAATCGAGTCGCTGATGGCATCACAGATCTTGTCCGGGTGCCCTTCGGTCACCGATTCACTGGTGAAAAGCCGTCCCGCTGAGCTCACCGCGCAGCCCCTTTCAGATCGTTACGTGTCCTAATCATTATGGCCGACGATTTGGTATCGGGGCCATGCCGGGTTGTCAGGTTCACTGACAAAGTCCGGCGACGGCATCCACAATACGGCTTGCCATCAGAACTTTGGTGCCGTGCTCCAACACGACTTCGGCGATCTCACCACCGCCTTGAGCGGACAGCAGCCATCCATCGTTGCTATCCACCTCAAAGGCTCGCCCCTCGCCAACAGCGTTGACTACCAACAGATCACAGCCCTTGCGCTTCAGCTTGGCGCGGGCATGGAACAGTACGTCGCCGTTGGCGTCACCGGTTTCGGCCGCAAACCCGACGATGGCCCGCATCCTGGGCAGCTGCCCGTCTGAGCGCGCACGGACCACCCCCGCCAACACGTCGGCGTTACGCAGTAACTCGATGGGCGCATCGACGGGATTCTCACCGTCGGCGCCGTGGCTCTTTTTGATCTTGCTGGTCGCAACGTGCGCGGGCCGAAAATCGGCCACGGCGGCCGCCATGATCAACACCTCGGCCGCCGGCGCGTGTTTGGTCACCGCATCCTGTAATTGCGCGGCAGAGCTGATGTGCACGACGTCGACTCCGGCCGGGTCGGGCAACCCGACGGTATGACCCGCGATGAGTGTGACCTCGGCGCCGCGCTGTGCGGCCACCCGGGCGATCGCGTATCCCTGCTTACCGGAGCTGCGATTTCCGATGAAGCGGACGGGATCCAGGGGCTCACGGGTGCCACCGGCCGTCACCAGGACGCGCACACCTGCCAGATCGTGCGGGAGAGCATCGGCTCGCGCCAGCAGCAGCTGTGCCAGTGTCGTGATTTCCTCGGCCTCGGGAAGCCGGCCCGGACCGGTATCGGCGCCGGTAAGGCGTCCTGAAGCGGGCTCTAAGACCACCGCGCCATGGCTTCGCAATGTCGCGACATTCTGCTGCGTTGCCGGGTGCTGCCACATCTCCGTGTGCATTGCGGGCGCGAACAGGACCGGACAACGCGCGGTCAGCAGGGTTGCGGTCAGCAGATCGTCGGCGCGGCCAGTGGCCGCGCGGGCCAACAGGTCGGCGGTGGCAGGAGCGACCACGACAAGGTCTGCGTCCTGCCCGAGCCGAACATGCGGGACCTGCGGAACATCGTCGAACACCCCGGTTCGGGCCGGCTCACCCGAGAGCGCCTCGAAGGTGGCAGCACCCACGAACTGCAGAGCCGACTCGGTCGGTATGACCCGGACGCTGTGTCCGGCCTCCGCGAGTTGGCGCACCACAGTGCACGCCTTGTACGCGGCGATTCCTCCGCCTACTCCGACGATGATCCGCGACACAGCCGGACCTCAGGCCCGATGCTCTTCGCGCGAGCCGCTCATCGCAGCTTCTACTCGCCTTCGGTGTGCTCAAGCAGGTCGCCGTGGATCTCGCGCAGCGCGATCGACAGCGGCTTCTCCTGCAGACCCGGCTCGACCAGCGGCCCCACGTACTCGAGGATGCCGTCGCCCAGCTGGTTGTAGTAGTCATTGATCTGGCGTGCGCGCTTGGCTGCGTAGATCACGAGCGCGTACTTGCTCGATGCCCGCGCCAGCAGCTCGTCGATCGGCGGGTTGGTGATACCCAGCGGCGTGTCGAGCGCGGCGTCGTAGCTTTCGGTGCCCGGTTCGACGATGACGTCAGTCTGGGAGGTGCTCACTAAGAAATCTCCTGGATAGGTATATGGCGCTGAATGTGGCGGGCGCGGTATTCGCAGTCTTTGTTCATGCGCTGCCGATTAACGTCCGACCAATAACGATACCAACTGTGCGCAGGCATTTTCCAACTGGTCATTGACGACGACGACATCAAAGTCGCTTTGAGCCGCCATTTCGACCTCGGCAGTTTCCAATCGCCGGGCGATCACGGTCTCCGATTCGGTGCCTCGGCCGGTAAGCCGCTGCACCAGCGCATCCCAGCTCGGTGGCGACAGGAAGACGGTCAGAGCCTGCGGAAGTACCGCCTTGATGGCGCGGGCGCCGGCCAGATCGACCTCGATGAGGGTCGGCCGCCCGGCCTCCATGGCCTCGTGAACAGGCGCCGCAGGGGTTCCTGAACGCTGCAAGCCGCCATGAATATCGGCCCATTCCAGCAGCGCACCGGTGTCAATGAGCCGCTGGAACTCCTCGGTGGTGACGAAGTGGTAGTCCACGCCGTCCACCTCACCAGGCCTCGGGGCCCTGGTGGTGGCGGAGACGCTGAAGAAAAGACCATCCACGTCATCGCGTAACCGATGCACCACGGTGGACTTACCGACGGCTGAGGGGCCGGATAGGACTACTACCCGGCCCCTCGTCGAAGCTGTCATCTGGAGAAGATCAGGAGAAGTCGAACCGCTCCAGCAGCGCCTTGCGCTGACGGTCGCCGAGGCCACGCAGACGGCGGGTCGGGGCGATCTCCAGCTCGGTCATGATCTCCTGCGCCTTGACCTTGCCGACCTTGGGCAGGGCCTCCAGCAGAGCGGAAACCTTCATCTTGCCGAGGACCTCGTCGGTCTCGGCGTCCTTGAGCACCTGCTTGAGATTGGTGCCGCCTTTCTTGAGCTTCTCCTTGAGCTCGGCCCGGGCGCGGCGGGCGGCAGCCGCCTTCGCCAACGCGGCGGCACGCTGCTCGTCAGTCAACTGTGGAAGGGCCACGATTCCTCCGTCTCATACGAAACTCGTCGGTTTTTCTGATCGGCTGGAAAACAACCAGCCAGCGACAGCGACCGTACCCACGCCAACCGACATATGTGAACCCCACCCCCCTCATCTCGGTGAAAATCGCCTGCTAGAGGGGCCGCAGGCGATCCTGCCGAGCAACCATCGCTTCCATGCGTTCCGACCCGGCATTTCTGCAGGTCGCAATTGAATCATATTGTTGCACAATATGATTCACGCGGAGTTGACAACACCGCCGATTCTTGTACCTGAACCGGAGACAAGCAAACCGTGATTGCCATGAGGGCAAACTGAAAATCTTGTGTGAATCTCGTGTTGCGCGTGTCGCGACCCGTCAACGTTCAGTTGAAGAGGCGCAGGTGAGAATGCCGACGAGCAGGCGCCCGGGAAGTTGCTTAGCAAGGCACACCAGTTGCTGGGTAGGGTGCGCCATATGGGTGATTCCACGCACCCATCACGTGAGCGTGATCGGGTATTGGATGCCGTGAGGCTCGTGTCACTGGCCACCGTGGTGGCCTATCACGTCCTCGCGGGTAGCCCCACTATCGTCAAGGGCAAACCAGCCATGTCCGCGAATTACAACGTACATTGGCTATTCTGGCTGATCCCATTGATGCCGCTGTTCTTTTTTGCAGGTGCAGCAGCAAATCTCCATTCCTGGGAATCCGGTAGGTCCTGGGGGCAGTTTCTGATGAGCCGGACGACACGGCTTTTTCGCCCGGTGTTCTACTTCCTCGTCTTCGTCGCACTGGTGACCACCTTGCTGCGCATCACCATGGGCAATTCCAGACAACTCCTGTATCTCGAGATGAGACATATCGAGCTGCTTTGGTACGTCGGTGCGTATCTGCTGACGCTTGCGTTCATGCCGTGGCTGGCCCGCATCCGCACCGGACGCCGGCTGGGCTGGTTCATCGCGGCGATGTGCCTGCTCACAGCCCTGGTGGACACCGTCAGCGTGGTCACCGATACCTGGGTGATGACGGGTTGGATCAACATGATCTTCATGTGGCTTGTCCCCGCCGCACTGGGTATCGCCTATCAGCGCGCCCTGGTCCCCCGCCGGGTGGCCATGGCGGCCGCGGCCGTCGCGTTGGGCGGCACCGTCGCATTGGCCATCCTGGGGCCCTATCCATCAGGGCTGATCGCCAACATGCCGCCGACTCTGCTGCTCGCGGCCAGCGCCATTCTCGAATGCATGCTGGTCATCGCTTTCGGACCAGCCATCAACCGCTGGCTGCAGGGGGCGCGGACGTGGAAGTTCCTGCAGGTCTGCAATAGCGGCAGCATGACGATCTATCTATGGCACTGGGTGGTCACGTTCCTGCTTTCCTACGGGATTTACCTGGCTCTTCGCGTCGGATTGGTGAGCCCGCGCGACGCCTGGTACTGGCCGGGGAACGTACTGCGGCTGGCCATCGTCTGCGCCATCGTGGCCGTGTTCTTCATCCCACTGCGGGCCACAGAACGTCGTGCGCTGCCGTGGTGGGACCGTCCGGTGCCCTCGATGAGCACAGGGCGCGATACCGCGGTCGGTGTCCTGGTGCTGATCGGGGCGATACTGACGCTGGTCTACACCCGGATCTATGTGATCAATCCGCTCTGGGGTGGGTTCACGCCCATTGGACGCTGGGTGGTGGTGGCGTCCCTGATACCACTGGCGGCCGCACGTGCACTGTGCCGAAACCCATTGCACAGCAATGCGAATAGTTCAGAGAACCAATTCTCGCTTGCTCATTCGACACGCAGATAGGCGACGCTGTCCCGCAGCCTCGACACGGCCGCACGCAGCGCTGTGACGTCGGGCCCCTCGCGCAGCACCTCACGCGAGACCGCCGGTAGCAACAGCGATCCCGGAGCCCCACCCAAGCCACGCAGATCCTCGGGCTTACCGCCCTGTGCCCCAAGCCCCGGAACAAGTACGGGGCCGCCGATCGACGACAGATCCGGCGGATCGGTGACGGTGACCCCGACCACGACACCCACAGATCCCGGACCGGCCCCCTTGGCGTTCAACGCGGCCACCTGGTCCACCATCGCCTGTGCGACGGTCAGCTCCCCGGCGCGTGCGCGCTGCACCGGGGGCGCCTCGGGATTGGAGGTCGCGGCAAGGACAAAGACGCCGCGGTCACGTTCACGCGCCAGGTCCAGCAGCGGAGACAACGATCCGAAGCCCAGATACGGCGAGGCCGTGACCGCGTCGGAGCTCAACGGTGAATCGCCCAGCCAAGCCTGTGCGTATGCGGCCATCGTCGAGCCGATGTCCCCGCGCTTGGCATCGGCCAGCAACAGCACACCAGCCTCGCGGAGCCCCGCGATGGTCCGTTCGAGCACCGAATACCCTGCAGCACCATAGGTTTCGAAGAACGCCACCTGCGGCTTGACGATCGCCACGTCGGCGAAGGCCTCCACACAGATATCGCTGAACCGGGCCAGACCCGACGCATCGGCGTTTAGCCCCCAGGCGCGTAGCAGCTCAGGATGCGGATCGATGCCCACACACAGCGGGCCACGGGATGCGGTGGCCGCCTTCAGCCGTGCGCCGAAGGTCACCGGACCCACCGCTCTTCGCGCAAGCGGCTCATCGCTGCCCGACACTCTTCGCGCAAGCGGCTCATCGCAAGCCCGCGTGGAGTTCCTGCAGCGACCGCACGCCGATATCCCCACGGATACCCGCCTCGATCCCCTGCACCGCGGCCGACGCACCCTGCACCGTGGTAATGCACGGAATGTTCATCGACACCGCGGCCGAACGGATCTCGTATCCGTCGACACGGGGGCCGGAGTTCCCGTACGGGGTGTTGATGACCATCGCGACCTCACCGGCCTTGATGACGTCGACCGAGGAACGCGGGGGCAATCCGTCCTCGGCGCCCTGATAGTGCTTGCGCACCTCTTCGCACGGTATTCCGTTGCGGCGCAGCATTTCTGCCGTACCTTCGGTCGCGAGCACCTTGAATCCGAGATCGGCCAGTCGCTTCACCGGGAACACCAGGGAGCGCTTGTCGCGGTTGGCCACCGAGACGAAGATCGTGCCCTCCTTCGGCAACGACCCGTACGCGGCGGTCTGGCTCTTGGCGAACGCGCTACCGAAGTCGGCGTCGATGCCCATGACCTCGCCGGTGGACTTCATCTCCGGCCCGAGCAGGGAATCCACCTGGCTGCCATCCGCCTTGCGGAAACGGTGGAACGGCAGCACGGCCTCCTTGACCGCTACCGGAGCGCCCGGCGGCAGGGTGGCGCCGTCGCCGTCAGCGGGCAGCAGTCCTTCCTCGCGCAGACCGGCAATGGTGGCGCCCAGCATGATCCGTGAGCACGCCTTGGCCAACGGAACCGCGGTGGCCTTCGACACGAATGGAACCGTTCGGCTCGCACGTGGGTTGGCCTCCAGGACGTACAGCACATCGTCCTTGAGCGCGTACTGCACATTGAGCAGGCCCACTACTCCGATTCCGTGCGCGATGGCCTCGGTGGCATTGCGAACCTTTTCGATATCGCTGCGGCCCAGGGTTACCGGCGGTAGCGCGCACGCCGAGTCGCCGGAGTGAATACCGGCCTCCTCGATGTGCTCCATGACGCCGCCGAGGTAAACCTCGGTGCCATCGCACAACGCGTCGACATCGATCTCGATGGCATCCTCGAGGAAACGGTCGACGAGCACGGGGTGCTCGGGTGAGAGCTGGGTGGCCCGCGTGATGTAGCCGTGCAGGGTGTCCTCGTCGTAGACGATCTCCATACCCCGTCCACCCAGCACGTAGGACGGTCGCACCAGCACCGGGTAACCGATATCGGAGGCGATCTGCCTGGCCTGCTCGAAGGTCGTCGCGGTGCCGAATCGAGGCGCCGGCAGACCGGCCGACACCAGCAGATCCCCGAACACCCCCCGGTCCTCGGCGCGATCGATGGCCGCCGGGCTGGTGCCCACCACCGGCACGCCGGCATCGGCCAAACGCTTCGCCAGCCCCAGTGGGGTCTGTCCGCCGAGCTGCACGATCACACCGACGACACCCGGTCCACCGCGGCCGGACTCATTTTCGGCGTGGAACACCTCTAGCACATCCTCGAACGTCAGCGGTTCGAAGTACAGGCGGTCGGCGGTGTCATAGTCGGTGGACACCGTTTCCGGGTTGCAGTTGACCATGATGGTCTCGAATCCGGCCTGCGACAACGTGGTTGCCGCGTGCACGCAGCTATAGTCGAACTCGATACCCTGGCCGATGCGGTTGGGGCCCGACCCGAGGATGAGCACCTTGGGCCGCTCGGTCTGCGGGGCCACCTCCGACTCCGCGGCCGGATCCAGCTCGTAGCTCGAATAGTGGTACGGGGTCTTGGCCTCGAATTCGGCGGCGCAGGTGTCGACTGTCTTGTACACCGGCCGGATTCCCATCCGGTGGCGCAACGATCGCACCCCGTCCTCCCCCGCCAATTCCGGCCGGAGTGCGGCGATCTGGCGATCCGAGAGCCCGTAGTGCTTGGCCCTGCGCAGCAGTTCCTCGTCAAGGATCGGTGCCTCACGCAACTCCGTACCGAGCTGGTGAATCTGCGCGATCTCTTCCACGAACCACGGGTCGACACCGGTGATCTCGGCCACCTGCTCAACGGAGACACCGGCACCCAGCGCGTGTTCGATACCGTAGAGCCGCCCGTCACGTGGCACCCGCAGCTCCTGCAGGAACGTGTCCAGATCCTCGATGGGGCTGGCGTTGTCGGTCCAGAAGCCCGCCGCGGAGGTCTCCAGCGAGCGCATGACCTTCCCGAGTGCCTCAGCGAAGTTGCGCCCCAGGGACATTGCCTCACCCACCGATTTCATGGTGGTGGTCAAGGTGGCGTCGGCGCCGGGGAACTTCTCGAAGGCGAATCGCGGGGCCTTGACGACGACGTAGTCCAGAGTCGGCTCGAAACAGGCCGGGGTCTCCTTGGTGATGTCGTTCACGATCTCGTCGAGCGTGTACCCGATCGCCAGCTTGGCCGCGATCTTGGCGATGGGGAATCCGGTTGCCTTGGAGGCCAACGCGCTGGAGCGCGATACGCGTGGGTTCATCTCGATCACGATGAGGCGACCATCGCGCGGGTTGATGGCGAACTGGATGTTGCAGCCGCCCGTGTCCACGCCGACCTCGCGCAGGATCGCGATACCCAGGTCACGCATCTTCTGATACTCGCGGTCGGTCAGCGTCATCGCCGGAGCCACCGTCACCGAGTCTCCGGTGTGCACGCCCATCGGATCGACGTTCTCGATCGAGCACACGACCACCACGTTGTCGCGGCTGTCGCGCATCAGCTCGAGCTCGAATTCCTTCCAGCCGTAGATGGATTCCTCGATCAGCACATTCGCCGACGGGGACGCCGAGAGTCCCTCGCCCGCCATCCGCTCGACATCCTCGGGGGTGTAGGCCATGCCGGAGCCCAAGCCGCCCATGGTGAAGGACGGGCGCACCACGACCGGCAGCCCGAGGTCGGCGACGGTGTCGCGGACCTCGTCCATGGTGAAACAGACACGGGACTTCGCCGACTCGCCGCCGACCTTCGCGACGATGTCCTTGAACCGCTGCCGGTCCTCGCCGCGCTGGATGGCCTCGAAGTTGGCGCCGATGAGCTCCACGTTGTAGCGGTCGAGTGCACCGTTCTCGTAGAGCGCGACCGCGGTGTTCAACGCGGTCTGGCCGCCCAGCGTGGGCAGCAGCGCGTCGATCTTGTTGCCCTTCTCCGCCTGTGCGGCAAGGACTTTCTCGACAAACTCTGCGGTGATCGGCTCGACGTAGGTGTTGTCGGCGTACTCCGGGTCGGTCATGATCGTCGCCGGGTTCGAGTTGACGAGGCTGACCTGGAGCCCCTCTGACCGCAGCACACGGCAGGCCTGGGTGCCCGAGTAGTCGAACTCGCAGGCCTGGCCGATGACGATGGGGCCAGAACCGATGACCAGGATGTGGTTGAGGTCTGTGCGACGTGGCATCAGCGATTACCCCGATTCTCAAGTGCCGTGACGAACTGGTCAAAGAGGTACTCGGCGTCATGAGGTCCCGCCGCCGCCTCCGGGTGGTACTGCACCGAGAAAGCCGATCCGTCCAACAGCCGGATCCCTTCCACCGTGCCATCGTTGGCGCAGGTGTGGCTTACCTCGGCGCGCCCGTACGGCGTATCGAACTGCTCACCCGCCTCACCTTCGAGGGCGAAGCCGTGGTTCTGCGCGGTGATCGCGACCCGGCCCGTCGCGTGATCGATGACCGGGATGTTGATGCCGCGATGCCCGAAGGTCATCTTGTAGGTGGACCTGCCCAATGCCCGGCCCAGCAGCTGATTACCGAAGCAGATGCCGAACAGCGGGATTTTCTGTTGCAGCACCGCCTGTGTCACCGCCACCACGTGATCCGCGGTGGCCGGGTCGCCCGGCCCGTTGGACAGGAACACGCCGTCGGGCGCCAGTGCGAGCAGCTCGTCCGGGCTGATGGACGAGGGCACCACCTGTACGCGGATACCGCGTTGCGTGAAGTTACGTGGGGTGTTGGTCTTGATCCCCAGGTCCAGAGCGGCCACGGTGAACCGGTGCGCGCCATCGGGTTCCACGATGTAGGTGTCGTCGGTGCTCACCTCTCCTGCCAGGTCCGCACCCAGCATCGAGGGCTGGCCGTTGACGCGCGACAGCAGGAAGTCGGTGGGCGCGTCGGCAACTGTCCCGCTGAAGATGCCCGCCTTCATGGACCCGCGGGTACGCAGGTGACGGACGACGGCCCGAGTGTCGATTCCGGCGATACCGACAATGTGCTGCCCCTTGAGGGCATCATCCAGGGACCCTGTGGCGCGCCAATTCGAGACCCGGTTCGAGGGGTCGCGCACCGCGTATCCGGCAACCCAGATCTTTCCGCCGCGGCTCTCGTCGTCCTCGTCGTTCCATCCGGTATTGCCGATCTGCGGCGCTGTCGCCACCACGATCTGCCGGTGATAGCTCGGGTCGGTCAGGGTTTCTTGGTAACCCGACATGGCCGTGCAGAACACCGCCTCGCCGAGAGTTTCACCCACCGCCCCGAACGGCTTACCGGTGAACACCCGCCCGTCTTCGAGAACGAGCACCGCCTTGTCGCTCATGACGCCTGCTTCCATTCCTGATATTCGCTTCGCGGTCGTGCCAAAAATCCGGTGTCGATCTCGGTGCCCGAGGGCAGCCGCCACCGGATCGCAAGAATTCCTTCGTGGGTGAGCACCTTGCCCGCCAGCGCCTTGGCCGTACGGATCTCGGTGATGACGTCGGCGGGGATCCAGATGTCCGCGGTGCCGCCGCGTTCCAGCAGGATCCCGCCCGTGTACCTGGTCAAGGTGGCGTTCGCGCGGTAGCCCAAGTCGCCCACCGCGATTCGGTCCTGCCAGTCCGGCGCGATGGTGCTGCCGACGTAGAGGCCATCCGCGGGATCGATGACGATGTCGCCGCGCTCGGCGGGCACCACGGGCAGTTCCCCCACGGTATCGATCTGACGTTGGCCGCGTGCGCGCCAGCCGCGCCACATCAGGCGGGCGAGCAGCACAGTCAAGGTGAGCGAGGCGCCCGCCATGATGAGGGCACCGATGAAGTCGCCGTGGTTCACTGGGTCACCTTGCCGTCCCGTGCGGTGATGCGGCCGCGCAGCAGCGTCGCGGTCACGGTGGCAGGCAACGTCATCGATTCGAATGGGGTGTTGGCCGACTTGCTGGCCAATCCATCGCCACTGACGGTCCAGGTGGCGTCGGGGTCAACGATCGTCAGGTTGGCGGGCTCGCCGACTGCCAACGGACGCCCCTGATCGGGCAGACCGACGATCTGCGCCGGCCGCTCACTCATCACCCTGGCGATATCGCGCCAGGTCAGCAATCCCGTTTTCACCATGGTCTCCACGACCACCGACAGCGCAGTCTCCAACCCGAGCATTCCGGGGCGGGCCGCCGCGAACTCGCAGCATTTCTCGTGATCGGCGTGCGGTGCGTGGTCGGTTGCCACACAGTCGATCACCCCGTCGGCGAGGGCCCGGCGCAATGCCTGGGCGTCGGTCGACTCCCGCAGCGGCGGATTTACCCGATACACACCGTCGTAGGAGGCCAGCCGGCCGTCATCGAGCAGCAGATGGTGCGGAGTCACCTCGGCGGTGATGGAAATGCCTTGCCCCTTGGCCCATTTGAGCAGCTCGACGGTGCCGGCGGTGGATGCGTGACAGATGTGCACCGGAGCACCGCTGTCGCGTGACAAAATCGCGTCCCGCGCGACGATGGATTCCTCGGCGGCGCGGGGCCACCCGGTCAGGCCCAACTTGGCCGCGTTGGCCCCCTCATGCGCCACCGATCCGACGGTGAGCCGCGGTTCCTCGGCATGTTGGGCGATGAGCACACCCAAGCCCTTGGCGTATTCGAGAGCGCGCCGCATGATCAGCGGATCGTGCACGCATTTGCCGTCATCGGAGAACATCCGCACCCGGCCCGCACCACGCGCCATCATCGCCATCTCGGTGAGCTGCTTGCCTTCCAGCCCGACCGTGACGGCACCCACCGGATGTACGTCGACCAATCCGACCTGCTGGCCGCGCTGCCACACGTGATCGGTCACCACGGGGCTGTCTGCCACCGGGTTCGTGTTGGCCATCGCGAAGACGGCGGTGTACCCGCCCAAAGCCGCTGCCGCCGAGCCCGAGTCGATGGTCTCGGTGTCTTCACGCCCCGGTTCACGCAGATGCGTGTGCAGGTCGACGAATCCCGGCAACAGCACCTGCCCCGGCGCCTCGATGGCGGTGTCGACTTCCGTCTCGATACCCGCGCCGATACCGGCCTCGATACGGGTGATCTGGCCGTCTTCGATGAGGACGTCGACCTGCTCGCCCTCCCCGTACAGCAGTACGCCCTTGATCAGGACACTCATGCGGGCACCGCCTCTGAGCTGTCGGACGACCCGACCAGCAGGTGGAACAGCACGGCCATGCGGATATGCACTCCATTCGATACCTGTTGCAGAACAGCTGATTGCGACGAGTCGGCCACGGAGGACGCGATTTCCATACCGCGCAGCATCGGGCCCGGATGCAGCACCACCGCGTGTTCGGAGAGCAGCCGCTGCCGAGCCTCGGACAATCCGTACAGCACCGAGTACTCGCGCGCCGAGGGGAAGAAGCCACCGGTCATGCGCTCGGCCTGCACCCGCAGCATCAGCACGGCGTCGGCACCCGGTAGCTCGGCATCCAGGTCATGACTGACCGTCACCGGCCACGTCTCGACGCCAACGGGCAGCAGCGTGGGCGGAGCCACCAGCACCACCTCGGCGCCGAACGTGTTGAGCAGCAGAGCGTTCGATCGAGCGACTCGACTGTGCAGGATGTCCCCGACGATCACGATGCGGCGACCTTCCAGACCGCCCAGCCGCTGCCGAATGGTGAGCGCGTCAAGCAGTGCCTGCGTCGGATGTTCGTGGGTGCCGTCGCCGGCATTGATCACAGCGGGACCGCCGGCCAGTCCTTCTGACGTCCACTGCGCAAGCTGCGCGGCGACCCCGGAGGCCGGGTGGCGGACGATCAACGCGTCAGCGCCGATCGCGCGCAAGGTCAGGGCGGTGTCGCGCAGCGATTCACCTTTGGCCACCGAGGAACCGGACGCACTGACGTTGATCACGTCGGCACTCATCCACTTCCCCGCCACTTCGAAGGAAACCCTTGTCCGCGTGGAGTTCTCATAGAACATCGTGATGATGGTGCGCCCGCGCAGGGTGGGCAGCTTTTTGACCTCACGTCCCGCCAGGGCCTGCAGAAACCGGTCGGCGTCGTCGAGGATGGCGGTGGCCTCGTCGCGGGTCAGGTCGGCCGCCGACAGCAGATGCTTCACGAGGCCTCCCCCTGCGCACTGTTGATGACCACGGCGTCGCATCCGTCGTGTTCGGCCAGCAGCACCTTGACGTCTTCGGAGCGCGCGGTCGGCACGTTCTTGCCGACGTAATCGGCGCGCAACGGCAGTTCACGATGCCCGCGATCAACCAGCACCGCCAGCTGCACCGCCCGCGGCCGGCCCAGATCCCGCAGCGCGTCGAGCGCCGAGCGCACCGTGCGGCCCGAGAACAACACGTCGTCGACGAGCACCACCAGGGCGCCATCGACCCCGCCTTCAGGAATGGAGGTGCGTTCCAGCGGGCGGTGAGGTTTGTTGCGCAAGTCGTCGCGGTAGAGCGTGATGTCCAGGAATCCGGCGGGCACCTCAACACCGGAGAACTCGGTGATGTGGGCGGCCAATCGTTTGGCCAGGGTGGCGCCGCGTGTCGGGATACCGACCAGCACGACGCGGGGCGCGTCACTGGAATCGGAAAGAGCGGTCTTCTCGATGATTTGATGCGCGATACGCGAGATGGTCCTGCCGACATCTGCGGCGGACAACAGTTCGCGTCCCTCTGGTAATGCGCCCACGCTTACGCGAGACCTCCTTCTCCGCCTCACTGGACGGATCGTTAAAGGATGTCACTTATCGCCAGGGAGCTTAGCATCCGGGCACCCACCGGCCTCGGCTGACAGGATGGAGTTATGCCCCAGCCCAACTCAGCCTTCGACGCCGCCCTTGCCCCGATCCGGGCGGCGGTCAATGACCGCATCCTGGCCGGAGCGGTGACGCTGGTGTGGCAGGGCGGGCAGCTCAAACACCTGGCCGCGACCGGATACCGCGATGTCGAGGCGGGCCTGTCCATGGCCGAGAACACCATTTTCCGCATCGCGTCCATGACCAAGCCGGTCATCAGCGCGGCAGCCATGGCCCTCGTCGACGACGGCACGATCCGCTTGAGCGACCCGATCACCACGTGGCTACCGGAGTTCGCCGACATGCGGGTGCTCAAGGATCCGGGTGGGCCGTTGGATGACACGTTCCGGGCGCCCCGCACCATCACGGTGGAGGATCTGCTGACCCACCGCAGCGGTCTGACCTACGACTTCATCGCGACCGGACCTATCGCGAAGGCCTATCAGCCACTGCACACGGCGACATTCAGCGAGCCCGACGCATGGATAGCGGCCATCGCCGCGCTGCCGCTGGTGTACCCACCCGGAGAGCGTTTCCACTACAGCCATTCGACCGATGTGCTCGGGCTACTGATCGCCCGCGCGGCCGGGCTGCCACTCAACGAGCTGCTGCGTCAACGAATCCTGGATCCGCTGCGCATGTCGGATACCGACTTCTTCGTTCCCGAACACAAGGCCGGACGACTGGCACGCCTGTATGGCCTCGACGATCACGACCAGGTTGTGGCGGCCGACCGTGGCTATCTCACCTCGATGCCCACGTCGGCCCCGGCGCTGTGTCGTGGCGGCGGCGCGCTGGCAAGTACCGCAGGCGACTACCTGACCTTTGCGCGGGCACTGCTGGGTGGCGGCGAGGCCGACGGGGTCCGCATCCTCTCCCCGGAGTCCACCGCGGCATTGCGCGCCAACCGGCTCACGCCCGCTCAGCGAGAACTGCCGGCATTCGGCCTGCCGTACTGGACCGGACGCGGCTTCGGCCTGGGCTTGTCGGTCGTCCTGGATCCGAATGCGGCCGCGTTGTTCGGCCCCGGCGGCGCCGGCACCTTCGGCTGGCCTGGCGCGTTCGGAACATGGTGGCACGCCGACCCGAAGGCCGACGCGATCCTCATGTTCTTGCCGCAGTGGCGGATGCCCGACCTGGACCCCAAAGCCGCGTTGGCGAGCACATCCACCCTGCGCCTGCAGCTGTTGCACATTCAATTCGCGCAGGCCGTCTACGCCGCACTGTGAGCGCCGG
Organism: Mycobacteroides sp. H003; assembly: GCF_001440135.1. Taxonomy (NCBI): domain Bacteria; kingdom Bacillati; phylum Actinomycetota; class Actinomycetes; order Mycobacteriales; family Mycobacteriaceae; genus Mycobacteroides; species Mycobacteroides sp. H003. Next base: position 199,070 of record NZ_LJYL01000010.1, read on the forward strand.
ATCAGTCCAGGTGCGCCTGTAGCAGCCAGCCCGCCATCGAGACTCGGCCGTTGGGCTCTTCGCGGACTTCGGCGAAGCTCTGCGCCGCGCCGTCCTTGAATCCCTCGCCGTTGGCGTACAGCCGCGCCGGGCTGATGTCGTCGATGGTCCAGAACTTGGACACGATCGCGCGCAGCTCGGGTTCGGTGACGGGATAGGGCCCGTCGATGTCCGGGGGGAAGCCCGCCTTGTCGAAAACCAGCACGATGTACGTGGCGCCCGGTGCCGCGGCACGCACGATCGACTGCTGATATCCCTCACGCAAGGCGACGGGCATCGAATGGAACAGCGTCGAATCGATGATCGTCCCGAAGCGTCCGTCGTACCCCGTGAAGTTCGAAATGTCGGCAACGTCAAAGGTGACATTGGTCAGGCCGCGGTCGGCCGCATAACCCTTGGCCAGCTCGATCGCCGTGGGCGCCGCGTCCAGGCCGACGGCGGCATGGCCTCGCTCGGCGAGGTACAGAGCGGTCGCGGCCTCCCCACACCCGGCATCCAACACGTCGCCGTGCACCTTGCCCTGCTCGATGAGCGTCAGGATTTCAGGCTGCGGCTGCCCGATGCTCCACGGCGGCCGAGCGGCGAGCTGCTCGGGCGCCTCACCCCGATACGAGGATTCGAACATGTCTTGCAGGTTCTCGGTCATGGACCCAGGATGCCGAATCCGACAGCCGTGTCAATGCACCTGACATTTGATCAACGAATCTCCCGGGACACCGCGTGCGCGAAATCGATGAGTCGATTCATCTGTGCCACACCATGACTGGAGTACTTCGAGAACTGGAAGTGCTCGATGCTGTGCCGGTATTCCTCCAGCGAAGCCTTGACGGTACGCGTGGTGGTCGAGGTGTAGAGCGTCAGGTCAACCGTCGTCATGGTCACGGCGCCGTCCGGCGCGACGTCGTAGTCGACCTTCAGGGACTTATCGGTGATTTCGGACAGCGGGATGGTGCGCAGGGTCACCGATACCGTGGGATGCGGGGGCCGCTCGTCATGCCCCGCGCAGTGCCCCTCCCTGACGAACCACAGAATCAGCCGCCCACTGTCGATCAGCGCAATCTCGTACCACCACTTCTCACCCCACGCCCCGTGCTCGCAGCCTCGGTTCAGCAGGAAGGTGCCCACCTGCGCTACGTCGACCACCCGGCGTAGTTGATCGATCGCCATCCAGGCATGCGGCGTGAAAACTCCAATCGCAGCACCCAAATGCGGGATGGCTGCCCAGTCGGCATCTCTGTCAAACACGTTGTGCCACCACCCGTCCGAATTGAAGAAGCCGTTCCATCTGCGCGAGACCGCCGTCCACGATCGACTTGGCGAAGTAGAAATCCTGCACTTCCCATTCGGTTTCCGAGATGGAGACCGCACGACTCTTTTCCGGAGTCACCGTCGAGAGCCACAATTCGACGGCGAGCAGCGAGCGCTCCGTACCAAGCTGTTGATACGTCGTCTTCAGCTGACGGTCGGTGATCGCGCCCAGCGGAATCACACGGATCGATGAAGTGAACTCGGAGGAGCCGAGCAGTCCGGACTTGTCCTCGCCGTGCCACATCACAAGCCTGCGGCCGTCGGTCAGCGCCACCTCCTGCCACAGACCTTCCGACTGCTCAGCTGGTTCACGATCCAGAACGAATGCAGACACCTCCGAGATGTCGACCACCGCTCGCAGCGCGTCGAGCGCCACCTTCGGGTCCCGGAGTCCGACGGTCGCGGCGTTGGTGAGGTCCGGATACGGGGCCCAGTCCTGGTACCCATCCCCCTCGACACCGCGCAGTGAACGCTCGATAGCCGCCACCTCAGCCACCCACTCAGCGGGATCCGCATCGGTCCACAGATCGGCGAGCTCACTGCCCGGAGCCTGCACCCGGGCGATCGCGCCGAGCGCCAGGACCGCAAGCGCATATGCCTGGGTTTGCTTTATGGCGATGTCGGCCACCGCTTCCGACCACCGCTCCGCGCCCGCATCGACCTCGCCCGAACATCGCAGGGCAATCACCGCAGCGGCAGCGACCACCGCCGACCCCTCCGGCGCCTCTAGGTAGTCAGCATTCGCCAGACGCAGACATCGTGCCAGTTGAAGCTCGATATCGTCGCCCTGCCTGAGATCGCCCAAGAAGTCAGCAGCGTCATCGTTGTCAAACGGTCCAGCACCCCAGGCTCCCACGCAGCTAATAGTGGCAGAACACCCCACCTAGCGCATCTCAACGTACTTGAGCCGAGGCGCGCGCCTATTGTCTATGTTGCTATCCGGATCACACTCAGGACCGGCCGATAGGCTCGCGGCATCACCGAGAGAATCGAGGCGACCATGACCGAACCATCGGGCAGCGAGCAGTCATTCAACGAGGCCAACATCGCCGAGTTCCGCGCCAACGGCGGCAAGGTCGGCGGCCAATTCGAGGGTTTTCCGCTCATGCTCTTGACGAGCACTGGAGCCAAATCGGGCGCCGAACGCGTGAACCCGTTGGCCTACTTCGATATCGACGGCAAGGCCTACATCGTCGGTTCGTCGGCGGGAAGACCGAAGAATCCCGCCTGGGTGGCGAACCTGCGCGCCAACCCCGCTGTCGCCGTGGAGATCGGCGCCAACCCGAAAACAAAGGCCACGGCCGTCGAACTCCCCCGCGCCGAACGTGATCGAGTGTTCGAGATCGTCAAACAGCGCGCACCCGGATTCGCCGAGTACGAGACCCTCACGGACCGGGTGATCCCCGTGTTCGAGATACGCCTCGACTGACCTATTCCGCGGAGCCGGAAGCCGAGCCACCCCGGATGTGCGGGGTCACCAGCATGAGCTGACCCAGCACGCCGTTCACGAACGCCGGTGACTCATCGGTGGAAAGCTGCTTGGCCAGTTCGACCGCTTCGTCGACGGCCACCACCTCGGGCACGTCCTCGGCATGGAGCAGCTCCCACACCGCGACGCGCATGATCGCGCGGTCCACCGCGGGCAGCCTGGCCAGCGTCCATCCCTGCAGATGCGAGGAGATCAGCTCGTCGATGTGCGTGGCGTGCTCGGTGACGCCGTGCGCGACCGTCACCGTGTAGGGGTTCAGCGGCTCCACGTCGGGCTTCGCCTCCGCCAGGCCGCGACGCTCATCGGCCACGGCGGCTGCCGTCATATCCCGCGCCTCGGCCTCGAACAGCAGGTCCACTGCCCGCTTACGCGCCTTGCGGCGGCCGCCCTTGGCGGAGGCGCGGCCGGTCGAACCGCTATCAGCCATTCACGCGGCCGAGGTAGCTGGCGTCGCGCGTGTCGACCTTGAGGCGGTCACCGGTGTTGATGAACAGCGGCACCTGGATCTCGGCGCCGGTTTCCATCGTCGCCGGCTTGGTGCCCGCACTGGAACGATCACCCTGCAGGCCCGGCTCGGTGTGCGTCACCACCAGCTCGACCGACACCGGCAGCTCGATGTACAGCGGCGCGCCCTCGTTGAACGCGACCTGCACGGTCATGCTCTCCAGCAGGAACCGGTGTGCGTCGCCGACCAGTTCGGGAGTGAGGTGATGCTGTTCGTAATCCTGGCTGTCCATGAACACGAACGAGTCGCCGTCGCGGTACAGGTAGGTGGTGTCGCGCCGGTCGACGGTCGCGGTCTCGACCTTCACGCCCGCGTTGAAGGTCTTGTCGACGACCTTGCCCGACAGCACGTTCTTGAGCTTGGTGCGCACGAACGCCGGTCCCTTACCGGGCTTCACGTGCTGGAACTCGGTGATCTGCCACAGCTGACCATCGATGTTGAGCACCAGGCCGTTCTTGAAATCGGCGGTTGAAGCCACAGTCGTCTATCTCCTTGCGTAACTGTTCAGTACTACTCAATTAATGACGGTGAGTTCCTTGGGGAACCGGGTCAATAGCTCCGGCCCGTCGGGCCGCACCACGAGCGTGTCCTCGATCCGGACTCCGCCCCGGTCGGGCAGGTAGACCCCTGGCTCGACTGTCACCGCCGAGCCAGCAAGCAGTGTACCGGTGGCGCCGGCACCGATACCCGGTGCTTCGTGGATCTGCAACCCCACACCGTGGCCGAGACCGTGACCGAAGTTCTGTCCGTATCCGGCGGCGGCGATGACATCGCGGGCCGCGGCGTCCACACCCTTCAGCGATGCTCCGGGTGCCAGGGCCTCCCGCCCGGCCGCCTGTGCGACCAGCACCAGTTCGTAGATCTCCTGCTGCCACGGCGACACCGATCCCAGCACCAGGGTGCGGGTCATGTCCGAGTGATATCCGGCGACCAGTGCACCGAAGTCGATCTTTACGAAGTCGCCGGTGGCCAGCACCGCGTCGGTGGGTCGGTGGTGCGGTATCGCCGAATGCGGGCCGGCCGCGACGATGGTCTCGAACGACGCGCCGTCGGCTCCGTGTTCACACATGAGGTTCTCCAGGTCGCGGGCGACATCACGCTCGGTGCGCCCAGGCCGGATCCCGCCCGTCTCGATCAAGGCAGATAACGCGGTATCTGCTGCAGCGCAGGCTCTTTCGAGGAGGAGTACCTCGGATTCGTCCTTCACTTCCCGGAGTTTCTCCACCCGGTTCGGGGCCCGGACCAACTCGACGTGTCCGGCCGCCGCGCTCAATTTGTCGAATCCGTCGACGGTGACCACGTGGCTTTCGAATCCTGCGCGCCCGGCGGCGGCCGACGCGATCAGCGCCGCGCCGTAGCCACGGTCGATCAGTGCACGCAGATCCGGAACCTGCGCGGCGGCTTGGGTGCGGTAGCGGCCATCGGTGCACAACACGGTCGCCTTCTCATCCGCTCCGTCGCTCGCGGCCACCCATAGTGCGGCGGCGGACCCCGTGAAACCCGTCAGATAGCGAATGTTGACCAGGTCGGTGATCAGAAGCGCATCGAGTCCGCCGGCGCGCAGACCCTCGCGCAGTCGTTCCCGGCGATCGATATGGCTGAGGACGGTCGTCATAGGTGTCGACGCTACCGCGATACGCTGGGCCCATGCCCGAAGCTGGAACACGTTCCATGACCGCGCAATGGCTTACCCGTGGCGCCGTCTTCGCCGTCTTTATGGTGCTGATCCGCGTGATACAGGGTCTGGCCATCAGCGTTTGGGAGACCCACGGCACCCTCATCAACATCACGCTGGTTCTGGTGTTCGTCGCGGCGGTGGTGGTCTGGGCGGTCACCGACGGCCGCGGCGATGCCCGGCGCAACCCCGATCCGGACCGCCGTGAAGATCTGGCCATGTGGTGGCTGCTGGGCGGCATCTTCGCCGGAGCGGTCAGCGGCCTGGTGATCTGGCTGATCAGCCTGTTCAACGAGGGAATCTACGCGGCGGGCGTCCTGGCCGAGCTCACCACCACCGCGGCATTCGTGGCGCTGCTGGTGTTCGGACCCGCCATGGTCGGCGTATTCGCGGGCCGACTGCTAGTGGACCGCAAGGAAAAGGAGCACGCCGCGCTACAGCAGTCGGATACCGACGTGTTCCAGGCGGTTCAGGACGAAGTGGACGTCACGAAGTAGCGCAGCGCCAGCAGGTATCCCTGCACGCCGAGCCCCACAATCACCCCGGTGGCCAACGCACTTAGGTACGACTTGTGCCGAAACTCCTCGCGTGCATACACATTCGAGATGTGCACCTCGATCAATCCGGCCGTCAATTCGGCACACGCATCCCGTAGCGCAACCGACGTGTGGGTGAACGCGCCCGCATTCAGGATCACCGGATCCTTGGCGTCCGCGGCATCGTGAATCCAGCCGAGCAATTCGGCTTCGCTGTCGGTCTGGCGCACCTGGACATCCACACCCAACGAGTCCGCTTCGGACCCAACGAGTGACACCAGCTCCTCGTAGGTGACACTGCCGTAGACGGCGGCCTCCCGTTTACCGAGACGGCCGAGATTTGGGCCGTTGAGAACCTGGATCGTCACAACATCACTCCCTCACCAGTGGTCGGCCCTGCCACCACCGAGTACGCGGCGGCCAGCAGTGACGGGTCGGGGCCTTCCAGTCGTCCCGGCTTGGCCAACCCGTCAAGCACCACGAATCGCAGTATGCCCGAGCGGGTCTTCTTATCGCCCTGCATCGATTCGACGAGCTGTCCCAGCGCGTCGGCGTCGTAACGTGTCGGCAGCCCGAGCGCCGAGAGCACTCGCGCGTGGCGATCGGCGGTCTCGTCGTCCAGACGTCCGGCCAAGCGCCCCAGTTCGGCTGCGAACACCAGACCGACCGACACGGCGGCACCGTGGCGCCACCGGTACCGCTCGCGCCGCTCGATCGCATGACCGAGGGTGTGGCCGTAGTTGAGGATCTCGCGTAGCTCGGCTTCCTTCTCGTCGGCGGCCACCACCTTGGCCTTGACCGCGATGGAGCGTTCGATGAGCTCGCGCAACACCGGCTTGGACGGATCGATCGCAGCCTCCGGGTCGGCCTCGATGAGCTCGAGGATGACCGGATCGGCGATGAATCCTGCCTTCACCACTTCGGCCATACCTGCGACGATTTCGTTGCGCGGCAACGAGTCGAGGGTCGCCAGGTCCACCAGCACCGCCCCCGGCTGGTGAAATGCGCCGACGAGGTTCTTGCCCGCCTCGGTGTTGATGCCCGTCTTGCCGCCGACCGCGGCATCGACCATCGCGAGCAGCGTGGTGGGTACGTGCACCACCTTCACGCCGCGCAACCACGTGGCGGCGGCGAAACCGGCGGTATCGGTGGCGGCCCCTCCCCCCAGGCTGACGACGGCGTCTTTGCGCCCTATGCCGATGCGGCCGAGTACCTCCCAGATGAATCCAAGCACGGCCAGATCCTTACCTGCCTCGGCGTCGGGAATCTCGACCCGATGCGCATCGATTCCGGTGTCGGCCAGGGTCTTCCGAATTTCCTCGGCGGTGGCCGCGAGGGTGGGCTGATGCAGTATCGCCACCTTGTCGGAGCCTTTGAGCGCGCCCACCAACTCGCCCAATAGACCCGTTCCCACGATAACCGGGTAGGGCGGGTTCACCTCGACGGTGATCGTCGTCGGCTCGGCGCTAGTCATTGTCGGCTCTTCCTTTAGTGTCGGTTCCGGGGGTATCGCTCTTGGTCGCCGCGGGAGTGCCGGAGGTACGGCGCCGCGATCGGGGACGCCGTCGGGGGCGTCGCCGCCGTGAAGAAGCTGTGGTGCCCGCCTCGGGGTTCTCCAACCGGGACACGATGGTCCGGACCACTGCGCCGGGATTTCGCCTGTCGGTGTTGACCTTGATGGTGGCGACCTCTCGGTACAGCGGAACTCGCTGCGAGATGAGGGCGTGGTACTTCTCGGCACGGTCCGGCCCAGCCAGCAGCGGACGCACCACACTTCCCCCGGTGCGCCGAATTCCTTCCGCGGCACTAATTTCCAGGTACACGACGGTGTGCCCGCTAAGTGCTTCCCGGACGCCTGGAGTGAGCACGGCGCCCCCGCCGAGCGAGACCACCCCATCCTGCTGATCGAGCGCCTGCCGAATCACCGATTCTTCGATACGCCGGAATTCTGGCTCCCCGTCGGTGGCGAAGATGTCGGCGATGGTGCGGCCGGCCTGTGCCTCGATGCCGATGTCGGTGTCATAGACGTTGACGTTCAACGCTTTTGCCAGCCGACGGCCGATGGTGGACTTACCCGACCCGGGCAGTCCGACAAGGACGGCTTTGGGGCTCATCCCGCTGTGTTAGCCGCTCTTCGCGCAGGCTGCTCATCGGAAGATTCTCGGCGCGGCTCCCGCAGCGCCACCGCATCCAGGTACGCACCGACGTTGGTCTTCGTCTCGGACAGTGAGTCTCCACCGAACTTTTCCAGTGCGGCACGGGCCACTACCAGCGCGACCATTGCCTCGGCGACCACGCCCGCGGCCGGGACCGCACACACGTCGGAACGCTGGTGAATTGCGACTGCCTCGTCGCCGGTGGACATGTCCACGGTCGCCAACGCCCGCGGAACGGTGGAGATGGGCTTCATCGCCGCCCGCACTCGCAGTGGCTGACCGTTGGTCATGCCACCTTCCAGCCCACCGGCGCGATTGGTGGAGCGCAAAATGCCGTCGGGACCCGGGTAAATCTCGTCGTGTGCGGCGCTGCCGCGTCGGCGCGCGGTAGTGAAACCGTCACCGATCTCCACACCCTTGATCGCCTGGATACCCATGATCGCCGCCGCCAGTTGGCTGTCCAGCCGGTCGTTTCCACTGATGAACGAGCCGAGTCCGACAGGCAGACCGGCGACCACCACCTCGACCACGCCGCCGAGGGTGTCGCCGTCCTTCTTGGCGGCCTCGATCTCGGTGATCATGGACTGTTCGGCTTGTGCGTCGAACGCCCGTACCGGGCTGGCGTCGATGGCGTCCAGGTCGGCGGCGCCCGGTACCGGACCTTCGTAGGGATCGGAGTCGCCGATGGAGATGACATGCGAAATGACATCGACTCCCAGGGCCTGCTTCAGGAAGGCCTTGGCGAGGGTGCCCACCGCCACACGCGCCGCGGTCTCGCGCGCGCTGGCCCGCTCGAGCACCGGGCGGGCGTCATCGAATCCGTACTTGAGCATGCCTGCGTAGTCGGCGTGCCCAGGACGGGGCCGGGTCAGCGGCGCGTTACGCGCGATGTTCTCCAGCTCGGCGGGGTCCACGGGGTCCGGAGACATCACCGTCTCCCACTTGGGCCATTCGGTGTTGCCGACCTCGATGGCAACCGGACCGCCCAAGGTCAGTCCGTGGCGCACGCCGCCGAGCACGGTGACCTGATCGGCCTCGAAAGCCATCCGCGCACCCCGGCCGTAGCCCAGGCGGCGACGCGCCAGCTGCCTGCCGATGTCCTCCGATGTCAGTTCGACACCGGCGACCATGCCTTCCAGGACCGCGACCAACGCGCGTCCATGCGATTCACCTGCCGTGATCCAGCGCAACACGTGCACCATTGTCCCATGCGGGCAGGCCGGTCTTCCAAATCGATCGGGACAGTGGATAGTTCTTTGTCAGATGCCCGGTGCGAGGACCGTCAGCCCGGTCGCTAACGCCGTGGCCAGACACATCGACGGTCCGTGTGGAACCGAAACTCCCCGGCGCCCGCACGCCATGAGCAGCACACCGATCAGGCCGGTCAACAGCGGCGCACCGATTGCCGCCAGAAACCACGTGTCCACTCCGAACGCCGCCGACAATCCCCCGGTGCCGAAGGCGAGCTTCACGTCCCCTGCGCCCATCGCGTGCGGCGAGAGCAGATGTGCGGCCAGGTACATGATCGTCAACGCCACCGCGCCGGCCAACATCGGTGGATTGCGGTCGAGCATTGCCACCGCGACGATCCCGGCGGCTGCGGGCAGCGTGAGCCAGTTCGGCAGCCTGCGGTACCTGATGTCGAAATATGACAGCGCCGCCATCCAGCACAGCACCGCCGCCCCCACCCCGTAAATCATGTGGGGAATGTAGCGCCGCGCGGCTAGATTCGGAGTAGTGACGAAGACATTGTGGAGCCCGCAGGAATACAGCCGATTCGGAGACGAACGCAGTCGCCCGTTCTACGAATTGCTGTCCCGGATACCAGCCTCGACTCCGCGCACTGTCGTTGACTTGGGTTGCGCCAGTGGAATCTTGACCGTCGAATTGGCCCGCCGGTGGCCCGGCGCATCGGTGCTGGGACTGGATTCCTCCGCCGAGCTGCTGGCCACCGCACCCGCTGACCTGCCCGCCAATCTGCGTCTGGAGCAAGGCGATATCGCGGACTTCCGGGCCGACGGCGTGGACGTACTGTTCACCAATGCGGCCTTGCAATGGCTTCCACAGCACCGCGAGCTCATCTCCGCATGGGCCGGGCAGCTCAATCCGGGTGGATATCTGGCCTTTCAGGTTCCGGGCAACTTCGGAGCACCCTCGCATGCGCTGATGCGCCAGGTGGCCGAATCGCCACGCTGGCTATCGCGATTGGACGGTGTGCTGCGCGGAACCGAGAGCACGGACGGAGCCGAAGGTTATGCGCGCCTGGCCATTTCCGCCGGCTTGGTTCCGGACGCCTGGGAAACGACATACGTGCACCTGCTGGCAGGCGAGGATCCGGTGCTGCGATGGGTGCATGGCACCGGGCTGAGGCCCGTGGTGTCGGCACTGTCGGTCGACGAATTCGCCGAGTTCGAGTCGGAGTACGCCGGGCTGCTGCGCCAGGCTTATCCGCGCTCCGGCGAGGTGACTCCCTTCGGATTCCGCCGAATCTTCTGTGTGGCATCCAAGCCGGAAGTGGGTCGATAGAATCGGGCGGTGCCGGATACCAATGCCAAGGAACGCTCACTCACTGGGCACGAGGCACGTTGGGAACGGCACAACTCCGCCCGCCAGACCCGCATCGTGGAGTCGGCCGTCGCGCTGCTCGATGAAACGCCGCCCGGCACCGAGATTCCCGTGCAGTCGATCGCCAAGCGGGCCGAGCTGGCCAAGTCTGTGGTGTACCGGCAGTTCGAGGGACGCGAGGACCTCGATCGGCGCATTCGTTCGTATCTGATGGAGGACTTCGATACGACAATTTCGTCGCAGCTCGATGTCACCAGAGGTTCCATCAACGACATTGCCACCAGAACCATTCGGGCGGTGCTGGATTGGATGACCGATTACCCCCATCGCTATGAGTTCATGGGCTCCGGCACCACCGACGAGGATCCCGCCGTCGATGCGGTCAGTACGGTCAAGGTGCGCATGGAGCAGCGTGTCCGGGGGGTCCTGATCCCGATCACCGAGTTACTCGGAATCGACTACAGCCCCTTCGAATCGGTCACTTACGCGGTGGTGACGATGGTCGAAGGAACCCTCTCCCGATGGTTGCGGGAAACCGACCCCGTGCGCAGCCGCACCGAGATCGTCGAGGATCTGGCAAACTACGTCTGGTACGTGCTGGACGGGGCCGGGCGTTCGATGGGCGTGTCCCTGGACCCGCAGACCGAGCTGATGGCGGCTATCGCCGAATTGTCAGGCGCCAACCGCTAGCGGCGTGCCCGCGGGCGAGCGGTCGGGCTCGCTGCGGTACCGCGACGGACGCCCGTCGATGTGCAGCACCTTCCACAGCGGGCGCACCCACCACGGCCGCATTCCGATGTCCTCGGTGAGCTTGCGCATGTCTCCGAAATACTCGGCAAGGGTGTGACGCGCATGCTCGCTGCGCCAGAAGGCCTGCTTGAAAACCTCACGCGGGATGCCGAACTCGGCGGCGAAGCTCCGTGGCGGAATCATGATCTCGTTCGCCAGCAGCTTCATGACGACCGGGAACAGCAGGGTGCACAGTGCGCGCTTGCGCGCACTCATCAGCGGCATATGTACGCGCAGGAACTCACCGGCGAAGGAGATGTGCCGCGCCTCTTCGGCCACGTGGATTTCCATGGTGCGCCGGACGGCGGGAGGCAGGTCGACGTCCTTGCGGATCAACGACTTCTGGTAGTGGTCGATGGGCTCTTCGCCGCCGAGGATGCCGATGAAGAGGACCACATGCGCCCAGCCGCCCGCTACGCCGATAATCGGCGAGAGCCTGCGGAACCACTTGCGCATGCCCGGGACATCGTCACCGATGCGGTTGACGAGTTCCTGGAACATCTGGATGTGGTTGCACTCCTCGGTCATCTCGTGGAGGCAGTAGCGGAACTCCGGCGAGCCGTTCGGCAGCTTCATGAGGTACTGCATCATGCCGCGGATCAGGATGCTCTCGAAAGCGAGTCCGACCTTGACGCTGTTGGCCAGCCGCCAGCGGCCGATCTCGATCTGACGGTCGAGGGGCAGATCCCGGTACCACTGGGTGGCGCCGAGGGTGTCCAGCTCCGGGTTCAGCACCCAGCGGGGGTCGTTGCGGTCGATCTGGTAATCGGGCGCATCCCAGTCGATGTCCGTGAAGGGATCGAAGTGCAGACGCACCGAACCTTCGGACAGCGTGTGCAGTGTCTGCAGGTACTCCGCGTCGAAATCGCTCGGCCCGGGGACGGTGTAAAGCGGCATTGCTTCCTCCTCGAATTACCTACCAATTTACTGGGACGCGGCATCCCATGCAACATCTGATGGGACCAAAAGTCCCATAAATTTCATTCGCGCAGGTCGCCTCTACTCGTGAGGCTGAATCTGCCTGGCGGCCAGCGGCCGCCAGCGCCGGGTTATCGGGTGCTCAGCGCAGGGCGGAGGCCATCGCCGCACGTGGTGCGGGCTGCCCGGTGAACAGCTCTACCTGGGTGAACGCCTGATTGAGCAGCATCTCCAAACCGCCGACGACCGCCGATCCCCGATCGTGTGCCTTAGCCGCCAGCTCGGTGGGCCAAGGGTGATAGATAACGTCGAGAATCGCCGGAGCCGCAGCCAGGGAATCCGAATAGGGTGCCGCCGCCTCCGCGGGCACGGTGCTCACCAGCACGCCGGACGATGCGCACACCGAGGACAGCGCGGCGTCCCCGAAACCAATCACCGAGGCCGGCAGGCCCACTCGCTGCGCCAGCTCCAGAGCTCCGTGCGCCCGGGTCGCATCCCGAGCCACCACCGTCAGGGACGTGATACCCATTGCCGCCAGCGCCACGATGGCCGGCCGCGCGGTACCGCCGGCGCCGACGATCACCGCCGCACGCTCCGCGGGTTCGATTCCCGCACCGCGCAGTGCTCCGGATACGCCATCGACGTCGGTGTTGTCGCCATGCCAACCGTCATCGGTACGCACCAGGGTGTTGGCGGCACCGATCAGCCGCGCACGTTCGGTGCAGCTCGACGCCGATTCCAAGGCGGCGAACTTGCCGGGCATCGTCACCGAGAAACCCACCCAATCGGGCCCGGCACCGCCCACCACATCGGGCAGCTGCTCAGCCGTGCACTCGATGCGTTCGTACGTCCAGCCCGTGAGCCCCAGCGCGCGATAGGCGGCCAGGTGTAGATCGGGTGAGCGTGAATGCCCTATCGGTGAGCCGAGCACCGCGGCGCGGCGAACCTCAGCCGCGCTCATGCTCTACGCCCGGGAGGCTCATCGCGCACTGTCCAGAATGCCGTTCTTCTTGGCCAGCTCGATGTTGGCCAAATGCTCGTTGTAGTCGGCGGTGAACAACGTGGTGCCCTCGGCGTCGATCGTGACGAAGTACAGCCAGTCCCCCGGCTCCGGATGCTCGGCCGCCTGAAGCGCCTCGGGGCTCGGCGAAGAAATCGGGGTAGCCGGAAGCCCCTGCGACACATAGGTATTCCAGAGTGTCTTGCGTTCGCGGTCGTCATCGGTGGTCGCGACTTCCTGGCGGTCCAACGGGTAGTTCACCGTGGAGTCGAATTCCAGCTTCTGATGCTTGGCCAGCCGGTTGTAGACCACCCGCGCCACCTTCGCGAAGTCACGCGGCTTGGCCTCTCGCTGCAGCAGCGAGGCCACCACCAGCACTTCATAGGGCGACAATCCGGCCGCATCGGCCTGCAGCAACCCCAGCTGCTGATACTGGTCGCTGCTCTCGCGGATGAGGGAGGCCAGAATCTGCTCCGGCTCGGCCATCGGATCGAAGTCCCATCGCCCGGCGGCGATCAGTCCCTCGATGCGGCGGTGGTCGTCACGCACGGCGTTCACTCCGTTGGACGCCCACTGCGGGACCGACAGCTCGGCCTGCGATGCCGTCGTGGCGGCCTGCCGCAAGTCCGAAGCGGCCACGCAATGCTTGTCCCCGTCCAGATCCACACACGAAGCACGCGCGATGAGGGTGAAGATGCCCTCGGTAACCGCGCCATTGGCCACCGCGGAGACGTCATCGAGCTGACGGCCCTCCGGGATGACGAGCAGACCGACGCGGTTGTCTTGTTCGGCCAGACGCGCGACGGCGTCCTTGCCGGGAATCTTGGTGCGCAGCTTGTAGAAGCCGGGCTGGATCGCGGCGATGGCCTGATTGCCTTGCGCGGCATCGGTGAACGCACTCGGAGTGGCCACCACTCCCTCGTCCTTCAGCCGCTGTCCGATGACCTTGGTGGTGTCGCCGCGATGCACCTCGAACACGAAGTCCTTGACTCCGGAGCCCGAGTAATCGGTGACCGGGGCGTCGGCACCGAAGAGGCTGTCCCACAGCTTGGCTCCGCCGACAACGGCGGCGACGGTGATGATGACAACCAGCGCGAGACCCGCCAGTCCGGCGTTACGGCGACGCCGCGCCGCAGCCCTGCGGCGCGCCCGTTCGCGACGGGTCTCGCGAGGACGCGGACCCACCGCCACCGGGACGGCCCGGCGACCGCCTCCCCAGTCGTCGTCGGGCTCCTGGCGATCGTCCCAATCGCGCCAGTCGCTCAACGCGTGCCCCCTTCACTGCCGCACCGGCGACGCTGCTCAAGCCAATCCTGCAGAATGGCCACCGCTGCCGCCTGGTCGATGATGCCGCGCTGCTGACGAGACCGTACTCCTGCCTCACGCAGGGAACGCTGGGCGGTAGTAGTAGTGAAACGCTCGTCTACTAAGCGCACCGGCACGGGCGCGATTCGCTCACTCAGCTCGCGGGCGAACCCGGCGGCATCGCGCGCCGAGGCCCCCGTACCTTCGCGCAGGTTACGTGGCAGGCCGACAACGACCTCTACCACGCTCAGCTCCTCGACCAATTCCACGATTCGGCGAAAATCACTGTCTTCCTTGTTATCCCGCGCGATCGTTTCGACCGGGGTGGCAAGAATTCCGTCGGGGTCGCACGATGCGACCCCGATTCTGACGGTGCCTACATCCACGCCGAGACGACGGCCTCGGCCCGGATCATCCGGGCCTGGACGATCAGGGGCAGGAGCTTCGCTATCGGGCACTCGGTTCAGGCCTGGCGGATCTGTTCACGCAGCGACCGCAGTGCCGCGTCAATACCGGAGGGGTCCTTACCGGAACCCTGTGCCGTGTCGGACTTACCGCCGCCTCGACCGTCCACGGCCGATCCGATGGCACCCACGAGGTCGTTGGCACGCAGCCCCGCGTCTTGTGCGGCCTGGTTGACCGACACCACGAAGGGCACCGAGCCCTCGCCCGCCGCGATCAGCGCGACCACCGCGGGGTCACTGCCGAGCCGACCCCGAATGTCTCCGATCAGGCTGCGCAGGTCACCGGCGCCGGTGCCGTCGGGCAGCCGATGCGCCACCACGGTGACGGTGCCGGCCGACGTGCTCAGGCGTTCCGCGTTGTCCACCAATGTCGAGATGGAGGCCTTCACCGAGGCCAAACGTGTTTGCTCCAGCTCCTTTTCGGCCACCTTCAGGCGCTCCACCAAAGTGGCGACCCGGCCGGGAACCTCCTCGGAGGGCACCTTCAGGCTTGAGGACAGCGCAGCCATCAAGGCACGTTCCTTCGAGAGGTACCGGAACGCGTCCAGGCCGACATAGGCCTCCACCCGGCGCACACCCGAGCCCACCGAAGACTCTCCCAGCAGCGTCACGGGTCCGATCTGGGAGGAGCTGGCCACGTGCGTGCCACCGCACAATTCGAGCGAGAACGGGCCGCCGATGTCGACAACGCGCACGTTGTCCCCGTAGTTCTCACCGAACAGCGCCATCGCGCCCATGGCCTTGGCCTTGTCCAGATCGGTGATGAAGGTGTTGACGGGGTAGTTGGCCTCGACCGCCTTGTTGGCGACGTCCTCGACCTCTTGCCGCTGCGCCTCCGAGAGCGCTCCCTGCCAGCTGAAGTCGAAACGCAGGTATCCGGGCCGGTTCAGCGAGCCCGCCTGAACGGCATTGGGCCCCAGTACTTGCCGCAGCGCGGCGTGCACCATGTGCGTGCCCGAGTGGCCCTGAGTGGCGCCGTGGCGCCACTGCGGATCCACCGAGGCCACCACCTGATCACCCTCGACGAACTCACCGGATTCCACCGTGACCTTGTGCACGAAGAGGGTTTTGGCGATCTTCTGAACATCGGAGACCTTCGCCTGCGATGTTGCGTTGGTCCCGTCGCCGCGAATGGATCCGACGTCGGCGATCTGGCCACCCGATTCCGCGTAGAGCGGGGTGCGGTCCAATACGATTTCCGCCTCGGCGCCCGCCGAGGCGACCGGCACCCGGGCGCCGTCGACAAAGATGCCCAGAATCGTGGCCTGCGAATCCAATTCGTCGAACCCGGTGAATTCCGTGGGGCCCGCGTCCACGAGTTCGCGGTATGCCGTCAGGTCCGCGTGGGCATGCTTGCGTGCGGCGGCATCGGCCTTGGCACGCTGCCGCTGCTCGTTCATCAGCTCACGGAAGCCGTTCTCGTCCACCGAAAGCCCGGCCTCGGCGGCCATTTCGAGGGTGAGCTCGATGGGGAATCCGTAGGTGTCGTGCAGGGTGAACGCGTCGCTACCCGAAAGCGTGCTTTTTCCTGCCGTTTTCGTCTTGTCCGCGGCATCCTCGAACAGCTTCGAACCGGAGGCCAGGGTCCGGTTGAACGCGGTCTCCTCGGCAACGGCGATTCTGCTGATGCGTTCGAAGTCGGTTACCAGCTCGGGGTACGAGGGGCCCATCTCGTCACGCACCACGGCCATCAGCTCACCCATCATGGGCTTTTCGACGCCAAGCAACTTGGTGGAGCGGATGATCCGGCGCAGCAGGCGGCGCAGCACATAGCCGCGGCCTTCATTGCCGGGGCTGACCCCGTCGCCGATGATGATCGCCGCCGTGCGGGCGTGGTCGCCGATGACGCGGTAGCGCACGTCGTCCTCATGACTGCCCTGCCCGTACCCGCGCGGGGCAACCGCTGCCACACAGTCGATGACCGGGCGCACCAGGTCGGTCTCGTAGACGTTGTCGACACCCTGCAGCAGACACGCGATGCGCTCGACACCCATGCCGGTGTCGATGTTCTGGCGCGGCAGCGGGCCGAGTATCTCGAAGTCGGTCTTGGAGGTTCCCTCGCCGCGCTCGTTCTGCATGAACACGAGATTCCAGATCTCGATGTAGCGGTCCTCGTTGGCCTCCGGGCCGCCTTCGATGCCGTACTCGGGGCCGCGGTCGTAGTAGATCTCTGAGCACGGACCGCAGGGGCCGGGGATGCCCATGGACCAGTAGTTGTCGGCCATGCCGCGGCGCTGGATCCGGTCCAGCGGCAGCCCGGCGATGTCCTGCCACAGCCCGATGGCCTCGTCGTCGTCGAGATAGACGGTGGCCCACAGCCTCTCCGGGTCGAAGCCGTAACCACCTTCGGACAGTGGGTTGGTCAACAGCGTCCAGGCAAGCCGGATCGCCTCGCTCTTGAAGTAGTCGCCGAAGGAGAAGTTCCCGGCCATCTGGAAGAACGTGTTGTGACGGGTGGTGATGCCCACCTCATCGATGTCCGGGGTGCGAATGCACTTCTGGACACTGGTGGCCGTGTTGTACGGCGGCGTGCGCTGCCCCAGGAAGAACGGCACGAACTGGACCATGCCGGCGTTGACGAACAGCAGGTTGGGGTCGTCGAGGATCACCGAAGCGCTCGGTACCTCGGTGTGACCGGCCTTCACGAAGTGGTCCAGGAATCGCTTCCGGATCTCGTGTGTCTGCATGTCGTCCTTGCGTGTAGCTGGGGAATCTGACCGGACCACCCTACCGGTGTGTCCACCTACCGCCGGTATACGCCAAGGTCACCAGGGGCCGCCACCAGGTATCTGCTCCGTCACAATTCACCGAGCTAACCGCAAACAGTCCCTTCACATGGACAGACGGGCTCCGGCTTGCCTCACAGCAATCGCGGTCCGGCTCTAGCCGTACGGAGCGTCGCGGATCGAGCTGTCGACGGCTCCGCCGATCGGCGCGGTTGCCAGCCCGGTGAACGGTCCCAGGAACGGGCTCAACAGGATGCCGGCTCCTGCCTCGGCGGCATTACCGGCGGCGCCCGCGCCCACGTCGCGGCCGTACTGCTCCACCCATGGGTCAACCGGTGTGGGTGGCGGCGGGCCTGGATCTTCGAGGATTGGCTCGGGGCCCGGTTCGGGTTCCGGGTCTGCCCACGCCACGGCGGGCGCTGCCATCACAGCGAGCGATGCCAGTAGTCCGCCCGCGGCCACCCGCATACGTAACGCCATGCCGTTCAGTATGCCGAGTGTGCGATTTGTGTCGGTTTTCTGGCCAGAACCGACAGAATCCGCACACTCGATCAGAACTCAGGGCCTTTTCAGCCCACGCCGGATGATGGCGCGCAGCTTGTCCAGCCGCGATCCGATGTCACGCTCGGTGCCGTGATCGGTGGGCTGGTAGTAATCGGTGCCGACCAACTCATCGGGCGGATACTGCTGTGCCACCACCCCGTCGCGGTCGTTATGCGGGTACACGTAGCCGACGGCGTTGCCGAGTTTGGCCGCCCCGCTGTAATGGCCGTCACGCAGATGAGGCGGCACCAGCCCGGCCTTGCCCGCGCGGATGTCACCCATAGCCGCCCCCAGCGCCGCGGGCACCGCACCCGACTTGGGCGCGGTTGCGAGGTGAATGGTGGCGTGAGTCAATGTCAGCTGCGCCTCCGGCATCCCGATCAGCTGGACCGTCTGGGCCGCCGCCACCGCCACCGGCAATGCGGTGGGATCGGCCATCCCGACGTCCTCGCTGGCCAGGATCATCAGTCGCCGGGCGATAAAGCGTGGGTCCTCCCCCGCGATCAGCATCCGCGCCAGATAGTGCAGCGCGGCATCCACGTCTGACCCGCGGATGGATTTGATGAAGGCACTCACCACGTCGTAATGCTGATCGCCGTCGCGGTCGTAGCGCACGGCAGCGCGGTCCACCGACTGCTCTACCACCTCGACGGTCACGGTGCCGCCCGCTCCTCCCGCGGTCTCCGCGGCGACCTCCAGCGCAGTCAGCGCGCGTCGTGCGTCGCCCGCGGCGAGTTGCGCCAGCAGACTCAGCGCCTCGGGATCGACGGCCACCACGCCGCCGAGTCCACGTTCATCGGCGATCGCACGCGTAAGCACTTCCCGAATATCGTTGTCGCCCAATGGCTGCAGCTGAAGGATCAGCGAGCGCGACAGCAGCGGCGCCACCACGGAGAAGGAGGGATTCTCGGTGGTAGCGGCCACCAACAGCACCACCCGGTTCTCCACGGCCGCAAGCAGAGCGTCTTGTTGCGTCTTGGAGAACCGGTGCACCTCGTCGATGAAGAGCACCGTCTGGCGGCCGTGAACGGCCGCGCGGCGTGCATCATCGATGACGGCCCGCACCTCTTTGACGCCGGCGGACAAAGCGGACAACGCCTCGAACCGGCGCCCGGTGGCACCCGAAATCAAGGATGCGAGAGTGGTTTTCCCCGTGCCCGGAGGTCCGTACAGGATGACCGAGGCCGCACCCGAGCCGTCGACAAGGCGGCGCAACGGCGAACCCTGTTTGAGCAGGTGCCCCTGCCCCACCACTTCATCGAGCGTGGCGGGACGCATTCGGACAGCCAGGGGCGCGTTGGGCGGCACCCCGGCGTCCGCCGGGGCCGACTCGAAAGCGCCCCCGGGCACGTCGAACAGGCTGTCTGACACGTCTCAGGCTTACCACGTCGGGCCGACGGGTTCAGCCCGCCGGTTGGGTCACGAAATCGATCAGCTCCTCAACACGGCCGATCAGGGCCGGCTCCAGGTCGGTCCAGGTGCGCACCTTGCCGCGGATCCGCCGCCATGCCTCGGCGATCTCGGTCTGGCTGCCGTGCGGCCAGCCAAGCGCCTGGCAGATGCCGTGTTTCCACTCGATGTCCCGCGGCACGCTGGGCCAGGCATGCAGTCCGATCCGCGCGGGCTTGACCGCCTGCCAGATGTCGACGAACGGATGCCCCACCACCAGGGTGTGCTCGCCATAGGGACCCTTTTGTACCGTTTCGGCGATACGTGACTCCTTCGACCCCTTCACGAGGTGGTCGACCAGAACGCCGAGTCGACGGCCCGGCCCCGGCTGGAATTCCTTCACGATGGCGGCCAAGTCATCCACCCCGCCGAGGTATTCGACGACCACGCCTTCAACGCGCAAGTCATGACCCCACACCTGTTCGACGAGCTCGGCGTCGTGACGACCCTCGACGTAGATCCGGCTGGCCAACGCCGTGCGCGCCTTGAGCCCGTGAACCGCAACCGATCCCGACGCGCTCCGGGTCGCCTTGGTGGGAGTGTGCCGCAACGGCTCCTTGAGAATCACCGGCTTACCGTCGATGAGATATCCGGGACCCACCGGGAAGCCGCGCACACGCCCGTGCCGGTCCTCCAAATCCATCCGGCCGTACTCGATGCGCACCACCGCCCCCACAAAACCCGTCTGGGCATCCTCCACGACCAAGCCCTTTATCGCCGCGACCTCGGTGGATTGCGGACGCCGCGGAGCGTGCGGGTTGTTGGACAAGATGTCGGTGCCATAGCGATCAGCCACCCGGCGATCGTAGGAACGCGTCGAGATCCCAGTGCGTTACGACTCGCCCGCGTGATTAGACCGTGACCAGGACCGGCGGGCGCACGGCGGAGAGCACCAGCAAGTCGTGCGGCGTACACCGTTCAAAGGCAACTTTCGGTGGACATTCTTCATTTGCTGATTCATAGTGCACGAGATGGCTGCGCGTTGGTTTTGGGATCACTGCCAAGCGGTGGAGCTTCTGGTCCTTGCCTTTGCCGCACCAGCTGTTCTGTACCGCGGGTGGCGATGGTGGACAGGTAGACCATCGCTCGCGTTAGCGGCAAGTGCGATTTTTGCAGTGTCCATATGGCCGTGGGCGCTGTGCGATATCGAACCAATATGGGCGGCGTTATCGCCGCAAGCACAGGCCTTTCACGCCGCGGGAGGAATCGGTGTCGTGGCGTCGGCGAGCGCCTGGGTGCTTGTGGTTGAGGCATGCGGTCAGGCCGATCGCCCGATCCGTCGGAAGAAGATCCAGAGACTCGTTGCGGGAGCGACGATTACGTTCGTAGCCGTTGCAGCGTTGACCGTTTCGACGGTATCAACACCGGGAGGGAGTGACTTCTTCACCTACCTGACTGAGCCACGCCGCGACTCACTCAGCCTTTTAGCAGCCACCCTTATCGGCCACATCTTTGCCGCGGCCGTGTTAGCCCATCTCGCCCTGCTCGCGATGCGACGGATGGACCACACGCCGGCCGGCCAAGGCCTGGGCTTGCTCGGAGCGGCCGGCGGTGCGGTCGCGATTGCGGTCGTAACTCGCGGAATCTGCGCCGAGCTTTTCCAGTGGAATGGATATTCACCTCCGACATGGTGTGGGCTAACCGTGCAGACGAGCGCCATCACGGCAGGTGCGGTACTTGCCATTTCGGCCTTGACGTGGCCCCCCGCGGCGCTACGCCGCCAGGTGCGCCACACCCTGCGCCGACTTCAGCCCTTACGTGATGCATTGATCGAACTGTTCCCCGGGCTGGCTCCGCCCCGGCAGTTCCGGGTAGGCCTGACGGCGGTGCCACCGGAATGGATTGGCCAAATTCAGGATGGACTAAGCCTACTCGCGCAGTACCGCGATCTGCCACGTGAAGCTTCTTCACCGCCTGAAAATCGCACGAAACATATTCAGGCAGTTATTGATTGGATCCATGGACAATCGCCATTAGGCATGAGCACCGTATGGCTTCACGCGCCACCACAGCTGACGAACACCGAGTGGATCCAGGTCCTCGCCGATGCATTTATGCCGAGGCGCCCAGTTCAATAGCCAAGCGCCAGAACCATTCAGCAGAATATGTCGTCAATGCGACGCCGAGACGAGGGCTCCCCGGCCGCACCTGCTCGTTCCAGACGGCGTAAAACCAGACCCGCGAAACGTTCGGCATCGATTTCCTCATCGGGCCACGCGCGGGTTTCGTCACACGATCGCTGCAGCATGAAGGCCACCAGATCTATCGAGGCAGCCTCCATGTGCGCTGTCGCGTACTCGGTGATCGCCTGCCCACGGTGACCTAGGACCATATGACCGAGTTCATGAGCAATGGTCCGCTCTCGCGACAACTCCTCTGATCGGACCTTCAGCACGTCCCGGTCCGGGAAAGATAACCACTGCCCAAAAACCCCGACCGGCAACCGCCCGTCCTCGATCGCAATTGGTCTGCCGCGCTGCAGGCCCCACGTCTCGACGAGCGTCATCAGCGAGGATGTGCCTGCCGGCGCAACAGCGAACACTCCATCGACAGCGGTTTTGATTTCTGCGTTTCTCGACCGGCGCGCAAGCACGCCAAAATGGGATATGCCTAAACCCCGCCGACTATGCATCCGCAGAAAATAACAATCCTCGACTCACCCAGCAAGACATGGCATATCCGCTACCTCCATGCAGAGGCCCTGAGAACTCAGTCCTCCATGAGAGATTCGCCGCGCAGCGCCGCGATGACGTCGGTGGCATGACCGGCGACAACGGGGTCGCCCACACGCTCAGCGGCCGCATGTAGCGCTACCCATCGCCCCAGCAGCGCGGCATGGCTGGGCGCAGGATTCCCGAAAGCCACAGTGTCGTCGTCGAGATCGACGTCGATGGTGAAGTATTCGTGCGTGGCGAGCCACACCCACATCAGTCGCGCATCCAGGACGCGCCGCGCAAGCGTCTCGTCGTCGGCCAGCCCGGGGGCGATCGACACCACATCGGAGCGCCACGCTTCGGTCATCGCATCATCGAGCTCAGCGACTTCCTCACGCTCGGCGGCACCGAGAAACTCCGGGTAGACGGTGAGTGCGTGGGCGATGTCCAGCACGATGTCGCGGAATCCGCCCCATTCGTAGTCAAGAATCCGGACACCATGTTCGGTGACGAGGATATTGTCGGGGGCGACCTCGGAGGGACTGAAGGCGCGAACGCCGCCCTTTCCGAAAAGCTCAGCTGTTTGCTGTAAACGAGAAATCAGTGCAGGCGGCACCTCGAGGGCGTACTCGCTTCTCAGGATCTGCTGCAGTGGGTCGATGGTCTCCGCCCCGCCGATGCGCTGCTGCGACGGGTCGACATCGGTCTTCTTCACATCGATGCGCCTGAGCAGCGCAGCAAAGTCACCTTCACGCCCCACGGTGGCTACGTGCATCCGCCCCAGGGCTTGCGCCCACGCCATCAGCGCATGGTTGATCGCGGCACGATTACGCTCTGCCAACAGCTCTGACATGGTCGGCGCGGAACCCAGATCGGTAAGCACGATGAGCCGTTTGGCAATCGAGTAGGCAACCAGCTCGGGGCCGGGCCGATGCTTGGCCGTCAAGGAGTTTGCGAACTGATACGACACAACCTCGCGGAGCACGGCGGCCTCGGATCCGCCTTCGGGGACCTGCTTGATCACCATCGACTTGGGCAACGCGAAAGGGTTCTGCACCGCACGGACCCGAAGGACGATCGCAGGCCCGCTGCCACCGAGATCCTCGGGTTCAGCCAACGTGACGGTTGCCCCCGCGCGCTTGGAGAGCAACTCCTCGGCTGTGGCGATAACCTGCGCGACGGGGTCTGCCAATAGTGTCGTCATTACCGCCTCACCTTACCTCGTCTTTATAAGACTGTGGGGCGGCACACATTCCTCCCGGTATTCACCTCCACGCATTTGCCGATCAACGCGGCGGGTACCACCCTTGCACGTTCTGACCGATCGGTCTAATTTAAGACCATGCGGTCTGAAGAGACGTTGACGTTCACAGAACGGGCCCGACGAGCACAGATAGTGGCCGGGGCCATCGAGGTGCTCGCCGGTGCCGGCTATCCGCAGGCTTCGCTGGCGAAAATCGCCGAACACGTGGGGGTGGCCAAGAGCGCGGTGCTCTACCACTTCACGTCGAAAACCGAGGTCATCGAATCCGTGATGGTTGAGGTCTTCACCCGGGCAGCCACCGCAATCGTGCCCGCCGTACACGCAGAGTCCACCGCGACCGCACGCCTCGCCGCCTACATCAGAGCCAACATCGCGTTCATCGTGAGCAATCGGGTGGCCGCGATAGCCCTGTTGGAGATCATCACCGGTTATCGCAGCGCCGACGGCCTCCGGTTCGACCAGGCAGCGTCCGGCACAGCGCCGCCTGCCGAGTTCGCCGCCATGGACCCCGAGGCGATCTTCGTCGACGGCATCGCGACCGGCGAGTTCCAGCGAGTGTCACCCCGGTTCATGAAGAACGCCTTACGAGCCGCACTGGATGGCGCCGTATGGGAGCTGGGCCGCGACGTGAACTACGACGCGATCGGATATGGGGAGCAACTGGTCGACATGTTCACCAAAGCCGTCGGTGCAGCGCGATGACGACGATCGTGATCTCCGCGTATGGCACCCGCGGAGATGTCGCACCGCTGACCGGGCTGGGAACTCGGCTGCGCGACAGCCTGTCTGCGCATGTGGTCATCGCCGCGCAACATCCCTATGCACAGCTGGTGCGCGCCTCCGGCCTGGAATTTCGACCGTTGCCCGGCGATACCGAGACAGCAACGCGAGACTCCCAACATGGTCAGGCGCTCGTGGACGGCGACCGGATGCGCCCCTCGGGTGCGGCTCTCGCCGAGATGCGCGCCGGACTTGTGGGCGTCGGCGAGGCGATGGCCAGCACCGCACACGACGCCGATCTCCTGTTGGCAGAGGGCCCGGTGGGCACCCTGCTCGGGTATCACGTCGCCGAGGCCCTGGGCATACCCAGTGCAGGGCTCGCACTCCAACCAGCTTGCCCCACTGCCGAATTTGCACCCCCACCACTCACCACCCGCTCGTTCGGTGGGTACGGCAATCGGTTGATATGGCGTCTTGCCCAGTCGGGTGAACGGATCTACACCCCAGTCATCAACGATCTGCGCCGCCACCTCGGACTGGCCCCGGCGTCGCTGCGTCGATATCACGGGGCCCGCGCCAACAGCTGGCCCATCGTGCACGGATATAGCCGGCATGTCGTCACACGTCCCCGTGATTGGCGCGCGCACTGGCACCAAACCGGCTACTGGTGGCCCGCCCCTGACGAAACCTGGCTACCGCCAACAGAGCTGGACGAATTTCTGAAGAACGGACCCGCACCCGTGTTTTTCGGTTTCGGTAGTACTGCCACGTCCCGGGGGCCCGAACTCTCGGAGATCATTGCCACCGCGACACATACCGCTGGGGTCCGAGCGGTCGTGCAACGCGGATGGGCCGGACTTGCCGGTCTGAGCGATGACGTCCTCACCATGGACGATCTTCCGCACTCCTGGCTGTTTCCACGGATGGCCGCTGTCGTCCACCACTGTGGCGCCGGTACGGCCGCGGCTGCGCTGCGCGCCGGTGTCCCCTCAGTTCCCGTGCCCGGCATCATGGACCAACCCTTCTGGGCCGCCCGCCTGTCTCAAGCCGGTGCAGCCACCACTCCGCTACCGCGCGTGTCGCTTCGCGCCGAGGAGCTGTCGGCATCGATTACACAAGCGATCACTGAATCACGGTATCGCCAAGAAGCCCAACGCCTCTCGCGACTGATTAACGATGAGGACGGTATAGGGCCAGCGGTGAAGATCATCGCTGCGATGTTGGACGCCACAACGATGAAAGGTGCACATCATGGCTACTGATCTACTCATGGGCAACGCGCTACTGGCCGGAGCGATAACGCTCGCCGGCGGCGCGATCGGCGCCGGTATTGGTGACGGCATGGCTGGTGCACAGCTCATTGCCGGGGTGGCGCGCCAGCCCGAATCTCAGAACCGTTTGTTTACACCATTTTTCATTACCGTGAGCCTCGTGGAAGCCACCTTTTTCATCAACGTGGCGTTCATGGCACTCTTCGTATTTGCCACCCCTGGCGGGTAGTTAAGCGGCAGCATCCCCCGCCGCCACGACAACCTCGTGGATCAGCCGCATCTTCTCCAGCACCGGACCGGGCAGCACGAAGGGGTACAGGTCATCGCGCCCCATGGAGCGGTTGACCATGTTGAGCGACCACGCCAGCGGCAGCCACATCTCGATGATGGTGTCGAATCCGCTGGGACCTAGAACCCGGCGATCGAAGGTGCCGCCCGCCGGCGCCAGCGCGAAGGAAGCTGCGGTGTCCAACGTGTCGCGGATATGCAGATAGTGCGCGAAGGTCTCCGCCCAGTCCTCGGCGGGATGCATGGTGGCATAGGAGGAGACAAAATTGGCCTCCCACCCCTCGGGCACGCCTTGCTGATAGTGGCGATCCAATGCGGCCTGGTAGTCGGCATCCGCATCACCGAACAGTGCACGGAATCTCTCGACATAGTCCGCAGAAACCCCGACGAGCCGGTAGTAGAAGTAATGCCCGATCTCGTGACGGAAATGTCCGAGCAGGGTGCGATACGGCTCATCCATGGAGATGCGAAGCTGCTCGCGATGCACGTCATCACCCTCGGCGAGATCCAGGGTGATCACCCCGTTGTGATGTCCCGTCATTACCGGTTCCTGCTCGCTGGAGAGCAGATCGAAGGCCAGCCCGAACTCGGTATCGACATCACGCCCCGTCACCGGTAGCCGCAGCTCTGCGAGTTCGGCGATGAGCCGGCGCTTGGCCTTCTCCGCCTCCGCGAACGCAGGCAGGGCCGTGCTGTCAGAGTCGTTGGGCCGGGTGCGTGTGAGCTCACAGGATGCGCATAGCGCGCCCGAAGCCGTGCCGTACACCAGCCAATTGCATTCGGCCACATGAAGGTTCGCACACAGGCGGTGATCATCGGAGTCGACGAACCCGGGTCCGTCGTCGTTGGCGATCACCAACAGCGCCTTGTCCTGAAGCGAAAACCCGACGTGACTGCCACAGGACAGGCACACCGAATTTTCGAATGCCAGATGCTGACCACACTGCGGGCAGATGAAGTCACGCATGCGCTGGGCTCTCCTCACACGGTGCGACGTCCACCGACACTTTGATCGTGCTGCTTTCGGAGTCGGTGTAGATGATGCCGCGCAGCGGCGGTACATCGGCGTAATCGCGACCCCACGCGACGGTGACGTACCGCTCGTCGGCGACGGTGTCATTCGTCGGGTCGAACGCGACCCATCCGTCGGGCGGAACCCACACCGCCGCCCAGGCATGGGTGGCGTCGGCACCGACGAGGCGGGGCTGTCCCGGCGGCGGGTTCGTCGCCAGATAGCCGGAGACGTAACGTGCCGCGAGCCCCTGCGTGCGCAGCGCCGTGACCGCCATGCGCGCGAAATCCTGGCAGACGCCTTCCCCCGCGGCCAGCACCTCGCTGACCTTGGTGGAAATGGTGGTCGATCCCGACCGGTACTGGAAATCGCGATAGATCCGGCCCATCAGATCCACGACGGCCTCCCCGAGCGGCCGTCCTGCTGTGAAACTCACTGCGGCGTAGGCCTCTACGTCGTCGGTAATCTCCGGAGGCACCAAATCCAGCACGAACTCGGTGGCCAGCGCTCCCGCCCCCGACGATTCCGCATAGGCCGGACGGGCCAGCTCCCATGCCTGCGCCCACCCCGCGCCGGGTGGTGACGGGGCACTGACGTCGACGATGGAGCGGGCCGTCACGCTCAGCTCGCGGTGTGGCGTGGTGACGTGGAAGTACGAACTGAGGTTCCCGTAGAGGTCTCTACCGGTGGAACTGTCC
This sequence comes from Mycobacteroides sp. H003, assembly GCF_001440135.1. NCBI lineage: Bacteria > Bacillati > Actinomycetota > Actinomycetes > Mycobacteriales > Mycobacteriaceae > Mycobacteroides > Mycobacteroides sp. H003. Next base: position 226,444 of record NZ_LJYL01000010.1, read on the forward strand.
GAGGGTTCCGGCTCGACGATCAGCTCGTTTGATTCGCAACGTTGCCAATCGGTGTCACGTGGCGTGAGATAGCCACGGCCATAGGAGCTTGTGACGTCGTCGGAGTATTGGTACAGGGTGCGGTGCGTCACCTGATACCGGGTGACCGCTGAGCCGCTTGGGCCAAGACCGTCGGTCACGGCAACCTCCGCGTCGTGTCGGGTCCCCACAGTGGCTGCATTCCGGTCGGCATGGACAAGTGTGTCCTCGTGACCACGGTGGACAACTCGCGCAATGCCTGATGCACGTTGTCGAGAGTTTCAGCAAGCGTATCGCGCTGCCCATCCTCACCGGCGGCATCCAGATCGGACGGATCAATCCGCCGCAACTGCGTCACCAGATCCTCCACCAGCCGCTCGGGACGCGAGGTCCCCGAGGCGCTCGGCAGTGACTTGAGGTCGGTGCGCAGCGATTCCACCTGATACAGAAGCGATCTCGGGTTCACAGCATCGAACAGCAGCAGGTCGGCCACCGCCTCCAGGCTGATCTTGCCGCGGGTGCGGCGGCGGTACATCACCGAGGACTCGCAAGCCACCAGCGTGGATTCAGTGACCGACTGCTCGGCCGCGCGGCCGCGGACCGCCGTCAGCGTGGAACGCAACAGCGCCGTCAGGCCGAGGCCACGCTCGATGCGCTTGCCGATATCCATCATCGTCCAGCCGATGTCGTGAACTGTCGACTCCGCCGCCAGGCCTGATAGCGCGAGAAGCCCTGCCAATACTTGTGTTTGGGTGGCGGCGAGCACTGTGTCATCGGCGCGAGTGGAGTTGCCTCCCGAACGCGTGCTGTCGTCGTACTCGGCCGCCGCCGCGGCGATGGCCCGGTCCATGCCACCGAGCACCATCCAGGTGTCATTCGACATCTGGTCGCGAACCGCGCGGGCGGCCAGGCCGAGGCGCTCCACCGATTGGGCCAGGGAACCGACCCGCTCCTTGTCCACCGTCAGCGACCACAGTTGGGTTCCCAGATCTTCGGATCCGGTGTCGGTGCCGGTGATATCGCCGAGCGCCTTCAGCAGCACCGGGACGCATTCACTGGCCTCCATGAACTGCCGATACCGATACTCGTGGAACCGTTCCCGGGTAACAGACAACAGCCGAACGAGATTCTCGGCACGCTCTCCGTATCGCCCGAGCCAGAACAGATCGGACAACACGCGCGGCGAGCTGACCGCGTCGGCGCCCGCCAATCGCCCGGCGGGCAAATCCAGCGGCGCGACGGTCAGTGCCCGCTCGGTCTGATCGCGATCCGGCTGCTGGACCCAGATATCTTTGGCGGCAAGGCTGTTGAGTGTCGATCCCGAGTACCCGGAAGCAGCGACATAACCGAGACCACCGATCATCGGCGCATACCCGCCGCGCTGCGCGACGGTGAACAGCCGCATGCCGATCGGTGCCGCGGCGAGGGCGCCCGGCCGCAGATAGGTGGGGGCCACCGACAGTTCGGGAAGTTCCTGACCGACCCAGCGCCAGGGTGCCGCCTCGATACGTGCCCGCAATGTCTCCAGTGTCTCCGAGGACTGCAACGGTCCGGTATATACCTCGTCCGCCACTGTTGATTTGACCAACAGCGTGCCCAGGTTGGCGAGCAGGTGCGAGCGCTCCGCATCGATGCCGCCCCACCAGGTCTGGACGCCCGGCAACGCGAGCGGCTCCTCGAGCAGGCGATACGACAGCTCCGGCAGGAAACGGGCCAGGCCCGGGTTCTCCAGGATCCCGCTGCCCAACGAGTTGACGACGGTGACCGCACCCCGGCGCAGCACCTCGACCAGGCCGACAACTCCCAGACGCGAGTCTGCCCGCAAGTCCAGCGGATCGGAGTAGCCGGCGTCGACGCGGCGTAGCACCACATCCACTCGGCGCAGGGTGCCCAGCGATCTCATCCAGAGTTTGCCGTCGCGTACCACCAGATCCGCGGACTCGACCAGTGGAAATCCCAGTACCGACGCGAGGTAGGCCTGGTCGAATGATGTCTCGGAGTGGATGCCTGGGCTGAGCACGACCACCGTCGGATCCTCGACCGATTCGGGGGCGACATCGATGAGCGCCAGGCGCAGTGCCTGCGCGAACGATGAGGTCGGCCTTGGCGCGACCTTCTCGTAGAGATCGGGAGCGGCGTGCGCGACCACGCGGCGATCCGCCATCGCATACCCGGCACCCGAGGGCGCCTGTGTCCAGTCGGCGTTCACCCGGAAGTCGCCAACGCTCGTGCGGCCGATATCGCATCCGAGCAGAAAGAGCTGATGCCTACCGGGCAGGGCCATGCCGTGGGCGGCCCGCACATAACCGGGATGGGCGAAAAGCAGCTGCGGTGGCAACGCGCCGGATCTGATCAGTTCCTGAGGCCCGTACAGGTCGCTGAGAACGGCGTCCAGCAGCGTGGCCCGCTGGGTGAGACCAACCTCCAGCACGTTCCAGTCAGCGGGGTCGAGTAATAACGGGAGCCCATCCAGACGCCACGGCACCGGATGGGTGGGCGCATCGGGCCCGGACGCAGATCCCGCGACGCGCCGGGGATCCATGTAGGTGATGCCGTCGCTGTCGATCAGAGTGCGGACGCGATCCAGCAGACGGTCCAAACCGGGACGGCCGCGTTGCGCGATGGCGTCGGCCAAGTCGGTCCACGCCGGGCGGACGTTCCCGTCGGGCGCCAGGAACTCGTCGTACCCAGCCTGACTGCCCCGCCGGCCGACCTCGAACAGTGCTCCCTGGGCGCGCGCGCTGCGGTACTGCGCGATCAGCGGGTTATCGGTCAACGGGTAGCCGGGTCCGGCGGGAGCCCCCGAAGCAGGTGCTGCCACCGTCGCTACCTTCCTTCCTGTTCCGCTCTCTCACCTGCGCCCCACCGTCCTCGCACGGCGTAAATCCAGGATGCCGGGCGCGACCGCATCGGTGGACATGCGGGCTTGTTTCTCGCGCAAGTCTGACAAATCGACACGACCGGTGGTGTAACCGGTGGCATCGAAACGCCGACCGCGGCGTGCTTCGGCCGCCACCGCATTGACCGGAGGATCGTCATACGCACGGCCGCCCGGGTGCGATACGTGGTACGTACAGCCGCCGCGAGACAGGGCGTTAGCGGTGTCGATGAGCTCGAATCGCAGCGGGTCATCGACGGTGATGCTCGGGTGCAGAGCGCTGGGCGGCTGCCAGGCCCGATAACGGACTCCGGCCACCTGCACATCCGGGTTTGCCGTCGAGAGCAGCGGGATGGGCTGACCGTTGCAGGTGATGACGTACCGGGATCGGTCGGCGCCGATGACCCGCACCTGCACGCGTTCGATGGAGGAATCGACGTAGCGCGCGGTGCCTCCTGCGGTCGCCTCCTCCCCCAGCACCCGCCACGGTTCGATGGCCCCGCGCAGTTCGACCTCGATACCGTCGAACACCGCGGTGCCGATCCGTGGGAACCGGAACTCGGTGAAAGGATCGAGCCAGCTGGTCTCGAAACCGATGCCGTGCGCGCGCAGATCGGCGGCAACCTGAGCGATGTCGTGAATGATGAAGTGTGGCAACAAGTAACGGCCATGAAGATTTGCACCGTGTCGTATCAGCGGCGCCCGTAGGGGTTGTTCCCAGAACTTGGCGACCAGCGCGCGCACCAACAGAGACTGGACCATCGCCATCTGGAAATGCGGAGGCATCTCGAATCCCCGCAGCTCCAACAGGCCCAGACGCCCGCGCGCACTGTCGGGGCTGTACAGCTTGTCGATGCAGAACTCCGCACGGTGGGTGTTCCCGGTGATGTCGGTGAGCAGGTGCCGCAGCGCCCTGTCCACATGCCACGGCGCGGCGTCCGCAGCACGGTCGGGGCCGGGCGATGTCGTCAATCTCTCGATCTCCGCGAAGGCGATCTCCAACTCGTACAACGCCTCTTCGCGCCCCTCGTCGACACGTGGGGCCTGCGAGGTGGTGCCGACGAATCGTCCCGAGAACAGATACGACAACGCGGGGTGATGCTGCCAGTAGGTCAGCAGCGAGACCAGTAGATCGGGCCGCCGCAACAACGGCGACGTCGCCGGGGTCCGGCCCCCCAACGTGATGTGGTTACCCCCTCCGGTCCCGGTGTGGGTGCCGTCGGTGTCGAACGATTCGGTGGTCAGCCGGGCTTTCCGTGCCTCCTCGTACAACACCTCGAGCTGGCGGGACTGCTCGGCGAAGCTGCCGGTGGGTGTCACGTTGACCTCGATGACACCCGGGTCGGGAGTCACGCTCATGGCTTCGAGCCGAGGGTCCGGCGGCGGGCCATACCCTTCGATCACCAGTGGGCAGGTGGCTGCCGCCTCGACGCGGGCGATGAGATCTACGAAATCGTCGAGGCTCTCCAGGGGCGGCAGGAACAGGTACAGCAGCCCGTCGCGGATCTCGGCAACCATGGCTGTGGTGGGTACACCGTCCGCGGGCACGACGGCCGCGGATCCGGATCGCTGCGTATCGAGTTCGGCTGCAGCGCTGAGCGGATCCGCCTCGGCCGGGTGTGGGGCCGGCTTCCAGGAGACGGCGGCCAGTGGGAGCCGCAGACCTGCCGGAGACCGTCCTTCCGTCAGCACGATCCGGCCGCGACGCAGTTGCCAGTCGGCGCTTTCCCAGCCGCTGCCGTCCTCCCCGCGGTGCAGGGGCAGCAGATGCGCGGCCGGCCGGGTCACCTGTTCGTCCAGGCCTGCCAGCAGCTCCGAACGCCGATCTTCCGAATCTTCCTGCGGCGCTATGTCATCGGCCGTTGATACCGGATCTCCGGCCGGGCGCCGAACCGATGCGGCCAGTCGGGTCAGCGGATCCTCGTATGCCGCGCGCACCTGACTCTCGGGCAGCCCAAGATCGCCGGCCAGCGCGATCAACAACGCACGGTCAGCACCGTCCGGCCTGGACCATTCCCGGTCCTCGGCCCACGGGTCCGCCAGCAGATCGGGGTCAGACCACAGCGGCTGGCCGTCGCGGCGCCAGTACAAGCCGATCTGCCATCGCGGCAACGGTTCACCCGGGTACCACTTCCCCTGACTGCGCTGCACCAAACCGGTTGGCGCCCAGAGCGATTTCAGGCGGGCAGTCAGATCGGAGGCACGGACCCGCTTCTGGGGTCCGTCGGCCGCGGTGTTCCATTCCTCGGCAACCTGGTCATCGACCGAGACGAAGGTCGGCTCGCCGCCCATCGTCAACCCCACCCCAGCGCTATCAAGCCGGACATCGATCTCCGCACCCAGCGCGGTGACCGCCTCCCACGCCGATGCCGTGTAGGGCAGCGTGACTCGGGGGTCCTCATGCACGCGAGTGACCGTGTTGGAGAAATCGAGCGTGGACTCGCACACGTCGGTGGCGCCGGAGATTGCGGCCGATGTCGACGGATGCGGTGTCGCCGAGAGCGGAATGTGCCCTTCCCCCGCGAGCAGCCCCGATGTGGGGTCCAGACCGACCCACCCCGCGCCGGGGATGTAGACCTCAGCCCAGGCGTGCAGATCGGTGAAGTCGGCCACCGGACCGGAAGGCCCGTCGATTGCGGCGATATCCGACGTCAGCTGGACCAGGTACCCGGACACGAAGCGAGCGGCAAGACCCTTCTGCCGCAGAATCGAGACCAGCAACCAGGCAGTGTCACGGCAGGAACCGATACCCACCGCCAGGGTGGTGTCGGGGCTCTGGACCCCGGGCTCCAAGCGCACGGCGTAGCCGACATCCGAGCACAGCGCCTGATTGATGGTGACGAGGTAGTCGATGATGCGTGTGTCGGGTGCCATCGTGAAATTGGCCACCCACGCGCGGGCCAGCTCACCGGGCCCCGAGCCGGGAATCGATTCGTCCACCGGCTTGAGATAAGGCTCGAGATCGGCGGCCAACGCGGGCGGGTAGGCGAAACCGATGTGTTCGGCCCACTCCTCGATGAAGAAGTCGAACGGATTGACCGACTTCAGGTCGGCGATGAGCCCCACGGTGATCGACAATCGACGGGTCCGGTTCGGAAAGACCACGCGGGCAAGGAAATTCCCGAAGGCATCCTGTTGCCAGTTGATGAAGTGATCATCGGGGGCGATACGCAAGGAGTACGCCTCGATCGGTGTCCTGGTATGCGGCGCGGGGCGCAATCGAATCTCGTGCGGATGCACCTGCACGAGTCTGTCGAATGCGTAGCTGGTCCGATGCTCCAGCGCCACCTTGATGCCCATCGGCTGATCCCACCATAACCTGGCCTCACCCGCATGGCCTGCGAATCGGCACACAACCAACCCGCAGGCCCGCAGAGGCCGCGCAGACGCTCTACCGGTAGCTCATCGGCGACCGCTCTCGGCTAGTGACGTCGCAGTTCAAAGATCGGAATCGCCCGGTCGGTCTTCTCCTGATAGTCGGCGAACACGGGAACCTGCTCAACAACCTTCGGGTACAGCGCATCGCGCTCGCTGAGTGAAAGCTCATGGGCTACCACGTCGTAACTGTCAGTTCCGATGTCGATATGCGCATGCGGATGTACCCGCAGGTTATGCACCCATGCGGGGTCCTTGTCCGCACCGCCGAAGGAACCGACGATGTAGATCTTGCCGTCGATATCGAAGTAGGCCAGCGGATTCAGACGCTCCTTTCCGCTCTTCGCACCGGTGTTGGTCAGCAGCAGGATCGGAACGCCGGCGAATTGACCACCGACCTGTCCACCGTTGGCGCGGAATTCCTGAGTTACGCCGTCATTGAATTCGTTGATCACCGCGGCGGGCTGCTCATTGAAGGGTGTGTCATCAGTCACCTCACCAGAGTGCCACCGCTGCGCCGGGTTCTCAGGTTGCACTGTCAGGATGACTGGATGACGGTGGCCGCCTCCCGGGAACGACGCTGGCTCGGCTCGACCGAGGTCTTGGTGGTGGCTCTGATCCTGATGGCCCTGGCTGCCAGCCGGTTACGCGGGATCGTCGACGCCAACGAGAAGCTGGCCACCGCCGGAACGGTGTTCTGTGGGGTGTTCGTCCAGGCCGTCCCCTTCCTTGCACTCGGCGTGATCGTGAGCGGGCTCGTCGCGACGTTCGTCACCCCGGAACGTCTGGCGCGCTGGCTGCCGAACCGGTCCGTTGCCGCGGTGGCGGTGGCGGGAGTCAGTGGCGCCGCGCTGCCCGGCTGCGAATGCGGATCGGTGCCGGTGGCACGCCGGCTCTACGGGGCGGGATCGGTGGGTGCCGCCGCACTGACCTTCATGTTGTCGGCGCCGGCGATCAACCCGGTAGTACTGGTCGCTACCGCGGTCGCGTTCCCGGGCCAGCCGAAGATGGTGCTGGCGCGTGCGGTGGCCTCACTGCTCACCGCGATAATCATGGGGATGGTGTGGTCGCGGTGGGGGCGGGACAGCTGGGTCACCCGCAAGCTGCCCACGGCCCACGCCGGATCCGGCTCCCGCTGGACGACATTCACCGAGGCAGCCCGCCACGACTTTCTGCAGGCGGCCTCGTACCTGGCGATCGGGGCGGTGGCCGCGGCGGCCTTGCACGTGCTGGTACCGGCCTGGGTTTTCGAGCATCTGGCGGGCAACCTTGTCGTCGGTGTGGTGACCATGGCGCTGCTGGCCGTGGTGCTGGCGTTGTGCTCGGAAGCCGACGCCTTCGTCGCCGCCAGCATCACGATGATGCCGCTGATCCCGCGCTTGGTGTTCCTCGTGGTCGGACCGGCTGTCGATGTGAAGCTGATCGCGATGCAGTCGGGGATGTTCGGGCGCGCGTTCGCCGCTCGGTTCGCACCGGTGACATTCGTGGTGGCCACCGCCGTCGCGACAGCCGTCGGACTGGCTGTGCTGGGAACCTCATGAGGCGCGATACGGAGAACACCCTGCTGATCCTGTTGGGGGTCAGTGTGGCCATGATCGCGGTGACCGGAACCTTTACGCGCTACGTCAAACCCGGGCTGCTGCCGTGGCTCGCCTGTTCGGCGGTCATCGTGATCGGACTAGGTCTGGCCGCGATCATCCGCGATGTGCGCCGCGGCCACACCGAGCATGACCACAACCACGAGGGTCACGGAGACCACAGCCACAAGCACGGCGCCACATGGTTTCTGGTGTTACCAATCGTCCTGCTGATCTTCATCGTGCCGCCGGCCCTGAGCGCTCGATCAATCGCGCCGGCCAACATCTCCGCCTCGGCCAACACGCCCCGGCGAGCATTTCCCCCACTGCCACCCGGCGACGCACCGTCGGTGCCGCTGCCAGAGATTCTGATGCGCATCGCCGCAGGGTCCTCGGACACGTTGAGCGGACGCACAATCACTGTTACTGGCTTCACCTTCAAGGACGGTGAACGCACCGACCTGGCCAAGATAGTCATCGTCTGTTGTGCCGCCGACGCCCAGTTGGCCCGGCTGCACATGACGGGACCCGCTGCCGCATCGGCATCGGCGCTTCCCGAGAACACCTGGATCTCGGTGACCGGCACCGTACCCGGCGGACAGAGCTATCGCGGCCCGTCGTCGATTCCGGCTATCGAGGTCGCAGGCATCACCCGCACCGACCCGCCCAAGAGCACCTACTGAACGGAGTCACGTTGCGGTACAAGGCATACCTGTTCGATGTGCAGGGCACGCTGCTGGACTTCTTTGAGCCGGTGTCGCACGCGGTTGCCGAGTACGACCCCGACATCGACGCCGCCGCCTTCACCCGTGCCTGGCGCGCTGACTATTTCGACCGCGTCGCCAACCTGGCACAGTCGGTCGATGGCTGGACGCGGGTACAGGATCTGTACGCACACGGCTTTGCCGATGTCTGTGAGAGCTTCGGGCTGCGGCGCCCCGACTCTGCGACTGCCGAGGTAGTCGCATCGGGCTGGCAGCGCCTCGTTCCCTGGCCGGACGTACCCATCGGACTGTCTGGTCTGCGTTCGCAGACCGTTATCGCCACGTTGTCCAACACCGACATGGCCACCATGGTCAATCTGTTCAAACGCCTGGGCATTTCGTGGGATGCGGTGCTCACCGCAGAGGTATTCGGCAGCTTCAAACCGGACCCGATGGTCTACCGGCGCGCGCTCCGTTACCTCGGGGTGGAGCCCCACGAGGCCGCGATGGTGGCCGCGCATCCGTACGACCTGCGTGCCGCACAAGAGAACGGCATGGGTACCGTCTTCGTCTCGCGGCCTTACGAGTACGGAGATCCCGCGCTGGCTCACGACGACCCCGACCGGGAATTCGATCAGCGGGTCACCGATATCGGCGCTATCGCCTAGCGCAATCGGCGCGGCCGCACCAGCAGGACCAGCACCCCGGCCAGGACGATGCCGAAGAGGTTGACCGCCAGTTGCAGCGCGGACAGTCCCGCGATCTCCCATTCCCCCACGGTCGCCGCCACCACAGCGAAACCCGCGGCGGGCACGGTGGTCACCGAGATGAAGACACCCACCAGCGCGGCCGATTTCGCGGACATCAGCGAGAGCATGCCGGCCGCGCCCGCCAACAACGCGACCACCAATGAGAACGGCCCCACCTGGAAGATGAAGTCGACCTGCTGCAGTTCACGCACGCTCTTCAAGGTCACCCACCCTGCACCCTCGGCGGCCAGCGCCCCGGCGGCAGTCACCGCCATCGCCACCGGGAATCCCACCACCAACGCCAGCAGCGACCGGCGGGCAAGCGACCATTTCCGCCGCACAATCGAAACCGCCAGCGCGGCAAGCGGACCGAACTCCGGCCCGACAACCATGGCACCGACGATGGTGACCGGCGAATCGGTGACCACACCGACCGCGGCAATCAGGCAGGCCAGACACAAGAAGGCCAGAAAGGTCAGGTTGAGGGCGGATTCCTCGCGGGTGCGCCCAATCAGCTCGTCCCAGATGACTGCGTCGGCGGGGTCGCCTTCGGCGTCGTCCTCGGCCTCGTAGGCGGTCTGCGAGATCACCGTATCGAGCACTTCGGCGGTGATCGATCCCCGCTTGTCGATATCGATCGCCTTGAGCCCGTTGAGTACGTCGTTGGCCGTCTCACGAGCCACGTCAGCGGTGATCACGTCACCCGCCGGGCTGATCGCCGCCTCGGTCACCCGCACGATGTGCGCGACTCCCGCTGTGGTGGCGAGGAACTCCACCACCTGGTCGGAGAGATCGGCGGGTGCGATGACCCGAACGTGCAGCACGTGGGTTACGCGTCCGGCTTAGCCAGTTTGTCCGCCTTCTCGGGCTTGGCGTCGATGCCCGATTCCTTGCGCTGGGCCGCCGTGATCGGCGCCGGAGCATCCGTGAGCGGATCGACACCGCCACCGGACTTCGGGAAGGCGATGACTTCCCGGATCGACGGTGTACCCGCCAGCAACGCGGTCACCCGGTCCCACCCGAAGGCGATGCCGCCATGCGGGGGTGCACCGAAGGCGAAGGCGTCCAGCAGGAAGCCGAACTTGTCCTGCGCCTCTTCATTGCTGATGCCCATCACCTTGAACACGCGTTCCTGCACGTCGCGGCGATGGATACGAATCGATCCGCCGCCGATTTCGTGTCCGTTGCACACGATGTCGTAGGCGTAGGCGAGGGCTGTTCCCGGATCGGTGTCGAAGGTGTTCTCCGACTCCGGCTTCGGTGAGGTGAAGGCGTGGTGTACGGCGGTCCAGGCGCCCGAACCGACAGCCACATCACCGGCCGCTGTCGCCTCGTCGGCTGGCTCGAAAAGTGGGGCGTCGACCACCCAGGTAAATGCCCAGGCGTCCGGGTCGATCAATCCGAGACGCTGCGCGACCTCGCCACGCACCGAGCCCAACAACGCGCGCGAGGACTTGACCCCGCCGGCAGAGAAGAAGATGCAGTCGCCGGGTTTGGCGCCGACGTGGGCCGCTAATCCGTCGCGTTCGGCGTCGGTCAAGTTCTTGGCGACGGGACCGCCGAGGGTGCCGTCCTCCCCCACCAGCACGTAGGCCAGACCCTTATGCCCGCGCTGCTTGGCGAACTCTTGCCAGCCGTCCAGGGTGCGGCGCGGTTGATCTGCGCCGCCGGGCATCACCACCGCACCCACATAGGGCGCCTGGAATACCCGGAAGCTGGTGTCGGAGAAGTACTCCGTGCATTCCACCAGCTCCAGTCCGAATCGCAGATCCGGCTTGTCGCTGCCATAGCGGCGCATTGCTTCGGCGTACGTGATGCGGGCGATCGGGGTCGGCACGTGATAGCCGATCAGATCCCACAGCGCGACCAGAATCTCCTCCGCCAGGGTGATGATGTCGTCCTGGTCCACGAAGCTCATCTCGATATCGAGCTGAGTGAACTCGGGCTGACGGTCCGCCCGGAAGTCCTCATCCCGGTAACAGCGCGCGATCTGGTAGTACCGCTCCATACCCGCGACCATCAGCAACTGCTTGAACAACTGTGGGCTCTGCGGCAGCGCGTAGAAACTACCCGGCTGCAGACGCGCCGGCACCAGGAAATCGCGCGCACCCTCAGGCGTCGACCGCGTCAGCGTCGGGGTTTCCACCTCCACGAAATCATGGCGTGCCAGCACGCTTCGTGCCGAAGCGTTTGCCTTGGAGCGCAACCTGATTGCGTTACCCGGCCCCTCGCGGCGCAGATCCAGGTAGCGATACTTCAGGCGTGCCTCTTCACCTGCGGTCTCGTCCAGCTGGAACGGCAGCGGCGCACTTTCGTTGAGCACGATCAGTTCGGCGGCGTTGACCTCGATCTGGCCGGTCGGAATCTCGGCGTTGGCGTTGCCCTCTGGCCGGACCTCGACCACACCGGTGACCTCGACACAGAATTCGGCGCGCAAACGATGCGCCTGTTCGAGCACCGCGTCGTCACGGAACACCACCTGAGATACGCCGGAGGCATCACGCAGGTCAATGAAGATGACGCCGCCGTGGTCGCGCCGTCGAGCCACCCAACCGGCAAGCGTCACACGCTGCCCGGCGTCCGACTCCCGCAACGTCCCCGCGTCGTGAGTGCGCAGCACAAAAGATCCCTTCGACAGTGCTTGTTCTACAAGAGGTCAGTATTAGACGTTTGAGCCTAGCGGCCCGCGTTCGTTGCCCTGTCGGGTGCGCCGTGTCGAGGCTCAGTGCACCTGGGCCCAGGCGATCCGGCGCACCGAGTCGGGATCTTCGATGGTGACGTCGGAGCGAGACCGGATGATTCGGGTGCGTCTGCCGTCCGCGCCGTAGAGCGGCCAGTCGTCGGGGCTGCCCCCGGTGGCGAAATCCAGCCACGCTCGCTGCATGCGGCGCCCGACCGAGGGCATCATCCGTGCGCCCAGTGGGCTCAGCAGCATCCCGACGAACGAACCGTAGCTGTGGTGGACATGCACGATCTCGCTGCCGTGGGTGGCCCCGAGACCCAGGAGCCGGAGGCCCCATGCCGTGTGGTCGAACCTGTACATGTAAGTGTCGACAAAGGCGCTGTAGGCATCGGCGAAAGCCCACATGGGCGCGGCGAACATGGCATCGGAGCCCACCGCCACCAGCGCCGAACGGCTCGGGTACTGCGGGTACGCGGCAATGATCGCGTCTTGATACTCCGGGCCTATCCGATTGAAGTAACCGTTGACGGTCGGCTCGGTGGTGGGCAGCATCGGCGGTTTTACGCGCGCGAACATCGACGCCTCGTGGCTGTTTGACCCGATGATGAGCGGCACCTGATGCACCTCGCCGCGTCGCGCAGCCTCAACAGGGTGATGCGGCAGCAGATCGGTGCCGTGCGTCAGCCCGTAGCCCAGGACAGGAGTCTCGGTCGCGCTCTCGATCTGCAGCTTGGCCGCACCGCGGCGCAGCTCCCGTTGCGGCAAGACCTTGAGCCGACTGGGATCGGTCACATCGAGCAGTTCGAGATACCGATGTGCACGCCGGTCCCGCAGCGCCTTGTCGGCAATCAGCGGCAATGCCGGGCTCTGCGCGATGGCACGCCCGAACAGACCCCCTGCTGCCGGGGTCGCCAGCAGTGCCAGCACCGACGTCGCCCCGGCCGACTCGCCGAAGATCGTGACGCGGTCAGGGTCACCGCCGAACGCCGCGATGTTGTCACGCACCCACGTCAGCGCCGCGATTTGATCACGCAGCGCCAGGTTGTCGTCGAAACCTTCACCCAGGGCACTGAGTTCCAGCCCGCCCAGGGCTCCGATCCGGTAGGTGACGTTGACGACCACGACGTTGCCGTTGGCCGCGAGCCGCGCACCGCTGTAGAGCTCCAGCTGTCCGGCGCCGAAAACGAAGGCTCCCCCCGGAATCCACACCATGACGGGCAGGTTTGCGTGGATGTCCGGTGACCAGACCGTGACCGTCAGGCAGTCTTCGCCGCGAACCTTGGGGTCGTCCCGGCCTGCGCCCACGAACGATTTTCCTTGCGGAGGTAATGGCGCGTGCTCGATGGCGTCACGTACGCCGTCCCAGGGTTCCAAGGGGACAGGTGCCAGGAACCTGAGCTGCTCGACCGGCTGACGCGCGTACGGCACCCCGCGCCAGACCGAAACACCGCCTTCGGTGGTTCCGCGCAGGTCCCCCAACGGCGTGCGCACGACGGTCGGCAGGGCGACGTCAACGGCCACGCATCGAATCGTAATGCGGAAGAGCGCTCCAGAGCCGATAGGCCCCGCCGGAAAGTCCCGGACCCGACATGAACTCTTCGCCATGTAGCGGTACGTGCGTCTGTGGAGTATGCAAAGGTATCGGCAGCCGGCAGCAGTCAATAGCTGAGTGGCAGAGCTACGACACGGGAGTGACAGACCAATGACCTTCAACGAAGGCATGCAGATCGACACCAGCACCACCTCGGGTGGCGGCATGGGGCGCGGCCCCAAGATGGCCATCGGCGGCGGCGTCGGCGGGTTGCTGATCGCGGTGGTGGTGTTGCTGCTCGGCGGCGACCCGAGCCAGGTTCTGCAACAACAAGGCCAGCAGCAGGCAGGCCCCGCGCAGGAACAGACGCAGGACTTCAGCCACTGCAAGACCGGCGCCGACGCGAACAAGTCGTTGGACTGCCGCATCATCGCCACCGGGAACTCGGTGGATGCCGTGTGGACGCAGATCCTCGGACCCAAGTACCCGCGGCCGGGCGTGAAGCTGTTCAGCGGTCAGGTGAACACCGGATGCGGCGCCGCCTCCACGGAGGTCGGCCCCTTCTACTGCCCCGCCGACCAAACCGCGTACTTCGATACCAGCTTTTTCCAGGTGCTGGTGGACCAGTTCGGATCCAGTGGTGGCCCGTTGGCCCAGGAGTACGTGGTGGCGCACGAGTTCGGGCATCACGTACAGAACTTGTTCGGCGTGCTGGGTAAGAACCACCGTTGTGCCGAGGGGCAAGCAGGTGGCGGCGTGTGCACCGAGCTGCAGGCCGACTGCTACGCCGGCGTCTGGGCAAAGCATGCCTCGACCACCGTCCAGGAAGGCAGCGGCGTTCCGTTCCTGAAACCCTTGACGGAGCAAGACATTCGGGATGCATTGTCGGCAGCGTCCTCCGTGGGCGATGACCGGATCCAGAAGCGGGCCACGGGGCGGGTCAACCCCGAGGCGTGGTCGCACGGCTCATCCGAGCAGCGTCAGCGGTGGTTTACCCAGGGGTACAACACCGGCGACTTCCGCACCTGCGACACCTTCAACGCCGACAACCTGAACTAGGCCCGGCGCCCGGCGATCAGAACAGTGTGGGCTCCAACGCGGGCGTCAATTTAACTGGCCTCGTAGGGGTTTCCTCACGATGCGACGCCAGCCCGTGCTTACTCACCAATGGCCCCACACGCTCACGCAGCCACGCCCGGTACTGGGCGGGTACGTACGCGCCCTTGCGGTACAGCTCCCGGTATCGACCGACGAGCTCGGGGTGCGCTTGCGATACCCATGACATGAACCAGCCGCGTGTCGTCCCGCGCAAGTGCAGAGGAAACACGGTGACACCGGAGGCACCGGCATCGGCGATGCGGCCCAATAGGTCGTCGAGATGCTCCACCGTGTCGGTGAGGAACGGAAGCACCGGCGCCACCATCACGTGCGGTTCAAACCCGGCCTCACGCGCCGCGGCGATCAGCGACAGCCTCGCCTGCGGTGTCGCCACCCCCGGTTCAACCGCCTGGTGCAACGTCTCGTCGCCGATGGCCAGCGATATTCCCAGACTCACCGGGACCTGCTGGGCAGCCTCGGCAAGCAGCGGCAGATCCCGGCGCAACAGGGTGCCCTTGGTGAGGATCGACACCGGAGTTCCCGAATCTGCCAGCGCTGCAATAACTCCCGGCATCAACCCATAGCGCCCCTCGGCCCGTTGATAGGGATCGGTGTTGGTACCCAGTGCGACCGTCTCACGATTCCAGGACTTGCGCCCCAGTTCCTTCCTGAGCACCGGCACCAGATTGGTCTTCACGACGATCTGACTGTCAAAGTCAGCACCGCTGTCAAACTCCAGATATTCGTGGGTCGGACGCGCGAAACAGTAGCGGCAGGCATGCGCGCATCCACGAAACGCGTTGACAGTAAACCGAAACGGCAGCATCGATACCGCGGGCACCTTGTTAAGCGCGGACTTACACAACACCTCATGAAAGGTGATGCCCTCGAACTCGGGCGTACGGACGCTGCGCACCAAGCCAATACGTTCCAAGCCAGGGAGTGCACCGTCGTCGGCCGCCAGCGTCTGACCGTCCCACCGCATACCTCTATGCGAACATATGTTCGATGCCCCTGTCAATCCCCCGTCCGTGTCGGAACACTAACTCGAGTTGGAAAGTGCTAGGCGAACGAATCGTCATAGGCGGCAGTGAGAGCACCACCAGCATCACCGGTGTTAACGACCCCCGTAGGCTCGATTAACACTGCGTGCACTTCGCCGTGAGCGCGGGGGCGGTGTTCCACGCCACGAGGGACCACGAACAACTGGCCGGGGCCAACGGTGACATCCCGATCCCGTAACTGGATGGTCAATTCGCCTGTGATCACCAAGAACAACTCATCGGTCTCGTCGTGCTTGTGCCACACAAACTCCCCGCTTAGCTTCACGACTTTGACCTCGTAGTCGTTGAGCCGAGCCACCACCTTCGGCGACCATAGCTCGGAAAACAGCGCCAACTTCTCACCAAGATCCACTACCCCACCGGACATACTCCGATGGTGCCTTCCTCACAAAACGCGGTCAACCCCGCCAAGACCTAAGACATCAAGCCCCTCAGCCAGTGTCGGAACACAAAACTAGGCTGGGTTTCATGAAGCAGCAGTTGCACTTCGTCACCATTGCCGCAACGGATCTGGATGCGACCCGACGTTTCTATGGCGCGTTGGAGTGGACTCCACTGCTCGACGTGGAGGGCGAAATTATCTTCTACCAGTCAGCACCCGGGCAGCTGCTGGGCTTTTTCCTGGCAGACAAGTTCAACGAGGATCTCGCCGCAACCGGTGACCATTCGCGAGTCTCCGGGATCACCCTGGCCCACAACGTCGATTCTGCCGAGGACGTCACCGCGCTCTCCGGCATCATGGCGGCCGCCGGCGGCACGGTTCTCAAACCGCCGCAGCCTGGGCAATTCGGCGGGGTGTTCCACGCCCACATTCAGGACCCCAACGGGCTGATCTGGGAAATCGCCCATAACCCCGGCTGGCGGATCGGCCCGGACGGCACCGTTCACCTTGGGGGCTGAGTGCCCAGATGCACTCCAGATGGTGCCCTGGTTGACTGACAGCGTGACGGATACCGCAACCGAGCTCTTGTTCTCCTATGGCACCCTGCAGCAGGCCGAGGTCCAGCGCACCACGTTCGGGCAGGAACTGGACGGCCATGCCGATGCCATCGTGGGATTCGATCTGGACTACGTGACCATCACCGACCCGCATGTCATCGCGACCAGCGGCAGCGACCGCCACCCCATCCTGCGCCCCTCGGCTGATTCCGCAGCGCAGGTCCCTGGCACGGTCTTCTCGATCACCGCGGAGCAGCTGGCCGCCGCCGACGAGTACGAAGTCGATGACTACCAACGCATTTCGGTGCCATTACGCTCGGGCGCGACGGCCTGGGTCTACGTATTCGCCGGCTGATCGAACATGATCACCTGACGGATTGCCAGGCCATCGGCCAGTAGGTCCATCGCCTCGTTGATGTTCCCGAGTTCGATCCTGGACGAAATGAGTTTTTCTACGGGCAGTTTCCCGGCTCGCCACAGTTGCGCATAGCGCGGAATATCCCGTGACGGTACGGCCGACCCCAGGTAACTCCCCACCACGGTGCGCGCCTCCGCAGTCAGCGTCAGCGGAGAAATACTCGCCCGCGCCGCCGGGGCAGGCAGACCGACAGTGACCGTCATTCCGCCGGGCCGGGTTGCGGCGAAGGCTGTTTCGAAGGCCTGTGGATGCCCGGCGCATTCGATCACATAGCGCGCCGTAATACCCTGCTCCGCAATCTCATCAGGCCCGTATGCCTCGGTGGCGCCGAGTTCCACGGCCCGGACACGCTTCTGTCCGACGGTGTCGACCGCGATGATTCTCTCGACACCGATTGCGCTGGCGGTAACGACCGCAGCCATCCCGACGCCGCCAAGCCCCACCACCATGACCGTTTCCGCCACTTGGGGTTTCACGACATTGAGCACCGCCCCGCCTCCGGTGAGCACCGCGCACCCCAACACGGCCGCGACATCGGCGGGTATGTCCAGGCCCACGGGGACAACGGAAGCCCGATCGACTACCGCGTGAGTCGCGAAGGCCGATACCCCGAGATGATGGTGGATGGGTGATCCCGCGCGATGTAGGCGCACGCCGTTGCGCAACAACAGGCCCGCATTGTTGGTCGCCGAACCGGCCGAGCACGGCAATCTTCCGTCCTCAGCGCAAGCCTCGCATTGTTCACAACGAGGCAGGAAGGTCATCACAACCCGTTGGCCGCTCCGGATATCTGTCACCGCATCGCCCGTATCCACAACGATTCCCGCGGCCTCGTGGCCGAGCAGCATGGGCACAGGACGTACTCGGTTACCGTCGACCACACTGAGATCGGAATGACAGACTCCGGCCGCTTCGATCCGGACCAGCAGCTCCGTCGGTCCCGGCGCCGCCAGGTCGACCTCACCGACGGAAATTGGGCGTGAGCGCGCAAAAGGCCTTGAGAGTCCAGACTTTTCGAGCACAGCGGCGGTGATCTTCATCGCAGTCACCGACTCCGCAACAGCGATTCGAACGCGGCATCGGTACGCTGCAGCGCCTCATCGATGTCGGCGTTGGTGTGCGCCGCGCTGAGGAACCAATTGTGATACGGATGCACGTAGACGCCACGGGAACCCGCCTCGTCGCACCAGCGTCGAGTGAGGGCGAAGTCGTCGTCCTCGGCGAAATGGAGCAGCGGCATTTGCACCGGACCGGACTGCGTGATCTCGAATCCATGAGCACGGGCCTGGGTGGCAAGCCCATGCCTTAGACGCTCCCCCGCACGCCAGATATCTTGCAACGCATCGGTATCCCGCAACTCCGTGATGGTGGCGATCCCGGCCGCCATCGATACCGCGGAGAACCAGAACGAGCCCGTGACATAGGTTTGCGTAGCCGCCTCACGCAGAGCGTCCGTTCCGGTGACCGCCGCCAGCGCATATCCATTCGCAATGGCCTTGGACCAGGCGGACAGGTCGGGTCGCACCCCCAGCGGTTCCCAGCTGCCGGCCAACGCGAGACGGAATCCGCATCGGACATCGTCAAGAATCAACACCGCGCCGGTCCTGTCGCACAGCGTGCGCAGCCCCCGCGCGAACTCCAAGTCAACGAGTTCCTGATCTCGGTACACGTCATGGCGGAACGGACAGACGATGATGGCCGCGAGGTCCTCACCGGCGCGATCTGCCGCTGCGTATACCGAAGACAGATCGTTGAATTCGAAGTAATCCAAATGGGCCCGGTCCTCATGGGTTACACCGGCATTTACCGGTGTACACCACGGAACAGCACCGTGATAGGCACCACGCGCCATCAGCACTTTGCGCCGTCCGGTCGCAGCGCGGGCGATGGTCAGACACGCCGTGGTGGCGTCGGTTCCGTTTTTGGCCAACAATGCCCAATCCGCGTGCGCAATGGTGTCGACCAATAGTTCGGCGAGTTCGACCATGACTGGTGCGGACCCATTGAGACAGTCACCGCGGGCGATCTGACGCTCCACAGCACGCTGCACTTTCGGGTGGCGGTGGCCGAGGACTACCGGCCCCCACCCGCACATGAAGTCGAGGTAGGTCTTGCCCTCGGTGTCCGTGAGCCGACAGCCCTGGCCACTAACCATGTACTGCGGCAACGTGTCCGAGAACCCACGCACGTTCATGTGTCCGTAGATCCCGCCCGGGATGACCATCGCCGCACGTTTGGACAGGCCCGTGTCGTTGTCGGCAGTCATCGAACGAGTTCCTTGGCGACCTCGGCAATACCCGGCGCGTCCAGACGGTATGCCGCGTAGAGCGCGGCCGGCGGCCCGACCGGGATGTACTCATCCGGCACACCGTGCTTGCGGAATCGCACGCCCTGGGCACCCGCCTCGAACAGCACCTCGGCGACCGCCGAACCGAGCCCATTGGTGATGTTGTGCTCTTCGACGGTGAGGATGGCCCCGGTCTCGCCCGCTGCGGCAAGCACCTCATCGGCATCCACCCGGCTCACCGTGTGCATGTCGAGAACTCGTGTACTGATACCGCATTCGGCCAGTTCTTCGGCCGCACCCAATGCGGGATGCACCTCGGTGCCGGTCGCGATGATGGTCAGGTCGGTGCCTTCACGCACTCTGATGGCCCTGCCAAACGTGATCGTTGGGACCGCGGGATAGACCTCTGGATCGCGACCACGGCCCAATCGGATGTACATCGCACCGGGATGATCTACGGCCGTCCGCAGGATCGCCCGCAGGTGGTTCGCATCGGTGGCGCACACCACCGTCAATTCGGCGAACGTGCGTAACACACCAAGGTCTTCCAGCGCGTGATGACTGGTCCCGTAAAACCCCATTGACATGCCCGAGTGGTGGCCGACGATGCGCACCGGCATCCGCGGATAAGCGCAGTCGGTGCGAATCTGCTCGGCGCACAACAGCGCCGAGAAGGAGGCGAAGGTCGCCGCGAAAGGTACATAGCCGCACGACGCCATGCCTGCCGCCGTGGTGATCATGCCCTTCTCGGCTATCCCCATGTTGAAGAAGCGATCAGGGTGCCGCTCGGCAAAATCGGTGGCGCGGTTCGCACTGGCGAGATCGGCGGTGAGCACCACGACCCGCGAGTCCCTGTCCGCGAGATCGGCGAGCTCCTCACCGAATACGAACGCCGGGATCGCACTGACATCGCTGCCATCGAACGAGCGCTTGTCCCGTAGCTCGGTGGCACCGCCACCGAAGATCTCTGCCTGGTCCTGGGTCTCGGTCATTTCACGGCCTCCAGCGGGCGCAGGCCGGCTTCCAGCTCCGCGATCACGTTGTCGTAGTCGGCCCCGACAAGATTGCCGACATGCCAGTCGGGGTTGTATTCCATCAGTCGCACACCGCGTCCCTTCACTGTGTCGGCCACGATCAGTTGGGGTGGACCGTCCTGCACATTCGGCAGACTGTCGAACACGTCGAGCAGCGCATCCAGGTCGTGGCCATCCACACGATGTGTCTGCCAGCCAAAAGCACCGAATCGATCCTCGATGGGCTCGACAGCCATCACGTCATCGGTGAACCCGTCGATGCACAGCATGTTGCGATCGACGATGGCGACCAGCTGGCCCAGTCGATAATGGCCCGCGGCATTGGCTGCCTCCCATATCTGTCCCTCGTGCAGCTCTCCGTCGCCGAGCATGCAGAAGGTTCTGTACAGCCGCCTACCCACGCGTCCGGCTAAGGCCATCCCGACGGCAATCGAGAGCCCGTGCCCCAGCGAGCCTGAGCTGAAGTCGACTCCGCGAACCTTTTTCATGTCGGGGTGGTCCCCGAACGGACTGCCCAGCCGGGTGTAGCTCTCGAGTTCAGATGGATCGAAGTAGCCGACGTCGGCCAGAATCGGGTACAGACCGATCGCCGCGTGCCCCTTGCTGAGCACGAATCGATCGCGGTCTGGCCATTTCGGGTCCGCGGAGTTGTATTGCAGGATCTCGTAATACAGCGCCGCGAAGAGCTCCGCGGCCGAGAATGACGACGTGTAGTGCCCGGCGCCCGCGATCCTGGACAGACGCACCGTCTCGAGGCGCACGAACTTGGCACGGTCGGCGAGGTGTTTCAACAGGGCGTCGCGGTCGGCCGTTCCCTTGGTCGGAATCATCGGTTTCTGCTCCTTTGCAGGTGACGAGGCTGGATGCGACCTCGATCGCCAATGGTGTTGTGGGGCAACAGGTGCGATTTCTTGTGCCGGCTTCGAGTGGGCCGGTGTTCCGCTATGGTGGGACACGCTTCGGCAGAATGCCTCGCATACTGAACTTCCTTCGGAATTTCAGCCAAACCAAGCACTTTTTTCGTTGGCCATCCGTATCGTGCGAGTCGATCCGAAGGAACTGCCGCACCTCGGGGCGGCACGGTATGTACATGTCATTTCGGTCGATCAGGAGGTCATGCATGCAGCGGTACGAGGACGAACGCCCACGTGAGGTCAAGACCGATGAGATCGACGAACTCCTGCTGTGGGAGCTCAATGCCAATGGCCGCATTCCCAACAACGAGCTGTCGCGCAAGGCCGGAATCGCACCATCAACCTGCCACGCGCGCATCAAACGACTTGAACAGCTGGGCTTGATCAAGTCGATCAACGCCTTTGTCGATTACGAGGCACTCGGATTCCCCGTTCAGGCCATCGTGTTTGTCCGGCTGCCTCCCCCTGCCCGGGACCAGGTCAAGGACTATGCCAGCAGGGTGATCCAATTTCCGCAGGTGCTCAACGTATTTCACATGGGTGGGCCCGACGACTTCTTGATTCATGTGACCTGCACATCGACGAGCCAATTACGTGATTTCGTTGCCACCAAGCTCAGCTCCGGACCTGTCGCGGCTACCACCACCAGCATCGTCTTCGACCATTACATCGGCATGCAGCACATGGAGTACGTCAGCGGCTACGAAGAAATGCGGCGACCGATCCGCTAGCCACCGAAGAACATTCGGCAGAATCGCCTTCTGGCCCGCGCCGACCGAAATTCTTGCCGACATCGCAGCCGAATCAGGCACGATGTTCGGAGTTCGTCCGTGGTTGGCCGCATGTTTCGCATCATGAGCACGTCGGCCCGATGCATAAGTGCGTAGGCCTTGCCCGCGAGAGGAACTCACGAATGAGTGCACCGATGCACACACTGATCGGACACCGGATGTCGATAGCCGGCCAGGCGCGCGACAGCAGCTCCGGAGAGGTCATCGAGATCCGAAACAAGTTCGACGGCAACCTCATCGGGACGGTGCCCGCGGGCACTGCCCAGGACGCTCAGGACGCCCTGGATGCCGCCCCCCTCGGATTCAAGGCATGGTCTGAGACACCGACATTCCGCCGGGCCGCGGTCCTCGCGGACGCCGCCGCGCAAATCCGCGCCCGCCGAGACGAGCTCAGCGCAATGCTATCCGCCGAGAACGGCAAGACCGTCGCGCACGCTCAACTGGAGATCGATACGACGGCGCGCATCTTTGAAGGTTTCGCCGAGGAATCCAAACGGCTTTTCGGACAGACCATCCCGCTGGATATCCAGGAGGGCATGCAGAACGATCTCATGGTCACTATCCGTGAACCGTTGGGTGTCATGGTCGGCATCGTTCCGTTCAACTTCCCCGCCGAGCTCTATGCGCACAAGGTCGGTGCCGCGCTTGCCGCCGGTAACGCGATGATCGTGAAGTCGCCGGAAGACGATCCGATTGTCACCATCATGCTGACGGAGATCTTGCACCGTGCCGGAGTTCCTGGTGCCGCACTGCAATTGGTGACAGGCTATGGCGACATCGTGGGAGACCATCTTTCCAAGAGCCCGGACATTGCGGCGGTCACTTTCACCGGCAGCACCGCGGTCGGTGCCATCATCGCCGCCAACACAGGCAAGAACATCGTGCGGGCGTTCCTCGAACTCAGCGGCAACGACGCGTTCATCGTGTGCGATGACGCCGATGTCGACGCTGCCGTGCGGCACGCCATCGCGGGGCGCACCTACGCCAACGGCCAGGTCTGCGTCGCCACCAAGCGCATCATGGTGGTGCGCTCCCGGTATGAGGAATTCCTCGCCGTACTGACCAGCAGAGTCGGCGCCCTACGGGTGGGCGATCCCTCATGCGAGACCACCGATGTGGGTCCGCTCATTACCGAGGAGGCCGCACGCGCCGTCGAGCAGCAGATCCTGGAGGCAGTGGAACAGGGCGCGCGTTTGTTGGTCGGTGGCACCCGGCGAGGTGCGCTGATCGACCCGGCACTACTGGAGATCGATCCCGCCATTGGTATCGCCACGGACACAGAGATCTTCGGTCCGGTATTCGCGGTGCTCGCGGTCGACACCCTCGACGACGCCATCGACATCGCCAACGCCTCACAGTTCGGCTTGAATGCGGCTGTCTTCACCAGCGACCTGAATCGGGCTATCGATGCCGGGCGGCGAATCAAGGCCGGAATTGTTTCGGTCAACGGAGGCAACACCTATCGGCCGGATGTGGCGGCATTCGGTGGGTACAAGAAAAGTGGCCTGGGCCGCGAGGGGATCGCCTACACCCTCGACGAGTTCACTCAGGTGAAAAGCATCGTGCTGCGCGGGGTGCTGGGCGCTGTGTGAAACGCCACCGAGCAGACCCGCACTAGCCGACAATGCCGTCAGAAGGTGACAACGATGATCAACACATCGCACGCTGAATCCCGGGACATCGACGACTCCCCCAGCATGCTGAACCGCGGACTCGGCGTCGGATCGATCGTGTTCATGGTCGTCGCGGCGGCCGCACCGCTGGCTGTCGTGACGGCCAGCGTTCCCCTCATCATCTCGGTCAGTCACAGCTCCGCCGCACCGCAGTTCTTTCTGGTGGCGATGGTCGTGCTGGCGCTGTTCTCGGTGGGTTTCACCTCGATGGGCAGGCACGTACCCAACGCGGGTGCGTTCTACTCCTACATTCAGTGCGGGCTGGGCCGTCATTGTGGTGTCGGCGCCGCGGCGCTGGCGTTGGGGTCGTACGCCGTCATGCTCCTGGGGCTCTACACCTATCTCGGTGTCGCGACCTCGGCCTTGCTGACCACTATCCATCTCGGCGTGCCGTGGTGGGCCAGCGCCCTCGGGTGGATTTGCCTGGTCGGTGTGCTTGGCTACCGCGATATCGAGCTCAGCTCGAAGGTGCTGGGTGTCCTGCTGGTGGCCGAAACACTGGCCGTCGTCGTCGTGGACATCGGCATCATCGCCAGGGGCGGAGCCGATGGTCTCACCCTGGAACCGTTGTTGCCCAGGGCCTTCGCGACGGGTGCACCGAGCCTGGGCCTGATGTTCGGGTTCTTCTCCTTCATCGGTTTCGAGGCCACGGCGGTATTTCGCAACGAAGCCAGGGATCCCGACCGGACCATTCCGCGCGCGACGTTCATCGCAGTGGTTTTCATCGGCCTGTTCTATGCCTTCGCCGCGTGGGCGGTGGTCACCGGGCTGGGCACCGGCAATGCCGTCGGGGTGGCAGCGGCCGAGCCGGAGGCGGTGGTGCAGAACTTGGCGCGCAGCTACGTATCACCAATCCTGACCGATGTGATCCAGGTACTGCTCGTGACAAGCTTCTTCGCGTGCGTGCTGTCCTTCCACAATGTGATCACCAGATATCAATTCACCTTGGCCACAAAGGGTTTACTGCACAGCACGTTGGCCGTGATCGACCGCCGGCACCGCACACCATCGCGATCTTCATTGACCTTCACGATGATTTCGTTGATCGCGATGGTCGTCATCAGCGTGGTCGGGTGGGACCCCATCACACAGACCTATATGTGGTGTACCGGCGCATCGACGCTCGGACTCGTTGCCCTCATGGCGATGACCAGCTTGGCGGTGATCGTGTTCTTTCGGAACTCCGAGCGTGCGCCGAGTCTTTGGCACAGCGCCATTGCGCCGGGACTGTCGTTCATCGGACTCACTGCGGTGCTGTTGTTGGTGGTCAAGAACTTCCCACTGCTAGTGGGCGACACCACGACGGCGGTGGTGCTGGGCGGGCTCATCGTGGCGATCTTCGTCACCGGGCTGGCCGTGGCCGAGCGTGTCCGGCGCGCACGGCCTGATCTATACCAGGCGCTGACCCAGGACTAGCGGGTTACCACTTTCGCAGCGAGCAGGTGACGGCGGTCTCGCCATCGGCCTGGGTGGCCAGGGCACCATCCACGTACACCTCACAGTGGAAGACAGGTGCGCCGGTAACCGCCTTGGCCGCCGCGCTCGCACTCACATATGCCCACTGAGTCGGATCGTTCAACGTGGTCTCCACGACGAATGGAGCATCGGGTGCGATGCGGGTCGATGCGCGCACCAGATACTTGCTCGACTCCGAGTCATACGCCGATGCGCTCGGCGGCTCGTTCTGCAGCACAAGGGTCTGCGACAGGAAGTCACGGTCGGAGCTGATCACATACTTCACCTGGTGCGGTGCCGCCTCCGCCATCGGGGCCATGGCCATCGACGCCAGCGTCAACGTTGCGGTACTGGCCGTGGCGAGCAGAGCTGCTGTGATACGTCCCATACGTGTCATATCCGCGATGCTAGCCGCGCCGTTACTTCGTCGACAATCGAACCGATCGGCACGGGCTGCTGAACTCCGTCCGCCAGCGTCTTGAGCTCGATGTTTCCCTCACCGATTTCCCGGTCCCCGGCGACCAGCGCAATCGAGGCTCCAGAGCGATCGGCACCGCGCATCGCTCCCTTGAGCCCGCGGTCGCCGTACGCGATATCGGTCCGAATACCCGCGGTGCGCAGTTGCGCCGCCACCTTGACGAGCGCCGATTTCGCGTCCTGCCCAAGTGGCACGCAGAACACCTCGCAGCGACCGCTATCGCCCACCGTCACACCCTCGGCCTGCAGGGCGAGCAGGGTTCTGTCCACACCGAGCCCAAATCCGATACCCGACAACGACTGTCCACCAAGCTGCGCCATCAGTCCGTCATAGCGACCTCCGCCACCGATTCCGGATTGCGCACCGAGGCCGTCATGCACGAACTCGAATGTGGTCTTGGTGTAGTAGTCAAGGCCGCGCACCAGCCGGGGGTTCACCACGTATTGCACGCCCAGCGCATCCAGATGGCCCAGAACCTGATCGAAATGTGCCTTGGACTCCTCGGAAAGATGGTCGAGCATGAGTGGCGCATCGGCCGTCATCTCGCGCACCTCGGGGCGTTTGTCGTCGAGCACCCGAATCGGGTTGATACGGGCCCGCTCTCGCGTCGCCTCGTCCAGATCCAAGCCAAAGAGAAATTCCTGCAACAGCTCTCGGTACTGCGGGCGGCAGGACGCGTCGCCCAGCGAGCTGATCTCCAACCGGAAGCCGGTCAGGCCCAGAGAGCGGTACCCGGCGTCGGCGATGGCGATCACCTCAGCGTCCAGGGCCGGATCGTCCACGCCGATCGCTTCCACGCCGACCTGCTGCAGCTGACGGTAGCGACCGGCCTGCGGTCGCTCATAGCGGAAAAAGGGGCCGGCGTAACGCAGTTTCATCGGAAGCTGGCCACGATCCAGGCCATGCTCGATGACCGCACGCATCACCGAGGCCGTGCCCTCCGGACGTAAGGTCACCGACCGATCACCGCGGTCGGCGAAGGTGTACATCTCCTTGCTCACCACATCGGTGGACTCGCCCACTCCACGCGCGAACAGCCCGGTGTCCTCGAACACGGGCAGCTCGATGTAGCCGTACCCGGCCAGCCGCGCCTGCTCCAGTAGCCCGTCACGAACAGCCAGGAACTGCGCGGAGTCCGGCGGCACATAATCCGGGATGCCCTTGGGGGCACTAAAAGTCTTCTCGCTCACTGGATTCCCTCGAGAAAAGGGTTGGCGCGGCGCTCATCGCCGATGCTGGTGGCGTTGCCGTGCCCCGGCAGCACGACGGTGGAGTCGTCGCGGGTGAGCAACTTGGCCGCAATGGAATCGAGCAGCTGCTGATGGTTCCCACCGGGCAGATCGGTGCGCCCGATCGACATCTGGAAGAGGGTGTCTCCGCTGAAGACCACGTCGATGGGCCCGTTGTCACTGTCGACCTCGATGCCGAACACCACAGAGCCACGGGTGTGCCCCGGCGTGTGGTCGACGGTGAGCGTGATCCCGGCGAGCTCGAGCTTGTCCCCATCACCGATCTCGACGAGCTCCTTGGGCTCGGTGAACTCCATGCCCTGGATGAACTGAGCCAGCCCCGGACCGATGCCGGCGAGCGGGTCGGCGAGCATCACGCGGTCCTCGGGGTGGATGTAGACGGGAATCCCGTACTCATCGGCGAGCGGCTGCGCGGTCCAGGTGTGATCCAGATGCCCATGGGTGAGCAGCACCGCCTCAGGGGTGAGGTCGCGCTCGGCGAGAATCTCCTTGACGCCAGGGATCGCCTCCTGGCCGGGGTCGACGATGACGGCTGGGCCGCCCTCGTGGGGCGCCACGATATAGCAGTTCGTGGCGAACATGCCCGCGGGAAAACCGGTGATCAGCACCCGACCAGCTTAGGCGGCGGGTCCTGCTCCATCTCTCAGGTGTGGCTGGCACACTCTCTGGCGACCCAAATTCTTCAACGAAAGCCCTAAAGGAGAACCCGGTGCCGACCAACGAGCAGCGACGCCAGACTGCCAAGCGCAAGCTGGAGCGACAGCTGGAGAACCGTGCAGAGCGCGCCCGTAAGCAGCGGATCTGGGCGATCAGCGGTGCCGCGGTCGTCGCCGTCGTCGTGGCCGTGGCCATCACCGCGTGGCTGGCCATCAGCAAGAGCGATAAGACCGATGCGGCTCTGGACACCTCCACCACCCCGGTCTCCACGGTCGACGCGCCACCAACCTCTTCGTTGCCGACACCCGATGAGCCGCCCGTCACCGGGCCCGCGCTTCCGAAGTTCGTACCCTCCGCGGAGGTGGGCGCCAACTGCCAGTACCGGCCGGCAGATGCGCCCGCCAAGACCATCGAGAAGCAGATGCCACGGTCCGGCAAGATCCCAACCGATCCGCCGACCCTCACCGCCAGCATGAAGACCAGCCAGGGCAATATCGGCCTTGTTCTGGACAACGCCAAGGCTCCGTGCACGGTGAACAGCTTCGCCAGCCTGGCGCAGGGCGGCTACTTCGACAACACCATCTGCCACCGGATCACCAGCGGCGGGTTGTCGGTACTGCAGTGTGGCGACCCCAAGGGCACCGGTTCGGGCGGTCCGGGATACGAGTTCGACAACGAGTACCCGACCACTGCGTACAAGGCCGATGATCCGGCCGCCCAGCAAGCCGTTGTCTATCCGGCCGGCACGTTGGCGATGGCCAATGCGGGGCCAGGGACCAATGGCAGCCAGTTCTTCATGGTCTACAAGGATTCGAAGCTGCCACCGCAGTACACGGTGTTCGGCACCATCGATAAGACCGGGATGGACACCCTCGCCAAGATCGCCAAGAACGGGATCAAGCCCGGGCCACGTGGCGCAGGCGATGGCGCACCCGCGCAAGAAGTGAAGATCATCGATTTGCAGCTCGACTGACATGATCTCGCGTCGCGCAGCACTCGTAGGTGGATTGTCGGCAGTTGCTCTGGCGGCTGTTGGTTGTTCACGAAGCACCGAAAGCCGAACCTCGCCATCCGAACTCGCCTCCCTCGAAAAAGATTTCGGTGGACGCGTCGG
Source organism: Mycobacteroides sp. H003 (assembly GCF_001440135.1). NCBI lineage: Bacteria > Bacillati > Actinomycetota > Actinomycetes > Mycobacteriales > Mycobacteriaceae > Mycobacteroides > Mycobacteroides sp. H003. The sequence continues at coordinate 255,131 of NZ_LJYL01000010.1, forward strand.
CGTGTTCGCGCTGGATACCGGTTCGGGCGCCACCCTGGGCCACCGGGCAGATGAACGCTTCCTGATGTGCTCGACCGTGAAGACCTTCATCGTGTCGGCCATCCTGCACCGCCGCCTGAGTGAACCGGGGCTGCTGGACAAGCGGATTCGGTACGCGCAGTCCGACCTCATGGAGTGGGCACCGATTACGTCCCAGCATGTGGCCGAGGGCATGACCGTCTCGGAACTGTGCGATGCAACCCTGCGCTACAGCGACAACACCGGCGCCAACCTGTTGATCGCGCAGCTCGGTGGTCCGAAGCAGACAGAGAAATTCGTTCGGAGCCTGGGCGACAACGTCTCTCGCATGGATCGCACCGAGGATCAGCTGAACGTCCCGGACGGCGATCTGGACACCTCGACCCCGCAGCAGCTGGTGACCAATCTGCGCAGGCTGGTGCTCGACGAGGGGCTCGATGCGCAGGGCCGTGATCTGCTCACCGACTGGTTGAAGCGCAACACCACCGGCGACCAGTCGATTCGGGCGGGAGTCCCGACGGCATGGACGGTCGGCGACAAGACCGGCAGCGGATTCAAAGGTGAGACCAATGACATCGCGGTAATCTGGCCGACCGGCCGTGCGCCGATTGTCGTCGCCGTGCTGACGGTCCCCGATGATCCGAAGTCCACTCAGGGCAAGCCGACCATCGCGGCGGCCACCCGCATCGCGCTCAAGGCATTCGGCGCCTAGCCGTCTGGCGCGCCGATAACGGGCGTTAGGCGGCCGACGTCACCCGATAAACGTCGTAGACGCCCTCGACGTTGCGCACCACGTTGAGAACGTGGCCCAGATGCTTGGGGTCGCCCATCTCAAAGGTGAAGCGGCTGATGGCCACGCGATCATTCGAAGTGGTCACCGAGGCCGACAGGATGTTCACCCGTTCGTCGGCCAGGGCGCGCGTCACATCGGAGAGCAACCGGTGCCGGTCCAGCGCCTCCACCTGGATGGCGACCAGGAAGACCGAGGACGCCGACGGCGCCCAATTCACTTCGATGATCCGTTCCGATTGCTGCTGCAGAGATTCGGCGTTGGTGCAGTCGGTACGGTGCACGCTGACTCCCCCGCCGCGCGTGACGAATCCAAGGATCTGATCCCCGGGCACCGGGGTGCAGCATTTCGCGAGCTTGGTCAGCACACCCGGTGCGCCCGGGACGGCCACGCCCACATCATCGGAACGCCGCTGGCGAATCGGCATGGTCGACGGTGTGGACCGTTCGGCCAGTTCCTCTTCAGCACTGTCCACACCACCGAGCTGAGCGACCAGTCGCTGCACGACATGCCGCGCCGACACATGCCCCTCGCCCACCGCGGTGTAGAGCTGCGAGGTGTCCTGGTAGCGCAGCTCGCGGGCCAGCGAGGCCATACCTTCGCCATTGACCAAGCGCTGCAACGGAAGTCCACCACGGCGCACCTCACGCGCGATCGCGTCCTTACCGGCCTCGAGCGCCTCTTCGCGGCGCTCCTTGGCGAACCACTGGCGGATCTTCGCCTTCGCGCGCGGCGAAACCACAAAGGTCTGCCAGTCGCGTGAGGGGCCGGCGTTGGCAGCCTTAGAGGTGAAGACCTCCACCACTTCCCCGTTTTCGAGCTTGCGCTCCAGCGCCACCAGCCGTCCGTTAACCCGCGCGCCAATGCAGCGATGCCCCACCTCGGTGTGCACCGCGTACGCGAAGTCGACGGGGGTCGATCCGGCGGGCAAGGTGATGACATCACCCTTGGGGGTGAAGACGAATATCTCCTGCACCGCCAGGTCGTAACGCAACGATTCCAGGAACTCGCCCGGGTCGGCGGCCTCACGCTGCCAGTCGAGCAGCTGACGCATCCACGCCATATCGTCGATCTCGGCCGCCGCGTGTGACTGCGGTACCGCGTTGCGGCCCTTGGCTTCCTTGTACCGCCAGTGCGCGGCAATGCCGTACTCGGCGGTGCGGTGCATATCGCGGGTACGGATCTGCACCTCCAGCGGCTTGCCCTCGGGGCCCACGACAGTGGTGTGCAAGGACTGGTAGACACCGAAACGCGGCTGGGCGATGTAATCCTTGAACCGGCCCGCCATCGGCTGCCACAGGGAGTGCACCACACCGACCGCGGCGTAACAGTCACGAATCTCGTCGCACAGAATCCGCACACCCACCAGGTCGTGGATATCGTCGAAGTCACGGCCCTTGACGATCATCTTCTGATAGATCGACCAGTAATGCTTGGGTCGCCCCTCAACGGTGGCACTAATTCGCGAACCATTGAGCGTGGCAACGATTTCCGCGCGCACCTTGGCCAGATAGGTATCGCGCGACGGTGCCCGGTCGGCGACTAGCCGCACGATCTCCTCGTACTTCTTGGGGTGCAGAATCGCGAAGGACAGATCTTCGAGCTCCCACTTGACCGTGGCCATACCCAGGCGATGCGCCAGTGGGGCAATGACTTCGAGCGTCTCGCGGGCCTTGCGCGCCTGCTTCTCCGGCGGCAGGAACCGCATGGTGCGCATGTTGTGCAGCCGGTCGGCGACCTTGATCACCAGCACTCGAGGGTCACGTGCCATCGCGATGATCATCTTGCGGATGGTTTCGCCCTCGGCCGCGTTGCCCAGCACCACTTTGTCGAGCTTGGTCACGCCGTCGACCAGGTGGGCGACTTCGGTGCCGAATTCGGTGGTCAGCTGCTCCAGGCTGTAGCCGGTGTCCTCGACGGTGTCATGCAGGATCGCGGCAACCAGTGTGGTGGTGTCCATGCCCAGCTCCGCCAGGATGTTGGCCACGGCGATCGGGTGGGTGATGTAGGGATCGCCCGACTTGCGGAACTGTTCGGCGTGCCGGCTCTCTGCCACCTCGTATGCGCGCTGCAGCACCGAACGGTCGGCCTTGGGGTAGAACTCGCGATGGACGGCAAGCAGCGGTTCCAGGACCGGGCTGACGGCGCCACGCTGGGCTGTCATCCGGCGGGCCAGCCGGGCCCGCACCCGGCGCGAAGCACTCATGGTGCCGCTGACCCGCAGCGAATCCGAGGTCGGTGCGGCTGGATCGCTCACGACAGGCAGGGATTCGACCGCGACCTGATTCTCGCTGGGCGCTTGCTCGTCAGCCACGGTTCACCTCCTACCGCCTAGATTAACGCTCAGATCACACGGAGCGCAGTTAATGGCAGCGGCGCCACGACCGCACGGCCGCCCAGACCAGCGAGTTCCAGAACAACACCGGCGCTGACAACCTCTGCTCCGGCGGTGCTCAAGAGCTTCACTGTCGCCGCGAGCGTGCCCCCGGTCGCCAGCACATCATCGATGATCGCCACGCGGTGGCCGGTCAGGTCCACCCCGTCAGCGGGAATCTCCAGCGCCGCGGTGCCGTACTCGAGTTCATAGGTCTGAGAATGCACCGGCGGCGGCAACTTTCCGGCCTTGCGTACCGCCAGGACGCCTACCCCGAGGCGAATCGCCACGGCCGCGCCGAGCAGGAAGCCCCGGGCGTCGATACCGGCGATGAGCGTGGCACCCGAGGCCGCCTGCGCCAACGCATCGGTGACCTGCGAGAGGCCATCGGCGTCGGCGAACAACGGCGTCAGATCCTTGAACTGGACCCCGGGCTCGGGGAAGTCGGCGACCTTCCGGGTCAGCCCGTCGATGAGCGCCGTCACGGCGTCGGCCGAAGTCACGCGGGCAACACCCAGCGGTCCATGTTCCAGCCGGTGCCCCACCGGGTGACGCTCGGGGTGGCGGCGTACATCGTCTTGGGTGCGATCAGTACGCGCGGCTGCCGGTACAGCGGCAGTGTCGGCAGGTCATTCCACAGAATCGCCGAAGCATCGGCGAGCAGCCTGCTCTGATCCCGGGCGTTGGTGGTCACCGCCAAGGCAGCGATGATGCCGTCGATCTGGCCGTTGGCATAGTTCGCCGGGTTCTTCCCCTCGCGGGAACGCAGGGCGTACGCATCCATGAGCCACGAACCCGTCGATCCACTTCCCGGGGCTCCGCCGATGGAGCTGAGCAGCGCATCAATCTGGTTGTTCCGCAACGACTGTGGGGTGATCTCGGGCGAGCTGACGTCCTGCACGGTGATTCCGGCGGGTTCGCAGGCCTGCGCCATGGCGGAGACGATGGCCGCGCGGCGCGGGTTGGGCGCCTGGTATCCCACCCGGACCGTCAGCGGACGATTGGCCGCGGCAGCGCGGGCCGCGACGGGGTCCGAACGCATGAACCGTCCCGCTTCGGCGGCGGCCTCGACCGAGGCGAACGAGTCCCCGATGCTGGTATCCAGTCGCGCATTCATCACCGGCACCCCGGCGATTCCCGCGATGGCATCGCGCGGAGTGCACAGTGCGATCGCCCGGCGCAGGTCGGGAGCTCCGACCGATCCCCCGGCGCCGAAGATGAGTTGTTCCACACCGGAACCGGGCTCCTCGGTACGCGCGAACCCGTCAGGCGCGGTGAGCGTCCCGGCTGATCCGGCAGCGACGTCGACAACCTCGAGATCACCGTCGGACAGCCGCTTTTGCACGTCGATCCCGCTGGGCCACACCGTGACCCGCTTGGTCACCGGCGGGCTCCCCCACCACTTGTCGTTGGCGACAAGCACAACCGAACCATCGTCGTTGTATCCGTCGAGCTTGTAGGGCCCTGACGAGGGGAACTTCGAGAGGTCCAGATCGGAGCCCAGATTCCACTGGTTGTTCCAGAACTCGGCGATCTTCTGCAGTGTCGGAACGTCATTGGCGGAGATGGCGCCGATCAGGTCCGCGCCCCCGCCGAGCTTGTCAGCGATCACATGCCACGGCAACATCGTGGTGGCGGCGAACAACTGGGTCCAGTCGGTGAAGGCTCGATCCGGCGCGAAGGTCACCCGGGCGGTCTTCTGCCCGGGCTTGCAATCCACCGTGGAGATGTCGGCGTATCCCGCCGTGCTTGCCGCATCGAAGTCGGGCAGCCTGCCGGATTGCGCGAACCAGGACAGCACCATGTCTTCACAGGTCACCGGCTTGCCGTCGGAGTAGACGGCCTTTTCGTTGATGGTGTAGTCGAGCACCAGCGGAATGCGGCCGACGACCTCGACGCTGCCGAAGTCGTGGTCAGCGATCACCTGGCCGTCAGGTCCGTGAAAGCCAAACCCGGTGAGCACTCGATTGAAGGCCTGTGCCCCCGCCGAGGCATTCCCCGCGACACTGTTGACGTTGTACGTCGTCAGGCGGCCATCGACGGCGTAGTCAAGCGTTTTCGCCGCCGAGGTCCAACACGAGGTCAGCAACCCCGCCGCCAGTAGCACCGTGGTCGCGATGGCGCCGATTCGAGCGATCCGTCTTGCCCCGGTCCGTGCTGGACTCCGTGAATCCATCAGTGCCGCCGTACGTTCCGCTTACCTTGAGGGCGGGCGCCGGGCCTGGGTTTCGCTGGTCGCACCGTGGTTGTCGAGGTGTCGGAGTTAGCCAATGCCGCTGCCTTGACCGTCTTGGTTCCCGAGCCGGTATCGGCCAGGGGCGCGGCGTCCGGCTTGCGGCGGCTCAGCACCTTCTTGGTGTGGCTCGCCACCAGCTCAGTGCGCTCACGCAATGCCACCAACAGCGGGGTCGCGAAGAAGATGGACGAATACGTGCCCACCAGGATGCCGACAAGCTGAACCAGCGCAAGGTCTTTCAGAGTGCCCACGCCCAGCAGCCAAATGGCCACCACGATGAGCGAGAGCACCGGGATCACCGAGATGAGGCTGGTGTTGATGGAGCGCATGAAGGTCTGGTTCACGGCCAGGTTGGCGTGCTCGGCGAAGGTACGCCGCGACGTGTGCTGGAATCCGTGCGTATTTTCCTCGACCTTGTCGAACACGATCACGGTGTCGTACAAGGAGAATCCGAGGATCGTGAGCAGACCGATCACCGTCGCCGGGGTGACCTCGAAGCCCACCAGCGAGTACACACCCGCGGTGACCAGCAGGTCGAATACCAGCGCGGCCAGTGCGGCGATGGCCATGTAGCGCTCGTAACGTACGGCAATGTAGATACCGGACAGCACCAGGAACACACCCAGCGCCCACAGCGCCTTGTTGGTGATCTGTCCGCCCCAGGTTTCCGATACCGCCGAATCGCTGATGGCGTTGATGGACGGCTTGCCGTCAGATCCCTTGGGCGCGAACCGATCGAAGAGCGCCTTGTGGAGCTTCGTCGATTCCTCGTTGTCGAGTGTCTCGGTGCGAATCTGAATCGAGGCCGAGTCACCGGTTCCCGTGACGACGATCGATTCGGCATCGCGGCCCAGTGTTTGGCTGAAGACGTCCTCGGTCTGCTGGACGGTGGCCTGGCCCTTCGGGAACGACACCTTGGTGCCGCCCTCGAAGTCGATACCGAAGACGAATCCCTTGATCGCGATCGACAAGATCGCGACCACCATGAACGCGCCACTGATCGCGAACCACAGGGTGCGCTTGCCGACGACGTCGACGGCACCGGTTCCGGTGTACAGCCGATAGAAGAACCCGTGTTCTGGTGCCGCAGTGGTGGTTTCCACCGCGCTGGACTTGGCGTCCGTCGCGGTGGCCTTGTCCGTGCCGTCCACGACGTCCTTTTCGGTCCCGTTGCCGTTGCTCACGGTGTCGTTGCTGGTGCTCATGCGTGTGCCGCCGCCTTACGTTCGCGGGCAATCTGCTGGACCGCGCCGAGCCCGTTGTACACGGGCTTGGACAGGGTCGCGGACTTGGAGGACAGGTAGACAAGCGGCCACGTCACCAGGAACACCACCACGACGTCCAGGATGGTGGTGAGGCCCAGGGTGAACGCGAAGCCCTTCACCTGCCCGATGGCCAGGGCGTAGAGCACCACGGCGGCCAGCAGGGTCACCGCGTTACCCGACAGGATCGTCTTACGGGCACGAGCCCAACCGCGCGGCACCGCCGAACGGTAGGAACGGCCTTCTCGTATCTCATCTTTGATGCGCTCGAAGAACACCACGAAGGAGTCCGCGGTGGTGCCGATGCCGATGATCAAACCGGCGATGCCGGCCAGGTCCAGGGTGTACGAGATGTACCGGCCCAGCAGGACCAGGATGGCGAACACCATGGCGCCGGAGGCGACCAGGGACAGCGCGGTCAGGATGCCGAGCACGCGGTAATAGATCAGTGAGTACAGCAGCACAATCGCCAACCCGATGGCGCCCGCGATCAGACCGGCCTTGAGCGAGGTCAATCCGAGTGTGGCTGAAACGGTTTCGGCATCGGAGGATTCAAACGACAGTGGCAGTGAACCGTACTTGAGCGCCGCGGCGAGCTGCTTGGCCGAGTCCGACGTGAACTGCCCGCTGATTTCGGTCTTGCCGCCCGGGATGGGTTCGCGGATGGCCGGAGCGCTGATCACCTTGGAGTCCAACGTGAATGCCGTTTGGGTGCCCTGCTGCCAATGCGCAGAGGTGTAGTCCGCCCAGACCTTCGCGCCGGTCGGCTTGAATTCCATGCTCACCACATAGATACCGCGCTGCTGGTCGAGTCCGGAACTGGCGTCCTTGATCTCTTCCCCGCTGATGATCGACTTGTCCAGCAGGTAGGCGGCCTTGCCACCCTGGCTGTCGTCACCGCAGGTGACCAACGGAAGGTTCGGATCGTCGTTGCCCGCGAGCGGGTCATCGGGGTCGAAGCAGCGCGAGGACTGAACCTGCAGGGCCAGCATCTGGATCCGCGGATCCTCGCTCTGCCTGATCTGCTTCTCGAAGTCGATCAGTTGCTTGCGTTCCTCGCCGCTACCCGGCTTGGGCGGCAGATCGGCGGGCGGAGCCGCCGGAGACGTTGTGGCATTCGGCGTCGCGGGCTGCGTCGCCGGTGCTGGCGGCGGAGGTGGCGGCATCGTGGTGGTTTGCGCCGGATACGGACGAGGCTGCGGTTTCGGTGAAGGCGCCGCGGGTGCGGGCTTGCCACCGCCGGGCTCCGGTGGTGTCGCCTCCTGGCCGGCGCCGCCCGGCTGACCGCCCTGTGGGGCCCCGGGCTGGGGATTCTCCCTGGGCTGCGCCGGCACCATCTGAATGACGGGCCGGATGTAGAGCTTGGCGGTCTGACCGAGGTTGCGGGCCTCGCTGCCGTCGTTACCCGGCACGGTGATGACGAGGTTGTCGCCATCGATGATGACCTCGGACCCGGAGACGCCGAGTCCGTTGACGCGCGCATTGATGATCTGCTGCGCCTGCGTCAGTGCTTCCTTGGTCGGCTTGGAACCGTCAGGGGTGCGCGCCGTCAGCGTGACGCGGGTTCCACCCTGCAGGTCGATACCGAGCTTGGGTTTGGCGTGCTTGTCGCCGGTCAGGAACACCAGCAGGTAAGCGCCAATCAGCAACACCAGGAAGGCAGCTAGATAACGCGCGGGGTGCACAGGGGCCGATGGCGAGGCCACGTGTCCGGTCTCCTTGCTTGTCGAGGGCGGGTCGGGAGGCTTTCAGGGGTGAGTAACGGCGGAGCCGTTACTCCTTGGCCAGCTCGACCCCGGAGCTCTCGACGTCGCGCGATGCCTCGCCAGCGGTGTCATCGGCGTCCTCGGCCTCATCGACGATCTTGTCGCGGATTGCGAGCTTCATCCAGCGCGTCACGACACCCGGCGCGATCTCCAGGTCCACGGTGTCGTCAGTGACGGCGGCGATGGTGCCCTGCAGGCCGGAGGTGGTGTGCACCCGGTCACCGATCGCCAGGGACTCGTGAAGCTCGATGGTGGCGTCCAGAGCTTTGCGCTGCCGCCGGTTCGCGAAGAAGAGGAACGCGCCCATAACGAGGATGAGCGGCAAAAAGACGATGATCGATTCCATGGCGGCTTTCGGGATTCTTTCCGTTGGGTCTTCACGAGGTCAGGCAGGGTCTGCGTGAAACAAGCACGCGACAAGTCACCAGTGTGCCATCCGACTCTGTGGAATTGACGCGAACCCCGGACCTGCGCGTCCTGGACTCAAGCGTCCTCTCAATCGAACAGCCCGGCCTGCCCCAGCACTTGCGGCGGCGGGGTGAGACCCAGATGCGTCCACGCCAACGCCGTGGCCACCCGCCCGCGCGGCGTTCGCGCGAGCATCCCGGCGCGCACCAGGAACGGCTCGCATACCTCTTCGACGGTGGTCGACTCCTCCCCGACGGCCACCGCCAAGGTCGACAGCCCCACCGGCCCGCCGCCGAAGCTGCGGGTCAGCGCGGAAAGCACCGCCCGGTCCAGGCGATCCAGCCCGAGTTCGTCCACGTCGTAGACCTCTAGAGCGGACTTCGCAACGTCCACGGTGATGACGCCGTCGGCACGCACTTCCGCATAGTCACGGACCCGGCGCAACAATCGGTTGGCGATGCGCGGGGTGCCGCGCGAACGCCGGGCAATCTCCACGCCCGCGTCGGCTCCCAGCTCAATGCCGAGGATTCCGGCCGATCGGGCGAGCACGAGTTCGAGCTCTTCGGACTCGTAGAAGTCCATGTGCGCCGTGAATCCGAAGCGATCACGTAGCGGCCCGGTCAGCGACCCCGAACGGGTTGTCGCGCCGACCAACGTGAAGGGCGCCACCTCCAGGGGGATGGACGTCGCACCGGGGCCCTTGCCAACGACGATGTCGACCCGGAAGTCCTCCATGGCCAGGTACAGCATTTCCTCGGCGGGCCGGGCGATGCGGTGAATCTCGTCGATGAAGAGCACATCGTTTTCGACCAGATTGCTCAGCATCGCCGCTAGGTCACCCGCCCGCTCCAGCGCCGGGCCCGAGGTCACCCGCAGCGAAGAGCCCAGCTCGGCGGCGATGATCATCGCCAGCGAGGTCTTCCCCAGCCCAGGCGGTCCGGACAGCAGGATGTGATCGGGAGTACCGCCGCGATTTTTCGCACCGGACAGCACCAGATCCAGCTGCTCACGCACCCGCGGCTGGCCGATGAACTCCCGCAGCGACTTGGGCCGAAGTCCGGCGTCGATATCGTTCTCCCCGACGGTGAGCGCACCAGACATCTCGGGACCGGCATCGAAGTCGTCCTCCGCGCCATCAAACTCGTCGAAGCGGCTCATCGTGTCTTACCCAGCAACGTCAGCGCCGACCGCAGCACGGTCGAGGTGTCTCCCTCGGAATTGTCTTGAGCCAGAACGGTATCGGTGGCCTGTTCGGCTTGTTTGGCGGCGAATCCGAGGCCGATGAGGGCCTCGACGACCTGGGTGCGCACCAACGATGCGGTACCCCGGCCCAGCTCGGTGGTGCCACCGGGAGCCGCCGCCACCTTCTCGCGCAGCTCCAGCACCATGCGCTCGGCGCCACGCTTGCCGATCCCCGGCACCCGGGTCAGCGCATTGACATCACCATCGGCCAGCGCCTGGCGCAGGGCCGACGCGTCGTAGACCGCGAGCGTGGCCATCGCGATCTTGGGCCCCACGCCGGAGACACCGAGCAGCGTCAGGAACAGGTCGCGGGCATCTGTATCTGTGAAGCCGTACAACGTCATCGAGTCCTCGCGCACGATCATCGCCGTGATCAGCCGCACCTGGGCGCCGCGCCGAAGCGTCGACAGCGTGGCCGGGGTGGCGTTGACGCGGTATCCGACTCCGGCGGCCTCGATCACCACATGATCGAGCGCGATGTCGATGACCTCGCCATTGACCGAAGCAATCATCGGGCTACCGCCTTCATCCGGGCCGCGAAGGCTTTCCGCTGCTCTTCGGCGGCGGCCTCCGCTTTCGCCATTCTCGCCAGCATGGGCGCACGCCAGCAGTGACAGATTGCCAGGGCCAGGGCGTCGGCCGCGTCGGCGGGCTTCGGCGCCGTCTGCAACTGCAGGATGCGCGTGATCATTGCGGTCACCTGGGATTTATCTGCCCGGCCATTGCCGGTGACGGCCGCCTTGACCTCCGACGGGGTATGGAAATACACCTCGATGCCTCGCTTCGCGGCACTGAGCGCGACTATTCCGCCTGCTTGGGCGGTACCCATCACGGTCGACACGTTCTGCTGAGCGAAGACGCGCTCGATGGCCACCACGTCGGGGCGGTGGGTGTCCATCCAATGCTCGACGACCTCACTGATCGCCAAAAGCCGTTGCGGCAGAGGCTGATTGGCCGGAGTGCGCACGACGTCGACATCCAGGGCCACCACCTTGCGACCCGAGGAGGCCTCGACCATGGACAGACCACACCGGGTGAGCCCCGGGTCGACTCCCATCACTCGCACGCGCCAGCCCTCTCGCCGTAGAACAGTTGTTCGATAGCATATCGAGAGAGATCACCCATTCGGCATAGCAACACGCGAGGGCTCTGCAAATGTCAACATCCGTTGGCCTAAGCTCAGCGCATGTCTACCGAACCTCGGCGATCGGACGCCACTCGCGCGGCCATCCTCGAGGCCGCCCAGGAACACTTCGCGGGCGTCGGCTACGAGAAGGCAACCATACGGGCCATCGCCGCAACTGCGGGCATCGACCCGTCCCTGGTCATGCGCTACTACGGCAACAAGGCCAAACTGTTCACCGCCGCGGCCAACTTCGACATACATTTTCCCGAAGAACTAGCCGAGATTCCGCGTGATCAACTCGGAGCGAGCTTGGTCCAGCACTTCCTTACCCAATGGGAAGCCGACGACACCATGGTCGCGTTGCTACGGGCCGCGGTGTCCCACGAGTCCGCACGGGCGCGCATGGAGGAGATTTTCAGCTGCCAGATGGTTCCGGTCATCGAGTCATTGACTGCGGATCGGGCCATGGAACGCGCGGCGCTGATCGGTACCCAAATGATCGGCCTAGCGATGTGCCGTTACGTCATCCGGCTCGGCAACGTACCCGCGATGACGCACGAACAGATCATCGAACTCATCGCGCCGACCATCCAGGCTTACCTGGATTGCGACTGCGATTGCGAGGCGCCTTAACGCGCGCTCTCGGGCTGCGTCCACGGGCTCAGCCGTGGCACCCACCGCGGTACGTGCTGTGCGTACTCCGCATAGTCGCGGCCGAACCGCCGCAGCAGGCCGCGCTCTTCGACCAGCGGGAAGTAGATCGCGTTGACGGCCACGAAAACGGCCGCGTAGATCAGCAATCCCATGGAGTTCACCGCCAACGCCTCACCCAGCAGGATGGCGATGACGCCGGTGATCATGGGGTTGCGCGTGTGGCGGTACGGGCCAAGCACGACGAGACGTACCGGAGGATCGAAGGGCGCCAGGGAGCCCTTGCCGGTCTGATGGAAGAGCATGACGGTGCGCGTCACCAGGAACAGGCCGGCGGCCACCAGCAAGGTCCCGATCACCGTCGCCGTCATCGACATCTGATCCGACATCCACGACGGCACCTGCATGCCGGATCCGTAGAGGATCACCAACGGGATCAGAACCGTCACGGTGACCGGCAGCGCGAGAACCGCGCGCGCAGTGCGCCACAGGGTTGTCGTTTCAGGCGCCGGGGCGACTGCTTGTATGGCCATGACGGGCCTCCCCTCACTCGTGGATGTCCTATATGTACGCCTGCTTGACATTCAAGTCAACAGATGTTGACCAACAGTTGTTGACGTCACAGTAACGCCGTCCAGTGAGGTTTGATTCCCGGCCATCGGCACGATTCGGGCCCGCCGTCTGGGTCCGATTACTGTCGTCGGAGTGTCTGTCGGAAAACTGCCCAGCGAGAAAACGGTTCAGTGGTGGCCTCCCCTCGGCGTGATCTTGATGCTGATACTCGGGTTCTCCGTGGGGAAAGGCTCAACGCCGTTCGACAGGTGGTTTTTCGATGCGACCCAGGTCGCGTTCGGGGTGCAGCCACGCTGGCTGCTGTTCTTCACCGATTGGGTGTTCCTGGTTCCGGTGCTCGTGGTGTGCATCGGGTTCGAGCTGTATCGGCGGCGTTGGCGGGTCGCGACAGTTGTCCTCGTCTGCCCCTTCATCGCGAACTGGACCACCCAGGCCACCAAGATGCTCGTCGGGCGCGAGAAGGGCGGATACCTCGCGTATCCCAGCGGCCACACCACTTTCGTGGTGGCCGTGACGGGGATGCTGGTGCTGGTCGCCGGCGGAGCCCTCTGGGCATACATCGCGGCCGCGATTGTCAGCATGCTCGGACTACTCGGGCAGGTCGCCTGCGGGTATCACTACTTCACCGACACCATCGGTGCCGTCCTGGTCACCACCGCGGTCGTGACCCTGGCGTTCTGGGCTGCAGGTCAGTCTTCGTCGAGCGCGGCGAGCACCTCGTCGGACAAATCCACGTTGGTGTAGACGTTCTGCACGTCGTCGCTGTCTTCCAGCGCGTCGACCAGTTTGAACACCTTGCGGGCGGTATCGACATCGACCGGCACGCTCATCGACGGCTGGAAGCTGGCCTCCGCCGACTCGTAGTCGATCCCCGCCTCTTGCAGTGACTGACGGACCGCGATCAAGTCGGTGGGCTCGGAGATGACTTCGAAGGTATCGCCCAGGTCGTTGACCTCCTCGGCGCCCGCCTCCAGCACGGCCGTGAGCACGTCGTCCTCGGACAGACCGTTCTTCTCCAGCGTCACAACACCCTTGCGGGAGAACAGGTACGACACCGATCCCGGATCGGCCATGCTGCCACCGTTGCGAGTCATCGCGACCCGAACCTCACCGGCAGCGCGGTTGCGGTTGTCACTCAGGCACTCGATAAGCACCGCGACGCCGTTGGGGCCATAGCCCTCGTACATGATGGTCTGCCAGTCGGCACCGCCAGCCTCTTCGCCGGCGCCGCGCTTGCGGGCCCGCTCGATGTTGTCGTTGGGTACCGAGGTCTTCTTGGCCTTCTGGATGGCGTCGTAGAGCGTCGGGTTACCAGACGGATCACCGCCGCCGGTACGCGCGGCGACCTCGATATTCTTGATCAGCTTGGCGAACTCTTTGCCACGGCGCGCGTCTTTGACGGCCTTCTGATGCTTGGTGGTGGCCCACTTGGAATGGCCGCTCATGTACCCCTGTACTACTTTCTCTAGGTTCTGTCGCACTTCTGCGCTGCCCGAGTGTACTCGCGCACCTAGGGTGAATCACATGACTGTCCTGGTAGCCGACCCGATTGTCGACACCGTCCTGGACCGATACGCGTCAACCATCGGAGACAGCCTCACCGATTACCGCAATCACCTGTACCGGGGCATGAACTACCAGCTCCGCCTTCTCGGCATGACCCAGGCTCCGCCGGAGATCGCGCTGGCGTGGGCGACACACGATATCGGCATCTGGACGGCGGGGACCTGGGACTATCTGGATCCCTCGGTGGCACTGGCCGAGCAGCTGGCACCGGAGTTCGGTATCACCGACATCGATCGTCTCAAGGCAATGGTGGCCGACCACCACAAGCTCAGGTCGGCCGACGATCTGTGGGTCGAGACCTTCCGGCTGGGCGATCGGATCGACGCTTTCCGAGGCCTGTACGCCTGGACCGGACTGGAACGTGCCGATGTGCGCGAGGTGGTCGAGGCACTCCCCTACGGCGGTTTTCACGGGTTTTTATTGCGAACCGCCGGAAAGTGGACGCTCAAGCACCCGTCACGCCCGATGCCCATGCTGCGCTGGTAACCACCGCGTCGAGCGCATACCGCACGCCGAGAAATCGGGCGATACAGCTGCGCCTGGTATGCGCTCGGCGTCAGGCCTCGCGCACCATGTCGACGAACAGCTGGTGCACTCGCCGGTCCCCGGTGACCTCAGGGTGAAACGACGTCGCCAACGCGCTGCCCTGGCGCACCGCGACCGGATGCCCCTGCGCGGTGGCCAGCACCTCGACATCGCTGCCGACCCGCTCCACCCACGGCGCCCTGATGAACACTGCGTGCAGCCCACCATCGAGCCCCACGAAATCCAGATCACCCTCGAATGAGTCCACCTGGCGACCGAACGCATTGCGCCGCACCGTCATATCGATCGCGCCCAGCGCCACCGCATCCGGACGGGTATCGAGTATCTCGCTGGCCAACAGGATCATGCCCGCGCAGGACCCGTAAACCGGCAGACCACCACGCAGACGCTCGGTGAGCGGGTCCAGCAGTTCGAACACGCGCAGCAAGTTGCTCATGGTGGTCGACTCCCCTCCGGGAATGACCAGCCCGTCTATCTTCGAGAGTTCCTCGGGACGGCGCACGCCAAGCGCGTCCGCACCCGAATCTTCCAGAGCAGCAACATGTTCCCTGACGTCACCCTGTAATGCCAGCACGCCGATCAACGGGCTCACGCCATGTTCCCCTTGGCGATCGACGCCTCGTCGGGGTTGCGCTCGTACCGGGTCAGCCCCTCCTGCACCACCGCCGCGACCATCCGGCCCTCGCGATCGAAAATCCGGCCCTGAGTCAGCGCGCGTCCGTATCCGGCCGACGGCGAGGTCTCGTCGTACAGCAGCCATTCATCGGCACGGAACGGACGCAGGAACCACAGCGCGTGATCCAGGGACGCGGTCTGCAGCACCGCGTCGCGGTGCGGCACCTTGGAAGAACTCAGCAGCGTCAGATCGCTCATGTAGGCCAGCGCGCAAATGTGCAGCACCGGATCGTCGGGAAGCTGCTTGCGGCAGCGGAACCACACCCGCTGCTGCGCGGCCAACCGCGGGTTCCGGTCCATCAGCTCGTCGGGGACGATCCGGATGTCCCATTCGGCGAACTGCCGGAAGAGGTCGTGGCTGAACGACCCCTCCGCGTCCTGCACATCGGGCAGGTCCTCGGGCGCCGGGACGGGCGGCATCAGATCCTGATGTTCAATGCCGGTGTCCAGCGTCTGGAAAGAGGCCGACATGCTGAAGATCGCCTGCCCGTCCTGGATCGCGGTGACCCGGCGGGTGCTGAACGAGCGGCCGTCGCGTACCCGATCAACGAGAAACACAGTGGGCTCGTTGGGATTTCCGGGCCGCAGGAAGTATCCGTGCAGGGAATGCACCAGGTACTGAGGCTCGACGGTGCGGACGGCCGAGACCAACGATTGCCCCGCAACCTGGCCACCGAAGGTGCGGCGCAGGCTGCTCGGGGTCACGTTGCCTCGGAAGATGTCCTTTTCGAGCTGCTCGAGCGTCAGGATCTCTTCGATATCGGCCATCAGATGGTTTTACCAGCCGCGCTCGGCGAGCCGATGCGGCTGCGCGATGTCCTCCACATTGATGCCGACCATCGCTTCACCCAGTCCGCGCGACACCTTGGCCAGCACGTCCGGGTCGTCGTAGAAGGTGGTGGCCTTCACGATCGCCGCGGCGCGCTGCTCGGGGTTGCCGGACTTGAAAATTCCCGATCCGACGAACACACCCTCGGCGCCCAGCTGCATCATCATCGCGGCATCGGCCGGGGTGGCGATGCCACCGGCGGTGAACAGCGTGACCGGCAGCTTGCCGGCGCGCGCGACCTCGACCACAAGGTCATACGGTGCCTGCAGTTCCTTTGCGGCAACGTACAACTCATCCTCGGAGAGCGAAGTGAGCCGACGAATCTCGCCACCGATCTTGCGCATGTGCGTCGTCGCGTTGGACACGTCGCCGGTACCGGCCTCACCCTTGGAACGGATCATGGCCGCACCCTCGGTGATGCGGCGCAGCGCCTCGCCCAGGTTGGTGGCACCGCACACGAACGGCACGGTGAACTTCCACTTGTCGATGTGGTTGGTGTAGTCGGCCGGGGTCAGCACCTCCGACTCGTCGATGTAGTCCACGCCCAGGCTCTGCAGGATCTGCGCCTCGACGAAGTGCCCGATGCGGGCCTTGGCCATGACGGGAATGCTGACAGTGCTGATGATGCCGTCGATCATGTCCGGGTCGCTCATGCGGGACACGCCGCCCTGCGCGCGAATGTCCGCGGGTACGCGCTCCAGCGCCATGACAGCGACAGCACCGGCGTCTTCGGCGATCTTCGCCTGTTCCGGCGTAACGACGTCCATGATGACGCCGCCCTTGAGCATCTCGGCCATGCCGCGCTTGACGCGCGCAGTGCCGGTTCCGGTCTCGGGGGACGTTCCGTTGGTCGTGCTAGTCAACTGAGGGCTCCTGGATGTCGGTTTCTGGCACCAGTCTAATGCGGCCACACCAGCGATTTTGTCCCGGGAGGTGCGGTGACCGGGCTCACCCGATGAGGATCGGGTCGCGGCGCCCATCGGCGGCCATCGCATCTGCGGCAGTGGCGGCCTCTCCGAGCAGCTCTCCCAGCTGATTCGGGAACACCTGCTCCCCCGAGGCCGCGAGTGCGGCGATCTCCTCGGCGTCGCACCAGCGGTGCCCGGTGATGTAGCGCTGCTCCAAATTGGTGCGGCCGTCCGTCGCCGGTTCGAACCTCTTGGTCCGGTGCACGAAGAACAATTCCTCGGAGCGGATGGTGGTTCCGTTGAAGTCGAAGACGGCTACCCGACGCCACAGTGGGCCCACCAGGCGCCCGGAGGGAACCGATAATCCGGTCTCCTCGACCAGCTCGCGCACCGCGCCGTCGCACAGCTTCTCCCCCGGCAAGGTCTGTCCGCCCACGGTGAACCACCAATGCACCGCCGGGCTGGGGGCGGCGGGATCGAAGCCGCGCAGCAGCAGCACCCGGCCATCCTCATCGAGCAGGATGATCCGCGCCGAGGTGCGGAAGTTGGCCAGGGCCGGGTCTTCGGTGCCCGCGCCCTGGCGGTCGATGATTTCGAAATACGTTGGCATCGGTGCGGTTCCGCCCAGACGCAACCAGCGCACTGGTCTGCGCACCCGCAGGGCCAGAGTGTCGCGTACCGCGTCGTTGTGGAAGCGCCGCGCGATCAGCACCCGCGTCTCGGCGTCCGCGAGCTCGGCCACCAGTGCGGGGCGCAGCCGCTCGGAGTCGACGGTGGACAACGCTGAGGCCAGCTGGTTCTCCGCATACTCGCGCCGGTCACGTTCGGCCCGCTCGGCTTTCGCGGCGAGTTTGATCAGTTGGTCGTCCTTGAGCGCATCTCCTACCGCCCGTGCGACGACGGCGCGGCGTGCCAGCGCGGCATCGAGGGCCTGCCAGGACAGGTCGCTGCGCACGTGCAGTCGGTCCAGCCGGTTGGCCACCAGATAGGCCCACAACAGGCCCAGCGCGACCAGCGTGCCGATGAGGGCGATGACGATGACGGTCAACGCCGAGAAGGTCACCAACTGTCGACCTTCACACGCGCACCGGACGCGGTGACAGTCTCGTAGACGAGCATGATCTGCTGCGCGACCACCGACCAGTCGTACCGCTGCACTGCCTCGGTGCCTGCCGTCACCAGCTTCGCGCGCCCCTCGTCGTCGCCGAGCACGTCGATGATGGCCGCCGCCAAGGCATCCGCATCACCGGTGGGTGTCAACCGTCCCGCCGAGCCGTCCAGGAGCACACGGCGGAAGGCGTCCAGCGAGCTGGCGACCACCGCAGTACCCGCCGCCATCGCCTCCACCAACACGATGCCGAAGCTCTCGCCGCCGATGTTGGGGGCGCAGTAGACGTCGGCGCTGCGCATGGCCGAGGCCTTGGTGGCATCGTCCACCTGCCCGAGGAAGCGCAGATGTTTCGCCAACGGCCCTGCCTGCGTGCGCAGTTCGGCCTCATCTCCTCGACCGACGATCAGGATCTCCACATCGGAGAAACTGGCCGCGAGCTTCGGCAGCGCCCCCATTAACACGTCCATACCTTTGCGTGGCTCGTCATAGCGGCCCAGGAAAAGCACCGTCTTACCTACCCGCGGGTAGCCCTCCAGCATCGGCGCCCCGGAAAAGGACCGGACATCGACGCCGTTGGGAATCTCGACCGCGTCAGATCCGAGTGCTTCCATCTGCCAGCGCCGGGCCAACTCCGAGACCGCGATCCGGCCGACGATCTTTTCGTGCCACGGGCGCAGCACCGCCTGAAAGACGCTCAGCGTCAACGACTTCGTGGTAGACGTGTGGAAGGTGGCGACGATCGGGCCCTCGGCCACCATGAGCGCCAGCATGGACAGACTCGGCGCGTTCGGTTCATGCAGATGCAATACATCGAAGTCGCCGTCGACCAGCCAGCGCCGGGTCTTGGCATAGGTGGCTGGGCCGAACCGCAGCCGCGCCACCGAGCCGTTGTACGGAATCGGGACGGCCTTGCCGCCGGACACCACGAACTCGGGCAGCTCAACGTCCGATGACGACGGCGCGAGCAGGCTGACGTGGTGTCCGCGGTCCCTCATGACCTCCGCCAGCTGCACCACATGGGACTGGACGCCACCCGGTACATCAAAGGAGTACGGGCAGACCATCCCGATGCGCATTACGCCTGCCCACCAACGGGATCAGTCTCCCGGGGGGCTGCCCGACCATCAGTGTCCGATTCCCGGCCGGGCGCGGGATGGTTCTCCGGCGCCGGTTGGACCGGCGAGGTCCGCAACCTAGTTCGACGCTCTTCGGACAGATCATCAAGCCACAGCGGCTGCAACATATGCCAATCCGCGGGGCGCTCGGCAATATTGGCGGCGAACTCATCGGCGAGCGTCTGGATGACGACCGCGACATCGCCCGATGACGTATCAATGGGCGCCTGGATCCGCACGCCCCATTGACCGTGCGGCTCGAACCAGCAGTGTGCCGGCAGCAGGCGTGCTCCGGTGTCGATCGCCAACCGGGCCGGGCCCGCGGGCATCCGAGCTTCTGCGCCGAAGAAGTCGACGGAGACACCACTGCGGCTCAAATCGCGATCAGCCATGAGGCAGACGACGCGATTTTCCCGTAGCCGCGTTGCCAGCGTCTCGTACGGCCCGGTGGAGTCGCCGCTGGACGCGAGCACCTCGAAGCCCAGGGTCTCCCGGTAGTCCAGGAAGCGGCGGTACAGCGACTCGGGTTTGAGACGCTCGGCCACCGTGGTGAAGGTCCCGTAGGTTTGGGCCAGCCACACCCCCGCCATATCCCAGTTTCCGCTGTGCGGCAGGGCGATGATGGTGCCCCGTCCCTGGGCCTGCGACTCATCGAGATTTCGGCGACCGAACAGGGAACTGTCCAGGCGAGCGGCCAGGCGCTCCATGTTGTGCGACGGCAGCCGGAATGCTTCACGCCAGTACCGGGCATAGGAACGCATCGAGTCGATCATCAGCCGGTCGGGCACCTCGCGCGGATGCACGCCAAGCACGCGGGCCAGGTTCTTACGCAGCTGTTCGGGTCCACCGTTGCGGGCACCCACCATGGCACCGACATCGAATATGGCGCGGGCGAGCAGATCTGGCGTCATCTGCGTCAGATTCCAGCCGGCGGCATACCCCCAGTCAGCAGCACGTTCGCCCCACACACTCATGACTGATTCGTCTCCGCGGTGTCCTGTCCGGCGTCGGAATTGGGCAGCAGATCAAGTGCGCCGGGAGATGTGCGCACCGCATGCATGCGCTGCGCCACCGTCACCAGGCTCGCGATCGCGAGCACCCACATCGCTACATGCAGCGGTTCCGGTAACCCGAACCCGCCGCTGAAGATCGCTCCGGCAAGCACGATGATGAGCCGTTCCGGGCGCTCGATCAGCCCGCCGTCAGCACGCAGCCCGGAGGCCTCGGCCCGCGCCTTCACGTACGAGATCACCTGCGAGGTGATCATGCAGATCAGTGTGGCCACGACCAAAGACGTTGATCCCCAACCGAATGCCGCCCACCACAGCAGTCCGGCGAACACCGCGCCATCGGCCACACGATCACATGTGGCATCCAGCACCGCGCCGAATCTGGTGCCACCACCACGGGCTCGCGCCATCGCTCCATCGAGCATGTCGAACATGGTGAACAGCCAGACCGCCATGCCACCCCAGAACAGGTGGCCCGTCGGGAACAGGGTGAGCGCGGCGACGACCGTCGCCGCGGTCCCGAAGATGGTGACGGTGTCCGGGGTGAATCCGGCGCGCAGCACCGCGCCGGCAAGCGGGGTGATGATCTTCGCGAACGTCTCCCGGGACAAGAAGCCGCTCATGGCAGCTGCTCCCAGGCGCTGGCGAGTAGCTGGCGGGTGTCCCGCAGGAGCTGTGGCAGCACCTTGGAGTCGCCGATGATGGTGATGAAGTTGGCGTCGCCGCCCCAGCGCGGCACCACGTGCTGATGCAAATGTTCGGCCAGCGATCCACCTGCCGCCGTGCCCAGGTTGAGTCCCACGTTGAAACCGTGCGGGCGTGACACCTTTTTGATCACCCGAATCGCCTTCTGAGTGAACGCCATCAGCTCGCGACTCTCATTCTCGGTGAGGTCCTCGAGCTCGGCGACCTGCCGATACGGCACCACCATGAGATGTCCCGGGTTGTACGGGTACAGGTTGAGCACCGCGTACACGTGCTCCCCGCGCGCCACCACCAGACCGTCTTCGTCGGCCATCTCGGGAATGTCGGTGAACGGAGCGGACTCCGCCCCACTCGACTTCACCGCCTCCACCAGATAGGTCATCCGGTGCGGGGTCCAGAGCCGCTGCAGGTGATCGGGGTCGCCCACTCCCCGGTCGGTGATGGTCGAGTCCTCGTCAGTCACGGGTCCCCAGCTTCATCAGTTCGGCGGTCGGAGAAACGTTCTCGTGTCTGTTCACCCAATCGATGATGGCGGCCACGGCCTCATCACGGGGCACTCCGTTCACCTGGGTACGGTCGCGGAAGCGGAAGCTCACCGCGCCCGCCTCCACGTCACGATCGCCGGCCAGCAGCAGGAACGGCACACGCTGGTTGGTGTGGTTGACGATCTTCTTGTTCATGCGGTCATCGCTGACATCGATCTCGGCCCGAATGCCCTGCGATTTGAGCTGCGAGACAATGTCGCTCAGGTACGGCGCGTGGGCGTCGGCAATCGGGATACCAACAACCTGCACCGGCGATAGCCAGGCCGGGAAGGCACCCGCGTAGTGCTCGGTGAGCACACCGAAGAACCGCTCGATAGACCCGAACAGTGCGCGGTGGATGAGCACCGGACGCTGACGGGTTCCGTCGGCAGCGGTGTACTCCAGTTCGAATCGCTCCGGCATGTTGAAGTCGAGCTGGATGGTCGACATCTGCCAAGACCGGCCCAGCGCGTCCTTGGCCTGTACCGAGATCTTAGGACCGTAGAACGCCGCGCCACCCGGATCCGGGACCAGATGCAGCCCGGAGTCGAGCGCCACCTGTTCCAGGGTCTTGGTCGCTTGCTCCCAGTCCTCATCGGATCCAACGAATTTCGTCTCATCCTTGGTCGACAGCTCCAGGTAGAAGTCGTCGAGCCCGTAATCGGACAAAAGATCCAGCACGAACCGCAGCAGCGACGTCAGCTCTTCGTGCATCTGCTCGCGGGTGGTGTAGATGTGCGCGTCGTCCTGCGTCATGCCCCGCACCCGGGTCAGACCGTGCACCACACCGGATTTCTCGTATCGGTACACCGATCCGAATTCGAAGAGCCGCAACGGCAATTCACGGTATGAACGGCCCCGCGCCCGGTAGATCAGGTGGTGCATCGGGCAGTTCATGGGCTTGAGGTAGTAGTTCTGCCCCGGCTTGCGCACGGTGCCGTCGTCATTGAGTTCGGCGTCGATGTGCATGGGAGGGAACATGCCGTCGGAGTACCAGTCCAGGTGCCCAGAGGTCTGGTACAGGTTTTCCTTGGTGATGTGCGGAGTGTTGACGAATTCGTACCCGGCGGCGGTGTGCTTGGCGCGCGAGTAGTCCTCAAGTTCCTTGCGGATGATGCCACCCTTGGGGTGGAAAACCGGC
This sequence comes from Mycobacteroides sp. H003, assembly GCF_001440135.1. NCBI lineage: Bacteria > Bacillati > Actinomycetota > Actinomycetes > Mycobacteriales > Mycobacteriaceae > Mycobacteroides > Mycobacteroides sp. H003. The sequence continues at coordinate 277,707 of NZ_LJYL01000010.1, forward strand.
AGACCGGAACCGATTTCGTCGGGGAAGCTGAACAGATCGAGCTCCACACCGAGCTTGCGGTGGTCGCGCCGCAGCGCCTCTTCCAGCAGTTCGAGGTGCTTGTCGAGCGCCTCTTGCGACTCCCAGGCGGTGCCGTAGACGCGCTGCATGCTGGCGTTGGCCTGATTGCCGCGCCAGTAGGCGGCCGAGCTGCGAGTGAGCCGGAACGCCGGGATGTGTTTGGTGGTGGGAATGTGCGGGCCACGGCACAGGTCGAACCATTCCCGTTCCCCGGTACGAGGATTCAGGTTGTCGTAGGCGGACAGCTCGTCGCCACCGACCTCCATCACCTCGGGATCGTCGGCGCCCGACTTATCGGAGACAAGCTCCAGCTTGAACGGCTCGTTGGCCAATTCCGCCTGCGCCTCTTCCACCGAGCCGTACACCCGGCGTGAAAAGCGTTGCCCCTCTTTGATGATCTGCTTCATCTTCTTTTCGAGGGCCGCCAGGTCCTCAGGTGTGAAGGCGTGATCGATCCCGAAGTCGTAGTAGAAGCCATCGGTGATCGGCGGACCGATACCAAGCTTGGCCTTCGGGAAGAGGTCCTGCACTGCCTGCGCCAGCACGTGGGCGGCCGAGTGCCGGATGACGCTGCGCCCGTCCTCAGTGTTGGCCGCGACCGGCTCTACCTCGGTGTCGACCTCAGGAGTCCACGACAGATCCTTCAACCCACCGTCCACCCGGACGACGACGATGGCGTCCTCGCCCTTGCCCGGCAGACCAGCCTCGCGCACCGCAGTCCCCGCCGTCGTCCCGGCCGGCACCCGGATAGGGGGCACAGGGGAAGACGGGTTGGGCGCAGTCATCAGCAGTTCTCCACTTCAGAGACGGGGGGTTTGCGAACTCATGCTATCGGTCCACACCAGCGCCTTCCCAGCCGATGGGCACCGAGAGCACTCAGGCCGAGCGCGCCCGGAAGGTATTCCGGTAAGCGAGCGGGGAGACCCCGGTGAGCCGACGGAACTGCTCCCGGAAATTCGCAGGTGAACCGAACCCCACCTCGCGCCCGATCCACTCCACGGAGTCCGCCGAACATTCCAGCAGCTGCTGGGCATGACGGACCCGCACGCCGGTGAGCCACTGCATCGGCGTCTGTCCCGTTTCGGCCCGAAATCGCCGGTTGAGGCTGCGCACGCTGGTTGATGCCTGGACCGCGAGGTCCTCCAGGGAAAGTTCTCGATGGGCGTTGTGCTCGATCCACGCCAGCATCTCGCCGAGGCCTGCCTCGGTGCGCTGACGGTTCCGGATGACGTATTGAGCTTGACCGCCGTCCCGGTGCAGCGGCGCCACGGCCACCCGGGCCGCCTCGGCAGCGACCGCCGTGCCGTGATCGCACGTGACCATGTGCAAACACAGATCGAGCCCGGCCGAAGCCCCGGCGGAGGTGAGCACCTGGCCCTCGTCCACGTACAGCACATCGGCATCCAGGCGTACGTCCGGATACATCTGCCGAAACAGGTCAGCGGCGAGCCAGTGCGTGGTGGCACGCTTGCCGTCCAGAATTCCGGCCTCGGCGAGCGTGAAGGCTCCGGCGCAGATGGAAGCGATGCGCGCACCGCGGGCGTGCGCGGCCTGCAGTGCCTCGATGACGCCGTCGGGCGTGGGCGCGGTCACGTCGTTGCGCGCGGGCACCACGATCGTGTCGGCGTTCGAAAGAGCCTCAAGCCCAAGATCTGTGGCGATGCCGAACGGTCCGGCAGAGACGACGGGTGCCGTGCCGCACACCCGCACCCGGTAGGGCCGAGTGCCGTCGGCGAGGTGCACGCGGCGAAACACCTCCACAGCGGTCGCCAGGTCGAACCCGATGGTGTCGGGAAGGGCGAGGACGAGTACCGAGTGAGGCTCGCCCGAACAGCCCGGAACGGAATGCATGCGGCGAGCGTAACTCGTTGTTGGCAATATCTCGTTGGGTACTGTCTATCTGGCCACTTCTGCCGCCGTGATCGGCCGACAACCATGGCAATCATGCAGATAGCGATCCTGGCGTACCCGGGCATGACGGCGCTCGACGCGATAGGCCCCTACGAAATGCTGAGGGGGCTGCCCGAGGCCGAGTTTCGATTCGTCTGGCACGAGCCGGGGCCGATAGTGACCGATAGCGGTGTCCTGGTGGTCGGCGCCACGCATTCCTTCCAGGAGACCCCGGCACCGGACATCGTCCTGATCGGCGGCTCGATACCGGCCACCATGAGCACCGCCGCCGACGACGGCGTTCTCACCTGGCTGCGGAAGGTTCACCTGGGCACGACGTGGACTGCATCGGTATGTAGCGGGTCGCTCATTCTCGGTGCCGCCGGGATCTTGCGGGGAAAGGACGCCACCTGCCATTGGGCCGGGCAGCGGGTGCTCACGACCTTTGGGGCCAATCCCCAGCGGGACAAGCGAATCGTCCGTGACGGCAAGGTGATTACCGCCGCAGGGGTGTCCGCAGGGCTCGATCTTGGTCTGTGGCTCGTCGGCGAGATCGCCGGACAGCCGCGCGCCGAGGCCACTCAGCTGTGCATCGAATACGACCCGCGGCCGCCATTCGATACCGGCCACATCAGCAAGGCCTCGGCCCGCAACAAGGCAGATGCGGTGCTGATGATGAAGGGCATGATCTCGGCACGCGATGCCAGCGCGGAGGTCGTGGCGGGCTCGAAGGTGCTGTGGGCGAACGTCATCGACCGGGTGCGGCGAAGGTCAGCCGCCAAGCCCTAGCGGGCTCTTCAGCCAATGCGCCTCGATTCCGGCCAGCGCGGCGACCCAGCCGACCGCACCCAACACCCACAGCGTGACCACCACCAACGCCGCGGTGAACAGCACCCCGATCCCCCGCAACCACTGAGGTTGAGTGGAAAACCAGGCCATGAACCTGTCGTACCGGGCCCTGACTGCGTGAAGAAGCTTTCTTGCCCAAGAGAACTCGGAGGCAAGAATCGCCAGGCCGAGGAAGACGATCGCCCAGCCGGGCCCCGGATAGGGGATAGCAATGATGCCCGCACCCAGCACTGCCAGACCGATGATCGCAACCGCCATGCGGTAAAAGACGTTCAATGCCGGACGGTCCCGCACCCCGTCGCGCCATCGGGCCCACCGACGGGTACGGCCGCTCACGGCTGACCGGGATTGAGCTTCACAAAGAGAGCGTCGGCCTCGGCGAGCACATCGTCGCCGTCGAGCAATCTGCTGGTCAGGTACACCTTGCGGCCCTCGACGCGGTCCAGGGTGCAGTCGAACTGCAGCTCCTTCTCGATCGGCGTGACCTTGCGGTAGTTGATGTTCAGGTACGCAGTACGCAGCTTGCGCAGGTCCGTGAGCAGCATCGTGCCGGTGCCGATGATCGTGTCGAAGAGCAGGCCGAGACATCCGCCATGCACCGCCCCGTTTCGGCCCAGGTGGTAGCGCCCGAAAGTGGCTGTGCCGGTGAGCACTCCGTTGTCGAAGCTATCGATTGTCATCGGGACCAGCAGGATGTTTCCACGCAGCGGAAGATCGGTGCGACGGCCCGAGGGCGAGTCCCACTCCGAAACCTCGTACGGGTCCAGCAGCTCGTTCATGGCCTCGAGCTGGTTGGCCAGATTGGTGATCACCTCATCGGGTGGCAGGGCGGCGCGAGCGCGATCCTGCAGAGTCCGCAGTGCATCGATGAAACGGCCGTAGTCGGGGCCGCCCTTGAGGGTCGGGTCGGGCGGATTGAACCCGCCACCCTCATGCGCTGTTACTGCTTCCTCGGTGGTCATACTCCCCTACGTTATTGGGGTGGATATTGCACGGCTGAGCCAGCTCCCGTTCACCTACTCCGAGATCGGCGCAACGGCCACCGAGTTACCCGCCGGATATCACCATGTGCGCGAATCTCGGCAGATCGGAACGGGTAGGGCGCGGTTCGACGATGCTGCCGCAAGCCTCATGCGATTCGGTATCCAACGTGGGATCGGGCTGCCCGTACAGACGTCGGCACCGGAGGCCGCCGTCGGCGTGAACGTGATGACGCGGCTATGGCCGTTCTGGGCGCTGTGCCGCATCGTGTACGTGGTGGACGAGCCGAATCGGCGCGGTTTCGCATACGGCACGCTTCGAGGACACCCGGAAACCGGCGAAGAGGTCTTCATCGTGCGCTTTGATCCATCCAATGACGTTGTCTCCGTAGAGATAACCGCATTCTCCAGGCCGTCGTACTGGTGGGTCCGCGTGGGCAATCTGGTGGTCAAGCAGCTACAACGTGTGGTAACTCAGCGCTACCTGCACGCACTGTGAGCGACGCGCGATCGGTTGCTGCACACATAACCCTCCCCCGGTAACCTACATGTTAGCTGGGTGACGGATACAGCTACTTCACTGGCGCGTCGAATAAGCGGGCGTGTCTTGGTCATTTAGCGCCGAAAGACAAACAGGCGCATTGTTCAGCAAATCTTCCGAGCATTCGAATCGTTATGATGTGTAACCTTTTGTTCAACTTCGATTCATGCTTTTTTAGGAGCTCTGAGCCTCATGGTTTCCCTGCCCGCTGGCATCGCGCTGTTCGCCGGAGCCCTGGGCGCCTCGGCCGCAATGTTCTTCGCCCCGGTGGTGGCTGCAGACCTCCCGGTGTGTTCGGCCGGCGAGACGCCGTACAACCACAGCTGCCGGACCGCGTGCGCGGGCAGCGCACCGCGCGTCGGCGGGGCCTGCACCCAGCCCGGCACCAACCTGTACGACCGAGGATTTCACGAGCCCACCCATGAGGGCGCCAACCCACGCACTCCACTGGGCACCAACCCGCAGGTCCCCTACGGGACGAACACCACAACCGTTCTCCAATAAACGATTTCGGGACGGCGCCCGCCGTGCTACGGCGACCAGTTCGCCAGGACCGCGTCCATATCGCCATCTCCGGGCCCTGGCAGATGACGCGCGCCCGGAAACCGATGAGCAGGTTCGGTATACGTGCCCGCGTCAACAAGCCTGGCGATGTTGGATCGATAGATGTCGTCAACCTCCGCGTGGCGCCCCGGTTCCCGGTGCAGCCACAGGTTGGCCGGGTGGATCGGTCGGTCGTACATGCGCCGGAACAGTTCTGTCCGAATATCCTTGAGCCAGTTTGAGTTCAAATTCATGGCGCGGAACTGGCGCAGAGCCTCGAGATCCACCGGCGCCGCGATAATCGCGTTCGCTCCCGAGGATGCCTGCCCGATGACGTGTCCGTAGTAGTCGACAATGTGACCGTTGCCGCCCGCGATGTCGACCGGGTGCTCGGAGGCGGGTGTGGAGTAGACGGGTCCGGAGTTGGGGCACACCATGTACAGGCCGTTGAAGTGCGCGTGCGCCCTGTTTTGCAGTAACCAGGTACCACCGGCGTCCGAACCGGCCGCCGTCATCGGCACCGCCTCGCTGGGCCGATACACCACCTCTGCACCGTTGAATGCCAAGGCCCGCACGGCTTCCGGATACTCACCGTCGCTGCAACACAGCGTGCCGATAGCGCCGATGTCCGGGGTACGCAGCACTGGATAGAAGGCATCGATCCCATCGCCGAACAGCTGCACCCATCGGTCGTACACGTCATGCGGGGTGCACGAGTGCTCACGGCACCAGACGTGATTCTTGGCCGCTCGGTGCACTATCTCACCATCGGGCGCGATCACCACCATGACGTTGAAGAATCGGTCTGCGATGATCTCGGGCCAGCGAGCCTTGCACTGCACGATGATGTACGTCTCATACGTCCGCGCCAGCGCAGCCAGGCGATCTGTCTCCGGCCCCGGAATGTCAATGAAAAGCTCACGAGCACTGCGGATATGCGGAAGGTTGAAGACCTCGTCGGTAAAGCCGGTCAGCGCGCCCTCGGCGAGGGCGACCAGCTTCACCGGCAGGTTGATGCCGACGATCGAGACCGCGGCATGGATGGCCTCCTCGATGTTGTCCAGGTTGCGCGCGATGTCGTCTCGCCTACCGATGCCGTGGACAATGGTCGACAACCCGACCGCCATGTACGGGGCGACCGGCGTACGCTGGGCTATCTCGGTCATTGCACACCGCACCAACGCATCGCGGCCAGTGCGTAGGCCTTGGTGGCACAGACTATTTCGTCGATCGCACAGCGCTCGTCCACCGCGTGTGCCATGGCCAACGCACCCGGGCCCATGCCGACAGCAGGAATCCCCGCAGCGGTGAACCAGGTGAGATCGGTTGCTGTGGGGAATGGTTGGACCTCCGGGGGCCCGCTGAATGTGGACCCGGCGGCAGCCTCTTCGCGTGCGGCGATCACGTTTTGGCAGAACGGGTCACACTTGTCCGTTCGCCCGCCCGGATAGTGCATCGGCCATTCGATGCGCGGAGGTTCGCGCCGCAGCCAGGGATCTGCCGTGACGACGGCGGCCACCGTCTCGAGGATCTCGGCCTGAATTTCGGCCAGGCTGGCCGCGGGCGGATAGAAGACCGCATAGTCCAGCACGGTTTCGTCGGGGATGAAGGCGACGTTGCGGCCACTGCGGGCACCCCCGTCGATCACGTCCAGACCGATGGTGAACTGCCCGCGCTCAAAGAGCGGGTCGGTGCGTGTCTGCTCCCACTGGATCTCCAGCCCGCACAGCGCCGCGTGAATCGACAGTGCCGCATCAATGGCGCTGACCGCAACGGGTTCGGCGTCTGGAGCAGTGGCCGCTTGGGCGCGCATCAGGGAACGCGCCGACGCATGACCGGAGCGGCCGCTGACGGTGATGCGCATGACGAGAACGCCGGGGGTGGCCGGCATGACGGTCAGAGGACGTCGCGCCCCGGTGGGTTCGGCGATGATCGCGCCGTCGGCGGTGTAGCCGCAGGCAAGCACGGCCGAGGTGCCCAGGTGATGTTCGAAGTTCTCTTCGCCGACCACGCCCTGCAGGATCAGGTCACCCCGCAGTTGCACACCTGATTCCCGTAATGCCTTGGCGGCAAAGGCCTGTGCCACCAATCCGCTCTTCATGTCCACGGAGCCACGTCCCCAAACGTGGGTTTCATCATGAAATCCCGAGAACGGATCGTGGGTCCATTCGTCGGAGTCGTTGGCGGGCACGACGTCGAGGTGGCCGTTGAAGATCAGCGATCGCCCTCCCCCGCTCCCCCGAAGCACACCGACCACGTTGTCTCGTCCGGTCACCGCGCCGAACAGCTCCGTTTCGGCTCCGCCCTGCCGGTAGACGCCGGCCAGTAGACGCGCCACATCGGATTCGCCGCCCACCAGGTCGTCATAGTCCTGGTCGGGGTAGGTCGGATTCACGCTGCGCAGCGCGATGGCGTGGGTAAGTGTGTCGAGCAGCTCATCGCGAAGACTGTCGACACAGTCGAGCACTTTGTCTGCCGAGCTCACGAGTGCACCGCCTGCGATTGTGCGGCCGGCGACGTCAACTCGCCACTGTCGTATACCGTCTCGCCGCCGAGGTAGGTCCGCAGCACCCGCGTGCCGCGTAGCTCGTCGAGCGGACAGGTCAGCGGATCTCGGTCGGCGATGATCACGTCCGCGTAGTTGCCCGGTGTCAGTGAACCGATTTCGGGCCAGCCCAGCACCGCGGCTGCACCCGTGGTCCACATCTTCAGCGCCTCGAGCCTCGAGATCTTCTGGTCGGGCCCGTCGTTGTAATGGTCGCTGCCTGCGAAACGGTGCGTCTGGGCCAGCTCGATCTGCTCCCACGGATTCTTCGGGCCCCAGTCCGAACCGCCGGCCAGATCCAGCCCGGTGTCGATCAACCGCTGCAGCGGCTCCAGGTCTTGCCACACATGCCTGCCGATGCGCTCGCCGTACATGGCGCCCTTTCCCCAGGCGAAGCCCGCACTTGTGGTCACCTGAAATCCCAGATCCGCGTATCGCTTGGCCTGCTTGGGTGTGATGGTCATGGCGTGCTGCAGAATCCAGCGCTGGTCACGGAAGTCGTGTTCGCGCACAACACGTTCGGCGATATCGAGGAAATCGTCGTGCTCTCGGAACGCACCCAGGCACAGATTCGCACGGATCCCCTCGGTGGCACAGAACCGCACAAATGCTTCCTCCTTGTCCAGCGACAAGAAGCGCTTGCCCCGTGTCGGGCGCCCGAAGGGGTCGGCGCACGGTTCGTAGGTCGCGAAGTATCCCGAGAAGCATGGGCCGCCCGGACTCATCGTGAGCCCGTTGAGGCGCAGCATGTCGTCCTCCAGATCGACTGCCTGGCCGGCGAGTTCGCGCAGTCTGGCGGTGAATTCGTGCTGTGGTAGCGGGTCAAACGGATAGAAGATGACGGACTCGACATCTAGAGTCGCCAGCACCCGCATGCTCAGCGCGTTGGTCGCGCGTAAATGCCGGTACAGCGCCACGTGTTCGGGTTCCATGGCGTGCCCCTCGTACACGCTGGTAATTCCTTGTGCGGTATAGCGACTCATTTCCGCGAGGGTTCCGGCGACGGCGTTCTCCAGGCTCGGGCGCGGCAGCTTGGTCAGGATCTGCCCCCAGAAAGGGTCGTAGGTGTAGTAGTTGGTGACCGGTCCGCGCAGAATCCCGGTCAGATCACCGGCCTCGTTCTTCTCGATCTCGACGTCACACACCCGGTCCGGGATGAGTGCGCTCAGACCTACGGTGCGCAGGCCGACGCTGTTGAAGGCCACCACATTCGGCATGCGCGGCGCCCACGCCTGAATCAGCACGGGGTGTGCATCGGTCGCGGTGTCCAGGATCCATCGGTCGGGCAGATGCCGCTCGGCCAGATCGCGCTCCGAGCGGCGAATGAAGTAGTGCGGCTCGCCCACCGGGGTACACATGATCCATTCACCCGGCTCGGTTTCCGCGGCCTTCGCGCGGATTCTGGCCACGATGTCCGCGTGATCGACCGCATCGGTGAGATCTACGAGTCCGCCGGAGAGCATCCCGAAATGCATGACATGCGGGTGGGTGTCGACCAGACCGGGCAGTACTACGGCGCCTTGGGCATCGACGCGGCGCGCACCGGCTCCGGCCACATCGTCCATCTCCCGCCGGTCTCCCACGGCGACAACGCGCCCGTCCGGAAGCACCAGCGCGTCGGCCTCGGGAATGGCCGGGTCGAAGGTGCGCACCAGTGCGCCGGTGATGAGTGTGTTGGTCATTGAGGCCTCCCGCCGTTCGTCGATAGGCGCCACCGTATCCCTTATTTTCTCCAAATGGAGAAGTTTATGGAAATGTGCGCCAGTACGATGACGCCCATGACGTCTCCGGTGCGCGAGCCACGCATGGCCCGGGGCGCTGCCCGCCGAGAGTCGCTTTTGGATGCCGCGATCCGTCTACTGGCACGTGAGGGTGCGCGCGCCGTGACTCACCGTGCGGTTGCCGCCGAGGCGGGGACAACTCATGGGATCGCCCGCTACTACTTCGGCACCCTCGATCAGCTCCTGGACGAAGCGCTGCGGCGCTTGGCCACCCGGCAGATCGAAGAAGTGCGGGCGCTGTTCACCGAGCTGCCCGACGCGAAGATCTCCGAACGCATCGACCGGCTGGCCCGCTATGTCACCGAGACTCTGTCCGACGACCGCGACGCGGCAATCGCCCGCTACGAATTCTTCCTCGAGGTCGCTCGCCGCCCCAGCCTGCGGGCCACCCTTGACGAATGGGGCACCACCCAGCGCGCCGCCTTCGCCCAGGAGCTGCGCGGAGCCGGCGTGAGCAATCCGGAGGCAGATGCCGCCGACCTGCTCACCGCCGTCAACGGGCTGGTTCTTGAGCAGCTCGCGCTGCCCATCGACGACTTCGAGACCTCGCGTCTGCGCCCCGCCATCGCGCGGTTTTTTCCGGCACATTGACGCCGTGTGGGAATGAAATCATCGGCGCAGAGGTAGCTACCACACATGGAACTTCATGACGCCGCGCGCACACTCATCGGGGCGGGCGCTGATGCCACGCTCGTCACCATCAATCCCGACGGCACTCCACAGGTGTCCGTGGTGTGGGTAGCCCTGCAATCCACGCCCGAGGGCGACGAGCTGGTGGCCGCTCATCTGTCCGGCAATTACAAGAAGCTGCGCAACATCCGGCGCGATCCCCACGTTGCCGTGACCATCCTGGCGCCCAGCCAGCCCGGACAGCAGCGCGAGTACCTGTCGGTCACCGGTTCGGCTCGGGTCGTAGAAGGCGGCGCACCCGAGCTGCTCAGTCAGCTGGCCATCGCCCTGCTGGGCTCCGACGAGCACTTCCCGCCGCCCGGCTCTCCCGAGGGGTACCTCACCCGCATCCGCCTCGAGTCGGTTGGCGGCCACGGCCCCTGGGCACCGCAACCCTGACATCAGTCGCGGATGATGCCCTTGGTGCGCATCAAGAAGTCCGCGAGAAATCCGTCGTGCGGAACGTCGAAAGCCGCATACGACGTGAGATGCCTGCCGCTGTACACGTTGGCCACCGTCGGCTCGTTGAGCAGATCGTCGATCAGCTCCTCGTCCTTGGTAATCGCGTTGATCACCAAGGAATGCCGCAGCGGGGTAAGGCCGTCGGCGCGTGTCCACGGTGAGATCCACACGCATGGGAACGCCAGCTCCGTGTTGAGTGGGCCGATGTCTGGTCGCGCCAGCAGGTGTACTGCCGGTCGCAGTACCGCCGAGCCGTCACCGAGGTCTGCGACCACCTGGTCGGCGCCCAGCAGCGCCGTGGTGCCGACAGATACGGCGGCCAGGTGCTCGGCATAGCGTCTGGCCGCCGCTATGGGCTGAGCCGGTAGCGCAGCGCGTTCGTCGGTGATCGGAAGCGCGGGGATCGTCGCCAGCCTGGCGGTGATCGCGTCGGCCAGGGGTTGCGGATCGCCTTCGTAGAGAACGGCGGTGGCGTTGGTGCAGGCCATCCCACCCTGCCCGCTGATCGACTCGACGATGACGTCAAGGTAGTCGCGCCAGTCCTGTTCGGCGGTGATCAGGATCTTGGTGCGGCCCGGCCCGTTCGTCAGCACCGTCGGGTCGTCGGCGTAGCCGTCGACGACGTCTTGGCCGCCGTAGACGACGGCGAGGTCGGCGGCGGTGATGATCTCGGCCGCGCCCGCATGGTCGGTGGGTAGATAGAGGGCATCTTCGGGCCGAAATCCGGCCTGGCGTAGGGCATTGATAAGCCGGTGTCCGGTAAAGGGTTCGCGCCGCGATGGACGGATGGCCACCCGGTAACCCAGCGCCAGCGCCTGCGCCCACGTGCTGTGCACACCGGGGCTGTTCCCCGACGCGTGCACGGCGAGCACCTCACCGCGGCGCGCCCACACCGCGCTTCCTCGCCGGGTGCGCTCGTCGCGCCAGTCGATGGCGGCGCCCATCGGGCGGGCAGGCGCCACCGAATCGGCGGCGACCCGTACCGCGTCTGCGATACCAAGCGCACTGGTCCGCGCAATCGCGATCGGTAGCCCCGACACCCGGCTGACCACCTCGACGTATTGCTCGAAGCCGAGGCCGCCGAGGTGCGCGTCGACGAAGATCGCGGCAGCGTCTACCAGCGCGGCGTTACACCGATCACGTGGGAAGGACTTGACCTTGCGCTGCGCACGGATGCTGCGGCTCACATACAGCGGGGGCACGATGCCCAGCTCGGCGACCGGGGCTCCGGCCACATCGGTGATCACCTCACGGTTTCGGGTCCGGTACTCGCCACCGGGGCCAAGGGCGTCAAGTGCGATCACGATCAGTAAACGCCCTCGATCACCGGCTCGCCCTCAAAGCTGGCGACCGGGACCACTTCACTGACGGAATCACCAATCTGATTGTCCGGGCCATTCATTCGAATCGCAGTGTCGCGTTCGAGATTGTTCGGAATGAACATGCCCTTGCTGATGTGATTCATCACCACCTGGCCGCGCTCACCGTAGGGCACACACTCCCCCGTATCGGGATCGATCACCCAGAACACCACGTAGGGTGAGCGCGGATCGAAAACAAAAGCGTCCCCGTCAACGCGAGTCCTGGCCTGGGACAAGATCATTGTGCTGCCGAAGGCCATCGCGATCTCGGCCGTCGGGAAGATCTCGCGGAGCAGATCGAGAGTGTCCAGGTCTACGTGGGCGCCGCTGATCAGTATGTAGCGGATCTTCTGGTTGACCAGGTCCACCATGGCGTCGTCGCGGGCGATGGCGCCCAGCAGCGGCGGGCTGGTGTGCAGGTTGGCGACCCGCTGGGTCTGCAGCACGAACCTGGCCTGCTCCAGGACGTGCTCGACATACTCAGACACTTCGGCGGTGGCGTTGCGTGCGGAGAGTTTCTTGACCCACCGTGGGTCGAGGTCCACCGGATAGAACACCGAACCCAGCCGCTCGCTGACCGCACGCGAGAAATGACCGACCCCGTGCGGGCCACTGGGCATGAGGAACAACAGACCCTGCCCTGCCACGAAGCCGCCGGCGGTGAAGTCCTCGACCTGCCATTGCGTGACCTGCTCAACCCAATCGGGTAGTTGCGCTGTGCGTTTGGGTGCACCGGTGGTGCCACCGGATTCGAAGATCTTGGGCACCGGCGCCGGGGTTCCATAGCCGCGCGGGATGAGGTCCTCGACGGGTGCATCACGCAGCTCGTTGACCAGGTTCGGGAACAGCCGAAGGTCCTCGAACACCTTCACGTCGGTCAACGGGTCGAAGTTCAGGGTCTGCGCGGTGCGCAACCAGAACGCCGACCCGGTGTCCTCGCCGAAATGCCAGGCGATCGCGGCACGCAAGTAGGCCTCGGGATCTGTGACGGGCCCGGTTCGCGGGACGTCCAACAGCGAGAGGTCGATCTCAGCCATGCGGCCATCCTCGCGCAGGAAACGTGATCCTAGAAGGAGTTTCACCGCCGTTCGTGGCACGTTAACCCTGCCGGATCGATGTGGGGCTGTCTACTAGCGGACTTTCGCCGCCCTCCGATCGTCGATTTCGCGGCGCAGTTCTGGCCCCGACCACTTCTCACCGGATGCGGTTGCCTGGTGGATCAGGCTGACGAGCGCGGCGTTGACCGGCGCACTGACGCCGAGCTTCTTGGCAAGCTCGACTACTTCCCCGTTGATGTAGTCGATTTCGGTCGGCCTGCCACGGGTGAGGTCGTCCAGCATGGACGAGCGCGCCTGAGGGTCAATCTCGACCATCTGCCGCGCCGCCCGGGCGAACACGGCGTCCGGCATCCGCAGCACCCAGGGCATGAACGCGAGCGGCGCCGCAAGAGGACTGACCACCGCCTGGCCACTGCGGCGCAGCAGCCCCAGTGCCTCGCGTTGCGCGTCGGCCAGGACCAGACGGTAGTCCCGCTGTCCCAGTTCGGCTTTCAGTGGCAAGCCCGAGAGTGCGTTGACCGCATTGTTGAGGTTGACCACGAGCTTTCCCCACTGCACCGCCGACATGTCCTCACGCACGGCGGTAGGCAACCCGCTCTCGGTCAGTGCCTGTGCCAGGGACTCCGCACCCGTAGAGATCGACAGTTTTCCCTGCGTGCCCTGATGAAAGTGCGCCGGCCCGACCTGCGCGACGTTGAAGCCGACCATTCCGGTGATCACGCGGTGTTGCGTGACGTATCGCGATATCTCGGTGGGGTTGCGTATCCCGTTCTGCAGACTGACCACCACAGCTCCGGGCCGGAGCCGGTCGGCCAGCGACGCCGCCATCTCCGCGGTCGCGGCCGATTTCACCGTCACCAGCACCACATCGGCGGCGCGCACCGCATCGATGTCTTCGGAGAACACGCATTTGTCTCCGGGAATCGTCGCCGACCAACCCAGATAGTCCGAAAGAGCGAGACCACGCTCGGTGATCGACTCGCCTAGGGCGGCGCGGCCGATGTACACCAAGTCATGCCCGGCGGCCTGTAGCCTGCCGCCCACATAACAGCCGATGCTTCCGGCTCCCGCAACAGCGATTCTCATTGGGCTCCAACCTCAACGCTCTGCGCGGTCGCGCGGGCACGATCCCAATAGTACGGATTGTGCGAGTTGATGACCTCCACGTCGTCGCGCGTGGCCAGCTCACGTAGCTGTTGCGCGTTGTACAGCCGCGAGGTGGCATCGGCCTGCACCAGGCTCTGAAACACCTTGAACACCAACGGGCATCGCGGATCTGTGAGCATTTCATCGGGGTGCATGAAGGCATCACCCGCGTGTACGAGCCACCGCGGGCGCCCGATGCCACCGGTGTCGATCACCACGCCGACATGCCCACGGCTATGCCCCGGAAGCGGAATGATCGCGATCTCCTCCGGCAGACCGTGGAGTTGCCGCACGGCGCGGAAGCCGAACCACTGATCGCCACCGATCGAATACTCGGACCAGCGGTCACCTTCTCTACGTCTCATGAGTTCGGGCTGCCCGCTGTAGCGCACCTTGTCGTGCAGTGTCAGCTGCGCGCGTATGGATTCTGCTTCGATCGCGTGCACATGCAAACGCGCGTTGGGAAAGTCGTCGACTCCGCCGACGTGATCGTGGTCGTGATGGGTGAGCACGATGTCGGTGACATCGGCAGGGTCATAACCGAGTGCCTGCACCTGGCGCACCGCTGCCTCCGATTCGACGAACCGAGGGTTGAGCAGAAGCTTCAGGGGACGGCCGATCCTGGCCACCGGATCAGCGATGTCACGGAGGCCAAATCCGGTGTCGACAAGCAGCAGCCGCGTTCCCGTGTCGACGAGCAGACAATGGCAAATCAGCCGGCCGCGCTGCCAGGGTGCTCCCGCGCCTTCCATGAGCCGTTTCCCGACGGGCCCCATCGTGCCACAGTTCAAGTGATGAATGCGCATGGTCAATCCCCTGCCCCGGAAAGCTTCGCGAGCGCATCTATCTCCACCAGCAGCCCGGGCGGGAGGCCACCGAAAAGGGTGGTCCGCGCCGGGTACGGCTTGCTGATGGTGTCCTCGAACGCCTTGTTCAGCTCGGCGAATCCTTCTGGGGCATGAAGGAATACCCGCAGCATCAGCACATCGCCGAAATCGGCTCCGGCCGCATTCAAGATCGCCTCGATGTTGCGCAATGTCTGGACGGTCTGCGCGTAGACGGTCTCTCCGGCCAGGGAACGGGTCTGGGCATTGATCCCCACTTGCCCTGACACCTGCAGGGTGTCACCAATGCATACGGCTTGCGAATAGGCGCCCACGGGATCTGGCGCCGCATTGGTTTCAATCTGAGCCTTCGCCATCAGAACTCCTTGGTTATGAGGTAGGTCCGCTCGCGGGCGGACCAGGAAGGGTTTCTTTCAGAACGCGCAGGGCATTACCGCCGAGAACCCCGGCCGCCCCGGACGCATCGAAGCCAGTCCGCAACAGTGCGTCGATCAGCGACGGAAATCCGGTGGGCCCGTCGAACCCCGGGACATACCTGGGTATGCCGTTCATATCCGTTCCAACGCAGAGATGCTCGGGACCGACGAGCTCTGCCAGGTGAGAGGCGTGCCGGGCGAACTCATCCAGATCGCGCATGCCGACGCCGCGGAACCCCATCGGCCACAATCCGATGAGGCCGCCGGTGGCGGATATCGCACGCGCCTCCTCGTCGCTGATGTAGCGCGGGAATTCATGGACCGCCAATGCGCCGGTGTGCGAACTGACCACCGGTGCGGACGTCTGATCGCAGACGGCCAAAGTGGTCGCCGCGTCGGCGTGCGCAAGATCTATCAGCATGCCCAGCCGGTTGGCTTCTGCGACAACCTCTTTACCGAGGGCGGTCAGGCCCGAGGAGTATCGTCCGGCCCGCACTGCCCGGCTGCCCCTGCTCCCGGTCACCGACGTGCCGATCGTGCCGAGGGCGTTGTCCGCGTAGTGCACCAGACCCAGCACCCGCACTCCCATGCGGTGAAGCTCGATCAACCGATCTGGTTGTGCTCCCACGACATCGGCGCCTTCGACACCGAGCATGACGGTGGCGGTGGCTCCTGCTTCGATCTGCTCGACGTTCTCCACCAGCGCGATACCCGCCGCGGAGGCCTCGGCCCGGGCCAGCTCCAGCTGGGCCTTCACGCCATTCCATGGCGAGCGCAGTCGCCATGCGGTACCCAGCAATGCGTCCCCGACCGCGGTGACGATAGCGAGGTTCACCTTGCCTTTCTGCAGCTGCGACAGCGGTTCGGACTGCATGTCTATTGTCTTGGCGCCCAATGTGCGCAGCCATCGCGGCACAATGCTCAGGCCGTGGGTGTGCATGTCGATGGTCAGCGCGGTGTCGTTGAGCTTCCTGGCTTGCTCGACCGTGGTGCTCATATCGGGCGCCCCTCGATTCCGGGCATCATCGCAGGGCTTCGGGGGCCGTTTTGATCACGTCGTCCCAGAGCGGCTGGAACTGGAACCATCCGGCGACGGGGGTGCCGATCTGGTTGTAGACCGAGACGGCGGTGTCATGGTCGATCGATCGCGGTTCACCGGCGGCCATGGCGAGCAGCTGCGCCTGGCAGGAGCGTTCCATCGTGATGAACCACCAGGCGGCCTCCGCCACCGAGTGGCCCACGGTAAGCAGCCCGTGATTCTGCAAGATCACCGCCTTGGTGGACCCGAGCGCGGATCCGATCGCCCGGCCTTCTTCGAGGTCGCTGACCACGCCGCGGTAGTCGGTGTACACCGCGTGGTCTTCGTAGAAGGCGCATGCATCCTGCGTGATGGGCAGTAGCGGCCGCCCCAGCGATGAGAACGCCTTGCCATGTATCGAGTGCGCGTGCGCCGCCGCGATCACACCGGGCCTGGCCTTGTGCACCTCGGAGTGAATGCAGAACGCCGCCCTGTTCACCGGCCGGCTGCCGGTGATCACGTTGCCGTCGTGATCGACCTGGATCAGGTCGGACACCGTGATGTGACGGAAGTTCATGCCGAAGGGGTTCACCCAGAACGTGTCGGGGAACTCCGGGTCGCGGACGGTGATGTGCCCGGCCACCCCTTCGGAGAAGCCGAATGCCCCGAAGATCCGGAATGCCGCTGCCAACTCGCGCAGTCGGCGATCACGCTCCTGCTCGACCGTCGCTGCCGGTGCCGGACTCATCGGGACGGCATCGGCGGAACCGACCATGTACGCGGACAACCCTTCGTCCACCACAACATCTCCGGAGGTCATGTACCCACCTTTCAATACATATCTGTATCTGATGATCACAAGCTCCCCCCGCCGCGGAAAACCCGTCAAGAGGAGCAGCATCCGAAGATTCGGAGGCGAATAATGTTTGATTACAGATCAACCAGATGGCTGACCATTACGAATTGCCTTACCGCCATCTCGCAGGTTCTCCAGCTGTTTTGCACGCGCTCACTGTAGGATACGTATCTGTATCGAAAATACGTTTCACGGATCACACCACAGAAGGGGCGCCCATGCCGACCGGTTCGACGCGCCGACGCGAACAGACCCGCGCCCGCCTGATGGAGGCCGCACTCGACGTGTTCGCCGACCGCGGATTCCATGGCGCCAGCATCGAGAACATCTGCGAAAAGGCAGGATTCACCCGAGGAGCGTTCTACTCGAACTTCACGGGTAAGGATGAACTCTTCTTCACCCTGTTCGATGCCAGCAGCGACCAACTGATCGCCGCGCTGCGGGCAGCGCTGGATAAATGCCGCACGAGTCCCGACCCCATCAGCACCTTCATCGCCACCATCGACGACAAGGGGCCTGCGCAACGCCGCTGGTATCTCATCAGCATGGAGTTCACGTTGTACGCGATCCGTGAGCCCAGCGCCGCGGCGGTGCTGGCCGAGCACGACGCACGGCTGCGGCGCGAGGCCGCCGGCATCATCAACGAACTGATGACGATCGCGAAGCGGGAACTAGTCATCGATGCCGAGCTCATCGCCCGGCTTGCCACCGCGCTGCGTGAAGGCGTGGCCGCACAGTTCTACGTCGAACCTGAGCTGGCCGAGACACGCATGCTGGAACGCCTGGCCTTCCCCGCCATGCTGCGCGCGTTCTCTCAGCCCGCAGGGTCGATAGCCGGTATCGAATAGCGGTGCCGCCTACCCGGTGACGCCCCAGACCTCAAGCCGGTTGCCGCCCTGCCGCTTGGCGGAGTACATCGCATGATCGGCATCGGCGACCAATTGCCCAATGAGGTTGTCCGGAGCGGTATTCGACGTGGGCGATGGGCAGCTGGCAAGCCCGACACTCACCGTCACCGTGACCATGCCATCTAGAGATTCCGAACCTGCCCGGATCTGCTCGGCGACCTCTCGCGCCTGCGAGGCGGGCCCGAGTAGTGCGACGCAGAACTCCTCCCCGCCAACACGCCCAACGACGGCGTCGCTGCCCGAAATCGCCTTGATGTGCGAGCCCACATCGGCGATCACCTGATCGCCGACACCGTGCCCAAAACGATCGTTGATCTGTTTGAACCGGTCGATGTCGATCATGATCACGCTCAGCTCAGATCGATCAGTTCGTGCCGCCTGGGCCAGCGTCGTCGACTGATCATCGAATCCTCGCCGGTTGTGCAGGCCGGTGAGCGGGTCGATACCGGCCGCCCTGGCATCGCTGGTGAGCGCCAGCTGTGCGAAGTGGATGATCGGCGGCACCCCAACCAGCAGCGTCGCGGTGACCACCGAATCCGCCATGGCCACGGCCCAACCCTGCTGCAGGTCAATAGCGATCGCAAGGAAGGTCAGTGTGGCCAGAGATGCAAGCAAGTACAGAACGATGAGCCGGGCGCCGTGGAAGGAACATATGTAGATCGCCATCAGAGACAGGGAGATAAGGCCGTGCATGCCGGTGCCCCTGTCGGAGTCCGCGAAGCAGGCGATGCACACGGAGGCAACCGAAGTAACCGAAAAGACCACAGATTCGGATTCCTTCGGCAGCGGCCCTAACCACCAGCGCAGCATCCAGAAAAATGCGAGCAGGCTGGCCAGAATGTCGAGCCACCGCCATACACCCGTACGCGGCCCCATCGGCGAAAACTCCATCGCGAGTGGGATGAGGGCCAGTGCGCCGGCGCATCCGCCGACGGCAGCACGCAGCGCCACACGCATGGAGCGCGTCGAGAAGTAGCCCATCATCTGGTCGTAGCGTGACGGCGAGCTCCACCACCGTGTTAGGTCACCGAGAGGCAACGCGCTCGTGACTCCTCCGGTGCCGGTGAACGCACCCATGTATCCCCTATCGTGCTTCAGTTCATCCCGACCGAGGCAAGTATGGCAACACACGATCCCCAGAGTGGCAAGACTGCCCTCACGTGAAGACGATCTGGCGTGGTGGCGGCCGTGCACCCACATGTCGTACATGCCACAAACCGTTGTAAATCCGGCCGGTCTACTGAAAGCCTTTTCCGGAGCTAATCAATAAGCGGGGCAATGCCAGCACGAAGGAGCACACGAACTCACTATGGTCTCGATTCCGGTCTCGGCGAGGAACTTGTTCGCTCTCACTCTCGGCGACGGGGTGCGCCCACCCATACCAACCAGCCATGTTGCCCTGTTCGACGAGCCACACCGCCAGTTGCGCCGTTACGGCACTGACGATCCGCGCGAGTCCAGCGCTGTCCCAGTCCTGTTGGTTCCGCCGCTGGCAGCGTCGGCGACATGCTATGACCTCGCACCGGGTCAGTCACTGGTGGCGCACCTACTCGAGCAGGGTCGCACGCCCTACGTCGTCGACTACGGTGAGATCGGCTGGGCAGATAGACATCTGGGGCTAGAAGCCTTCTTCGCCGACATCATTCCGCAGGCCATCGAGCGCGTACTCATCGATTCCGGCAAGGCGCAGCTGGACCTGATTGGGTGGAGCCTGGGCGGCACCCTGAGCCTTTTAACCGCCGCAGCCGACCGCGGATTGCCGATCCGCTCGATCGTCGCCATCGGCACCCCGTTGGACTACGGACAAATCCCGGGATATCCCGAGGCACGCCGAATCACCAAACGCACCAACGGCTATGCCGTCACCACGGTGTTACGAGCGCTCGGCGGCATTCCTGCCCCGGTGGTACAGGCCGCCTATCGCGCCACCTCATGGGACCGAGAGATCAAGCGGCCCTGGTTCCTCCTGAACAATCTGGACAACACCGAAGCATTGGCCAAGGCCGAAGTGATCGACCGCTTCCAGGACGCCTTCCCTGGTTATCCAGGACGGGCCGTCTCGCAGATGTGGGGCCGATTCATCTATCACGATGAGATCGCCGCGGGCGTGGTCAACGTGGCCGGTTACACCCTCGATCTGACGGCTCTGACGTTGCCGATCCAGCTGTTCGGCAGCCACCGTGATGCCATCGCACCGTGGGAGTGTGTGCATCACGGCATGACGATGCTCAAGTCTGCGGACGTTCGGTTCACCACGGTGGAGGCAAGCCACCTGGGACTGGTGGCGCTGTCGGCCGGTGTCAACGAGACGTGGCCGGCCATCGATGACTTCTTGGCCGAACTGGACGGGCGCTAGTAGGTCGCCGGCGTCCGGAGCTGACCTCATCACTGCGTGCAGAGTATGAAGATCTCTTCTGCCCTGTACTTCTACTGTGGTCCCGGCTGGGTTCGAATTAGCCGCGACGAACTTTTGGACTACTGCCAATGACCTGGCAATCTGCCTGTCTAACAGCACTTTCCATCAGATTTGAAGTAACAGTACGCACCAACAGATACCAGCGCTATACTGCCTGGAACAGCCCACGGATAGCCCGACACAGCAACTATCACTGGTCATAAGATTTCCCGGCTGGATAAGAAGGGAAATAGCTTTAACATGATCAACACAAAACAACGCCGCATGGACAGCATTGCGACAAAAATCAAGGCGTGTCGGGATTGCAACGGCCTGAATGAACCGAGCGTCACTGAGTCAGCACCCGGCTACGGATCTGTGGACTCCCCCGTGATGATTGTTGGACAAAGCCTGTGCGAGCAGTGCATGGAGTCAGGAATCCCCTTCACAGGAGGAAGCGGCAAGCTACTCGACTCCGCGTTCGAACAAGCTCACCGCGCAAAGGGTGACCTGTTCATCACCAACGTGGTGCACTGCCACCCGCCAGGCAATCGCCCGTCGAAGCGCCACGAGATAGACAACTGCCACCACTTCCTACGCGATGAACTCGACATCGTTGAACCGGTGATGGCAATCGGCTTAGGGAAAGACGCCGAACGTGCGCTGACGTCGCTCTATCCAGATGCGCGAACCCTTCCGTGGCCATTCAATGCCCCGAGACTATCCGGCACTGCGCGCAGCCCCGACCTTCTGTTCGCGAAACATCCGTCCTGGATCAAGCGCCAACATGACTCGGGGTTGGAATACGACTACATCGCAAGCCTTGCCCGCGCGATCAGGTGGGCTTTCGATGTCCGGTAAGGCAGGCCATCGCGGGTGGGGCTGGATACGCAAGCGATCATCAGGGCGTTTTCAGGCAAGCTATATCGGGCCGGACAACGTACGACATTTTGCACCAACAACTTTCGAGTTAAAAATCGACGCAGAAGAATGGCTTACCCAAGAGCGCCGCGCGATACAAAACGCTATTTCGTCACTGACGCCCGTTGGCAGTTCCGGCACACAATTGATCTGGCTCAGCCCATCCGAACGCCTAGATCTGGCGACCGAAGTCAATCGCGAAACGCTAGAACAGTACGGAAAACGATGGATTGAACAACGAAACTTAAAGCCGCGCACCAAAATCCACTACAATAATCTGCTTGAGAAGCACATCTGCCCCAAGCTCGGCAACGTGGTGGTGTCCAACCTGAAACCGGCGATGGTGCGTGCTTGGTACGCCAAAACGCTGACCGACAAGCCCACATACCGCGCGCACGCCTACCAACTGTTGCATGCGATATGCGATACGGTCATTAAAGATGAACTGCTAGAACGCAATCCATGCATGATTGACGGCGCCACCTCCACTAAACGGACACGCGAGCCGGTCGTTCCGGACATCGCTCAAATGTCGGTGATCGCAGGCAAGATAGAGAAGAAATTCAAAGCGCTGGTATTGATTTCCGCATGGTGCGGTTTGCGGTTCGGCGAAGTAATCGAACTGCGCCGCAAGGATATTGGTGTCGGATGCGAAATCATCACCGTTGCGCGTGGCGTGACACATCGCAGCACCGACAACCCCGCTGAACGCTGTGTCATCAGCAGCCCGAAGTCAGGCAAGGGCCGCACGGTCGTTGTGCCGCCACATATCCGCGACGATATCGCTCACCATCTGGACACCTACGTCAGCGCTGAGCCTGACGCGCTGCTGTTCGTGCCGGTACGGGGCGGATGCCATGTATCTGATCGGGTGGTGCGTGATGCGTTCCGGCTCTCATGCGCCAGTGCCGGGGTGACCGGGATGCGCCTGCACGACATGCGTCACTTCGCAGGCCACCAGACGGCTCGTGTGGCCAATCTCCCCGAGACCATGGCCCGACTGGGGCACAGCACCCAAACCGCCTCGCTGCGCTATCAGGGGCAGGTGTCGGGCCGTGCCGTCGAGATCGCAGACCAACTATCCGCCCTGGCAGACACAACAGGTGGACGGCTAGTAATCTCTAAATGTGACTGACGACACACATCCCGGCGTGCTTGAAGGTAAGTACCGCGTGGCGGCACTGGCGCTCGCTGACTTAGCAGAAGACGACCAGCCTGAAAGCGAGTTCTTTCACCCGTGGGGCCGGGGAGGCCGTCTATGGCAGGCCGGTCGCTATGCATTAATTGCGCTCCGGCGAAAGATCGATCGCGGCGTTGACGATCTCAATGAAGACGAACAAGCCGCGATCGACAGTTATGCGAAATACAGCGAGGACATTCGCACGCTTGAGGCGGAGACCTATCTCAGCCACGCGCATTTTCACGCCCTCAAAGCCCTTCGGGCAGAGTATGGCTTGACTCTCGAATGGGTGGGGAACCGCTAGCCCATGGCGCACAAAGGTTGTACACACGACGATCTCGACACAGCACTCAAGTTTGGCCAGGTTCGCGGTCTTCGCCTCGTCCTTGCGAGCCTTCATGGCGATGACGATGCTAGACAGATCGCGCTAGATGAGCTTGAAGACTGCCCCGAGTGCCTCCGCTGTATGGCGAGCTATCTGGCCGGTATGGCTGGCTCTATCGGAGTGGCATTAGCTGAGAGCCACGGGTTTGACGCGGATGCCGCCGTACGCCAATTCGAGACACAACTCACCGAAGCAGTTGATGATTTGCCCAGTTGATCCTCTGTCGTTCCCGACAGGTCAGGTACCAGCCGGGACACGTAAAAGTATCAGCAGGTAACGACCATATTCTCGCAATACGGATGGCCTTGTGGGCTATCCGTGGGCTGTGTGGCCCGGTGGGAGTGCGCGCCGGATCGGTCCCATGGCTGCGGCCCTACGTCGCATCTCGGCTTGCGCCTCTACCGCATCCTCCAGCGATTGCATGCCCTCTGCCTCGCCACAGAACGGCCCCGTTTGACCGGCTAGCCTGCCGTACGGCTGGCGCTGCGCGTCATCGCGGCTCATTGGTCGCCCTTGCGATCTGACATTGCCTGATTCGTCGTCAGAGAATTCGACATCAATCGGCGAAAAAGAATCGGACGGTTCCAAGGGCGGGAGATCGGTCGATGACGCCAGGGCGGTGGGGGTATCGGAATCGTCGGCAATCCCCCGTGACCTGCGGTAATCGGCACGGCCACCGGCTGTGACCACCACGTCGGCGTCAAAGATCTCTTCAAACGGTTTGGCCGTAATCTCCACTGTCGCAACAGCTTTAGTGGTCACGCCGCCCCGGTCGAGCGCTTCGGTCATCGCTTTGAGTTTCACGGCGTCGTTGACGTTCGGGTCTACAGCCATTTTCAGCAGCTCTCGGGCCATCCGGTCGGTTGCCTCGGCTAGTCGTCGCCGTGCGGCTGCCTGCACCTGGGGAGCCTTGCCTCCATGGGTCGGGCACACCGTTGTGCCGTCCATCGCCGCACGTTGGCAGCGGTTTCCGTTCTTGCGGTGCGCCTTACAACGCCGCACGCCTGGCTTGGCCTTTTCGGCCCACCATTGCTCTGACCACTTGACGATACGTGAATTTGACGATGGCTCTACACCGATATTTCCCTCGGTATTTCCATCGCCGATTTCGGAAACATTTTCAGTCCCGTTAATCTCGCTCATTTTCGCCGTCCTCTAAATCGTCTATATCTTCATCGTCAAAAACTTCTTCAATCTCCCCCGCAAGTTGGCCGTCTCGCATCCACGGATTATCTTTATCCAGCCCCAGGGATTCACATACCTTGGAATAACACTCTCTACACAGATATTTCCTGAAAACATATCCATGCCCTAATCCCAGGATTACAAAACGGTCAGTTAAGTCTCTAGATAAATCCCTAGGATCGTCCACCTTAAAAATCACGTCTTCGCATGCGCCGCATTTCCGGATCACTACGGGCTGAACTCGTGAGCTATACATGACAAGCCTTGAACTGGTTTGCAGTTAGCCGATTTCCGGACCCTACCTGGAAAAGGGTGGAAAGGGTGGAACGTCCACCCTTACGCTCCGCGAAAAACGGGCAAAGGGTGCTTACCCGCGATTGATCTTTTTCTATATATCCTGGTGAAACACGTTTCGCCGAAACGCCGATTTTTCGAATTCCGCCGACAGGCGTCCACCCTTTCCACCCTTTCCACCCTTTCTCGTACATATCGCTTATCATTTGCTGTCGCTCCGTTCTAATAGCCGCAGCCGATAGCCTTTTGAGCCACGACCAGCACTCTCGATAACCTCAATAACTCCAGATTCAATTAATTCTTGTTCAACATGTTCTTCAAAAAACGAACGATCACGACTCACTAATTTCTTGCGAACGTTGGATCGCGACTCTTCGCCGCCGAAATCCTCAAGAATTGAAACCACGTTTTTCGTGACGCGTTCTATGCGTTCGGCGTCCATGTCTGCTCGTGCTTCCTCGGCGGCAACCGCACGCACTGTGTCCGCTCGTCCCCTCGCCCGGTTGGACGCCTGCGCTTTGTCGGCAAGGGCCGCAACCACACTGCGCCGAGTCGCGTCAGAAACCGCCATGACCATCCCGGCTAGCACCCAATCCTGGTCACTCACAGCATCATTGCGCCGATCTAGCCACATCAGGGCAGCGGCAATCTTCAACCGGCACAACAACCGGTGCCCGTCCAGCGGGTCTGTGTCGGTATCCCCGCGCAACATTTTGCGGCGGTGTTCATCTATCGCGTCCCGTGCCACGTCCGGGAGGCCCAATGTGTGCAGATCCCCTGCTTTGGCGGGCACATCGAGCAGACCGACCGCGCTCGTCGCGCCGAGCACCACTTTCGATGCGCTAGCACCTATCGGCCACACCGGCAGCTCGTAGGCTGCGGGGGCTGCGGGAGCGGTCTCGGGGATGTCCGGGTCGGTGGTCGGCAGCCACACGAACCGTTGCGGAGTACCACCGTCTGCGTCATCGAGCAGGCCACTGCCACGTCCGGGCTGAACACCCACGGTCAAGCACAGCCGATATCGGTACGCGCACAACCGAACCGCCTTGGCCGGATCGGCGTAGGAGAATCCCAACTCTTCACCGCTGTACGCGGAGCGCAATTGTGGCAATAGCGTCGAAGCGTTTCGCGCCGACAATGCCGCCAGGTTATCGACTTCGGGGGCATCGAACAGCACTGCCGATTCCAAACCCACCTGAGACCACACGCCACCCGATTTCTGTTTGTACGCAAATACTTTCGCCATCCCTTCCCCTGACCCCAAGGTGGCAGTCACCGTGGCGGGATCGGTGTGCAGCCAGCGACTCGCCGCACCGGAGGCACCGCCCTTACCGGCACCGGACGGACCAACCAAGGCCACAAACAAATTCAGGGACGCCTCGGACCCGAGCAGAGCGGGCAGCACCACATGCGGCGGGATCGCACACACCGCGCGTGCGAGCACGTACCCGAGCACCGCCCATGGCGCCACGCGGCGGGCTTGGGCGTACTGGCGTAGATCGGTCAGCACGTCGCGCGCGGACCAAAACCCCTCCTCGTCTATCTCGTCGGCGTGCGCAAACGTGAGGGCGTCGAATACCCCTGCTGTGTGGCGGTGGTCGGTGCCGAATTGTCGGTTGGCCTCCGCGCGCAGATCCTCTAGCGATCTCGACAGCGCTACAGTCACCCCGTTGACGACCAGGCGGTGGTATTCGTGCGCACCAATGTGGACGTCGAAATCTTCCCCGCGCTCTGTGTAGGACTCTCTTGCGGCGCTTTCGATTTCATCTATCGCTCGCGCGAACGGGTATAGGCCGATACGCGCCTCCCCGGCGGCTATGCGTAGCGCGTTGCGGGTTTCGTCGCGGGTTCCCGACCGTGCTTGGCGCACCGCACGCGTCAATGCCGCCAGTGCCTTGGGCCGGCCATTTTCGGTCGCCTCTACGATGAACTGGCGCACGATCTCATCAGTGATTTCTTCACCCCTACCGCCCTGGTGTTGGGCAGCGAACCGTGTCCCGACGCCGCGTAGGTAAGTCTGTGCGCTCTCGGGTAGCGCTGGCACAACACCAGGGCGGTGCCAGCGATATTGACCGCCCTCGCTACCGGCCTTGGGATGCGGCGAGGGTTGGGCGATGATCACTGAATTGCCTGACCTGATCTGACCGACCACGGTGCCGCCTGCGAGCGTCAGGTCACCGGAGATGAACGTCTCCGCAGTGGCGAACACGTAGTGCCCGCGCTCACCCGAGGCACGCGACGCCTGAAACATTCCCTCGCGCATCCACGCCAGCTCACCCGGCAGCACGTCGATATCCAGATCGAACGCCACCACACCGCTGCGACCGGTGTGCAAAGCAATAGATGCGTTCGGCCAACGGCCCCACCACGCGGCGATCTGGTCAGCGTCGGCACTGGACTTCTCCGGCCAGCCCTTACCGACATAGCTGCCGGGATTCTTGGGTCGGGCCGGGTTCACCGGGAGCACCGCCAGATGAGCTGATGCGTATGCGTGAGCCGCCTCTGCAGCCGATAGACCTGACACGTCGGGAATCACGATTGACGGCGCAGCGTCAGATGGGGACGTGCGTGTGGCCTTACGCCGAACGTGTTTCCGAGTCTGGCGGGTGTCGGTGGATTGCGTTACCATGGTGTGCGGTATGCCTTTCGAATTACCGACAGAACCGCCCTCAACAAACCCCCCGTTGGTGAGGGCGGTTCTTGTTTTCTAGGCGCGAAAGTCGGCTCGATTGTTGGGCCAGGAATGTCCTTGATCAGCCGGGGTTTAATCCCGTACCCAATGTGGCTGAAATTTCATACCGTGCCACATAGTTTTGCCAGCACACCGAACAGATTTTGAAAAACACAACCTTGTCCCACGGGCAAGCGAACGGAACAATGTTGATGTGAGTCGCCAGCATCCCTCTGCACGACGGTGAGAGCGGCCAGTCGCAACCGGGACCATCGAAGTTGTGCCCTGCGCCCGCGATTCTGGCGACGGTCTCGCGAAACATCATGTCGTAAATACGCTGGTAGTCGCTGTATCCCTGGATCACCCATCGGTGTTGAGGGTATCCGGCCAACACTGCGAATCCTGTGGCTGTGCGTACGTCTTGGTGCAGCTCATCCAACCCGTCACGGGCACAGGTATCCGCCAGTTTTTCGTAGGTTGTTTTTCCTCGGACAAGCAAGTCAAGAAAATCACCCGGAAGTCTGCCCATATTTAGGTAGTGACCTAATGGTGGTTCACCTTGTGGCCCCGACATGAAGTATTTTCGGTTCGTTTCGATCGCATGATCAACCATCGTAGGAATTACGCCTAAAGGTTCACGCTTTGCGTGAAGTATGTAGGCAATTTCTATCGCGGGATTCTCGCGTGCTTTTTGCGTCACAAATCGTTTGATATCGTCCACCTGCTTTAGGTAGCGATCACTCGATGCGGTTAATACATATTTTGGTACGTCGAACATTGGTTTGCCTCTCCAATTGGTTTAATGCCGAGTTATCCCGGTTGACTGCTGTCGATAGATTCGCCACCCCGTACCTGGCTTACCATCCACTTAACTAATCCACGCTCAGAAAAATAGATCGCCCCAGAGATCAGAAAATGTTCGAGCGTACGATCCATTACCGCCTTTTTTAGCGCATAGCGAGTGAGGTCGGGAATTCCCATTTCATTTTGAGCATGCGAGATAAGCTCCTCGTACCCACGAAATCTAATGACGGGGTCGGCCTCATCAATCATCGTCTGAAATTCGGCTCGAATTTTTGTGCTCTCAGGCACTACCGATAGGCTCATCGTATATTTGCCTCTCATTTCTTTTCTCGGAATACCTAAATACCCCCAGGTGGCGCTAGGAGGTCCACTTCGGATGTTCGAATGGAAGCACACCGAACCAACCTCTGACAATGCCTAACCACGAATCGAGTCGACCAATTTTCGACCTCAGTCGCCCCAATCCGATATCCGCTGATAGAAGGCTTTTGGACTAGCCCAAAACAAATAATAAAATAGTTTTTAAGTGGTTCTCACTCCGCCGTTGCTACAACCTCATTCGAGCTCAATGCAGACCGCACACCGGTAGCTTCGCTACGACACGCGTAGTAGTGCAGTCGATTTCGTACTATCCGACGTACTCTGAGGTCAACGGAACCACACGGCTCAAATTTCACGTGTGGGGAACTAGAACTGATTTGAGGTTTGTAAAATGGCTCGTCAAGGTATTCAGGCCAGCGGGGACGTTCTCGTCAATTCTCTAGCTGACGGCACAGATATTAATGCTGTATGGGAAGATTTGATTGCAGCTTTTGATCTCTACAATTCCGAACGCACAACGATCGCATCATTGTTGTCCTTCAAAACCATCAATTCTTCTGATGCGGTTCCACAGTCAGTCGGCAGCGCAAGTTTTGAAGTTGCGACTGAGCACGGTTTGCCGAAATCTGCAGGCACCCCCGCTGATGCACTGCTTCTCGGTTACGATTTCGATGATTTCGATTTACGTACTGCATTTACATGGAAATTTCTGCGCAACGCTGATCGCCGTCAGGTGGACGCAGTAATAAACGGTGTCATGGAGTCCGATAACAAGCTGGTCACCGGGACGATTCTTCGTCGTCTGTTCGACCCGACCGAGGGCGTCAATGAATTCGGTGCGCGAGTGTTCGGTTTGTACACCGGCGCTGACGGTGTCACTCCCCCACCGTATTTGGGCAATCAGTTCCCCAGCAATACGAACCACTATCTACCGACGCAAAACGCCACCCTTGATTCGCAAGATATTGAGGATGCGCTGAACCTGATCCGCATCAAGGGGTACGGGCTGGATTCTTCGTCTCAGTTGCTCATCATCGCCAATCCTGTTGAATCAGAGCAGATTCAGACATGGCGCTCCGGTAAGGAATCACGCTCGGGTGGCCCCATCGCCAAGCATGATTTCGTCCCCTCCGTCAAAGCACCTCCCTACCTCCAGCCAGAAAATATTGTGGGCCAACCTATTTCGGGTGACTATTACGGTCGCGAAGTACTCGGCTCCTATGGCCCCGCGTGGCTGCTCGAAACCTCTTTCGTCCCTGCCGGTTACGTGGCCGTGGTCGCCTCGGGCGGGCCGAACAGCGAGCGTAACGCGGTTGGCATGCGCGAGCACACAAACGTCGCCTATCAGGGGTTACGGACCATCCCCGGCAATTTCCAGGGCTACCCGCTCATTGACGCCTTCTACCAACGGTCCTTCGGCGTCGGTGTCCGGCAGCGCGGTTCGGCGGTGTGCTTGCAGGTGACCGCAGGCAGCACGTACACCGCGCCCACTTCCCTCATTCCGGTCTAGGCTAGGTGCGCTGTGGCACAGGATGATTCGGGCTACGTGCCGGTGGAGTACACGGCGGGATTGCCCACTGGCCCCATACCCGCCAGGGCGAAGGATGCCAGTGAATTCACCTACCTGCCGGGGGAATGTCCACACCGGTCCCCCGGCAGGCTAGGCCGTCAAACCGAACGCACCGGCATCGCAGACGGCCCACCTGGTTTGTACCCCACCGGCACGTAGCCCGATGACAGGACAGGCCATGAAGCGACGCACCTACAAGCGGGATCGGATAGGCCGATTCGCCAGCGCGGGAACCAAGATGACCGGCGCAGCCCTCGGGGCTGGTATCGGCGCTGCTGCGGGCTCCAAGACGGTTCGGTCGGCGGTACGTAAGGCCACCGTTCCCGGATCGGTCAAGGTCAGTCGCACCGTGA
This sequence comes from Mycobacteroides sp. H003, assembly GCF_001440135.1. Lineage (NCBI taxonomy): Bacteria > Bacillati > Actinomycetota > Actinomycetes > Mycobacteriales > Mycobacteriaceae > Mycobacteroides > Mycobacteroides sp. H003. Next base: position 307,714 of record NZ_LJYL01000010.1, read on the forward strand.
CCAAGACACAGGCCAGGGTTTCAGCGTCGGCAGCATATGCCGTGGGTGGCGTCCGGGTGGATCTGGCCGGTAGCGCCACGATCACACGGCCCACGCCAACCGCTGGCCGCAAACGTGCCCGGTAGAGGTTGCCTTTCATTCCCCTCTACCAGCACGCCACGTCGCCGGGTCGAGCACTAAGCGGAGTCCTCCGCCTCCCGACTGTGCTCCCCGGCGACGTTCGACATTCTCGCTTAATTGGCGAAGGAAACAGGCGTCCAGTGCGCCATAAATTGAATGAAGTCCAAGTCGAGTGTACGTGATTGCAACGGTTGTGCCGGACAATGTTCTTCTACGTTTAGCTCTAGACGCCAAACTCTGTGTTCTTTTGTAAGTCCTGGGATAACTTTGGTTCCCTGCTCACCTTTATCGTCCACTGATTTAAGAACATATTGACACCCCTGTGCTGGCAGAGCTGCCCGGACGGTCTCGTCTTGTTCCCGCTGCGCGGTTAATTCCTTCGCGTCCGTTGTGTTATTTCCGCGCACCACGTAGACCTTCGATACATCATGTGTGTTTAGGCCGTCAACTATTAGTTGCGCCTTTTTCTGCTGCTGATCAGCTGGAAAATTTTTCAGAGACGTCGGGTCATCTTCGGGAATGAAAAAGAAAAAGATGACCGCACCAATTACGAACGCAAGAATAATCGCACCCAGTGCGCCTAACGCCCATCGCAACTTATGTGTTTTGTTCAACTCTATTCACCCGGATATTTCAAGTGTACGAATTCGACTTGTGCAGGTCCGCCCCAGAAATCATTGGTATTAGGCCACCAATCATCGTGGACGTTCCTGGGGTCGGCATGTTGATCAACCACATCGACACCGTTCATATTGCCCACGTACATTGCGACATGGTCAATCTTCCCCTCATTAGTTCGATAATAAATCAAATCGCCCGGTGTCAAACCAGCTTTAGAGGGAGCCAGCGGGTCATATCCGGTAGGTCCTGGAGTGGGGACAACACCTTTTGTTTCTCCCAGCCCTGAATGTTGCGTGAAATAGTCGTGATTCGCGGCAGCGTTATACCAAGTCTCAGACTCGACGTTTTTCGGATTTAAACTGTTGTTATTGTAATACCAATCATCCGGGTCGCCGTGGTGCCAATCATCCAAGCCGTTCCCCACATCTTTAAAACCACCGGCCCTCAAGGCTTGCGAAACAAAGTTTGTGCAGTCTTGTTCATATTGCCGATAATCGCCGTTATAGCCATCTGCGAAAGCCTCGGCGTATTCGATAGCTTTACGACGTTCTTCCGACGTTCCGGGCGGTAGTAGTAGACCACCAGGAATTCTATCCTGACTGAATTTGTCGTTACCCATCATTTTGGTGAGCTTCCGACCCTCTAGGCCACCGGCCTCGGCCTGCAACTCGCCCGCCACTTTGGCGGCAGTAGACGCCAAACCCTTTGCATGCCAGCGCATAAACTCGGTGAGCTGCTGCGCCTCTGCCTTCTTAGCCGCACGTTGTGAGTCACTACCGCCGTTGTGGGTGCTGGTGGCCGTCAAGTCCTCGGCCACGGCATACCCCTTGCCCTCCGCCTCTTGAATCGCGTTGACGGTCGCTTCCTTGGCTCCACGAATATCCCCGGACCCACGGCGCGCGATGGCAGCGCATTCCCGGTAGATCGACGTCTGTACCCGCACTGCGTCTTGCGCCTCGCGTGCGTCGTCGTAGGCCGACGTGGCAGCACTGCCGGTCCACTGGGTTCCGCCAGGGGATGAAATATTCGCTACATGCTGCGAAAAGGCCGTCTCCGACTGCCCTGCGGCCTTTTCCCACTGGGTAGCCGCGTCATCTAAATGTGTTGTGGACCAATTCAATATCTCTGATTTTGTCGGCATGGAGGCCGGAGCGATAGCCGCCATTACGCCGTCCCACTGATTTTGCCAGCGCTGCCCTTGTCGGTGTCTTCGTACGCCGAGGCATCCGAGGCCAATGTTTGTGCACGCCCCGACAGATAGGCCGCGTGGTCGGCGCGGGCGGCGTCAATGAGCGCTGAAACTGCTTGCACTGCACCTACAGTCGGATCACTACTCGATCCACCAACTGCGGCGCTCGGCCCAGCCAGCTCAGCGGCCAAAGTCTCACTGCGCGCCCCCGCCAGCCGTAGGCCGTCAGCATCGACGCTCAACCCGGACACCGCGCACCCCCTCACGTTGACACAGCGACCCGAACCGCTGCTAGAGGGCACTCTACGCGGTAGCCGGATATGGCGCGACAACCAGTGTTTCGGGCCACGGGAATGCGGGTGCACACTTGACAAAAGCGCATTTCCGGCGCGAAAAATCGAAAACGGGCCAACCCTGGCCCCACAAAGCCGTATTTTTGGACTGTGTCAGCACTTGCGAATAGTTATCTAGATCAACACACGTGGTTACCTGGCGTTGTGGTTGCTCTCGCGCTCGGAGTGAGTAGTATCGGGCTAAATTTATATTTTCGACACAGAGATAGAGATTCCAAGACGTTAGACTACAGGGTTCTTTCCGATTCTCCAATTGTCAGAAATCGTCCTGATGATGACGCGCTAAAAGTAACCTATCTTGATGAGGAAGTGCAGACTCCACGCATCCTCCGAATCAAATTTACCAACACGGGAAAGCAGGTAATAAGAGCTACAGACTTTCTAGATTCATACACCATAAGGTGTCAGGGTTCGTATCTACTTGACACAATTATTACAGATGAATCAGACCAAAATCTCGTGACTTGGTTCGAGTCTGACGGCGCCGACCCAAAGGATGGGAAACTTACACTAACTTGCAATACATTGAACCCTGGCGACACGTTCACAGTGCAGATGATCTTAGACAGTGACCGACCTATTGATGTATCGATTTCGGGCCGAATTGAAGGGCAAACCAGAAAAACTGAAGTTCAGCGACCAAAAAGATTGCCTGTTTTCTCACCTAGAATAAACTATAGTTTCACAGCCGCGATTGCGCTGTTCGGGCTTGGGACAACTATCATTACGCGTGAAAACCCATTTCCATATTGGTTCGGTTGGTTTTGTCTATTTTTCTCACTTCTTCAATTCGCCGTCAGCGTCGTGGACTATATAGTTTATAGGCGAATACGCAAGCGCAATATCAATCCTAATCATTGGTACTATTATTGACGCACGCCAGATTTGCTTTCTTATCGCCCTAAGCCTTTTATGACTTCGTCTAGCTCGGTCCGATCAAACTTCAACAATCGCGTACCCACGCGATGTGCGGGAATTATCTTCTTAGCGACGTAGCTTCTAAGAGTGTTCTTTGACACGCCAATATATTCGGCAGCTTCGGCGGTAGACAAATACCGTGTGGGAATAGACATAAACGAAACCTCTTTATTCTCAGCGCACCGCGCCCTGGTGCTTGGGTTCCGTTTCCCTCCAATGAGATTAACGTAATTGGTGCCTAATCGCTATTGATGGGGTTCGTTGTGACGCGCCTCTCCCCTACGGCGCTAACCGTGCCTCGTTGGTACCTCGTTGGTGCCTGCTGGCATCCGCTGACGGACGGATGCACCCCGGATGACGCCAGGGCGTGTGGGGGGCGCTTGGCGATGACAGCAACCCGAGCAACGAACTCGACATAGCCCTTGGATAGCCCAAAAGGGTTGAAAATCAGGGCGATTATCCCTCTGATCTGCGAAGATAAGGAGTGGTCCCGGCTGGGTTCGAACCAGCGACCCCTCGCGTGTGAGGCGCCTCCCATAAAGTCTACGCAGGTCGATTCTGTATAGGGAAGTCCATCCAGCAGCATTTTTAGTCCAGGGCAAGCAGGTTCATCTGCCCGTTGTGGGTCATCGGTGGGTCAACGAGGGGTTTCCGGGTCCTGCCCCGCCCTGTCGACCGTCTACGGAGCCGACTTCAACGCCGCGATAACAGCGTTCCGCCGGGGTCAACGTCAAGCCCCCAGCTAACACGTCGGCAGCGGGAAGCGCCGCTCAGAGAAGAGTGAGGCCGTCGTCGCTTGCCGCGGCGCCGGAACGCCTATGGTGTCAATGAGCTTCGCGACGATATGCGGAACCTGGCGCCGGATCAGCCCATGACGGGAGCGGACGTGCTGCGCATGATGAAGCTCGCCTGCCCGGCACCGGCGTGTGCAACGTTCTACAAGGCCTCGCGCCACTTCTTTCCGCATGTACTTGCACGCCGAATCCGTGAGATACCGCGGCCCGTGCTGGCACCCACATACTGCTGCGCTTTGAGGACACAGACCAGATCTGCTGTGGGCATCGTCAAGGCGTGTCGACCATTGATGAAACGAACGTTTCTGTCGTTGTGAGATTGACGCCGAACCAGTGTCCTAGGGCGTTTTTGAGACCGTCGTGGTCAGGTTGTTCGGGTGTGCCGGCCCATGCGACGAAACCGTCTGGTCGGATGAGTATCCGGTCGGAGCCACCGGCTCAACCGGACTGCCGACGACGAGGGTCACGCGGTCGCCAAGCTCCCCGTGGAAATCGACGGTGCCGTCGGCGGTGAAGTCGAGCAAGAGGGGTTGGCCGTCGCGGGCTAGCTCGGCGAGTCGTTTTCTTCCGGTCGAAGCCTCGATGGTTAGGTCGGGTGCCCACCAGCCGGCGAGTTCGTGGGCATCTTCGGGTACGGGATAGCGAATGTCGGCTCCCGAAAGCAGGTTACTGATACGGCTGGCAGCCTGCGCGTCCGCGAGTAGTTCGCCGAAGATTTCTCGCAATGCGGTGGCTTCGGGTCCTGGGCGAATGAGTGCTAGCTGCGCACGGCTACTGGTGAGCACGCGCAGGGCCATCGGCCTGCGTTCTTCTTCGTAGGTGTCGAGCACGGTCGGGTCCACACGGCGGTGCACTACGTTGGCGAGTTTCCAGCCCAAGTTGACTGCGTCCTGCAGGCCCAGGTTGAGTCCAGGGCCGCCCATGGTGAAGTGCACGTGCGCGGCATCGCCGATGAGGAAAACGTTGCCAGCGCGGTATCGGGAAGCGATGCGCGAGTTGATGCCGGCGAAGCGGCGGAACTCCACGTCTTCTTCGGGCCCGGCGAGCCGAACCGGGAAAGGAGCGCCGATGACGCGTTCGAGGCTCTCCTGTAACTCCGCCAACGTCATCGGCGCGGCCTCGTGTTCGGGCGCACGCTCATCACGTGCTGTGGGGTCGAGCTCTAATGAGCCGAGCAAGGGTGGCTTGCCCGTTGGTGGTCCCCAGAAGTACAAACCGCGTTCGCCGCGCTGAAAGGGCAGTGGGCCGCCTATGTCGTCTGCCCAGTCATGGGGTGGCAGCACCCCGAACGCGAGCCGGGTGACTACATCTTGGGAGGACATACCGGGGAAATCGATCCCGGCGAGCTTGCGCGTCAGGCTGTGCCCGCCGTCGGCACCGACTAGATAGCGGCAGGTCAGCTCGTACGGACCACTGGGCCCTTGCACCTGAACGATGATCGCACCGTCGTGCTGGGCAAAACCGGTCAGCCGGTGCCCCCAACGTATCTCGATCCCACGTTCGCCAGCCTCCCGAGTCAACGTCTGGGCCAGCTCAGCCTGCGGCGCGGCGAGCATGTACATCCGCGAGTCCACGGCCTCGCTGAAGTCCACCGGCAACGCACCGAACGAGAATTCCGCGATCGGGTGGGGGCGATCGCAGGTGCCCGACAGCTGTTCGTAGACCCCCCGGTGGTCAAGCAGACGCGGCCCTTGTCCCGTCACACCGGCGGCCCTCGGCCCCAGGTTCGGCCCGGACGTCGGATCGAGCACCAAGGGCTTAACCCCAGCCAGAGCGAGTTCGCAGGCGAGCATGAGGCCGTTCGGCCCTGCCCCGGCGATGAGAACGTCGATCATGACGCAGCTCCTCTTAGTGTGCGCGCGGGCAAGCCCGCGCAGAAGCGATCGAGTACCTCGTGATGTTGATGAATGGCAGAGGCGGCTCTGCACCCCTGGATCGGGGTGCGATGCTGCTGCCGACGGCTAGATGTCGATGACGACCTTGCCGTGCACGTGCCTGCCAGCTTGAAGCTCGACCGCGGCGCGGATCTGCTCCATTGGGAAGCTCGCCGCGATGGGTACCCGAAGTTGGCCCGATGCAACAAAATTGGCGATCTCATCGAGGGCTCCGGCAGTGGCGTTGGCGCCGTTGGCCGCGGTGATGCCGTCGACCTGCGCAGCGATGGTGGTGATCCGCTCGTCGGGTACGCCGAGTTCCCGTGCGGCCTGCACAGTCTCGGTCCCGTGCAGGTCGACCGCAGCGGTGACACCCGCGGGAGCTAGCGCACGGACTCGCTCGACTAGACCGTCACCATAGGAGACTGGCTCTGCCCCCAGAGCGCGCAAGGCCTGGGCCGACGATGCCGATCCCGTACCGATCACCTTCGCGCCCGCGTTGCGCGCGAGCTGGACGGCGAAAACGCCGACCCCGCCTCCCGCGCCGCCGACAAGTACCGTGTCGCCTGGGCCGGGACCGACAACGGCAAGTGCGGCGGACGCCGTAGCCCCTGCGATCGCGAGGGTCGCTGCAGTGTGGTCATCAACCCCATCGGGGGTGTGGTAGGCCTGGCCGCCCGCCGCCATGGTTCCCGCGGCGTCGATAACGACATAATCGGCCACCGCACGCGAGAGAACTCCACCGAAAACCCGGTCACCAACGGCGAAGTCGGTCACACCATCACCGACCTGGTCCACGACGCCGGCGAAGTCGGTGCCGAACCCGCACGGCAAGCTCAACCCGAACCGCGCGGCGGTGTCCGCATCAGACGTCATAAACCAGTCCATGGGGTTTAACCCGGCCGCCCTCACACGTACGCGGATGTGGCCCGCACTGGCCAGCGGTGCAGGTACCTGGCGGATAGCCAGAACCTCGGGGCCGCCGAATGACTCAAGCTGGACGGCTCGGCCAGTGGCCAGGGACGTGTCGACGGGCTGTTCTTGCATGCTCAACCTGCTCTTTCCTTCGACGGAATAGAACGGAAGTGGACTATGCTCCGTTTCCGTGAGCAACTCTAACATGAAGCGGAGCGTGATCCGTTTTGGATGACGTGGAGGATCGGCGAACGAGAGCCGATGCGACTCGCAACCGCGACCAGCTCCTCGAGGTGGCCACACGCGTGTTCGCCTCCGCCGACAGCGAGCCATCAATGCGCGCCATCGCACGCGAAGCCGGAGTCGGGATCGCCACCCTCTACCGACACTTTCCCAACCGCGAAGCCTTGGTGGACGCGATTTACCGCGATCAGGTCGCACGGCTCACCACAGGCGCGCGCGACCTAATCGCACAGCTCCCGCCGCCGGCGGCACTGCGAAGATGGATGGACCTGTTCGGTGACTGGATCGCCACCAAGAACGGCATGCTCCACACCCTGGTCGCAATGGTCGAATCCGGCGAGATCGCGCACGCGCAGACCCGGGCCGAACTGCTCGCGGCCATCGACGACATTCTCGACGCCGGTCGTCTCACCGGCGAGCTCCGTACCGACGTCAGCGCCGAAGACATCGCCGCCGGCCTCATCGGCATCTTCACCGTGGCTAAACCACCTGAGCACGACGCCCGGGCCAACCGCCTCTTGAACATTCTCATGGACGGCCTCCGAACCAGACCCTGAAATACACCCCATCCCACCCAACAAGGTATTGGCCGTGGCAGAGGACCGGTGTCGGATTATTGACAAGTCACCGAAAAATCTGCGAACTGGTGAGCGACGCTCGGATGTGGTTGCGGCGTGCCGGCAGATGGACTGGAAGCCGCGCACTCCGGTCATGCCGCAGAAAGACTCAACCGGATCCACGGCCTGAGCAAGAAGACGCCTTGGCGTTATCGGCGGCATGGGAAATGATGCCGCGACACCTCGCGCCGTCCATTCAATGGTTCCCGCCAGCTCCGACCTGTCCTGGTCGAAGGCCTCACTCCCCCAGTAGCTGCCAACGGACTCGACCAAGACACGGCACGTTTTGCGCCTTAGGGACGGTAGCGGTATGCCGGGGTGCCGCTGCGCCAAATCAGTCCTTCACACTGTGGGTTTGGGATCTAATTGGACCCGCCCGAGACGCTGGCGGGGCCGTCGGTGCGGACGATGCAACCTCTATTTGTTCGCGACGCAATGAGCGGTTCTTACCACGGAAAGTAAGGCGTGAATGCCTGGGCATAGTGCTCGGCGGCCGCTACGCAGCCACGATAAGGAGCGTAATCGGTGGTCGTGGTGCTTAGTTGTACACCGTAGATACCGGTGGTTGCTGCGAGATCGACCTCGCAGGCATGGGTCTGCACCGAGTTGGGCAGCACAAAACTCACAGCACGTCGACCACCGATGGTCAGCTCGTGGCGGTCGGTGCCGAGCAGGCTGGTTTGGCCCTGATCCAGCATGTTGTTGGAAGCGATAATCGTGATGTGCTGGCTGCGGTCCGTGGACCGGTAGGTGCAAGCGCGGGTTTCCGTACCGCTAGCTGTGGTGTGTTTGGACACTACGGCCGGACTCGGATCCAGCAGCTGCTGGCGCAGGACCAGATGCGGGATCTGTTCGCAGGGCTGCACAAAGACCCGCGCCAGACCGGCTCCGTTGGTGGGAACCGGTGCCCGAGTTGCGGTTCCGGCAACAACCGAACACGATGCCAGCGTTAGAGTAGTCGCCGCCATCGCGGCCCGGCAAGCATGGTGGCGAGGCATCGCGCTGTTCACTTATCGCCGTTGGCAGGGCAGACCGCCCAGCCGGGGGTCAATATGATGCAACCGTGTCGGCGAATGCAGGGGTGCTGGGCGCCATCGACGCTGCGCGCAAGCTCGGCGCGGCGATGTGATTCATCAGCTCCGCGGACATCACCGTGCCTGGCTGCCCAGCACGGGTTCTTGACGTGTCGATTCACCAAACATGGCCACCCCAGCGGGATGTGTCGTTGTTCTGAACTCACCGCTTAATCATCCCCACATAACATGCGCATACGCAACTATTGCGCGAGAGCGAAGATGGCGTAGGATCGTCTGCGTAAGCGCAATTATTGCGCGGATGTTCGCTGCTGGCGACTGTGAGGATGGTCCACAGATATGGTCATGGACGAGTTCGTTACCGCGGTGCTTGGTTTTGCGGTGGGTTGTGCCGCCACAGCCGCGTTGTATGTCGGGCTGTTGGGCATGGTGGGCGCTACCCGTGTGGTGCGCTGCACAGCCTGTAGCCATTGGATGGTCAGCTGGACTGACTCGGCCGCGATCTGCACGCGCTGTAGACACCCTCTGCTGTGGCACCCGGTAATAGCCATGCGGCGTCGGCGCGGGATTAAAACCGAGGCGTTGACCGTCATGTACGGGCCCGTGGGCGCCCCGGTGTCCCGAAGTGATGCGGGCCTGACGCACGTCCCGGCGAGTAAGGGGTGACGGCAATGCGACTACCAGCGGGGATAGCGGCGATCAGCGTTGCCGCAACGATCGGCGCGCTGGCCGTAGGCGCGGCCCCGGCCGCCGTTGCTCAGGGCTGCCAGCCTGAACAAGCCTGCCGCGGGACGCGGATTCAGCCGGAAAGGCAAACGCAGGCAGACATACAGCCAGGGGTCGCCCCGTCCACGCAGTGTCGGGCATCGATCATGAATCACATGTGCACCGAGCCCGGTAATGCCCAGTTGCAGTCGTGGCCTAATCCGGCGGTCATCCCTCCGGTGCCGGTCACCATCCCGCCGTGGCAGGTTCTCGGAGCCCCCGGCGAGGGCCGCTATCCGTGATTGCCCGAAGGCGGTCCAATGCGAAAGTTACTGCATGTATTCATGTTTGCGATCAGCATGAACATAACGAGTTGGTAGCCGCTGCGTTGAAGTGACACCGCGCCCACCAGTTTGGCTCTGAAACCGAAACCGCACGACAATCCCCCGCGGAACACATAGATGTGTTGCTTGACCTGAATCTCGCATTTGCCCACACCACACTGAACCCTGGTGTTTGCGAATTCTTTACGGGCACACCAGGTTCTTCACAGGTTCATTGGCTAGCTTGGTGCATACATAAAGTATTGATACTGAACGGATTATCGTTATGCCACTGCCCACACATACGCATTGTCCGTACTGCGGCTTGCAGTGCGCGATGTCCGTGACGGGCACATCGGTGACCCCCGTAGAGTTTCCCACCAATCGCGGGAGACTTTGCCAGAAAGGGTGGTCGTCGGCGGATTTGCTTACGCACACCGATCGGCTGTTGCAGCCGTTGGTGCGTCGTGGCGGGCAGTTGCGGGAAACTTCGTGGGATGACGCGCTTTATCGCGTAGCACGAGGGTTTCAGCGGGCACAAGCTGTGGGGGGCCGTGACGCGGTGGGAGTGTTTGGCGCGGGGGCGTTGACCAACGAAAAAGCCTACCTGTTAGGTAAATTCGCGCGGGTCGCGCTGGGGACGGCCAATATTGACTACAGCGGGCGGTTCTGTATGGCCGCGGCCTCCGAAGCGGGATTGCGTTCGTTTGGTGTGGACCGGGGCCTTCCGTTCCCGGTGGCCGATCTGGATGATGCTGGTGCTGTGTTGGTGTTCGGTGGCAATCCGGCAGAAACCATGCCGCCGTTCATGCAGCATCTGGAACCGGCCGCCTCGTGCGGGGGTTTGATCGTGGTCGATCCGCGGCAGAGCGCCACCGCTGAACGTGCGCTGCGCGGCAAAGGGATTCATGTCGCGCTCACCCCGGGAACCGATCTGCCGCTGGCATTGGCGCTGACTCATCTGGCGGTCACCGAAGGATTCGCCGACCGCGCCTACATCGCCGCCCGCACCAGTGGTTTCGATGAATTTTGGGCGGCCGCGGCGCGGTGGTGGCCCGAGCGTGCCGAGCAGGTCACCGGGGTAGCGGTCTCGCAGATGTATCAGGTGGTGCAAACCCTGTGCGCGGCACGCGATCGCGGTGCCGGAGCCTACGTGCTAACTGCGCGCGGCGCCGAGCAGCATCGCGACGGCACCGACACCGTGAGTGCCGTTATCGCGCTGGCCCTGGTGTTAGGGCTGTGCGGGCGCCCGGGCAGCGGCTATGGATGCGTGACCGGACAGGCTAACGGTCAAGGGGGCCGCGAACTGGGCCAAAAAGCTGGGCAGCTGCCCGGCTACCGCAAGATCACCGACCCCGCCGATCGGGCGCATCTCGGGAAGGTGTGGGGGGTGGATCCGGGCGAGCTTCCCGGTGCGGGCATGAGTGCCTGCGAAATGTTCGCGGCCTTGGGCCGGCCGGGTGGGATCCGGGCGTTGATGGTGTGTGGTTCCAATATTGCGGTGTCAGCGCCCGATGCGAGCCGCGTGATCGAAGGTCTGCGATCGTTGGATCTGTTGGTGGTCAATGACTTTGTGCTCTCGGAGACTGCGCAGCTAGCCGATGTGGTGCTGCCGGTGCTGCAATGGGCCGAAGAAGAAGGAACCTTGACCTCATTGGAGGGGCGGGTGCTGCGGCGGCGGCGGTCGGTGCCTGCGCCACCGGGGCCGCGTAGCGAGCTGCACATACTGCAGGACCTCGCGGTGCGTCTAGGGCAGCCGGCAGATCGTTTCCCGACCAGTGCGCCGCAGGTGTTTGAGGAGCTGCGTGCTGCCACCGCCGGCGCCGCTGCCGACTACAGCGGCATCACCTACCAACGCTTAGATGATGGACAGGCCCTGTACTGGCCCTGCCCGGGCGCTGATCACCCCGGCACGCCGCGGCTGTTCCTGGATCGTTTTGCCACTGTCGACGGCAGGGCACGTTTCGTGCCGGTCGAGCCCCGAGGGCCCGCCGAACCCGCCGATAGCCAGTTTCCGCTGCTGGCCACCACCGGGCGGCTCTTGGCCCAGTATCAGTCGGGGGCCCAGACCCGTCGTGTTGCGGCGTTAGCTCAAGCCGCTGGCCCGACGTTCGCCCAGATGCATCCGGATGTGGCCGCGCGGGCAGGGCTTTCCGATGGAGATCAGGTGCAGGTGGTCAGCCGCCGTGGTCGCACAGCGGCCATCGTGCGCTGCGATCCCACGATGCGCCCCGACACCGTCTTTTTGCCGTTCCATTTCCCGGGCCTTGCCTCGGCCAATCGGCTCACCAACGCAGTGCTGGACCCCGACAGCGGTATGCCCGAATTCAAGGTATGCGCGATACGGCTCGACAAACCCACCGCAGCGCCCGACTCACCAACCCATGACCACACCGATCACACGAGCGGTCACCACCGCTCGCAGGAAATCAGCGATCCGGCCCAGATACCAAGGGGGTGCCCGTGACCGCCTCGCAGGTAGTGATTGTCGGATACGGTCTGGCCGGGGCACGACTTCAAGAAGAGCTGCACCGCCTGGACCCCCGCCAGCAGCGGGTGCGCCCTATCGTCTACGGCAAAGAACACATCCCGTCCTACAACAGGATTCAACTGCCCAACGTGTTGGCCGGGCGCCTTAATGCCCACGAAATCTATTTGCGGCCACCGGGCTGGTGCGATGAACAGGGCCTACAAACCCACCTCGGGGTGCAGGTCACTGGAATTGATCGCCTCAACCACACCGTGTCGTGTTCGGACGGTTCGACATGTGACTACGACACCTTGGTCATCGCCACCGGCAGCCGCCCCCATATCCCCGATATCCCCGGTGCCCGTGACGCCGATGGCGTGCTGACCGCGGGGGTGGTGCCGTTTCGGACCTTGCAGGACTGCGCCGATATCGCCGAGCGGTTGCGCCCGGGCAGCCGCGTGGTGGTGCTGGGCGCCGGCCTACTCGGATTGGAAGCCGCACGCGCCGCGCTGCTGCGCGGCGCCCAGGTCACCGTGGTACATCCCAAAGATTTCCCCATGGAACGTCAGATGGATCCCACCGGCGGGTCGGTGCTGGCGCGGGTGCTGCAAGATATGGGCCTGAGCATGGTGCTGGGCCGCCGAGTCACCGAAATCATCCCCGACACCGCCAGCAATACTGTGATCCTCAACGATGGTCAGCAGATACCCGCCGATGTGGTGGTACTGACTGCAGGAATCCGCCCCCAATGCGCACTGGCCGAACAGGCCGGACTCGCGGTCGACAACGCCATCATCATCGATGACAGTTTGATCACCTCCGACCCGGACATCCGCGCTATCGGCGAATGTGTGCAGCACCGGGGCCAGGTCTACGGCCTGGTGCAGCCCGGATGGCATATGGCCGAAGTGCTGGCCAAGCAACTCACCGGCGCCGATCCCGGCGCCCGCTACACCGGAACACGGCAAGTGACGCGCCTGAAGGCGCAGGGCATCGACCTACTGTCGATGGGCGAAATCGATGTCGCCGAACTAGATCCTGATCTGGAAGTGCTGACGTTGGCAGACCCCGCGCGTGGCCGGTACGAAAAAATCGTGGTCCGCGACGACCGGCTGATCGGCGCCATCGCCCTGGGCAGCCCCACAAACACTGGGGTGCTCAGTCAACTGTTCGACAGCCAGGGCCTTGTCCCCGCCGACCGAATGAGCCTGCTGCTCGGTACCGCTCAACCACAAGCACCCGCGCGTCCCGAAGACCTGCCCGCCGAGGCCGTCATCTGCCGATGCAACAACGTCACAAAAGGCGCCATCACCGACGCCTGGATACAAGGACAACGCAGCCTGCCGCAAATCATCGAAAAGACCAGGGCAACAACCGGATGCGGCGGCTGCTCGGACACCGTGGCCGCATTGTGCACCGCCTTGCAGGCATCTGCCCCCGATACCGACCCCGCCCCGATCAACGCTTAGAAAGGATCGCCACGTGGTGGCCCAAACAGAATGTACCCACACCCACAGAACCCGCCGGTGGGGACGATCAGTATTGACATCTATCGGGCGTCAGGAGTGGCTGGACCGGCCTAGTTACCGGCTGGAAAACATTCTGAGCTTTGGTTACAACGCTTTTGGTGGTGCCCGTAACCGGGTAACCAACGCTCTTAACGGGGTATGGCTGGGTCATCCTGTGCATCCGCCGCTGGCATCGCTGGCTTCCGGGGTGCTGGCCGCAACGATGGCTCTTGATGCTCTGGCGGTCGGCGACGCGGTCACTGGTCGGCGCACCCCGGGTGCGCACCGGCTGGCCACCTACACGTTGGGCGTGGGGATCGCCGCGAACATCGGGGCAGCCGCGACAGGGATCACCGACTGGCAACACACCCATAAGCAGGACCGGCGTATCGGTCTGGTGCATGGGCTGCTGAACATGACAGCGACTGCCCTGTACGGGTTCTCATGGCAATCCCGCCGGCGCGGCCACCGTCTGCGTGGCATCACGTTGAGCACGATCGGATACACCATCTCGCTGGGCAGCGGTTACCTCGGCGGACATCTAGTCTTTGCTTCTGGGATCGGCACCGACATGTCCGGGCCGCGGCTTGCCGCCCGCACCTGGACACCTGTGCTGCCCGAGCACCTGCTCGCCGATGGGGAGCTGTGTCATGTTGAGGCCGGCGGGGTCGGGATCGTGCTGGGCCGCGAAGGCCAGTCGGTCATCGCCGTCGGCCATTACTGCCCACACTTGGCTGCCCCCATGGCTGACGGATGGCTAGATCGCGGCAAAATCGTATGCCCCTGGCACGGATCACAATTCGACACCAGCACCGGTGCCGTGGTGCGCGGACCGGCCTCGGCGCCGCTGCCCTGCTACCACACGCGGATCAACAATGGGCACATCGAAGTATGCGCGGCAGCAACCCCGCCGCTGGCCCAAACCGCGCTCGCGCCTGATGGCCCCACTGTCGGCAGCGGTTGCCTGTCTGAGAATGCCAGCCACTGGGAAAACCCCGTCAGGCACAACGAGCCGGAGACCGAATCGGCCACTACATCCCGGTCACACCACGGATACCAGCACAACGAAAGGCACCCGCAGTGAACGCCTACGACGTGTTACGCGAACACCACAACCTGCTGCGCCAACTGGGCCGCACCATGAGCCAAGCACCGGCTGGCTCGCGGCAGCGTCAACGCTGTACCGATGAACTCCTGCGCGAATTCGACATCCACATGCGCATCGAGGACGACCTCTACTACCCGGCCATGTCCGCAGCCAGCACCCTGATCGCGATCGCACACGCTGAACACCGACAAATCTATGACCAACTCGCCGTCGCGCTACGCACCCACCCCAAAGCCCCGCACTACCAAGCCGAATGGGACAGCTTCCTGACCGTGTTGGAAGCCCACGCCGATGAAGAAGAACGAGACTTGATCCCCCCACCAGCACCAGTCAACCTCACCATGACCGAACTAGAGGACCTCGGCCAAAAAATGAGCAGTCGCATGCACCAACTACGTACTTCACCGATGCATAAACTGCGGGTCAAAACCCGGGCAGCCCTGTTGGCGTCCTTCTAACCCCGGGCACGACAAGGCCCCAACACGCGCATATGCGGACCCGTCAGCTCGAACTGCTCAGGGCCGAGGACGTACTCGCCGTGGACGGGCGGATCGCGCTACGCGATGTCCGCCACGGCTTCTAGCCCATCCGCCACCACCGCGGCAGAAGCGAAGCGCCGCACCATCAGATTCACGATCTCGGGATGTACACCCAGCGGTTGCGCGACACCATCGGCGCCGGCTTCCGCGAGACGTTGCTGAAACATCCCATGCGCCAACAGATACGACGCGACGAAGACGCGCCGACCGGTCCCGCGCAGTTCCGCGACCACATCGCGCACTCGCGGCTCCCCCGTCGCGATGTAACCCACCTTGACCGGGCCGGTGCGGCGTGCCAGCACGCTCGCCGCCGTGTGCACCTCATGCCGGGCCCGAGGATCGGAGGATCCTGCCGCGGCGAGCACCACCGCATCGCTACGGCGCCATCCGGCCTCGCGCAGCCGTTCGGCCATGACCGTGGCCAGTACCGGATCAGGCCCCAACGTTTGCGCCACGGCTACCTCGGGATGCCCGCTCAGCTCGATGTGCTGCGGAATATCTTGGTGCACATGGTATCCCGATGCCAGAAACGCCGGAAGCAACACCGTGGGCCCGCCGACCATGGCAAGCACCTCCGACGGCGTCGGGCCCATTACATCCACGAAGGCGGTGCGCACCGAACCGACACGCCGCGATACCGCCTCGGCGAGCGCTGCGATGTTCTCTACGCCTGCGGCCGAGCGGGTTCCATGGGCCACCAGTACTAGTTCAGCCGCCGATGAGCCACGTACGCAAAGGTCGTCATCCATGGCATTCCCCCAATCGTGGTCGGGTCGATCGCCAACCGGTAGCCCAGCGACCGCCCGAGTTGGTGATCATCGAGGTTCGCTACGCGGCAACGGTGTTCCGGTGTCGGCTCCTGAGCATTCCGATTTCGACGTTTCCATTGATCACCCGCACCTCGAAGACTGGCAACCGGCGCGACGCATCATCGAGACAACGCCCGTCAATAAGCGAAAAGACCTGCTTGAGCAGCGGCGATGCCACAGTGGGCTCCCCGCCACGGTCACCGGTCAAACCGCGTGACATCACGGCGGCCTGGCCGAATGGATCGATGTTACCGACCGCGTACAACTCCCCACTGGGCATGAGGAACAAGGCGGCCTGTACGTCGTCGGCCAGGAGCACCGCAGCACCCCGGCCGGGGGTAAGCGAATCCACCGGACAGACCGTTGACCACACGTACTGGTACCGCCGCATGCTGCTGCAGCGATTCTCCTGTGACACCGGCACGGGTGCCTCCCTTCATCATTGTTCCGGCCGCCGCGTATGCGTCCGTTGACTTTTCCTGGTTTAGGCAGCCACTGGCCGCGCCGGACGTTCTCGGTCGTCTCGGCGCCGTTGCCAAGACTGTGAAGTGCTTCTAGTCCCAGGACCGGGACGTTAGGACGGTGCCCGCAATCCCGGGGTGCCTAGCAGCACCGGCACCTTGCGCGGGCCACTGTCGTCGAATGCGATGGTCGAATCGGGCTGATCGGGCGCGTTGACGAATGACACAAACCGTCGCAGCTTGTCCGGGTCGGCCAGGACCGCCGCCCATTCGTCCTGGTAGCCCTGCACGTGACGGGCCATCGCCGCTTCCAGCTCGTCGGCGATGCCCAGCGAGTCCTCACACACGACCGCCCGGATATGGTCCAGGCCGCCCTCGATGGCCTCCTGCCAGGGCGCGGTGCGCTGCAGCCTGTCCGCGGTGCGGATGTAGAACATCAGGTACCTGTCGATGTACTTGATCAGCGTCTCCGAGTCCAGGTCGCCGGCAAGCAATTTGGCATGTGCCGGCGTCGCGCCGCCATTACCGCCCACGTAGAGATTCCAGCCATTCTCGGTGGCGATGACGCCGACATCCTTGCCACGAGCCTCGGCACATTCCCGAGCACACCCGGATACGCCCATCTTGAGCTTGTGCGGCGAACGCAGTCCGCGATAGCGCAATTCGAGCTCGACGGCCATTGCGACCGAGTCCTGAACCCCGTATCGGCACCAGGTGGAGCCGACACAACTCTTCACCGTGCGCAACGACTTGCCGTAGGCGTGCCCCGATTCCATGCCGGCATCGATGAGCCGCTTCCAGATCAGCGGGAGTTGCTCGACGCGAGCACCGAACAGATCGATGCGCTGACCACCGGTGATCTTGGTGTACAAACCGAAATCCCGGGCGATCTCGCCGATGACGATGAGCTTCTCCGGGGTGACCTCACCGCCGGGCAGCCGCGGCACTACCGAGTAGGTGCCGTTCTTCTGCATGTTGGCCAGGAAGTGATCGTTGGTATCCTGCAGCCCGGCCTGCTCGCCATCCAGGATGTGATCGCTGGACGTCGAAGCCAGGATGGACGCCACGGTGGGCTTGCAGATATCGCAACCAGTGCCCTTGCCGTGCTTGGCAATGAGCTCGGAGAAGGTCCGGATTCCGGTCACCTGCACCACCTGGAACAGCTCGGCACGCGACTGCTCGAAATGCTCACACAGTGCCTTGGACTGCTCGACGCCCTGGGCCGCGAGAATCTGCTTGAGCATGGGAATGCAGCTACCGCAGGATGTTCCGGCACAGGTTGCCGCCTTCAGGGCGGGCACGTCGGTGGCGCCCTCACAGATGGCTGCGCAGATCGCCCCCTTGGTCACGGCGTTGCACGAGCAGATCTGCGCATCGTCGGGCAGCGCGCCCACGCCGATCTCCGCACCCGATGGGGCGATGAGGGAGGCCGGGTCCGCGGGCAGCTCCCTGCCGAGCATGGGCCGCAGGGTGCCGTAGGCACTAGCGTCACCGACGAGGATGCCGCCCAACAGAGTTCGCGCATCGTCGGAAACCACGAGCTTGGCGTAGGTGCCCTTGGTGGCGTCATTGAAAACGACCTCGAGCGCACCGTCGGCGGTGGCGTGCGCGTCTCCAAAGCTGGCGACGTCGACCCCCAGCAGTTTGAGCTTGGTGGACAGGTCGGCCCCGGGGAACTGCGCACTGCCGCCCAGTAGCCGGTCCGCGACGATTTCCGCCGTGGTGTACCCGGGCGCGACCAGACCGTAGCAGCGGCCTTCGATCGCGGCGACCTCGCCGATCGCGTAGATGTGCAGATCACTTGTCTGACAGCCCAGGTCGGTGAATATGCCGCCGCGCTCGGCCAGCTCCAGTCCACACTCGCGGGCCAGCTCATCGCGTGGCCGGATACCGGCCGAGAACACCAGCACCGAGGCATCGATCGTCGACCCGTCCGACAGCTGCACCGACAGTGTGCCATCGGCCGCCTTCTCGATGGCCTGGGTGGACACGCTGGTGTGCACGGTCAATCCCAGGTCGGTCACCAGGCGGGTCAGCAGGGCCCCGCCGCCCTCGTCGACCTGCAGATGCATGAGCCGGGGATTGAGTTCCACCACGTGCGGGGCCAACCCCATGAGGCGCAGCGCATTAGCGGCCTCCAACCCCAGTAGCCCGCCACCGATCACAACACCAGCTGAGCCGGGCGACTTGTCCGCGGTGGCCTTGATGGCATCGAGGTCATCCATGGTGCGGTACACAAAGCAGCCCTCAGCGTCCCCACCGGGCACCGGCGGCACGAACGGGTAAGACCCGGTGGCCATCACAAGCGCGTCATAGTCCAGCACGGTGCCCGCCGCGGTGCTGACCGTCTGATTGGTCCGGTCGATACCCACCACCGGGTCGCCGAGGTGAAGTGTCACCATCGGATCTTCCGCGTAGTCGTTTCCGGTGAGCGCCAGCGTGTCCCGGTCCCAGCTGTCGATGTACGAGGACAACGCCACCCGGTCATAGGCGGCATCGGCTTCCTCACCCAGAACCGTCACCTGCCACTGATCGGTGGCATCGCGCTCACGCAGCACCTGGACAAATCGGTGACCGACCATTCCATGGCCGATGACGACGACTTTCTTGTTCATGGGTTTCACACCGCCACTTCGTTTTAGACCCAGGAATCGGCCGCGAGACCCTGACGCGTCACGGCTTTGGCACACGATGCAAACGACGATGTTCGCAACCACATCCCACCGCGTAGGAAAGACCTATGCGGACGAGAAACGGAGGAGGATACTAGTGTCGAAATACCTTGTCGTTCAGTTTCTCTCACTGAACGGCGATGCCCCGATGCACCACCGAACTGGCGTCCCCAACAGCAATACCCTTAAGCGGCCAGCTCTGCAACCGTTGCTGATCTACGGCCGTCGATACAGACAGTGTCGGTTCGCAAACCACCAACCGCGGACATCCAATGGACGCGGCCATCGGCCCTCGCCACTGCGGCGCGGCCGTATCGGCCACGGCCACACCCGAGGAAGCCGAAAGCGTACGAGAAACCGATGTCGGCCAACCCCGCCGCTCAGATCCCGGCCACGCCAGATCAGTGGGCATCGAATTCATGGATCCATCCTCAACCAGAACTATGCGTCAGCGCAACTATTGCGCTATGCGTGATAGCTCACATCAGCCCACGATGTGGGGACACAGAAGACGGGCCGGGTGCGCGCACCCATTGCACCCACAGTGCAAGTCCAATCTTTCTGCGGGTGACAAATACACGCCATCGGCGCGCCACTTGCGACAAAAGCTCCAGCTGGACAACGCATCAGCGCCACGGTACTTGTGATGACCCGCATCACATAGCGCTGCCGCCGCAGCGAGGGCTGGGATGTCAAAACGCTACTTCACCATCGTGTGCGCTGGATGCTCGACTTGGTACCGGTTTTCACACGCCCCCACCGCATTGATCAGCACGCAGGGGTCCGTGTCTTCAGAAGCGCTGCTCTCGGATTGGCAATTACCGTAGATGTTGACCGATTCGCACTGCGCGAGCACGTGCCGGACCGTTGGCGCACCGAGGGACCCTAGATGTATCCCCCCCATCAACGCGCAGGTACAAACCACTGCGCCGATACCGCACCTGACGGCTGGCCTCGCTAAGGAAGGGTGGTGCGAGCGTTTGGCGCAGTTGCTGGCCTTGCCACACCGACACGAGCGCCCATCCGCACGGACCATACGCCTTAAGCGCTGACGCACAGCGCCTGCCATTGCCTCGGTGAGATATTCGTTCTTACCCATCGATATCGGCCTCCCATCACCTCAGCGCGTGATCTACCGCAATAATTGCGTATACGCATATAAATTTACGGCGGCGCGGCCAACAGTCAAGGATTAAGCGCGTCACAGTTCGGTTGCGCCGAGGTGGCGGTCCGGTGGATTTTCCTGTCTGGCACCAAATTTGAGCAGCATTTGCCCGCCATGGCGAACCGCGTGACAGGCAACACGGTGTGCGCCGCGACCTCGAGTCGCCGCAGTGCCGACACCCAGCCAGGCGCCATCATCTCTTCGGCGCCAACCGATGAGGTGCTCTGCGTTTAGGAGGTGCCGGGGCCCGGCGCTAGCGGGGGCGCGTGGTTTAGTCGGGGTTATTCGCCGATGTCGCCGATATGGCCGCGCAATTCGACGCGGCCATCTGTTAGCCGGTATGTCAGGAAGACAATCGCGGCCTTGTTTTGGCGCACCGCCTCGGCGATCACCTGGGAGCGTTCCATAAGCTTGGCCCCGGTTTCCTGCACGTGGCAGGCCACGAATTCATCGACCCCGGTCATTGCCTCACGGCGTCCCCGCAAGATGGACGGGATCACCCGGACGACAAGATCGCGGATGTAGCCCCCGGGCATGGATCCTTCATCGAGCGCGCTCAGGGTGGCTTGCACAGCCCCGCAGGAGTCGTGCCCCAGGATCGCGATCAACGGAACTCCGAGCACGGTGATCGCATACTCCATAGAACCGAGCACCGCCGAGTCGATGACATGCCCGGCAGTGCGAACCACGAACATGTCGCCGAGTCCCTGATCGAAAATGATCTCCGCGGCCACGCGACTGTCCGAACACCCAAAGAGCACTACTTTGGGATCCTGGCCGGCGGCCAGCTGCGCCCGGCGAGCGATGTCCTGGCTGGGGTGGTGCGGCGATCCATCGATAAAGCGCTGATTGCCCGCCTTGAGGTCCTTCCAGACGGCCTTGGAATCCAATGCATCACCAACCATGCATGCGATTATGGCGCACAGCACGTTTGGCCGCGGCACCGGCTCAGAGCACCTATGTTCTATGCGCAGCGCCCGTGTTCCATGCGCAGCGCCCGCGTTCGCCGCCCGCGCGGTGACAAGGCCGTGGCCGCATCACGCGCCTAGGTCCGTTAGACCTCGTCGTTGTCCGAGGTCAAGGCTGTGCCACTTTGGTCGTGAATGCACGTGACTCCCGCATCCTCGCATTCCATGCCGGTACCGCTACTAGGCGGTGGCGGCGCGACATTGTTCGAGTCACGATCGTAGGGTCCGCTGACATCGGAATCCGGATTGCCGTTACCGGAGTTATCGGCGGGCACCGCTCCAAGACGCCCTTGCAGCGACGAGGTTGCTGCGCCGCCGGACATCGGCCCGATAGCCAGGTTCACCCTCGAAATCGCCGATGCGCCCAGACCTATCCCTGGCGCCCAGACCACCAGCGCCACAGCCGCCGCTATGCACGAGACCCCCTCTCGTACCGAGTATTTCATAGTCGTTCACCTCATGATCCACGCCGGGTGACGGTGATCGAGGGTCTCCAGACAACGACGAAGCCTGCCGCGCCACCTCTGGCAACGGCACACAGATCACCACATCAACACGGTGCGCTATCGCAATAATTGCGCCTATGCATACAATGCTACACCGGTGTTGCTCATGCGCAATGGTTGCGCTATAACAGTTAAGCGACAATGATGACGGTCATGGGTTCAGTGCGAAGCAGCACCGGCACTCGACGGGTGTCCGAAGCGCACATCGATGTCGTGATGGAGGCCTGCCGCGCGTTGGTCGGTATTGCCGCAGCCTCGGTAGCTGAGGTCGATGATCATGTCACGCTGCCGCAGCTTCGGGTGTTAATCATGATTTCAACGCAGGGCCCCCTGAATATCGCGGCGATCGCCGCCGGGCTCAAGGTCAATCCGTCCAATGCCAGTCGGGCCTGTGACCGGCTGGTGCGTGCTGGGCTGCTGGACCGCCAAGAGTCCCCGGCGGATCGACGTAACTCAACGTTAAGCCTGACCGATCGCGGCACTGAGATTGTGCAGGCCATCACCGATCGGCGCCGCGAGGCCATTGAACAGGCCCTGCGAGCGATCGACCCGGCCCAGCGTGGCCATGTGGTGTCGGCGTTCAAGCACTTCACCGCGGCCGCGGGAGAATCCGCCGAGCATCTGCAGTTCACCGTGCTATGGCCGGGCAACGCCTAAGTCCACCGGCGCTCGGCCTGTCGCTTGCGGTCCGGTCCAAGCCCCTGCGTGTTTATTGACACCCGCGTGATGCGCACAGTGTCCTAATATGACGCGCCAGATTGTGCAGTTACCGCCGTTTTGGCGCTTCTCGTTCTCAGTGAAGTCTCAGCGCCTGGTGGGCATTGTCGGGGTATGTCGAACATTGATGAAACGAACAAGGCTGATGAACCAGCCGAAGACGCGAAGGCGCAGAGCGCTGAACTGAGCCCGGAGACTGGAACAGACCGTAGGCCGCTGTTCATCCGTGCGGCAGCAATTGCGGGCGCTGCGGTGGCCGTCGTGGCGGTGCTGGGGTTGACGTTCGGTGCCGGGGTCTGGGCGGGTAGCGAGTTTGGTGATGACTATGGCCGAGATGATCGCGGGCATAGCGAGTCACGATCGCATCAGCATGACTCCCATGACGATGATGACGACATCGACGAGCGCGGGCGCCGAGATGCCGCAGAGAGTGAGGGTCGCGCCGATAACGGGGGCATGTCTAGCAAGGGCGAGCAGGTATACCCGGGCCGCGACCGTATCCAGGCTCCGGCAGCCTCCTCAACTGCACCCATCGCTGCGCCGACGACGTCTGGTCGGTCGTAGGTCTGCGATGATTGCCGGATATGGTCACCACCTGTGAGGCCGTATCCGGTGCCGGCGATGCACATCGAGGGCTGGCAGTGAAGGGGCGTGGAGTCGGTAGAGCGCTGTTGAGCCGTGTGCGGGGTTGGGGTGGTGGGATCGCGATCCGCTCAGCGCTGGTGGCGGCCGCCGTGGTGTTAGCCAGTTTGATGATTGTGGGTTCGGTGTCGGTGGTGCTGCTGTATCGCTCGATGTGCGCCGATGTCGATGACGCCGCCAATGCCCGCGCTGCGGCGGTGGCGAAGCGGCTGGGTAAGGAACCGCCCGATGAGCTGGAGTCGGTGTTGTTGTCCACCGATCAGCGGATCGTGGCGGTACAGGTCGTCAACGCCAGCGGCCAGATCGTGCGACGTTCGGACTCGGGCCCCAAGCAGCCACTGATCTTGCTGCGCGGCAATGATTTTCGCAGCCCGCAAGTGGGTGTTCCTGCTACTGCCGATGATGATATTCGTGTGGCTGCGGTGGTGGTTGACGGCCGCAAAGGCCGGTACACGGTGTTGGTGGGTGGCGGTATTGAGCCGATCGAGTCGATGACCTCGACGGTGGCCACCATGCTGTCGATCACTGCACCGGTCGTCGCGGTGGTTGCCGCAGTGGTGACATACCTGTTGGTGCGGCGCTCCTTGCGCTCGGTCGATGCGATCCGTTCCCGCGTCACCCAGATCAGCGCTTCTGATCTGAGCGGGCGGGTGCCGGTACCCGGGCGCGCTGATGAGATTTCGGCGCTGGCGGTCACTATGAACGAGATGCTGGGACGGATTGAAGCCGGGCACACCGCTCAACGCCGGTTCGTCGGGGATGCCTCCCATGAGCTCAGAAGCCCGTTGGCAACGGTGATTTCGGCGCTAGAGATCGCTCAAAACCATCCCGAGGTGTTCGACAAGACCCTCGTGCAGACCGCGTTGCTGCCGGAGGCTCACCGGATGCAGTCCCTTGTCGAAGATCTACTGCTGCTCGCCAGGGCCGATGAGCACGGCCTTCCGATGCGCCGCACCGAAATTGATCTCGATGATCTAGCCAGCGACGAGGTTACGCGGCTTAAACGGGAAACGTCGCTGCAGGTTTCCGGGGATCTGGCGGCGGTCAAAGTCACCGGAGACGCGCTAGGGCTGGCACGGGTGCTGCGAAATCTGGCCGACAACGCCGCCCGCCACGCACGCAGCCAGGTGTCCATCGTGGTCCGCGCCGACGCCGACAACGCATATCTGCAGGTCTGCGACGATGGCCCGGGCATCCCAGTCGCTGAGCGCGGCCGCGTGTTTGAACGGTTTGTGCGCCTTGACGCCGACCGCTCCCGGCACGGCGGCGGCAGCGGGCTTGGGCTAGCGATTGTGGCCGAAATCGTTGCCGCGCACAAAGGCGCGGTGGATATCAGCGGCCGCGAAGGCGGCGGGACGGTGCTGACCGTTCGGCTGCCGCTGGCGAACTAGCTGACTCGGACCCAGTGTTTCGGCTGCACATACGCTTCAGCGCCAGGTTCCTGGGGCCGTGTCGTTACGGTAGCCGGGGTCAGTTGTCGGCGGCGTACTCACCTGATTCGAGCCGGTAGCCCACGCCGCGGACCGTGATGATCAGGTGGGCGCCGATCTTGCGGCGTAGGTAGCCGACATAAACTTCGACCACGTTGTCGGGGCCGTCATAGTGATTGTCCCAAACATTTTGCAGGATATCGGTTTTGGTGACTGCGGCGTCTTTGTTGCGTAGTAGGTATTCGAGTAGGCCGTATTCGCGCGGTGTCAACGAGACCGGGGTTCCGGCGCGTTCGACGACCCTGCGGGTGGGATCTAGCGAGATCTCGCCGGCAGTGAGTACTACGGGACGTTTGGGTGCGCCGCGGCGTATCAGGGCGCGCAGGCGGGCGGTGAGCACCATGAACGAGAACGGTTTGGTCAGATAGTCATCGGCGCCCAGATCGAAGGCATCGGTCTGGTCGTAGTCGCCATCTTTGGCGGTGAGCATCAACGCTGGGGTCCACACGTGTGCGGCCCGCATTCGGCGCAGGACCTCGTAGCCGCTCAGGCCCGGCAGCATGATGTCCAGGACGATCACGTCGAAGGCTTCGTTGGTGGCCTGCCATAGTCCGTCGATTCCGTCGCTGACAGTTACCACGATGAATCCTTCGGCCCTCAGGCCAGCCGTCACCGTTTCGGCGAGCAGCGGTTCATCTTCGACGAGCAGCACCCGCACTGTGCACCTTCCCGGAGTCGCTTATGGTTGCGTTCAGTCTTACAGCCCAGGGTGCGCGGCGCCCGATGCTGGCGCTGATCCACCGACCGAGATGGCGGCGCTCTCGTGGGCGCGTTCCTGCGCCTCCGCTGCCGTGACTGCGGCACCGAACAACATCAGAGCGCCGATGATCAGGATGGCTGCCTCGCGGCGGGCGCTGGTCATAATCCGGGCCTTTCTCTGTATCTGCTGGCCTTGGGGCGCCGATCGCCCGAAGGAACTGCCGTCAGATTGACACCCGGTGGCTGTGAGGATGCTGAGCGCCGAGACCGCATCCGGTTCTCAGCAGATCTTCAGCACCGCGGCGCTAGGGTGCGGCACAGATCCCGGACACCTACAACAGATTTGGCAGGTTCATCGCCGTGTCGAGCTACAAGCTTCCCCAAGTCACCGCCCTATTCTGGGTTCTGAAGATCGCCGCAACCACGCTCGGGGAAACCGGTGGCGATCTGATAGCGCAAACCCTAGGGCTTGGCTATGCTGCCGCCTCGATCTTGTTCATTTCGATTTTTGTGGTGAGTCTGCTTGCGCAGCTGCGTGCCCGCCAGTTCCATCCGGCCTTGTACTGGACGGTGATCGCCGCGACCAGCACCGCCGGCACCACCATGTCCGATCTGATCAACCGCGGCCCCGGCTCAGACACCGACACGACCGGCGGCCTGGGCTATGGGGTCGGGGCACTTCTGCTGATCACTGGACTCGTCATCGTCTTTGCGATCTGGAAGTTGACCCGGGAAACTTTCGACGTCGCCAACATCACCACCTTGCGCGGTGAAGTCCTCTACTGGGCCGCCATCTTGCTATCCAACACCCTCGGCACCTCACTGGGCGACTACCTCGCCGACAGCTCAGGACTGGGTTACTGGGGCAGTGCGGCACTGATCGCCGCCATCATGACGATCATCTTGATTGCCCATTACCTGACCAACGTCTCGGCAGTCCTGCTGTTCTGGGCGGCGTTCATCCTGACCCGACCGCTTGGGGCCACCGTGGGCGACTTACTGTCCAAACCACTGGACAAGGGAGGCTTAGCTCTGGGCACCTGGGGAACCTCGGCGGCACTATTAGCGATTCTCGTCATCGGTATCGCGTTCGGATACCGCAAGACTGGCCCCACCGCAACCGAAGAGGACCCCGATGCCGATCTCCGAGAGCTAGCCCTCGACTAGCCTAAAGACATTGGGTACCCGTTAATCTCATAGCCCAAACGTTTCGCCTATCAAGCCGATCATCGCGACGATCGAAGTGGCCGCAGCGCAAAACACCGCCGACTTGGCCACCAGCCAATGGTCTCGGTCGATCCTGAACCGATCACCGCGACCTGCGGCATCGGCCAGCGCCGCATCAGGGTCAACAACAGTGAAACCGGATCTTCTGTTCATTTCAGGATTGTCCATGGCCTCACCATGCCGGGTAGCGCCTTATATTTCGCTGAGAATGACCGATATTCCTGAACCTGTTGCACGGCTACAGTTTCGGCGCCGCTTCTAAGGCACGGCGGCCCGTCCTGGTCCATCTGACTGCGGGCCGACCAATACCGGGCGGGCTTGGTGGAGTCAGATCGCCGTGCGATGAACATCTTTCAAAGTCCGGCGCCCTAGCCGTTTTATGCACTGGCCTGGATCCCACCGGCTATCAGTGAACGTCGGACAGCGATGAACCTGATTGTGCACCCATTGTTCGATCAGACTAGGGGTTAAGGCCACCCATGCAGGACATTCGGCGCCATTCGACACCGCCTCAACTGGATCAGCCACCTGACCGTCACCACCTGGAAGCACCGCTAAAGAAGATCCACCGCTACAAACTGATCATCGTGGACGAAGTTGACTGCGTCCCGTTCGCCCACGCCGCCGCCAATCTGGTTTGCCAACTCGATGAACGCGACGTTCTGGCAACTCATTCCTGCCGAACGCGCGACAGCTGTCTTAGCCAGTCAATATAACCCCGAACTGCGACTCGACATGATCTCAAGTATGCGGGGCTTGCATGCCTAGAAGCGCTCACACCAAACCAGCAGATTTCCTAATGGTTTTGGGATCACTTAGACAGCATGGCCGACCGCCAGCGTCCGTCGCAGACCAAATCACAAGCTGCCGCCGGCCAGTCAGTCCAGAAACTCGAGCCCACCGCGGGGCAACAAGATTCTGCGCTTGAGGATTCAAACTCCTGCCCTCCCCGCACCTATGCGTAACGCTGCAAGATATGGCAAGACCACCAAAATGGGCAGTAACGGTGCAGACCAAGTCGGACCCGCGATATGAGGTCCGGACGCACGCAAAGCGCCCGGACGGCAAGCGCTACCAGCAGAAGCGCAGATTCAAGACTCTCGCGGCTGCTGTCGAGTGGCACACGCTCGTCATGTCTGAACTCCGCAGCGGTGGCGAAAATCTCTCCGCGCCCCTGACCGTCAAGCAGGCCGTCGAGGACTGGCTGTCAGGACAACGGATCCGGGATACGACCATGGCCGCATACGTAGCCAGCCTTCGCCCCATTGTGGACATGCTCGGCGACCGGGCTATCAGCTCGATCACCAAAAACGATATCGAAAGCGTGGTGCAAGCACTACGCACGGGCGCATCGGTGTCGGGCACCTGGCACGGACCCAAGAAGCTAAAAGGTAAACAGGTGCGATCGCGTTGGGAGGCAACAAGTATCAACCCGATGCTGGCCCGGATGCGGTCAATCATGTCCGACCTTGTGGATCAGGGCGCGTTGCCCCGCAACCCCGCCTCGCTCGTGAAGTCTCTGCGGCCGGTAAGATCCAGCACGACCCGGACTCTGGAAGCCGACGAGATTCCAATCCTGCTGCAAGACACGGAGACCCACCCTTTCGGAATCGCATGGCGGCTAGCGCTCATGGGGCTACGGCGCAGCGAAATTCTCGCGTTGACGTGGGACATGATCGACTTCCAGAAGAATGAGTTGGGCATCGCTACCGCTCGCCTTGCCGTTGCGGGCGGCTCCCGCATCGGCCCGACTAAGACACTCAGCAGCACCCGTAAATTACCGATGCCCACCGACCTCGTCTGGGCACTGCTTCGTCTACAGGGCCGGCAAGCCCAGACGAGAGAAGCCCTCGGCTATCGGTGGCCGAACTCAAATTTGATCGTTCTCGACGCAAGCGGGAAACCTCCGCATCCGCGCACACTGACCAAGGAATGGAAGGTTGCGCTCAGAGCGGCCAATCTCCCCCTTGTTCGTCTTCATGACGCACGGCATTCGTGTGCCACGTTGATGCACCTGAACGGCGTCCCAGCCGTGGTAATCGCTGCCTGGTTGGGTCACGCAGACCCCGGGTTCACCTTACGGACGTATACACATTCGAA
This sequence comes from Mycobacteroides sp. H003, assembly GCF_001440135.1. Classification (NCBI taxonomy): domain Bacteria; kingdom Bacillati; phylum Actinomycetota; class Actinomycetes; order Mycobacteriales; family Mycobacteriaceae; genus Mycobacteroides; species Mycobacteroides sp. H003. Next base: position 336,501 of record NZ_LJYL01000010.1, read on the forward strand.
CCCTGCAGCACTGTCTGCAGCAGCGCAGTATCTCGACAGCGTCACTCAGCAGATCGCGACACCGGAACCGGACGCAGTCGCGTAGCTGCCAGTTTTGACAAGCCGCTACTTCCACGTTGAGCGATTCGCAGACTGAGAGGTGAAGGCGCGAAAGCTGTTACACAAGTAGACATTGCAACAACGAGAGGTTTTTGCATCCCCCAGAAACAGCGAGACCTCCTTATCCACGGGTGCGGGGAGGTCTGCAACGAAGAGCGTACTACGCCTCAGCAAGCCACACGACTCCATTACTAATCTGCAAGAAACTGCGCAGTAGCCGGGGCGCGTTGCGGTGCGCCAAGCACTTTCAGGTCACATACACCAACGAGTTTCTCGGCTGAGCTGACATGCGTCGACCACTTGACTCGGGGTCAAGTGGTCGCAGGTTCAAATCCTGTCAGCCCGATAGAGAATTGCACAGGTAGGAGACAGTTCCGAGAGGCCGGCAGCCGTCTTTTCGACACCCGGTACGGGTATGAGTGGCCACGCAAATGACAACCCGCGTCCGAATCAGCTTCGTCCGGTTCATTGATTCGGGTCTGATTCGACGGGTGCGACCGTGACAGTGGGGAGGTGGCCGGTGAGCGTCAACTGCGCCGCACCCGGACCGACGACCACGCTGCCAAGGAATTTCAACAGATAACTCTCGGTGGTCGAGTCCGCGGCGAGGCGGCGCACCACTTTGATTCCTTCGCGTTCGGCTATGCGCTGGCCACCATTCTGTACGCCGATGGGAGTCACGATGATTCCGCCGGATGCGCCCAAGTCGCGGATCGAATACGCGAGCGCCGCCACTGCGTTCTGCTTCACCTTGGAAGTGGTCAGCCGCCGACATTCGATGACGATGACCCCACCACCGTTTGTTGGGACACCCCTGCCGTCGATCTCCCAGTCGGTCGCGTCCCCGACGAGTGTCTGTTTATGCTGGCGAGATCTTAGGAGACGGCCACAGATCCAGTCCTTAGGATTGAACACTGGAGAGAGCGTCGGGTACCCCACTCGTTCGAACCGACCGCCAGAGCCGTTGTACTGCCTGCGCATTCACTCTTCCACCAGGCCTGGTTTGTCATTTATCCGCCCTCATTCGCCGATCGCTTCCGATCTGGCCACTTCGACTGGCGAGAAAGGCAGCGTCAAATAAAGCACTACGGATTAACCACGTCACACAGCTCCTCAACGAAAGTGATCTACCGCGTCGAACACCATGCTTGGGCGCCCGGGACACGCCCGCTTAGTCTTGGGTTTCGGTACAGACGGTGAATTTGCGTACCGGGTGCGGATATCCTCCGTCAGGGCAGCTATCGAGGGTCGTTGTATCGAGGACAATCTTTGTTGGTTTGATCTTGCGGGGCGCATTTGGATCGGTGCAGGAGACTTTCGCTACAGGCTGGGCCAGGCTGATGCACGCGCCGGCATCCCAGGCTAAGTCGAGGCACGCGGTGTACTGGCCAGTGGCCTGGGAATTGTGGTAGTACGAACGGTCAATATCACCGCATTCCTGGGGAACGTTGACGCGCTGCACGATTCGGTACGTATGTTGTGGCGAGCCACAATCAACGAGTGTGAGTACGGCGTTGACTGCGGGTCCGCTCAGGTTCACGCAGCCGCCGACTGGCGCTTCAGCCTGCCCGTTCGTGGTCAGTGTCGCCGGCGAAGGGAACTGTCCGGGAATGTTATTGAAGTCTGTCGACTCACGAGCTGACGGTGATGCAGGATCGGCCGGTGTTGGTTTTTCTAATTGCCCACACGCCGTTAACGCTGCGGTACACGCCGCAATAACGAGAATCCGAATCTTCATATCCCCTCGAATGAATATAATCGGTAGCAGCCGTAATTCCGGTCTGCTATCTAGATAATGTCAATATCTAGCGAAAGCCCAAGGGCAGCTAGCTGTTTTATCTGGTCATGGCGCAAAGATATTGAAGGATAGTATCCCGCGTCCGCACTGCACTGAAATGCTACTTCGGCGCTGAGGCCCATCGCTGCCACAGTTTCGCGGAATCTCTCACCCACTGGTAAAAGCAGGGTGAGTAGCCGGTCCATTTCGCTCTCTAAGTGGACGGCCTCGTGCTTGCCGAGGTCAATTTTCCAGGCGTCTTCAGTGAAGGCGAGTTGCGGAGAGCGCGCTTCGCCTGCACGCACAGTCCGTGTTGGCGTCAGTAAAACTGCAGCTGTAAATGTGTCGGGGTCAAACAATCCCGTAACGTTCAGCAGCGTTCTGATAACAGGAATGCTGGAAGGATCGAGCTCAGATGTCATTGATATTTATCCCTAGCGGATCGCCCTCGCCACGCCCGCCTTTTGGCTTCACGTAGATATTTCCCTCTCGGTCCTTGTACAGATCGAACTTCGAGGCGTTCTTACCGCCTTTAAGCTCGTGAACATCAAATCCGGCGTTCTCCAGCTTCTTGATGTCTCCCTTGGTTAGGAGCTTATCTTGCGCTGGATTGCGACCGCTAGGGCCTTCGGAGGGCGCTTGGCAGATTGTCAAAGTGGCGCTTGTCCACTGGGCGTTGCCCGGTATGAAAACTGAGGCGCCGGGGGCCACACTTACGGTTCCCGAGAACGGCATCAAACCTGGGAAAGTGCCTAGCCAGGATAGTTGTTGTGTCGCCAAGTTATAGGTGTAATCCGCGCCCACGATCCTTTTCGGAATGCCATCGGTTGGTACGCACGGCTGACTTGTTTCATCGTCGCCAGGTGATTGTTTATGGGGGCCACCTTGCTCAGGTGCGCAACTGCATTCAAAGGCAGGACCCCACTGGCGACTGGGTTGCCCGAAGAGGTTCCCGGCACCACCCATCGCCGACGCGATAAAGCTGGCCATCTGTTCAGCAAGACCGTAATACTGAGCCTGTTGCTGACATTGCTGTTGCAGTTCGCGGTCCTGCTGGTCTTGTTGACTGGGCTGCTGAGTCTGCGTGGGAGCATTATTTTGCTGATGGTCCTGCTGGGGAGAATTCTGTTGTGGTGCTTGGTAATCCGGATTCTCCGTACCGGGTCCCTGAGTGTATGGGGTTGCTGTTTGATAATCAGGGATTTGGGTTCCGTGCGCAGGCTGCTGCCCCTGTTGAGACTGTTGTGCACCTTGCTGCGATGGAACTTGCTGTGCCCCTGGCGATCCCGTGTTGTAGATGCTGATACCAGAATTCTGATCTAACGGCGGCTGGTTGATACCGCCCTGATAGTCAGGCATCTGCGGCGGCAAGCCTGGGGGCTGGAACTGGGATCCATTCATCCCACCCGGGCCCCCGCCAGGGCCACCCGTGGGACCGGTCGGATCCGCAGCGGCTGTCTGGACTGTCGAAAACCCGCTGCCAGGCACGGTGTGGTCGCTGGCCACCTTCGCTCCGCCGAAGGCTAGCGCCACACCGGCGACCACCGCCGATGCTCTACGCAAACCCGTCGACATGCGCCAACGATCACTCATAATCATGCGCAGCTTGCCCCTCCCGATACTTGCTGTACACCACGTACGGGCGCAGCCGATGCGAGGATCATGACAGAATGCACAGGGTTATGTCCAGGCATCTGCGAGATTTTGGTGTTTGCTAAATCGAGCATCACAAGCTGGCTGACGTATCGAACTGGTACGTAACCTGCGGCTACGTGGCGATCACGTATATGCGCAACACGTGCACAGAAGCCGCCCAAGCGTTGGATTAGCTACGACCCCGAGATGGCGCTCCGGCTGTCGTTCTCTGGCGGGCCAGATCGGGCCAGGTTGTTCGGTCCACCTCGCCCGCGCAGCTGGGTGCCGGTTTGTGTGAGTGCATCGTGTATGTACCCATATGAGTGTCCATGGGCGGCCGCCAACGTGCGAATACTTGCACCAGCTTCATACGCCGCCCTGAGCTCCGCGCGCTCCTGGGTGCGTTCAACTCCACGTGTTTTCATCGCGACCTTCCCCCCGGACACTTGCTGACCAATTTTATCCGATAGGCCACACAGATACGTGCCCACCACAAGCGGCACAGCCCCGCCGCACCAGTCCAGACAATGCGCTGCAGCGCTTGTCTGGCTTTATATGCCGGATAGTTCGACCGCGAGCGCCGACCGTGCCATCAACGCCTTCTACAACACCAGACGGCGGGCCCGATCAGTTTGTCCTAGCCGATCGCCGCCCTGCCTCCGACGATGAGCACCAACTGCATTGGCGCGAACCTGGCTCGCATAACTATCAACCTGATGTTCAGCGCCGTCGCCGACCACATGCTCTACCTGCCCCGGCGGGCGAGCCGCAGCTGCTACGAGCCGGTTGGCTCAACGCCATCAAACACTGTCAGGTCGACTACACCGGCGCCAGCAGCTGCCCCGCCCTGACCCAACGCCACCTACCCCGCCGCCGAGCCGGTCCCACTCTGCCCACAATGAGGCCCACGTGATGCATAAGCAATAAGTAGCCCTGGCCGATCGTGGTGCGGGATATCTGTCATGGTCGGCGAGGCAATTATTCCGAGCGCGCGGGCAGCAGAAGAGCGAAAAAGCATGCGAATCGCCACCTGCCATGCCACCAGTAGTGCGAGGTTGCAAGGAACCGTTGCCCGTCGATCTGTGCGAGTTCATCATGAAAGCGCCTGATATAGGGCGGATTATCGGGGTTGTCGTGATCGAGGAGCACGACGTCCGCACCGATGCACACGCAACCCTGCACGTCCGTATCGCCCGCCGTACTTCCGCAGCACCGCTGCGCCTCCCGGCGGTGTGCGACCTTCCCGAAGTCGGTGCCGGCGGGAACGACGACACCTGCTGCCACAGGGAGTTCGTCTGGACCGGCGTGAACGTCACCTCCTGCTGGATGTGCCACTGGCACCGCCGCCCCGAGGATCACCGTACTGCGGTACGTGCCGAACTGCAGGACTGGCGCATGAGTGGAACGCACGAACATAGGAAGAAGTGAGTTGCAGTCCGCTAACCTCAGACGACACACCGGTCACAATTGCACCATCTGACTCGTCAGTACCTGACCATAAGGTGACGATGTCTGGGACTGAACCCGGACTCAGGGACTGACCCAGCTGAGGAGGCCCCCATGGCGGACCGTTCTGCAATCGAGTGGACCGAGGCGACGTGGAACCCCGTCACGGGCTGCGACCGCATCTCGGCGGGCTGCGACCACTGCTACGCGATGACCCTGGCCAAGAGGCTCAAAGCAATGGGCTCAACGAAGTATCAGGTCGATGGCGACCCTCGCACTTCCGGTCCTGGATTCGGCGTGACGATGCATCCCCAAGCGCTCGGCGAACCGCTGCGATGGAAAAACTCGCGGGTGGTGTTCGTGAATTCGATGTCCGACCTGTTCCACGCCAAAGTACCGGTCAACTTCATCCGCGACGTATTCGACGTGTGCCGCGACACCCCGCAGCACACCTACCAGGTGCTCACGAAACGAAGTCTGCGCCTACGCCGCATCGCCGACAAGCTCAACTGGCCGGACAACTTGTGGATGGGCGTGTCGGTTGAGAACGCAGACGTCTTGCCCCGCATCGATCATCTCCGAGAGGTTCCCGCCGTCGTGCGGTTCTTATCCTGTGAACCGCTGATCGGTCCACTCGACGGAATCGATCTGAGCGGCATCGGCTGGGTCATCGCGGGCGGCGAGTCTGGTCCGCGGTACCGACCGATGGAGCTGTCTTGGGCGCGTGGTATCCGCGACGCCTGTCGCGACGCCGAGGTACCGTTCTTCTTCAAGCAGTGGGGGGGCCGCACTCCGAAGGCGCTCGGCCGCGAACTCGACGGCCAACTGTGGGACGAGATGCCCGAGGCCGCGACGGGTTAGCGGCCGTCGTCCACACCTTCGTCGTCATCCGGGCCTTCCTCGAATATTTGGATGCGGCTTGCGGCCGGCCATGGCGAGTTCTTCGGCGCCGTCACTGGAGACACTCGGACCACGAGTCCTTCGCGGAATAAACGGCCGAGCGCAGTACGCACGTGGGGTTCGGTATAGCCGAGGATCTGCGCATGGCTGACCAGCGCTGTGAAATCGTGAACGCCGATCTGCTCGCGGAAGTCATCGATCAGGTTGTCGATGTCCGGATCGAGCAGACTCGGCTGAAATGCCGTAGCTGCACTGGCTCCGCGGCCACTTGTGGGATCCGCTGACCACTTGGCGGAGTTCCAGCATTCCAGGCCACCCTGGTGATGTGTAGCAAAAATCAAGGAGTAACGCGTGTACCGACGCGCTACATCGACATCGAACGATGACGTGTGACACCCAAGCGACTCGAGCTTCTCGCAGTAGAGCTTGACGAGCGCGGCCTTCGACTGTGCGGTGGTGAGACCATCGGGGATGCTCTTCCAGGTGTCGTCTCCGTAGAGGTTGTTCATCACCGACGTCATCGCGGAATTAGCGCGGTACCGATGCGCTTCATCGGCCATGAAGGTGATCACGACTTCGTTCTTGGGGACCTTCGCAATCTCGGCGACGATAGACCACGGGATCTGCTTGAGTCCGTACGGGTCGATGATCCACAGCGCCAGCTTTCCCAGCGGAGCGTGCGTCTGGCGCACCTCACCCACGATGTCCTCGAACCTTTTCGGCCCGACAGCGACGTGGCTAATCCTGTCATCTGCCGGAAGAGCCTTCATACGTCCGTCCAGGGCCTCGCATCGCCTCGGATCCAGGTCGTTCGTCACGTAGGTGAGAGGCTGGAAGTTCGGCCGGCAGATGTGTTCTCGGAACAGCTTCGCAATCATGATCGCGCTACCGTCGAGACCGTCGGAATACATCCCCGAACCGGCGAACCCGTCGATGATCGTCCCCGGCTTCGCCCACTTGCCCTGCAGCACCTTTCCCATCCAGCACGCTATGTACCGCCGGTAGAAAGCGTGCTTGAGGCGAGTGTGCGGGTCGGACTCATAGTCCACCTGTTTACGCAGGTCATCCTTGCGCGTCACCAGAGAACCCACATCTCATCGGTGGCCCGTCGTGCATTGATGTACGTCACCCGGCACTCCTCCCCGTTCTCACGCAGCGTATCGGCCAAGACGGACGGGACCGGTCAGCCGCGCCGCGGCGTTTGGCTACCCGAGTCCGACGCTCTGGAGAACATGGTTTTCGCCCGAACGCACCCGCCCCAGGACTCTGCCTATCTGCTCAGGAAGTGTCGAAGACCGGGTTTGTGGCGTTTACTCGCTTCACAGTCCTTGATCCCGAAGCCCGGCCGGTTCTGCGCGATAGTCCCGCCGCGGATCACCCAGGCTCGCAGGTGTTCTCGGTGTGGTGCGCCCGCTGGCCGGGATACCAACGACTGTGAGACGGCGAGGTGGGAGGTCGTAGCTCAGGCGGCATTACGTTCCACGAACTCCTGAAGAGCCACAGTAGAGATAAGTCGGCGGCGCCCCAGCTTCACCGAGGAGATGTCCCCACTTTGGATCCGCGTGTACAGAAACGCACGAGAACAGCACAGCATCGCCGCCGCCTCGTTCACGGAGAGCAGCCTCCTTGGCTCAGGGCTGGGTACCTCCTGCCCCTTTGCGATCGCAGTGATATACACCGCAAGCGCAGCCGCCAAACCGTCTACAGAGTTCGATTCATTCATGCATCTAGCGTGTCAGTTGGTTTCCGGAAGCCGAGCCCACAGTCACGACACGCCGAAATCTGGCAGTTTTTAATGATCGAGATAACTCCACAACGCTGAAACGCTCCAGTGCATGCCAAGACCACCGAAATGGGTAGTTCTCGTCGAGACCCGAGCGGGCAAGAGATACGAGGTACGAACGCACTGCACACGACCAGACGGCACACGCTTCCAGCACAAGCGCAGATTCAAGACTCTCAAGGCCGCAGTTGAGTGGCGTGCCACTTTCCTATCCGAGTTTATGCACGGTAGGCGCATAGCACCTGAAACCTTAACCGTGCGGCAAGCCGTCGACGCGTGGCTCTCAGGACAACGAATTCGTCAGACAACTATGGCCGCATATGTCGCCAGCCTTCGCCCCCTCGTAGACATGCTGGGCGACAGAGCAATTCAGTCGATCACCAAAAATGATATCGAGTCCGTGGTTCAAGCGTTGCGTTCGGGCACCTCGGTGATGGGAGCGTGGCACGGGCCAGAGAAGTTCAAGGCCAAACGGGTGCGGTCGCCCTGGGCCGCAACAAGCATCAACCCTATGCTGGCCCGGATACGGGCTATCATGGCCGACCTTGTCGACCAGGGCGTTTTGACTCGCAACCCCGCCTCACGGGTGAAGTCTCTGCCGACCCAGAGAAAAACGATAAGGACATTGTCAGCAGAGCAGATCTCAACCTTTCTGCAAGCCACAGAGGAATACCCGTTCGGCATAGCCTGGCGGCTGGCACTTTTGGGTTTGCGCCGCAGCGAAATCCTCGCACTGACATGGGATGCGATCGACTTCGAGAAGGACGTCCTAAGTATCAGCGCTGCGCGCCTTGCTGTTTCGGGCGGCTCCCGCATCGGGCCGACCAAGACGCCCTCCAGCACTCGTGACCTGCCGATGCCTACCGATCTCGCCTCAGCCCTGCGCCGAGCTAAGGACCGGAGGGCTAAGACGCAAGAAGCTCTCGGTAGTGGCTGGCCGACCTCAAACATGATCATCCTCGACGAGCACGGAGCTCCCCCACATCCGAACACACTGACGCACGCTTGGAGAGCGGCGCTGGAAGCAGCCAATCTCCCCCGTGTGCGCCTTCATGATGCGCGGCATTCGTGCGCCACGCTGATGCACCTAAACGGCATCCCAGCCGTAGTGATCGCCGCCTGGCTAGGTCACCGGGACGCTGCGTTCACCTTGCGAACGTATGCGCACTCAAACCCAAGCGAGCTGTCCGCTGCAGCCAAGTTCCACGAGAGGCTGACTCAGCTGAGACCGCCTCATCGAAAACTGATGACACCGATAGCCGCGTATCTCAGCAACTCGACGGATCGATAGCGGTAGGTGTAGCCACTACACGAAAAAGCCAATGACAGAGCCGTAATAAGCAACTCTGCAAATAGCGCCACAGGCGAGTATCCCCGCTCGTAGCAATGACCCATAAAAATGGCTAACTCACCTGATCCCAGGGTGGGGAGCTGCAGCCTCACTGCCGCCGCTCCACCAACGCGATCAGTTTCCGTACGCCGAGAGGGTTTAGGTAGCAAACTCATCTGCATCTTGAACGTGAACACGTGTATCCGATCGAGCTGCAACGGAGTTCCGCGCCCAACCGAGATATCGAGCACCTAACCGAGAGAGTCGAATGATCGTGGGTTTGAACTCCCGCGACGATGAACTCAAGGGTGGAACCCCAAGTTCCACAACCTAATTAGCCTAATCTCATCGGTCAGCCAGCGCCTACTCGGGAACTGGCTAGCCAGTTTTCTGACACACACTCGACGCAGGCACATCTAGGCCGGTCTCCTAGGCGATCAATCCACACGGCCGCAAGAGAGCAATCAGTACCTCCCACCGGAATCAGACAGCAAACCTAACACCTCACTTCAAAAGCAAGGGTGGCGAGTCCAGCGCACAGGAAGGTCACCCTAAGACAGCGGACACCGAGTCCCACGCCGTGCCAACAGCCTCGATGCCAAAGTGACGGGACAGACTCCATGGACAACCATGGATAGACAGAATTGGGTCAATTGTGGGTCAAATTCCGAAGCTCAGGAAGGGCAAAATACTCTTTGACCTGCGCTTTCTGGTGGTCCCGGCTGGGTTCGAACCAGCGACCCCTCGCGTGTGAGGCGGCTTGCATGCAGTCTACGCTCGTCCATTCCGAACGTGCTGGTACAAAGCGTATCACCATTTGTCCAGGTAGAACAGGTTTGTCTAACCCTTACGGGTCATCGGTGGGTCAACGGGGGTTGAGCAGGGGCACCCGAAAAATGGGTCATCGGCGGGTCAACGACGCTGGCGCGCGGATTCTCCAGCCATGAGTCGCGAACGAGAGCTTCCCGGCTGCCGACTCGAACCTGAGTCACTGAGAACACCAAGATCCGAATCAGCTGTTTCTCGGCGTGTCGGAACCGCTCACTGGAGACCACCACACTCGCCCTAGACGATCAGAGTCATGAGCAACAACGACCCCATTTCCGAGGCGCTAGGTACTTTGATGCGCTCGGCCTCGCCTGAACAGGTTGAGCAGCTGGCGGCAATATTCCCCACAGCCAACGCGGCACAAGCTGTGTCGGCCACCGATCGTCCGAAGCTGTATCGCGTGGAAGAAGCAGCCAAACAGCTTTGCATCAGCCGAGCCCATCTCTATGCATTGATTCGGTCAGGGGAAGTTAACGCGGTGAAACTCGGACGATCCCGACGAATCCCCACGGCTGAAGTTGAACGGCTCCTTAAAGGCAACGCGGCATAACGGGCAATCGTCAGCGCTAATCCGCGCCGCCTCTCCACTCAAGAGCCGCACGCCGGCGCTCAGATCCGAGTTCCACCGCTGTATCGGCGTGTCGTCTCGGTCGCGGAGAGCGTAGGGCTGATCACTCGAATACTACTGTCATGACGATCCGAGATGGCGTCCAAAGTCGGCGCACAGCAGGCGAATCTGCCTCCCTGGCAGCATCGACCGGAGCTACCTCTGTCGTGATCGCGTTCCGCGGTGTCGGATCGCGCCGCGGATACGCCTATTGCGCGAAATCAGCCACCGGCGTTTGGTCGGGCATCGCGAAGTCCCCGAATCTGCAGACTGCACTGTTCGATGTCATTGCGACTCTGCGGGTTACGCAGCCGACCCATTGTCACCTACAGGTGATGGTCCCACCCCGGGTCGTTTGGGCAGCACGGGCACAACTGACCGCTATCCAATCGGCCTTGAACGTCACCGTAATCAGCGCCGCCGAGAGGTACGTGAGACTGCTGATGGGCGAGGCCGCCCAGGTGCTCGACGAAATCGCCCCCGTTGCGCCTGAAAAGAAGAAATCCCCCAAACCACGCCCACCTGAGACCTTGCTACCGCCGGTCACAGTGGCCACCGATGGGTCGGTCCGCAAAACGTCCCTCGGTTGTGGATGGTTGGCAGACAGCGGCGCTTTCGGGTTGCGCGGATTCCAGCATTCGAATCGTATGCATGGAGGATCGAAAGTCTTGATATCGGAGCTTCGTGGAATCGATGAGGCGTTGCGGCGTCTGGGACGACATGAGCACATCACGCTGTTCACCGACTGCCAAGCAGCGATCGCGATGGCCAATGCCTGGCAGAGAGGAGAGCAGGTAATGCCTGGCGGCTACATCACCGAGCTTGGAGAAGGCGAAGAGGCGGAACTGGTCTCAGCGTTTCGACGTATCCACCGACTCCGGGAACGCGTCGAGATCCGTTGGGTGCGCTCTCACAGCGGGGAACCACTGAACGAAGGTGCTGATGCGTTGGCGCGCCTTGCTTCCCGGTATATGCGTGGAGACAGCGGACTGTCTCGACAGGAATACCGCCAGCGCGCCGCGGCGTTGGCCGAAGCCTTCGCCGGCGCATTCTGTGCCACGACCGCCGCAGCCTGAAAGGACCACGCATGAGCATCAAGACGCACGAGATCTCCAATCGACTCCGACAGCTCGGCGATGCTCCGATCCGAAAGCTGGTGCCAGCAGCCACGGCGGTAGCCGTGTTCTCCCTCGGCGCGATTAGCGGTGCGGCCTACATGCAGCTCCGTGATGACCGTGTCGCGCATTCGTCATCGGTGACGAGCACGGTGTCAGATGGGGAATTGAAATACGCATTTCTGGTGAATGGGTTGCGGAGCCGTGATCTTGGTGAGAAGCGCGATCGGGCAGTGACCAATCTGCGCGCGGCTCGCACACAGACATCGAAATCGCTCTCCGCTGCCTGCCGCGATCCACGCGCGCTACAAGAGCCAGTCACCGGGACCACCACCGCGGCAGAGAGCGCGCTGTACGACGTCGAACGCTACAACGCGGCTCTGCACGAATACGGCACGTCAGCAGACCAGTTCCCTCTCATGACCTATCGCCCGGTAGGGCTCTACACCCGTGACGGTGCGAAGCTGGCCTACTTCACCGATGGATCCGGCCGAGTACAACGAGATCCTGCACTCGACGGAAAATCGTCGCTATACCAACTGGATTGGTGCCGGTCCCTGCGCGACTTCAACGCGGGATAGTTCTATCCCTACTGCTGGCTCTGACCTGATTCCCGACAAACAGCGGAACCTCCTGGCGAATATGGTTACCGCGACCTCGATAAGCGCCTGAATGTCACGTCCCTCTCCGCTGCATCGACGTCCAGTAGCTCGCCGGAACCATCTTGGCTGAGGCCACTGCCCTCAACAGAACAGTGCGGTGTTTGGCGGGATCGAAGTCGGACTCGCCGATCACGACGTCGTTAGGCCCCAGCGCCTGAGTGCCAGCAATGCGCACCCGGATCACGCGCAGACCACGTCGCGCATAGAACCGGTTGCGCATGATGTCCTCTGCGACTTTCTCCGGCGCTCCATGCCAGTGCGCCGGATCGACTTCCACCACCGCGAACGGCTTGCGCAGCAAGATGTCCGGCGTGAAAAAGCGGTTCTTGCCGGCGCTGTCACGTCCCATACACATCAGCGTCCCCTGCGGATAGGTGCGATACCCGGCATTTTCGAGCACCTTGCGCACACGCATCTCGGTCTTGGATGTCGCCGTGGAGCCGCCAAGCGAAAGGTCACCCGGGCGCGCGTTGACGCGGTCCATCTTCGGTAGAACCGGCGGCGTTTTGCGCTGGTGCCACCACATCATCGTCCAGACCGCCAGCAGCGCCATCGGCACCACCGGGTGCAGCAGAAACTCTTTCATGACCGAGACCGTAGGTAGACCCAGCACACACGGGCCGACCGCGGCGCGCACGTTGGGTGGTCGCGCGGCCTAACTGAGCATCGAGCTGCCTCGACTACAGAGCGTGGCGAGCTTGTTCGGCACATATCACCAGGGAGGAGCCGTCTCAATGCACCGGCGAGAAGTCCGAATTCACTCCACCAGTCAGTACGAGCGCCACTGCCGCGCACTCGGATACAAACCAGCCGAGATCACCTTGCTCGTGATCGGATTCCACACCGGATGGGAACAGGGGTTTGCGACAAGTCAGAGTGAATTGCCGACATCGCAACTAGGCGCCGCAGACCACTAGCGCGCGGTTCACCAGCACTCCCCTCGTGCGTCCTCCCGATCCCCGCACATCCCCAAATCCGCATCGGGGTGCATAGCGGCACGGTCCATCTCGGACATCGAAGCTCGAGCTGCTCGCGCCTCTTCGCGCTCAGCGGCATACGGGTCGTCCATCTTGTTCTCCTGTTGTTCGGTCGAATTGCGGTCGTTGAGCCGCAGCGTCTCGGCGTTTGGGGCGAGTTCGGGTTATCCCCCACCTCCGGCCTCATAAGCGAGGCCGAGAGCCTTAAGCGCAGTGAGCGCTTGACCTTCGTCTTTCACTACGAAGTCCTCAAGATGTTCAGCGATACCGTGCGGCCGAACACGCCACCCTTCCGATCCGCCTACAACGGTTTCACTCTTGGCATACGCGAGGCAGGTGCCGGAACCCGCAACATAGAGGCGATACTCGTTGTCCGCCTGGGTGATGAGGTGACTCATGCCGCACCGGCCTGTTCAGTGCGGAGCTGACGCTGAAGACGCATCAGCGACCTGGTCGTGTCATACACAGACTCTGGGTAGCCGCGCTCGTCCACCAACTTGCCCGCGATGGAAACGACTTCTCGCGGTGTCGAGGTCGCGGTGAAGCCAAGTTCGACAGCGTTCTCACAAAGTTCCATTACCCCGCCTTTCAAGTTCTCTATTTTAGAGAATAGATGATTGGGGTGACAAGCCGTCCAGGGGCTCGCGACACGCCGAGAGCCGTCATTTCAACCGATTAGGTCCGATCGCAATTTGGAAGTACGGTGCGGCTGGGGCCAGAACTGCTCCCGCGCCTGGACTCTCGACCAGCTCCGCTCCCCGGCGGCGGCTGACGAGAATCCGCAAGGGCCGAAGAACCTCGTGAAGGTCGCGTTCTGCGTTGCTCTCCCCTTTTCGTGGCGGGCGCGGGCCGGGGACGCACCGCTCGACGGAAAGGGAGGTCTCCTCTCATGGCATCTGCCACCAATCGCACCGAAATGCTGGCCAAGGCGCTCATGCGTGCCCGGCTGGATTTCACGCTGCACAACGCCCGTGTTTTCGCTCGTGCCGTTATCGATGCTCCGGAAAGCGTGTTCGGTGCCAAGCCGTTGCGGTTCCTACCGAACGACACCGACGGTGATGGCCCCGTCCGGTTCGTACTGGACGAGTTCACGCAAGCCGCGATCCCGCATCGGGATGTCTTCGGTGCTGAAACTCTGGGCACGGTACCTCAACCTGCGCCGCGGCCGCTGCCAGATCCTTTGGGAGATTGGGCCACCAGGCAACGCGAGTTCAATCGCCACTGCATACCGGTCCCCGCCGGCGCAGCATTCTTTCGGAACGTTGAAGACGTGTCTGGGTCACTCGCCCCTGTTTCTCCAGCCGAGGCGAAGCCGGGCGACATCGTCACAGTCCTGGGCGGTGGCCACGGACTCTATGTCGGCAACGGCCAGATGCAGGCGCCCTCCATTGCAACAACGAAGTCAACCGCGGCCGAATACGACCCGTCGAAGCCCAACCACTTCTTCGTTGACGCGCTCGGCGACCCGGACACCTGCCGCGGGAATCACAACCACCCCGAGCAGACCAACGAAACCCACATCAGCATCGCGGTCCAGTTGGAACGCGAGATGAAACTTCTCTCGCCACCTTCACCGCATCCGTTACCCACCGCTCCCCCTAGTGCGCGCGAGCGCGCGGCGTTTCCACTCGGGGTGGGTGCTACCGGTGAGCCAGTCACCTACAGCCCCGCCGCGGATGGCCACTTGCTGGTATTCGGCGGCGCAGGCCGCGGTAAATCGATGTTGGTTCGAGGGTTGGTCCGGGACGCGCTAGCCACTAACTGGTGGGGTGCCAGACACCTTAATTCGCGGAAAGATCCGGACGCGGTTCTCGACCAAATCAGGGGAATTCACGCAGAGATAGAGATACGCCGTGCCAATCCGAAACTCCACAAGCCCGAGCTCTTGGCGCTCGACGACGCACTGTGGGCTTACTTCGATGCGGCACAACGCGAGGAGCTACACACCCTGGTTACAGAGCTGCTGTCCATTGGGCGCGAACTCGGTCTCCACCTGGTGCTGATCACCCTGACGCTGGATAACGATGAGAGATTCCCGTCTCGGTGGCTCGACTTGTGCTCGACGGTGCTGCTGACCTCCAAGCCAACCCACGACGACGCGGTAAAGGTCATGGGCGATGATGCGGCTCAGCTTCCGCCATCGGGATGGGACGGTTCTGGAAAGATGCTGCTGGTTCGCCGCTTGACCGGTGTATCGAGGCCGCAACCGCTGTGCGCGTACACGCAAGCCGACAAGTACCAGGGGTACTGACCTGGGAGCGCCCACAGGCGCCGTATCGGGCGCCTGTGGGCGGATTCACGCAGCTGGCCGAATTCTCTTCGCTCGCGTGATCGCCCGTCGCGAAGACGCTAGCTCAGGAGCAGGTAAACGTAGCGGCGACATCTGTTCTTGAACGGTCGCTGCTAGCGCAAGCGGGCGCAGCGCCTCCATTGCCTCATCAGCCTGGTGCATATGCTGTTCGAAATCCGACCAGGCCAGATCCGCACGGAGCCTTGGAACTACGGCCAGCGCGCCGTCTCCACCTTCTTCCGCAGTCCGCGCCGCGAGCGATGCGGCATATCCTTGTCGCATCGACAGGGCCGCACACCGCAAGTGGAAACGCACCTGCTCAGCTTCAGGACTCAGTTCGTCCTGAAACCAAAAGATCGATCGGAATTCGAACACCTGCTCACGAAGCTCGATATATTCGGCTGTGCGTGTGAGTATTTCGTTCCACTGTTCAATCCCTTCGCATTCGAGCGGCTCCGCAAGTTCCCAGGCTGTATGCGCAAGCGAGGGCCATGTGTTCCGAACTTCATTCGGGATCGACATGATCCGGAACACGCAGGCACCAAAAGTGGGAGCCAAGAAGAACAAGAGCAAGACGGCTATTCCAGCCTCAACATCAGTGTGAGCACCTAGCCCCACCACCACCTGAGCCATCAACATGGCAGCTAGCGAGATCCACATCAGCCGCCAGGCATGGGGCCGTGCTCTCGATATTCCATCCGCCGTCTTACCTGAATGGTGTAGACGAACCTGCACTTCGGGTTGCGCCCACAACCGCATCAGAGTCATTGCACGCTGTCCCTTGGGAACCAGACCCCGCACCTGCGGATGCAGATGATCCCTCACGGCTCGCTCAGTTGTGGTCTCGAAACTTCGAGCCCTTTGCATCAATCGCACCGTCGCTGGATCCATCACTATTGCCTTCCGGGAGTCTGCTCGATTTGGTGAAGGATCGGCCACCCGAAGCAGACGACAAGTCAGCGACACGAAAACTGAGCGCCGGGAATGACTGTCACGTCCCCATGGCACTAGCCCACCCCGACCTGTTTGAGCTCGCCCGCTTCGGGCGCTCTTCCCGCGCGATAGCTTCGGGGACCCCCTGCCTGCGCATCGCTTCGACACGATGGTGGCCATTGCGCAGCTGCGCCGGCTCGCCGGGGTTGCGGACGATCTTGATCGGGTGGCGCCAGAATGACTCGACAGCGCGCGGAACATCCGCGGTTGTGGGGCGCCCCGTGGTGAGCGAATCGAGCGCAACGGACATGGCTTGACCCCAGTCGACGCGCATAAATTCGGTCATGTCACGAGAAGGATCACTCGGCGGCAGTTCCGCGACGGGCAGCCGTCGGAGGACCAGAACTATTTTGATTTCGCATGCATCAAGCTCAGCATGGAACTCCACGCACGTGTGCGTCATCGACTTTCGGCGTGGCGGAGCCTCGCGCTAACGCGGATGAAGCAGTCTCCGCATCCGGGCGAGCCACGACCCGCGATGTTGTTGATCTTCTGGTGGCGTGGTCTCTGCGTCGACCGAAAACCTTTGGCGTGAAGCATGGCCATCACCCACAGCCAAGACCTGATCCATGGGAGAGTCGTACCTACTGATGATCACCATCGGATCCGACGCGCCGGCGCGGCTAGCCATCTCCTCGGCCATTCGGTGCACGTCATCAATGAATTGGCGCATAGCCGACTCAGGATCGTCCACGGGTGGGCCCGCCGCAAAGGTGCTCGGAATAACCTGCATCGGGCCGTGACTCGCGCGCAACTCGTAGTGCTCGTCGATGTAAATCTCTCCGGCGGGTTCCTCCGATGGTTCGCGTTCCCCTACCGCGTGGCTTCCAGGGCAGCCTCCGCGGGGCAGGCCGTGCCAGGGCGCACCACATCGGCATGCCGGTACACGCCCCGGCCTAGTCTCGCCCGCGGCTAGCTGACTGTCGATCAAATCGTTGGCTTCCAGCGCGTTGATCTCGGCGATCACAGCGTCTTCAGGATTTCCTTTCAACGGCCCGCATCTCCCGCGTCGCCGCGCTCAATCACCGTGATCTTCGGCCGCTGCAACACGGTCTGCAACTGGCCGCGGTACATGCCGGTTCCGCATACTGTTCCGGTGAGCTTCACACGATCGCCGCGACCGACGTCGTACAGGCAGCCGGCGGTTCCCTTGCACATGAGTACCTGACCGGTCTCCAGCGTGAACACAACGATCTTCACGTACTCGGTATGGCCGGTGTAACCGGTGCGTTCGAAGCCGGCCGAGACAGTCACCGAGGCCTCCAGATCGCGTAGGCGCTCCCCTTCTGTTCCGGCCGGAGTGTTGTTCAGGCCGGCGCGACGCTCCTGCTCGGCATGCGCCGCCTCCCACGCCCAGTCGAATTCGGCGGCACGTCGCGTGGTTTCAGCCGCCTGTGCAGCCGCCGCTGCTTCGTCGGCCAGCTGCTGTCCGTGCTCACGGAACAGCGCCTCCAGGCGTGCATCGCGACGGAACATCGACACAGCACGACTGCGCGACACGCGTCCGGCTCCGTCGCAGCCGAAGCAGGTTCCACCCGCCTGGCCGGTGCTGGTCCACCAGGTGAAGATTCCGCTACCGCCGCACCGGCCACATGCCTCGGTCCAGCAGATGCGATCTGTCGCCGCCTTGCCCGGGTAGGGGTCGACATAGGTTTCCACCGTGAATCGGCGCCCCTGGTGAGTGACGACAGCAGTACTCATACGTCTCACTCTATTCTCTGTTTTAGAGAATTTCAACGGAGAAGGGCGTGCCCCCGTGTCATCACCTATCGAGATGAGCACCACGCGCACCCGTTGGGCTTACACATCGGAGCTATCCGATGACCTGCTGCGTCGACTTGGCCGCCAAAAGCGACAGCTGCGCGATCTGAGCAAGAAGTGCGTCAGAGGCTCCTCGGCTGAGCTTGGTCGGATTGAGGTGCAGACTCAGTCCCACCGAACCGGCTTGTCCGAAATCGAATCGCAAGCGGCCTTCTGCCGGTCCAGAAGCGGTCATCACCTCCAGCGCCGTCGCCAACGGCTGCGAATCCCACCGCGCGGGCAGCCGATCGGTCACTGCACTACTCCTTCAGCCCGCCGGTCCTTCTCGGCCTTCTGGGCTGCAGTGTCGGCTTCGATCGCGTCGAAGGCCGTAAGTAGCCCGAGATGTGACGGCTTATGAAAAGTCTCCGGATCGAGCATGAGCCACCAGCTCGCGTCGGGCCGGCGCTCCTCCAGAAGTGCGCTGATGGAGCGGTCCCACTGCTCTGCCCCTGAAAGGGCGTCGAAGGCTTTTTCGGCGGCCCAACGCTCTTGGTCGCTTTGGCCGTCGGCATAGAAGCCGGCTGCAGCGCCTTGCAGCCAGGAAACGGACACGCCTTGACTGGTGGTGATGAGCGCGGGGCTGCGACTGTCCGACCGGAGCAGTTCGGCGGCGCTCCCCCACCCGGGCTTGTCGCGCAGGATGTGTGCCTGCAGTCCGGCGTCAATGATTCCCGCGAGCCAGGATCGGTCCGGTCCCGTGACCAGCAGCCCCTCCTCTGAGTAGGCGTGAATTCGGGTCAGAAGTGCGATCGGGTCGCTGCCTGCAACCACCGCGGTGTTGATGACGAACCCATCGGGGCGCTCGGTCTTATCTCCGATACGAATGTCTGCCGAACCGTCCTCGTACATCATCCCGGCCATCGGCGCCCAATAGGTGAAGGTTTCGGTTAATGAGGCTGCGTGACCGTGCATTTGGGCGTTGAACTCTGCTTGCCGAAAGAAGATGTCCGGCAAAATACGACGATTGCTCTCTTGCGTGTGCTGGCCGTCCAGTTCCAGAACCGCCGCCGTGAGTCGCGCAGCCAGCGCAGCGCCATATGGTCGTTCGGCGCCTCGGACGGACGCGCTGCCGTCCCGGGTTGTGAAGTCGATACCGCTCATAATTAATCTCCTTGCGCTACTGGGTGATCGGTGTTAAGTGCCCAGGGCTCTGCTGGGTTATGGCAAGCGATCGGTTCCGGTGTGATGTCGAAGCGGCAGCACTGGGTGCATTCGGTTGTCCTGCACAGCTCTTCATGTGGGCACGCACACCCGACATCGGGATCACAGGCATGTTCTCGCGCAGCGGACTCTGCTTCCGGTCTACCCCCGCTGCCCTTGGCGCCGCAGTCGCGGCAGTACCACCCCGCGACACCCACCCAGATGTCCGCGTTCCACCCGATGTCAGCCATGTGTGCACCATTCGTTCGGACATCTCAGCGGCCGTCACCGGGGTATCGGCAGACACGGAATCCGTCGCTGTTGTAGCGCCAGTCCCCGTCAATGAGGATGGTCTTCCCATCAGCAACAGTCCGAAGCACTCGCGTACATGGGACCGAGTCAGCGCCGAATCCACTGACGGGCCGCGTAACTTCGACGGACCACCAATCAGTCCCCTGCCGCACGCGCGTACCCGACCGGCGCGACATGAAATCGTTCAGCTGCTCGGCTGATTTGAACTCAGACCACTCGATACGTTTCGGCGGTTCCCCGTCGATGAAGTGCCGCAGTCCCGGCGCTATGGCGAACACCGCAATGCAGGCCAAGGCTGTGACACCCACCAACTTCGCGACCACTCGAGAATGTTCGGTGGTCAGAACGCGGATTAACATCGAACGCTTCCGTTCATCGTTCACGTTCAGCTCCCCTTTCGCGCAGCTCGACATTGAGGGCCTCTGTGATGGCGGCCCACGTGATTGGATCTAGTTCGGAGACCATCACGTTGAATGCCTCGAACCACTGTGCTCCGTGAATCGTGCGCACCGAGTAGGTCGCATTTCCGAGGACGCAACTGTCAACGGGCTCAACATGCTCAGCCTCCGGGAACATCTCAGCTGGATTGAACGTCCGGTCAGAGACGAAGCTCATGAACACGATGCCGTGTAGGCACATGTTTCGGCCGATCAGTTCGCGGCGTAACGCCACAGCGTGTTGGTCGCGCGCCGGAGACGACAGTGGGGCGATCGCACGTAGCGATTGATTGAACCAGTGGGCGCCCACGTACCCAGAGCTTCCCAGATGCAGTCCGTCGTCGTGGCGACCCGTCAACTCTGAAATCAACCGTGCCAGCAGCGGAGTCGTACCGCGGACTCGTCCACCAATCCACCAGTTTGGGTGGCCTAGCCTCAAGCGCCACACATGGAAGACCTCGTCGTCGGAGACCAGGCGAGCAAGATCGGCGAGTCGATCCGATCCTCCAGTCAATGCAGCGGTGACAGGATCGGCCGAATCCATATGGAGGTGATAGTCAAACCCCGGATTGCCATGTGTGAGCTCGCCGTACCGGACGTACAGCATTTCGGCCCGCCGGCGCGCCTCCACACTTGGAGCTGCGTCAGATCTGCCCAGACGCGTCACTGGCCTCCCTCCGCTGCCTCGACATGCTTCGCCATGAGTTGACCGAGTTGGACTAGATCGCGGTCTTTCTGAGTGGGTAGTGCCGCTATAGCGCGAATGTGCTCGGATGTCAGTTCCTCGCGACTTCTGCGAAGGTGCTGAACACGCAGCTTGATCGGATCTGTTTCCGGTGGAAGGTGCTGATCCTCGGAGATGTCTTTCTCAGATTTATAGATCTGTGGACACATCGTCGCTGCTCGGAGACAGCCGCGCGCGGCCTCGATCTGCTCATCGGCCCACTCGTCGTCATCATCAGCAGCAGCTGCGTCAGCATTCACGACTACCTGGCTAGTCACTTCTGCCCCGGAATCGCGACGACTGCGCCCGCACTACCCGGCCAGCAACCGGCGGGGCTGCCGCCCTTCTCGCGCACCAGATCCAGGCACTTGCTCACCAAGACGTTCGGGTCGTGACTCACCGACTGGGACAGGATGCGGTTCGCTTCAGCCTCTGCCTCCGCGGTCTTCTGCCGCTGCAGCGCGATCTTGGTGTTGGCGATTTCGGTCTGTAGGTTGTTGATCGACAGCTGGGTGCGGTCATCGAAGTGAATGACTGGGATGTTGACGCCGATCACCTCGATGCGGTTGCCTACCTTGGCCTTGAGCTTGTCAAGCACCATGGTGGCCAGCTTGCCGTTGATGGCTCCGTCGCCCTCGCCGACTTGAGTCAGTGGGTTGTACCCGGCGAGTACATCGTTGATCGCGGCAGTGAACTCACGGGTCACGAGGTTGTCGCGAATCGCGTCGAAGCCCCGGTAATCCTGGAACAGGCTGGGCGCTGCCTCCGGCTTCAGGCGCCACACCACGGTCGAGTCGACGCGTGCGGTCGAGTTGTTGCCCAATCGCGCGTCAATGGCGGTCTTCTTATCGCCTTCGTCGATGTGGTTGTCCGTCTGGATCGCGCCATCCAGTTCAGTGACTTCCTGCCAGGGCGCGGTGAGATGCAGTCCGTTGTCGAGGAACTGACTCGGCCGGCCGAAGGTCGTGACCACACCGATGTTCTTGGTGCTTACCAGCGTGATGCTCGACAAGACCAGACTCAGGACCGCCACAAAACCGACGACGGCGCTCACGCACCACGCCCAGAAGCTCGTGTCCGCTTTCTTCTCGTACACGCTCTGGGCTCCCTTCCGTTCTGCGAGCCTGGCCTGTCGGCCCGACTTGACAGCTACAGCGAAAGCGCCGATTGCGGTTAGAAACAGAATGGCGATGAAGATCGTGGTCCCCACGAGAGAACTCCCTTTCGGTTTTCGCCGCGTACATCGCGACGTATCGACCCGATCGTATTCTCTGTTTTAGAGAAGTCAATCATGATATGACTCGCTTTCCTTCGGCGTGCCGCGCAGTCGTGTCGCATTCGTCGGCCCCGGATCTGTGCCCGTAGCTTGCCCGTCAATCGCCGCGCCACGTGGCGGGAGCCGTGACGGCCGGGCCGCGACCCCGGTCATCCCGGCGGTCAGCCCCCATAGGAGCCGTGGCACCGAATGAACCCTGTCCTCTGCGGATGTGGCAGGTGGTCGCGGCGCCAGTAGCCCACTTCCGCGTGAAGCAGGAGGTACATCTCTCATGGTCGATTCAGCACGCCTCAAGAAGAGCGCCCGCGAGTACATGGCAGCGCACCCGGGAGTCAAATATCAGCAGGCTCTCGAAATCGTTCGAGATCAAGACCTAGTTCCGATCGCAGCAGCGTCAGATACGCCGGCAGGCCCGCCGCCATCGGTGGCGGCAACCTCCCAGGCCGGTGGCGGTGATCCGGCCGGCCCGGAGGCTTGGCTGAACGCACTCGGCGGCACCCCAACCGCCGACGAACTCGCAGCCCGCTGGGCCAATTCCGACACCGAACAGAGCCTGCGAGTTCCTCTCGGAATGAGCGTCGATGACAATTTCAAGTTCAGCGATTCCCCAGAACCGGTCTGGCTAGATCTCGCCGAGGCCAAACTGGGCGGCAACGGCCCCCACGTGTTGATCACTGGACGCACCGGCAGCGGCAGGTCGGTTGCAAGCGAAGTTTTGCTCACCGGCCTTGCAGCCCTATACAGCCCCGACCGCCTACAGTTCGTCCTCATCGGCGGCGGTGTGCACCACCCGTATTTCGATCGACTTGCACAGCTGCCCCATACCGCGGCCTGGCTCTCAGATTCATCAACAGATCGAGTAGGTCTGACGGCCCTGTTGGACCAGTTGGATGCCGAGATCGCCCGCCGCGATGATCGAATCACCAGACACGGAGTAAAGGACATAGGCGAGTATCGCCAACTGGTGGAAGCCGGCAGCGCCGATCCGTTGCCGGATCTTCTAGTTGCGATCGAAGAAGTACGTACCGTTGTGCGCAATACCGAGTCGCTCGAAAAGCGCATCTTGCGCGTGCTCAGGGTCGGCCGGTCACTGGGCATACACGTTCTGCTCATCGATCAAGGTAATTTTGATTCCGAACTAAGCCAGCACGTCACTGCGAGCCTGAGTCTGGTTACGGGCTCGCCAACGCGCAGCCGGACATTGTTCGGCGCCGATGCCTCGACTCTTCACGGCCAGCCGATCGGATCTGCCCTCCTCCACACGCTCCCCGCTGTCGGAGCTGACGCCCTTACGTCACTGCGGATCTTCTGGATCTCCTCGCCAGCTGAATATGTACAGGAACTACTCAGAGTCTTGGTATCCATGCCGCGCCCGAGCTATCAGATCGTTCAACTCCCGAAGCGCCGCTGGGGTTTCGACACGTTGATCGGCTTGGACGATTTCAAGGATCAGAGCCGCGCCCTGATCGCCTCAGCACGCATCGAGGCAGAGCTCGTGCGGCGCGGTATGCCGCGCTCCCCTCGTGCCATGAACTTCGCATTCACCGGGCCGTCGGGAACAGGGAAAACACTGGCGGCAAAGGCACTTTCACACGAGCTGTTCCGGGGCGGTGTCACCACAAGGGATAGCTTCGTGCAGGCGAACCGGTCTTCATTGGTCGGCACCGTCGAGGGTGAATCGGCAGTAAAGACACGGAAAGTCCTGGAAGAAGCGCGGGGCGGAGTCATCCTCTTGGAGAACGCGCATGAACTCATACAGCAGCGAGGATTTGGAGGAGACCCCTTCGGCGCAGACGCCTTGAGCGCCTTGCTGGACTTCATGGACGGCAACAAAGGCGAACTTGTAGTGATATTCAGCGGCGATGAACCATCCCTCGAGCGGTTCTTCAACGACAATCCCGGTGTCCGCACTCGTCTGCAGCACCAGATTCGTTTCGCCCCCGCAGATTCCGAACAACTTTGGGAAATTCTCGTTCGGCATGCAGAACAGAGCGGCCGAGTAATCGACGCCGGGGCACGTGAGAGGTTCCTTGAGACCGCTACGAAGCTCCGCGCCACGCTCAACGGTCGTGGATCATCGATGCTCGACGTACTCGGCAACGGGCGCTTCGCTTCCAGCATCTGTGAGCGCGCGCAACATCGTGCTGCGAGTCGACTCGCTGGCGCGGAATTGTTGACCCTGACTGATTTGGATCTACTGCTGCTCACGACTGACGATGTCAACGGCGCCATCGACGAACTGATCCACACATTCAAGATCGATCTCGCCGTTAGCTGACGAAGGACGCTCCCGGTGTCAGGTCCCCTCGGATTTGACACCGGGAGCATTAACTCCCGCTCGGCTGCTATGCGTCAGCTAGCCCAGATGTTGCCCTGCATGCAATCTCGCGCCGGACAGCTGTTTTGGGCCCTGGAGATGCGACTGTGCGGCCATGGCCACATATACCGTCGCTCATCCGGATCTGCCAGCGGATCTGAAAGAGACCACCATCAGCACGCTCAGCGGCCACGACGTCGCGCGGTCACTGGCAGCTGTGCATGTCGCGGGAATTCTGTGGCGCCGCGGTGATGGCACCGCTGTCCACGCGGCTGACCTACTCCCTGGAATCACCATCACGGAGGTGGCATAGCAATGCAGTTCAAGGCGATACACCCGGACTCGGCACACACTGTTCACGTCGAGGCCGAGGATGCGGTAACGGCACGCGCAATAGCCGCTACTGAATTCGGCGAAAGACTCGGCCGCACAGCCGACGCCGTGCTAGATCAGGTGTTTGTCAGCTGATAGGTGTTTCTTGCCCCGAAACTCTGGACAGGGAGCCGATTCCGTACCGCTGGGCGAAAGCCTGGATGATCCCGATGGAGCGTCGACAGTCCTCCACGGTGCGATGACCGGACTCCGGTGTCGCCGCGGCCAACGCCTCATACCCCTGTGGGTCTATAAACCGTGCGAGTTCAGTGAGTGCCGAGGCATCGATCGTGCGATGCGTGAAGCGAGAGAACAGCTTCGGCATATACCGCTCCAGGAACGGCCCATCAAGTGACCTCACGGAGCTGCCCACTAGCGGTACAGGTTCGAGGATCCCTTGCTCGTCGAGGAAGGCACAGAGCAGCGCCGTCGCCTGCTGATATCCCGCGACAACCGTTCGGGTTCCGTCTGCATGGCTTTGCGCGAAGCTCATCGGCCGGTGTAGGTCACGGATTAGCCAGTTGTTCAGGTGCATGGTCTGCGCCACCGATAGCTGCGCTGATCTATCCCATTGCGCATAGGTATGTTTCGCCCAGGCCACATTCGACGGCGATGCGATCAAGACACAGAGGTGCGCAATCTCGTGCAACCTTGCATCGACGATCACGATGCCGACTTCGAGGATTAGATCGGAATCGGGGTCAAGCCCGGTTGTCTCGATGTCGAGTACAGCTAGCCGATCGAAAGCGGGTGTGCCTTGTTCAGCGGTGCCATGTTTTCCACACATGGCAGACAGCCTGCACGAGAGCGTCACTGGCACAAGGCGCCCGTAAGCGACACGCCGAGCCGCTACGGCAAAAGTGCGCGCCAGGCATCGCGATCGATTCCGCGGGTGCGGCGATAAATCTGGTCCCGGGGCATGCCAAGGGTTCGGGCTACCCAGACCATGGGCACGGTCAACTCAACGGCAGCAGCGATGAGGCTCAACAGTGGTTGTGCATCATCACCGTTCAGCCCTCCTTCGCGGAGCTTGACCAGGGCATCGTCGAGGCCAGCGCCGGCCACCCACGCAAGTTCCAGCGTGGCGGCATCCGGGGAGTCGAAGCCTTCGACGAATTGGCGCACTGTGCGCGTCAGTTCAGTCGCCGTACTCGGATGTGGGTGCAACAACCACCTTTCCATCGAGAGGGCCAGTGCCGGCGCCGCGCCGGTGTCGTCGGATTGCGCCGCCAGAACGTCAGCCACCAGGGATGACAACGCCCCCGCACGCCGCCGTGAGCCAGCGCCGTCACCTGCGGAATGGATCAAGGGGTACACCCGGCGCGAGGTCTGGGACCGCACCGGATCTGCTGATGTGAGCGCAGCCACGACCAGCGCGGTTGTCGCCGCGCGCTCGACGGTGTCAAACAGCTGCGTTCGGCGTTGCCCGCTGATCCGTCGCTGGTGACTCGTCACACCATCTGATTCGATCGTTGTCGTCACGAGATGCCCTTCTTGTCGTCGACAATCAGCCGCACCTTGAGCCGCTCCAAGACCGGCGCCAGGTAAGTCGCGAAATTGTCGGTATCGCTCGGCCCGCCGTGCAGCATGCCGATCGCCTGTGCGTCGCCGCTGCTGTTGACGACGAACACCGGCGCACCCGAGTCCCCCTGTACTGCGGCACCACCCCACTCGAGCTGATCGTCTCCAGCAGCGATCAACGGCCCGCATGTCAGACCTGAACGAGAACCATTCATGCACACCGGAGTTCCCGCAGGAAGAGCCTTGGCCGACGGGACCGACATCACGCCACGCAGCCGTATCCCGTCGTTTATCACGGTTCCGTACGCCGCTTCTTGTTGTGCTGGAGACAAGAAGAACAGGGCCGCGTCATACCTGCGGCCGGCGTCATCGACTCCGCGTTCGGCGTTCTGCAGCGGTGAGAGGTTCAGGCGACCAGCGCCTTCAGCGTCGGTGTACATCCACAGGGGCGCACCTTCTTTGCGATCGCAGTGCCCGGCTGTCAGGTACCCGATGTCGCTGCGAGTGCTGACAATCGGCCATGAAATGGTGCATTCAGACACCTGGGTGGGATCGAACTGCTGGACCAAACTCACCCCGGGTCGTGGGTACGCGGCGGCAGTGAATGCCACCGGCGGCCGTGAGCCGCGGACACCGGCGATCGATATCCACGCATCACTGCCGGGCGCCGGTTCGGCATTGGCCGTCGGCTCTGCGACCCAGCTGGTCGCCGTTGCAAGTACGAGCGCGACCGCCCAACCTGCGGCGCGCGCGGCACACCTTCTCCCGCGCCGGGAGCTGGCAGATCTCATGGCCTCTCCTCGCTCGCGAATCTCTGCGTTCCAACGCGCGCAGAATACACAGATGCCGCTTTGGATTCGCTGGCATCACACGCGGTAACAGAACTCCCCGGGGCGCACGCGCCGCAGCCCGGGCGCCTGGTCTGCAGGCCCTATTCTCCGCCGCAATATCGCGTCATCTCGACCGAGATCTTTCAGGAGACCGACTTATGTCCACAGGTAAGCGTCCAGTTCTGTCGGCGATAGTAGCCGCGGCGGCAATCGCTGCGATCGGAGGCGGCGTCGCGCATGCTGACCCCGCATCGGATCCGACTTCGGATGTGGCGACAATCACCTGCGATATGCCGGATTGCGGAACCGAACCGGCAACCGAACCGATTGTCGAGCACCATCTCGTCGACGAAGAGCCTGCGCCTGAGCCGGTCATCGAGGCGACAGACGAAGAGGCCGCCGCCGAACCTATCGACGAAGCACCGCCAGTCGACGATGCAGCACGCGACGAAGAACCGATCACGGTAGAGGAACCGATACCCGGCGCTGCTCCGTCACGTCCCCTGGTGCTCGTGCCGGTTGCTTCGACCAGGCCTGTCACCGAGGCAGCCGCGATCGATAAGTCCAAGATCATCTACACCGCACACCCTGTCCCCCATGTCACCGATGCGGACATCTCGGCTGGGTTGCAGGCCGCCGGCGTAAACCCACGGCTATTTGGGCAATTCGACACCGCCACACGCACGATCATGGGCGGGGAATCCGGTGGCGCAACCAACGCCGTGAACCGCGGAGATTCCAATGCCTGGGGCGCCCGGCAGCCTGACGGCGCACCAGCTGGAAGCTCGCGCGGCCTTATGCAGACTGTCCCAGGGACTTTCGCAGCCAATCATGCCCCGGGCACCTCCACGTTCATCTACGACCCGGTGGCCAATATCGCCGCGGCATGGCGCTACATCGCCGTGCGCTACCACGTTGATCTGCACACCGGCACCGGTTTGGTCACCTTCATGGCGCGCGGCGTCGGCCACGGCGTCGGTTACTGAGTTTCTGGCCCAGTCCCTGCCACGAGTGGAGCGCATATGACCGACCCCATCGAGCAAGCGATCGACCGCTACAACGCAGTCCTGACCCAACCAACCGGCAGACTGTGGGCGCCGGTGTGCCTCAGGCAAATCGAAGACGCTGTCGATGCGAAGTACGGTGCGGGCGCCTGGAAGCGGGACCTCGCACCCGAACTCAGTTCCGAGCTCGTCGCTGGCAAGCGCCTGGATCCGGCCATACTGGTCGCGCGGCTCAAGGACGCGGGATCCCACACTGACCGCACGCCACCAGACTCGAGTTCGCCGGCGCCAGCTGGGACCACACCGGCAATCTCGACGCTGCTGTCGGGACCACCGGACGGTGAACGTAAATGGCTCCAGGGCAACGCAGTTCTCCCCGCATTGGATCCGAGCGACAACACCGCGCTCAACGCGCTCGACGCAGGTATCGAGGCACTCAATCAGTCCTGGTTTGTCGTCGACCCGGCTCAAGCCTGGTTTCCGGACGGCGCGCGTTTCCCCGGCTCTGGCACGAACATCTCCCCTCTGGGCGCAACGTACGATCTGGCCAAGAACCTGATCCCGCAATGGCGCATCGCAATCGATACTCTGCTGAAGGCATTCGAGGGTTCGGGTGAGCAACTGATCGAACAGCAGCTGGTGAAGATCCGAGCTTCGCTCACCACGTTGGCCACCGACGCCGAGTCGTCGAGCGATCTGCACAATCAGATTGCGCGCTACGGGATCGCGGCAAACGACAGTTTTCAGCAGCTGCGCGGCGAGGAGCTGGCGAAACGAAAAGACATCGCCGACACCGCCAGAGAGGTGGCACGCGCGAAGATGAACGTGAGCCTCCCTCAGGGCATCCATGTCACCGACGAAGCAGTGGACAAGGCAGACGTCACCGCCTACAGCTCACGCGGCGAGTTCGTGAAGATCGCCCCCGCCGCGACCACGCTGAGCAAGACCGACGAAGTGACACGCCACGGCGCCGCAATCGCTGCCATCGCCAAACAGATCACCGTCCCGGCAGCCGTGGCACCGGAGCTGATTAGTGCTGGAGCGACCGGCGCAGACAATGGCACCGCGCATGGGACTACGCAGGCTGGTCGCCCCGGATCCTCTGTCGCCGCACCTGGCGGTCGGCCCGGGGCTTCGACTCCAGCCGGAGCGGGCAAGGGCGCCACTTCCGATCTGTCCAAACTGCTCTCTGCACTGGGCACCGGAGGACTCGGTCAACAGCTTCCGGGCGCTATCGCGCCCGCTCAACAAGCCGCTCAACAAGCCGCTCAACCCCTCAATCAGGCTGCCCAACAAGCCGCACAACAGGCAGGGAAGGTTCCCGAAGAGCTGCTCAAGTCATTGAAAAGCGCAGCTCCGGACAACCAGCGCCACACCGGTCTGGACACCGCGGCGGCCAAGGCCGCGGGCAAGGATCGCTCAGCGGCGACCACAGCGACATTCAGCCCGCCCGGGCCGGCCACGCCGAAGTCTGTGGGCATGCCGGGCAGTGACGCGCGTCCGCACCAGCTCGATGCCACCGGGAAGCCAGTGGACAAGGAACACACGGGGAAAGTCGACAAAGACGCTGTCCCCCTGTCCAAGAAGTCGATCAAGCCGTTCGATCTCGCCGTTCCGGCCAACGGACACAACGTGCAGGTGAAGAACATCCCGGACCCCCGCCTGGGCGAGATGATGCTGAACATGGCCGACGCCACCGCAGACAAGCCTTGTTCGGTGCTCGATGCTGCGAAGGCCTCCGGGATGGATCTGACCTCCCTGGGCGATCCCATCGACCCCGAAGACGTTCACGTGGGTGACGCGGTGATCGGTGCCTATCAGTCCGGAATGTACCTCGGTGAGGGGCTGGTGATGACTTCGACTGGATTGATCGAGGACCTCGCAGAGGTGCTCGGCGACAACGGTTTCATCTCCGAGATCCCGCTTCCGGATCTCCCCGATGATGCACCGCTGCCAGACGCCAAGGGCGAAGCACCGGTGGCCAATCCGGCACCTGCTCCGTCTGACTCTGCGGCTAGGGACATGACACCGCTTCCGCCGAATCCCGCGCCGGCCGTACCGAACGCGGCGCCGGCGCCCGCCGCAACACCGGCCAAGCCCGCGGCGGCAGCACCACCACAAGTCGCGCCCACTCCTCCCCCGCCTCCGCCGGTGCAACCCTCTGCACCACCCGCACCGCCGGCAGCCGCACCAGAGGTAGCACCCACGGGCCCGATGCCCCAACAGGTGAACTACCAAGGGCACGCATTGGGATGACGCGCCTCTGGCCATAATTCGGCCCGTGTCCGGGCACCCTGCGCCCCGTGATCAATGAGCAACTTCAGGCGATCCTCGAATCTGGACTGAGCACCACAACCGACGAACAGCCACCCACGTCAGATGCGCTAGCACAGCAAGATCCACCGCTGTCGGAGTTCGGAGACAGTCGTGGTGAATCTGCCCAGGACACAAACGAAGACGGCCAGGCTCGGCCCACCGAGGCGGATAGGCCCAAAGACACGGTTCAAGCGCGCATCCAGGCGGCCTTGACCGCCTATCCAGAGATGGCGCCGATCGCCGAGTCTGCCGGGGCCGATATTCGCATGAACCCTGACGGCACCATCAAAGTCTCCGACGCCATGCGCGCTGCGATGCGTGCGCTGGTTCCGGGACGTGACAAGGCCCCAGCTGACGCGCCCTATCGCAGCATCAACAGCTGGCTCACTGCTGACAACACCGTCACACCGGTGACCGAGACGTCACCGTACTTCACGGTCTCCCACTGGCATTGGCTGGCTGCCAAGTCGATGGTGCGCCAGATCCCGATCGAGTTGGGGCCGACTTTTCCGCATCTATCCACCTCAGAGGCGCAGATTAGTCACGACCTCACGGCGTGGCAGGCCCTCGACGAACACGGCCACTTGACCGACGAGGCCAAGCAGATGTTCGACGCAGTGACAGGTCACGCCGAACTGACTGTGTACTGCACGGTGCTTCTTTACGCACAGCGACGGGCGCCTGTAGAGGTTCCTGCCGAATTGAAGCCGTACGGCGTTCAGGCCGCGGTACGTGATGTCCCCCGTGTGACTTTCGTGATCGGCGTGGGCAAGCGCGAAGTGGTCTCAGCGCTGATCAACAACACCACCGTGGTGTTCAGCCGCCGACTGCGCCGCGATGGAGCCAGCGCCGACGCCGCGGCTGCTGTTCTTGACCTCTTGGACCCTGAAGGCCAATGGCCAGCCTATCCGCTCAAGACCCCGATCGTCCTGCCGGGGGCTGTGGTCGATCAACTCCACTCGGACTCGGATGCCTCGAAACTCTTCGACAGCGAACCCGAGCCGGACGCTGATGAGAAGATTCGTGCCGAAGCTGATGCGGTACGTGAGCGTGCGCGCAAGGCAGCCCGCAACGTACTGAAAGCAGCCAAGACGCCCGCAGGAGCTCAGGCAGCAATTGCGGAAATCGCGGGGTGCACAACCCACGCGCTGGCGACGGTGACGGTCAGCACGAATGATGTCGATGTGTCACGAGGCGAGCCCGGCGCTCTGGCCTTGGCCTTCATGCGGGGCCGGGGAATTATCGCCTCATACCCAAGCGGCTCGGGCATGTTCAAACGCATCACGTTCAAATCCGGCAACATAGACGGCATCAAAAACGGCATCGACGCGCTCAGCAATGCCTTCAGAGGGGCTTAGCGCGGATTTTTGCGCTACCATCTGCCTTGGAATCACCCATCGGCTACGACCATCGGAGAAAACATGGGTACAAGCGGCAGCGTTGCGATCGCTCCCGAAGACGCACTCAAGATCTGCGACAACCTGCAGAACGAGACCGACACTATGCGCCAGGCACTGGGACGGATCGGCAACACCATTGGCGATCTGCAGGCCCACAGCTACATCTCGGACACCATGGACGCGTTCCAGGGCAAGTTTGAGAGTGAGTCCAGCCCCCAGCTGCTGAAGGTCCTTAACCGGGCGGACGCCGCTGTAGCCGGCACGCGTGAAGTGATCCGGGTCCAGCTGGAGCGCCAGGCCAGCGGCGCCCAAGCGGTGCAGCGAGCGTAATCGGCCTCGGACAACCGACTCAGGAAAGGACCTAAACCATGACCAAGCAACTTCACCTCGACATCCCCGGAGCCCAGGGCGACGTCCACAAGCTCGACACGGATCTGAAGATCCTCGACGAAGCCGCGGGCCGGCAGCTTCAGGCATACCAGCAGCTTGCTGGCTCCGTTAAGGGCGTCGGCATGGACACCGCCACCGACTTCTCGCGTGAGCAGAACTCGGCGATCACCAGCGTTCACAGTGTCGTCGAGCATTGCCGGACCTCGACACAGGGCGCCATCAACGAGACGATCGGTTACGACCACAGCGTCGCCGGCGGCAAGATGACCGGGCAGTAAGCCGGATTTCCGGCGCAACAAGAAGGCCCCGCTCACCGAAATGGTGGCGGGGCCTTCTGCTTTGATGAAACAAAATGACTTCACGCGGCCGACAGCGGCACGCTCTGGGAGCCGTGTTCCCGGAGTGCTGCGTCCAGCCAGGCTGGCAGCTTCCGGCATGGGCCCAGGCGCATCACCGGCGCTCCGCCCATCCGCGTAGGAGGGATCGGCACCGTCACCTGGCCGGCGCTGACGATGCTGTCCCCGATCGCTAAGTTCAGTCCGGTAACCGGTGCGTATCCGATGGCGGCGGGGTGCTGGTGATCAGCACCGGTGTCCGGTGTGGTGAACAGGTACACACCACCACCGGGCAGCCCGGGCACCAGTAGCGTTGGCGCGGTGTGAAGCTCGAAGCGGTCACCGCTTGTTTCGGCCGCCCACCTACGCCAATGCGCCAGCGCGGTCCCGTCGGGAACGGCGACGGCGACCATGTGCGAAAACGGTATGTAGATCCCGGCGCTTGGCGTAATCACTCCAGCATCAAGCAAGGCTGGCGCGCGCTGAGCTCCAACGATTTTGGTGATGTGCCGGTAGTAGGTGGTCACACGTGCGTTGATCTGCTCGCCGGTTCTATCCACCTGGCCTTGGCCCGAGAGCTTGCCAGTGGACTCCTCCGGCATCGCAGCCTGCGAAGGGAAGCGCTGAGTCAGTTCCGCCAGCACAGTCAGAGTTTCGTCATCAAGACCGTCGGGAACTACGACGTCCGGACCGAGCATGGTCACTGCACAACCCGCGGCTGCGAGCTTGCGCAGGTATCCCTTCCACACCACCTGCGGTGAACGCGCGTCGAGCCCGGCGCCGAGTAGCGCTGCGATCGGGTCAGATCCGAGCATCATTGCCTCCCTGCTGATTGGAGGGGACGGGTTCGATATAGCGCGGAAGTCCAGGCGTATCTTCGTCACACCAGCTGATGACGCGTGCGTAGCTGCCACTCATGACGTCTCCTCTATCCACTGCTCGTGATGCGTCGTGTCGCTGACAGTGCGCTCTCGGTTCCTGGCCGCGGCCCGTACCCACATACGCACGTAGTCGGACTCGTTGAGCGCAATGGGGACGGTGTTGATCCCAAAGAAGTTCGTGCCGACCAAGACGCCATGCGCGACGTGGTTGGTGGCCAACTCCGCCAGCGTCGGCATGGTCGCGGATGCCCCATGGTGTCCTCCGCGTTCGAGTGCCCCGTGCAGCCGCGCGTACGAATTCTCTTTACTCACACGTACTCCCATCGGCTGCCCATCTCATTGACGTCAACGGCCAAGAACGCCTCGATACCGTGGTACTGCGCCACCGCTTCAAGGAACGGGGGCGGCGTGGCCATGACTTCCGCCAACTCCTCGGCGATCTCCTTGTCCGCCACGATCTCGTCGTGCATCCATAGGTGGACGTGATCAGATAGCCCGCGGCGATCCAATTCGAGAATCGCGTAGTGCATGATGTCCAGCGCCGAGCCTTGGCAGAAGTGATTGGGCGCAATGCGTTGTGCCACATCGCTCACCAGACGTCCGCCCTCGTAGAAGCTGAACTTCTGATCGACCACCCTGCCAGTAAGCGTGGTCACGTGCCCGAATCGTTGCGACTGCGCCTTGAGTGCGTCGATCAGCTTGTACAGAATCGGCAGCGATCCGCGGATCGTGTTCTGAACGAACCGAGCTTGATCCAATGACCAACCATATTGCAGCGAAGCGGCTTTGAGCCCCTGCCCGTACATGTCCGCAAGCATCTTTCGCTTGGCAAGCTTGCGGTCAATACCGGCTGCTTGCCCCACCGGCTCGTACGGATCCATGCCGGCGCGCATGTCAGCGATGAACTGCCTGTCTCCGGCCGCAGTCGCCAGCACCACGGGTTCGATCGATTTCCAGTCCGCCGAAATCCAGCCCTCGGCACCCGAATCAGCGACGATGACTCCACGTGCCCGTTTGGGAAACTGTTGAATTTCCGGCTTGCTCGCACTGTTGCCCGTCAGGTACGGGCCATGTTCGCCCCATGCGGTGAATGTGCCCGAATCAGTTGTCACACACCACACATCGCCTTCTCCGGCATCACTCACAACCATGTTGGCCAGGCTGGAGCGCCCTCGATGTAGCACGACGGCGGCCCCTGCAGGCGCGTCGAAGATCAGGGATCGCAGACCGAGACGATATCCCGCCAGCGCGAAAGCCTCGGCGTAGCGTCTATTGGGTGTCGGCAGCACGGTGACACCAGCGTGACTGGCGTTTGTCGCGTAGTGGCTCGCACCCTCCAGCATGTTCCAAAGCTCATCGAGAGACTTGTCGCACACCGAGTGCAGCGCGGTGTCTCGTGGCGCATGTTCGGGTACCCAGCAGGTTTCACCTTCGGTCTGCCAGCGCTCACGCAGGCTAGTCACCGTCGCGCGCCGCGTCTCGGCTGGACCGCGCAGAGCATCGGACAACTCGCCGGTGCGTTGTCGCGCAAGCTGAACAGTGACACGCCCGATGGTGTACGCGTCGTGCTGCGGGGCGGTCATGGAGTTCCCGCCTCCGCAGACCCCGGGAGTAATAGGCGGCGTGAGACGCAGATGGTCGGATTGCCGGGCACGGTCAAGAGGCTGAACCTTGCGCTTACCGGCGGTGTTCTCGGTAACCCAGCGGTGCTCGGGTGTGCAAATCAGTTCGATTCCGTCATCGAGTGTGTAACGGCGAAGCGGCGCATCGCTGTATCGGTGCACCGCCCGCACCGTCGTCCAGCGCCCGTCTGCATCCAGGGTGCGATCGCCGGTCCGGATCTGGTTCACAGACACGATGCCCCGGCGGGTCAGCAGCCGCTGATTCTCGGGCAGGCACATGCGGCCGGTGGCGCTGGCGCCCAAGATCTTGATTTCTGGATGTAGGCGCCCTGTGGGGCCTGCATTTTCGACTACCTTCTCGACGTAACCGCGGTCCTTCTCGTTGTCGAAAACAGCACGGTGCGCCATCACCAGCGGGTTCTTCAGTGCGTCACTGATGTGCTCACCGGTGAAGACCTCCAAGGCCTTCTTATCGGCTTTCAGGCGGCCTGTGTCGGTACGTGGCCATTGCTGGTGCAGCAGACCGCGGGCATCGAGGGTGTTGACCAGGTCAGAGGCATTGCCCGGGCGGATCCCCGCCTCGGCGAGAGTCGTTGCGGCGGCCCGCGTCTGCTCAGCAGTCTCTTCCAGAAAACGCTGGGGGAACTCTTTGTCGACCGCGTATCCGCGTGCCGTCCGCTCCAGCACTATCGCGTTGACGCGCTGGATGTCCTCAACGAGTGCTTCAGCGTCAGTGGCTGTGAGAACACCATGGCCGCCGTAACCCGCTGACGGGGCCGTCAGGTAGCGAGCGGCCTTGGCCATGATGCCGTGTCCGTTAACGCCGGGGACACCCCAAAGGCGCTTTGTCGCGACGGTGTCGGACAACGCACCCACTACATAGGTCGGAGTGTCGATATCAGTTCCCCGCCAACCGTCGTCCTTCTTAAGTCCTCGAGCGGAGAACACTTCGGTCATCGACGTGCGATCGTCGTCCATCACGCGGAACACGTTCGCGAGGTCTTCGAGTGTGCGGCCGGCCTTGGCGTTGGTCCCCACCATCCGCGCGGCGACCAGCGTGTCGCCGAGCTTGCGAATATGCGCCTTCGCCATGAGCCTGTGGGCGTACAGCGGAGCGATGTCGAAGCTGGCGCCGTGGAAGACCAAGCGGTCCGCGTGATCGAAGACCCGGGCCAGCATTCCGCGGTGTTCAGCGCGGCGCAGAGGATCGAACAACAGCGCCACCATGTCTTGACCGAGTTCGAAGGCCACGGTGACACACGTGATGGTGAACTTGTTGACGTCAAGACCATGGGTCTCGATATCGACGGCCACCGCGGCTGGCGGCGCCGACCGAAGCTCGTCGATCCACCTCGCCATCTGTTTGTCAGCGGTAACTAGATGCGCCCCGACCGTGTGGTCATAGAACTGGAACTCGACCGCGTTGACACGCGGCAGATCGACCACTGGCACGTTGGGCTCATCGGACACGCGGCCAGTCAAGCATCCGATGCCGACATCATTGCCATCTATTCGCCGACACGCCGATAGGCGGCATCGAAATAGGCATATCGCCCATTCGCCTGATCTCTACATCGAAATACCCGCCACTGCTGATCTCGCCGACACCGGCCGCCGCTCGCCACTGCTGCACATTTCCGCCTCTGCGATGTGCACACCTTTTCGTGGTGCGATCGTTTCGGTGTGCACGGTTTCTCGCCGCGTTGACCTGCGTAAATGGTCAACAAGGCGTGCACTTCTCGGCCTACCAGCGGTTTTACGGAGATGCCTTGTAAGTGGGGGGTGCCTCGGCGCGGCTCTGGCTTCATAAAATTGCCCACACGGTAGGTCTATAAAGAAACCCCAGGTAGATATATGTAATTAGTTTAGCTAATTATTTGTTTTACCCGTTACGTGAGGCAAAGCCGGCCAGAACGCGTGTGTACATGTGCACGCCGAGGGCGTCTCCGAGGCACCCCCCACCTACAAGGCATCAACGCAAACACGCAGGTAGGCCAACAAGTACACGCCATGTTGACAGAAACCGCAGGTCAACAGGGAAAGTTACACACCACGACGAACAGATTCACGCCAGCCGCGGAGAGCCGGGGCTGGCGGGTGGGCTGTGAGTCGATGCCGGGCAGCCAGACATAGTTGAGGCCTGGCGCGAGTTTGACGGGAACCCGTCGACCAACCTGCCGAAACTTACTTTCGCACAATGCCCTGGGGACGTGACAGGCAACAACCGGCAACTAGCCACGCGCCGCCCATTCACTCCCCACCGACTTCCCCACACATTTCCCCTGATTGAGAGCTGGATGGCGCCCACTTGTCAGACCCCAGGCGTACAACGACACGCAGAAACAGAAGAGGTGTTGCGTAGGCATCACAACCGGCATTACGCTCACCGAGACGACGGCAATTGCCGGTGATGGAAACGTGGATGATTCGCAAATTCGATTCATCTCCTCCGGATGCCGGACATCCTCGTCACTCGGACCGACCACTTCAAGGGGACCGCACTCATGACCGCTTCACCGCCGTTAGTACCCACGGCTCCGCCTCTACACGGGGTTGCCCCTGCGGGCCTGCTCGCACCACAAGCACCTGCCCCGACTGGTGCCACATCGACTCTGTCGACAGACGAAATCGTGGCGTTCATCGAGGCGTCGGCTGACCCCGCTGCCGAACTCGCACACCTGGTCCTGCAGGTGTCCATGCGCGCAGCCACGGCGACGCGACAGGGCCAAATTCTGAGCTCCGTCAACAGCCGGTGCGCGAAGGCATTGAAGGCGGTCCGCGTCGCGCTGCTCACCGCCGTGGCCAACACCCCTGGCGTCTACGACGGATTCACGGTCACTCAGAAGGCAGGGGCGCGCTCGGTCAAGTACGACCTGTTCGAGGAGCGCTACCCCGATGTGTACGCCGAGCTGGTTTCCGTCGCCGCGCCAACGCTGAACCTCAGCTACACCTGAGGCCCGTTTCCACTCACCCACCACCCAAGGAGATATCCACCATGTCTGCACCAGTAGCCGTTCCCGCACTCAGTGACATCACACACCCGCCCGCCGCCGCTGTCGCACCGCCTGTTGTCGCTCCGGTGGCCGCTCCCGTTGCGCCCGTTGCACCGCCGGCAGCTCCGGCCACACCAACGGTCAGCCCGGTTGCACCCGTTGCGCCGGTCGTACCCTTGAACACCGCGGCGCCGATTGTTCCGGCTCCCACAGCCGTTCTAGATGCCCCGGTTACTTCGTCTGAGCCGGTCCCCGTACCTGCGCCAGCCGCTCCCGCCGTCACTCCAGTGACCGTGGCTGCCGTCGAGCCGGCACCCTCGACTTCCCCGATCGCCGGAATCGCTCCGGTCACACCGCCTCCGGTCGCGCCATCTGTCGCCCCTCCGGTGGCCCTGATCTCTGCACCAGCTGCGGCTGCTCAACCGGCACAGACCGCAGAACCCGCCCCGGCGCCTGAACCGGTCTATGCCCAGGGCACGGTCGTTGGCGCCGTTGATGTGGCACCAGTGGTTGCACCGGTTGTCGCAGCACCGAGTGTCGAATCGGTAGCTGCGCAAGCTGTCTCGGTGCCTGTGTCGGACAGCGTGCGGGCATTCGCAGCCCGGCACAACATCGACCTATCGACCGTGACAGGAACCGGCAGTCGCGGGCGTATCACCCGCAAGGATCTCGAAGCGATCGTCGCAGCAGCTGCGGCACTTAGCTCCGAGGCCCCTGTCGCAGAGCCCGAAGTCGCCGCAGCGCCGGTAGCCGAGCCTGTTGCGCCTCCGGTGGTTCCTGCGCCCTCCCCCGCCTCGGTGGCGCCGGTTATCGTTGAGCCCACCACCACACCGGTGGAACCGGCTCCCGCACCTGCTTTCTCGGCGCCGATCGTCGCCGCCCCGAGCGCCACAGAGGAGCCCGCACCTTCGGCTCTTACACCGGCAGCACCCGTTGACTCATCCCCGTCCCAGGTGGTCAGTGGCGGACTCAATCTGCGCGTGCCGATCGACCTGAGCGCCGGGAACAAATTCGCGTTCGATGCCGGAACCGACTTGGTAGCGCTTGCTCGCGATGTCCTGCCCGCTCTGAACGTGCTGTCGGCGTTCGTCGAGCTCACCGTCGAAGGTCCTGCACTTGTGGTCACCGTGGCCGCGACGACGGCGGTCAGCTTGTGACCGCTGTACCTTCAGACATCCTCGACAGCCGGGCACTGGGTGCGCAAGCACCCGGTGCGCAGCCGATCCTGTTGCCTCGCCCGGTATCTGGCCGCAGCGATGGCCTGATCCCTGTACGTGTTGCTCCCCTGGTCTCGCACGATTCCGAAGAGTCGGGCGCTGCTGCTGAGAAAGTCACCGAGACTGTCATGGACATGCAGCTGATCGTGGATTACACGAACGCGTTGGCCAAGCGAACAGCCGCCAATATCCAGGCTGACAACATCACTGAGCTCGCGCAAGCACACGAACACCCGCAGCAGGGTGCCGCGTGCCTGCGGTGCTCGGTTCTTGGTTCCTCGCGCAACCTGACACTGGGAACCACGCTGCTGGAAATTCTCGCGCGCACCAATGCCGACGAAG
Source organism: Mycobacteroides sp. H003 (assembly GCF_001440135.1). NCBI lineage: Bacteria > Bacillati > Actinomycetota > Actinomycetes > Mycobacteriales > Mycobacteriaceae > Mycobacteroides > Mycobacteroides sp. H003. The sequence continues at coordinate 376,175 of NZ_LJYL01000010.1, forward strand.
AGTGGAACCACAGCCAGGAGTGCACGGACACCAAAATCATCTCGCGGCTGAAGCGATTGGTAGTCAGTGCTACATCCCTGAAAGACATCTACGGCCCCCACTGGGGTCCAGTGATGCTCACATGCCTGCGTATCGAGGCTGCTGATTTCGCACTGCTGCACCATCTCACGCAGAAATACCAACACAGCAAGGTGCTGACCGTGCACACGCGCGAAGCACTGGCGGCGTACCACCTCGCTATGGTGACTTGCCCATTCACGAGCACTGTGCGCGGTACGGCCAATCCGATGCTTCGCAGCGCGGTAGCCGTGCGTCTGGCCACCGCAACCGCAATGGTCGCCGTCGGCAAGCCACCGGTCTGGCTTGATCACCTGCCTGCCCCGGTTCTGTGAACACTCACGCACAGCCGCTCGACACGGCGATACCGACCCCTGACGGATTCCGCCGCCTGGACGATCTCGTCCACGGCGACACGGTGTTTGGTTCCGATGGAACCCCGATACCGGTTCTTGCCGTCAACGACATCGGATCCGTTTCGATGGCGCGTCTGCATTTCGATGACGGCGCCAAGACCGACGTAGCCGCGCAAACTCTGTGGCAGGCTCGTGACGGCGCCACCGGCGCGATCGGCATCTATCGCACCGCTGATATCTGCGCCAATCTGGTGCTGCCGGGAGGTGCACCGCGTTGGACGATCCCGACTGCGGCAGCCGTTGCGTTCCCGGAGGCCGCTGGTCTCCCGGTCGACCCCCTAACCTTCGGGTCCGAACTGCGCAGCGGCGAGGCTACTGACGCAGGCCTTCTTTGGCGGTACCTCACCGCGGACGTCTCACAGCGGCGCGAAACGCTCGCCGGTGTACTGGGCACGCGGTCCAGCATCGGAGCGTCGGCTCCCTCCATGGCGCTGGCCGCCGCTGGCTCTCTGATCCGTTCACTGGGCGGACTGCCCACATGGGTTCGGCACGGAGCCGGATACAGCCTCGTGCCGTTGTGGGGGCGCGACGATGAACTGCGCCGCGAAATCGTTTCGTTCGAGCAGGTTCCCGATCAGCCTTGCCGCGCAATCACGGTGGCCGCAGCTGACGGGCTGTACGTCACTGGCGGTGACTTCGTTCTCACGCTCGGCGCCGCGATCGCCGAACAGCGAGGCGCCGCATGACAGTCACCGACTTGGCTCCCGCCGCAGATCAAGAGCAGATGGCTTTCCCTGTCGCAGCCCCTGCAACCAACGAGCCACGTGCACTGCGCGAGTTTCAGATCGAAGCCGCCGATGCGGTATGCGCTGCCTACAACCGTGGCGTCGTGGGACCGGCGGTCGTGCTGCCGACCGGGACGGGAAAAACGACCGTCATCGCAGAGCTGGCGCGCCGTGAGGTGACCAACAGCGGCCGGGTGCTGCTGATGGCACACCGCGACGAATTGATCAAGCAGATGGCCATTGCCGTCTCAGCGGTGAACCCGGCCGGCCCCGTCCCCTCGCTGATCGGAGGAGACAATCGCGATGACCCGACTGCTCAGATTGTCTCGGCCACAGTGCAATCACTACAGACTGAGACAGCCCTAGCCAGAATCGGGCACCGCGACCTCGTCATCGTCGACGAGGCCCACCACGCGCCCGCCCGGACCTACCGCAAGGTGCTCGACCACTTCACTGCTCTGGGCGCGCGCCGCGCCGGATTCACCGCGACGATGATCCGTCACGCCCCGAGCAGGGACGAGCCCGCCTTGAGGACCATCTGGGAAGAAGTGGTTTTCGAGCGGGACATCAACTGGGCCATCGAAAACGGCTTCTTGATCGCGCCAGAAGGCGTGACCGTTGAACTCCCGGAACTTGATGTCTCGAAGCTGTCCTCCGGTAGTGGCGGAGACATCTCCGACGAGGTCGCTGAAGAGGCGATGATGCGGGAGACCACGCTAAACGCCACTGTCGAGGCGGTGTTGACGCGCACCGAGGGCCGCTCATCCATCGTCTTTGGCGCTTCGTTGTTGCACTGCGAGCAACTAGCCAAGTCCCTTGTCGAACAGGGTGTTTCCGCCGAAGTGGTTGTCGGAGAGACCAAAACCCGCGTCCGTAACGGCATTTACAACCGATTCCGACACGGGAGCACCCAGGTGCTGGTGACGGTCGACGTGCTCACCGAGGGAGCAGACTTCCCTCGCTGCGAAGCGGTCGTGCTGGCCAGACCGACGCGCAGCCAGTCCAGGCTTGTCCAATGTGTAGGGCGCGCTCTGCGACCACACACCTTCGAAGACGGAACCGTCAAAGACACCGCTCTCGTCGTGGACCTCGTGGGCGCCGGATCCCTCGGGCTGATCGTCAAGACCCGCCTGGACCCCGAACACCGCGAGAAGCCGGAGAGCGACGAAGACGGGTTCGGTTGCTTCTGCCAGCAGCCCTGCACAAGTGACGAGTGCGACTTCTCCTGCACCGGAATAGGTTGTGAATGCAACTGCACGTGTGCGAACGAGTCGTCTGAGTCAGGCCCAGCCAGCGACCCCGTGTCCAGTGTCCCCTGCACATGCACATGCACGCTGACCTTCGGACTGTGCCGTTGCGGTTGTGAATGCGACCTGCACCGGGTAGATCCGCTGCGGACTTTCGATCCGGTTACCGGCGACGTCCTAGCCGCCGGAAAACAGCGGCGAGGCGACTCCAGCTGGTCGCAGCGCACCTCCACCATCCGCTGGGTACACCACCCTCGCGGCCTCGTGCGCTCGGTGTACCGCGCCAACGGCCACAAAGGCGTACTGATGCTCGCCGATATGCGTGGTGTCGCGGGGACCGTCGCGGGCCGTGATTGGGCCTTCGGATTCTTCGACAGCACGGTGCACCGCATGTTCTGGGTCGGCCTCGATGGGCAGTGGACCGAACCGGGTCCCAGGTGCTACCTGCAAGGGCTGAGCCTGGCAGAGGCAGACGCGCTGGCGCAGAATATCTTTCCCGATCACATGCGTGATCTCCCCCGCGCAAGGTCCTCCGATGCGCAGATCGACTTCGCGTCGCAATTGGGAGTCCCCGACGCCGGCCAGCTCGACCGCCGTGACCTTAGCGACCTGATCGCACTCGCCCAAGCCGAGAAGTGGCTCCCGGCCTTCCAGCGCCCCGGCGCCGTTGAAACCGCAGCTTGACAGACCGACCACGAAACGCAGGAGGAGGACCGATGTCGATGACGCAGGAAGTGCGTGACGAGTTGAGTCGCGCCACATCAATACACCAGGGGTGCAGGCGTGTTCAGGTCGCAGCTATCGTCCGACTCGCTGGTGAGCTTCGTGTCTCCCGTACCGGGCTGACGGTGCACATCGAGGTCGGCACCGGTGCCGTCGCGCGGTACCTGCGCCGGGAAATCGCAGCGCTGTATGGCCACAAAGCAGTAGTGATCGTGAACAGCGAAACCGGATTGCGCCGTGGTGCCCGTTACACGGTGCGCGTGAGCGAAGGTGGGCGTGATCTCGCCCTACAGACTGGTCTCATCGACCTGCGCGGCCGGCCCGTCACCGGGCTACCCGCGATGGTGGTCGGCGGATCACCGGGCGAGGTCGCCGCAGCCTGGCGCGGCGCCTTCATGGTCGCTGGATCATTGATCGGACCGAGCCGATCCAGCGCGCTGGAGATCAGCTGCCCCAACCCCGAAGTGGCATTCGCGCTGACCAGCTGCGCGCGCCGGCTGGGTGTTCAGTCGATGGTGCGCACGGCTCGTGGCATCGACCGTGTCGTGATTCACGACCATGACAGCATCGGAACGCTCTTGACCCGAATCGGTGCAGACGAGTCGCGCATCTCCTGGGAGCGGCGAATCGCTCAGCGCGCAATGCAGTCGACCGCAATCCGGCTGGTCAACCTCGATGACGCCAACGCGCGTAGATCAGCACGAGCAGCGGCAGCCACGGCGGCCAAGGTGAAGCAGGCACTAGCGATTTTGGGGGCAGAAGCACCCGAGCACCTGGTGCACACCGGACAGCTTCGCCTGGATCACCGCGAGGCATCTCTGGAAGAGCTTGGGCAGCTCGCCCAGCCGCCCATCACCAAAGACGCTGTCGCAGGCCGGTTGCGGCGGTTGCTCATCATGGCCGACCGCCGCGCCGCCGGAGAAGAGCAGGACGAGCTCGATTCAGAGCGCCCCGACGGTGGGGCCGTCCGACTCCTGGCAGGTGCGTAATCCATGGATACCACCGATGTGTGCACCTGCCCTGATGGCCGCAATCACGTGGACTGCCAAGAACATCGGTGTAGCGACATTCGCCAAGCCCTGGACACTCCCATCTGGATTGAGCTCGCCTGGGAGATGGACCTCAACTGGGCGGGCAATGCCGGTGAGTTGTTCTGGCAGCACGGCCGGATCGAGCTGTGGACGTTCGACCAGCCCCCAACCGAGAAAGCACAGGAGACTAAGCATGTTGAGTGACTGGGAATCCCACAACATTCCACCTTTCAAGTTGCCTGATATGAGCCCGCGGCATGCGCCAAAGACCTTGTTTCGGCCGCACACGGTGAACGTTCAGCGCGATCAGGACGCAGAAGTCGTGATCGTCAGCATTTCCGGCAATCGACTGTTCAACGGAACACCGCATTTCGGCTGGCTCGATACGTGGGAATGGGATCGCGATCGTGACCCTCGGGAGCCATGGATCGACGACCTTATCGCCGAGGTGGTGAATCGATGAGTCCACGAAGATGGCCCATTGCGGCCGCACTGGCACTCGTGCTCACCGCCTGCGGGAATGGACCAGCTGAAGGAAAGGTCGTAGACACCGAGTACAGCCCCGCGTGGACCCAGTACGTGCCGGGCACCCCGGGATCAACGACATGCAGTGGGAGCCCGCCACGCTGCAACACATATCCCGGCACGCCGCCACAGTGGATCCCCCACTCGGAATCTTGGCGCCTGAGATTGGACAACGGGAAAGAGATCGGCTGGCGCGAGGTCAGTCGGGAGGAATACGAGGCGTGCACGCACGATCAGCACTACCCCGAATGCGCGAAGGGCGAGACTCGATGAGCTGCCGATACGCGACGAAGCGCCTGTTTCCGACAAGCGAACTCGCCCAGGCAGGCGCACAGGATATCCGCGCGACAGTGGAATCCGCGGGCCGCACTTTCCAGACGCTCCACCCATACAAGTGCCCCGACGACGCGGGGCACTGGCACCTTTCGCACTACCCGCAGGGCTTTGCCACCTGCTCGTGGTGCCGACGTCGCGCGGAGGCCTGGTACGGCGGGAAGTTCTGGGTGATGGCAGCCCACACCAGCGGCGACGAACCTTGCCTGGGCGTTGGCGGCATGGGCAGCGACGGGGGTGACTTCCAATGAACATCGCCATGGCACCGCATGATTCAGCTCGCATGGCCTACGCAAGGGCCGCGTTCCTGCGGGCTTACCAATGGCAACTCGAACTCGACGTGATCGCCGGGCATATCCCGGAGTGGAACGCCAGCTTGAATCTCCATCAGATGCGCGAACGCTGGGCGACAGAGAACATCATCGATTGGGCCAAAAGTATGGGTTTGGCTCCGATCTGGCTTCCGTTGCCGCCCAAACTCGGGCCCGGCTTCCCTCCTCTGAAGGAAAGTCTTCGAAACTACGGCGGTACGGTATTCGCTTCGAGGCGCCACGGCCCTGGCGAGAATCAGCAACAACTGCGCGACGCCGACCCAACCTGCACGCATCTGTGGATGGTCAATATGCGGTGCGGGGTGGAGTGCAACGACTGCCGCGGGTGGTTCGACGGGTGGCGTTGGCGGAGTCAGCTGACATGAGCATCGCCCAGCAGTACCCAGCGCGCACCGACGCCAACGGAAACACCTGGTACCGGCCAGTGCGCCCCAAGGGATTTGACTTCGACCAGTGGGGGTGGACGTCCGACCCCGCGCAGGCCGACCCGAGTTACGCCGCGGCAGCCGTGGTCTGCGCGAAGACGGCACCGGGGACTTCGCTGACGCCGGAGGACCGCGCTGCTGTCTTGGAGTTTCGGCAGTACCTCGCCGGTCTGCCCCTCCCATACGTGCCGGTTCTCGTCGACGTTCCCAGCCACACCACTGATCAGGGATAGGAGTATCCGGTGAATCCACTGACGCAACAGGTCAAATACGAACTGAATCGGGTACTTCCGTCTCCCTGCGACAAGCCTTCGACCAGACGTGCGCAGGTCTCAGCGATGCTGCGCTTCGGCGGCGGGTTTTTCAGTGAGGGCCGCCGCTGCTGGATCGACGTCGAGCTCGATACGCTCGAAGCCGCGGTGTTCTTGCGCGACGAGATCACCAAGCTCTTCGACGCGGCGCCGCGCGCGTTCGAGCTCTCGGCGGGAACCTTCAAGGTGCGCCAGATACATCGCGCCCACAACCTAGCGGTGCAGGTGGGCCTGCTCAGCCCGTCGGGTCGACCGGTGGTAGGGATGGCGCCGACGGTGGTCGCCGGCACACGCGCTGACGCGGCAGCCGCACTTCGCGGTGCGTTCTTGGCACGCGGACAGATCATCACCCACGAGCTCCGCCGACCTCGCCTCGAGGTTGTGTGCCCGACTGCCCCAGCGGCGATGGCACTCGGTGGGTTCGCCCGCCGCCACGGAGTACAGAGTCAGATGCGCGAATACACCCGCGACGGAGTATCTGTCGACGTATTCGAGATTCGCAAGACCCCGGAGATGGGGAGATTCCTCATAGCCGTGGGAGCACCTGAAGCTGCGCACACCCTCATGAGCACGCACCGCGAATCGATGCGCGTCGAGAACCTCGAGGCTGCCAACAGCTCCAGGTTCATCCAGGCGGCACACGACCAAGCCGAATCAGTGGGGCGTGCGCTCCGAATCCTCGGCGATGACGTGCCACCACAGCTGGCAGAGGCGGCGCGACTACGCCTGGAGAACCCGGAAGCCCGAATGAGCGAGCTTGCAGCCAACGCCGATCCACCGATCACCAAGGACGCCTACGCCGGCCGAATCTGGCGCCTGCTGCAGCGCGCAGAAGAGCGCGCGAGGGACTCGGCAGCAGATTCCGACAGTGCCGCCGCTCGATAGACCGCAACCATCACTAGTGATATTCTCTATTTTAGAGAATATGGAAGGGCTCGTTATGCCAGCATTCACCCCTCGACTCGGGCCGTTGACACCGGCAGCTCAGGCTGTCGCTGACAGCGTCTCCGCAAGATTCGCGGGAAGCCCGACCCGGTTCTACCCGTCGATCGAGCGTGACCCCCAAGAACCATACTCGGCGGTCATCGCACAGAGCTCAGATCTGACCTGGCGCAAAGGTCGTGGAAAGTCCCGTAAGGGGTTCGGTCTCTGGATTCGCCCCAGGACCACACCCGCGGTGAAAGCCGTGCCTACCCGCATCCGCGAGAACATCGCTGCCTGCGCCGCACTTGGACTGAGCTACTGGAGCGAAGCGCCGGATCATGGGGCGTTGTGGGCGTTGGACACCGAGACCGTCATTCACATGGTGATGATCACTCGCCATTCGAATACCGCGAAGCACATCTGCGGCACCGACAAGGCGCTGCGCTACGGGGACACTCGCAGGCGTTGCACCGGTACTGGCGAAAACGCCGAGCACGCGGCTACACCTGACGACGAAGGATTGTGGGCGCTCGCCGATTTTCGACCCACCCCAGGTGCCTTCGTTGGCACGGTCGACACACCCGCACAACGGGACCCACGGAAGGCGGTGAGACTCAAGATCGACCAACAGTTGCTGCTGTTCGTTGCTGCTCAGATCCGCGAAAACAACAGCGCCATCACCACCCTTGATGCGGAGATACTTGCCGCTCTGTACTCGACCCGTCAGTATTCGAGCTCCTTAACACTCAGCGTCTCGGTCGCACGCGACCTCATGCCACTCATCGAAGCTGAGATCAAGCGCCGAGCCGAGGCCGCCAATGAATGCGCCACCAACATGCGAGAGGCCGCCATAGCATGAGCTACTATCCCGATCGAATGAAACTGCGCCCCTTAGAGAATTGGCCCGGAACGTTTCCAAGCCTGCACATCCGCTCCCCTTTCTCGGCGCCACTGCGGACGACACTCGAAGAGCTCGACCGTGAGTTATCGTTCCTCGGATCGGACGGCTCGAACGCCCCGTCCGTACTCGAGGTCGCCCTCCGAGAGCGCGATTTCCGGCTCGACGGCCTGCCACGAGCCGATGCGCGGGTGCAGCACCCTGGCGTGATCTTGCATATCGAATCCCGCGTCGGCCCGCTGTCGTACCCCGCGGCGAAATTCAATACGTGGCAGGACAATTTGCGTGCCATCACGCTCGGACTCAACGGATTGCGTCGTCTCGACCGATACGGGATCACCCCGGGAAGCGAGCAGTACACCGGGTGGAAACAGCTTCCGTCAGCGGGACAGTCCGGCGTGGTTGCGACCGCTGATGACGCAGAGCAGATCATCCGCCTGGCAGCTGGTGATCAGGATTCAGCGCTCGACAAGGCCTATCGCGCAGCACGGGGCAACTCGCATCCCGACCGCAACGACGGAGACCGCGCGAGATGGGACCTCGTCGAAGCAGCAGGCGATGTTCTTCGCCGCGCTGGACGGCTGACGTAAACAGCAGCGACAGCCTGCACCTGTGTCCCACCACCCGCCCGATACCTGCTGATACTTACCCGCCGTCGACCCCTCGTTATCGCCAATCACATCGAAAGGACTCGAGCAGCCTTGAGCGACAAAGAGGCACTACCCGCTGGTACTGAAGTCGTCATCTACGGACAACCACTTTGGCTTGGCGTGATCGTGAGTGGTCCGGACGAGAACCTACTAGGCAACGTGTCTTATCGGATCCGTTGTGAGAACGGCGAAATCGTCAAACGGGCACCGTCGATTGTCGTGCCCTGCACCGACTTCGCCACCAGCTGGCATGTCTGGAAAGACGACCAGGTCATCGCCGGCGGCCCAGAAATCTCACGCGAACGAATGGACCAGTATGCCGCTGAGCACGGTGGAGAGGTCCTCTACGGCTGGCCAGAAGGTCATCCGGAAGCGCAGGCACCGGCGCAGTGAACTGAAAGGACTATGAACCACCTTGAGTGACAAGACCATTGCGCGCATCGCCGCGCTGCTGAATAAAGCGGACAACACCGACAACGAGCACGAGGCCGACGCGTTCCTCAAGGCCGCACAGCGCATCGCCACGCTCGAATCGATCGACCTGGCCAAAGCACGGGCACACACTCGGTCCAAGGAATCGACGACGCCGGAGCAGCGGGAGATTGTCATAGGAGAGCGCCGCCAGCGAGGCTTGACCACACTCATCGAGCTGTTCTTGGAGATCGCCGCGGCCAACGATGTGCGCGTAGCCGTGGCACACAACAACACGCGGGTCTACGCCCACGGGTACCGCGATGACATCGACGTGGTGCAGGCCCTGTACGTTCGCCTGCTCCCACAGATGGCCGCGGCTAGCCGCGCGTTCCTGGCGCGCGGGAACTACCAGCGCGAGGAAGTGCCATATTCCGTTCGGGTTCGCGATCGTGGCACCGGCGCCCAGGTCTGGGAAACGCGCTACAAGCCGATGGCCACCATCACCGCGCGGCTGGAATTCCAAGCGGGTTTTGCACGGCGCATCGGCCGGCGGCTCTGGGAAGCCCGACGCGACGCCGAGGCTGAGTCTCGCGCGACCGATCCCATCGACCCTGGACAAGGTGCATCCACAGAGCTGGTTCTGGCAGACAAGCGCAAGGCAGTGGCGGACTACTACAAGAAGTACTCGAACACCGGTCGGCGAACACACCGTGGATACCGCCCCAACACCGTGAGCTTCGTCAGTCGCGACGCCGGCGACCGTGCTGGACAGCGCGCGAAGCTAGGTGCTGATACCGAGATCGCCCACGCCAAGGCCGCGTTGAGCGCCTGACATGTCGACACGCGACTTTCAACGCCAGGCCGTGTACGACGCCGAAATCATCGTGCGCCGACTGTTCGATAATGCCCGCACAGGGCAGAACCCCGTTGTCACGCTCGGGGGCGTCACCCTCACATTGCCGCCCGAAGCGTTGTTCGGTGACCTACAGCGCGCCGAGACGCATGCCAACCGAGTCCTGGCCCTGCCGCAGGTCCAAGAACGGTTCGGAGCCGCCAAAGCGGTGCGGGTGCGCCGTCGGAAAGGTCTGCATTTCGCGCACTACGAGCCACGAAGAGCTGTGATCGCGATACCCGATGAACATCATTGGGCGCTGCGTGAGCTCGTGCTGCTTCATGAGCTGGCACATCATCTCGACCCGTCCCGGAAAGATGTGAGTCACTGCATTCACGGGCCAGTGTTCGTCGACACCTACTTCACCCTCTTGGAACTGGTGATGGCACCCGAAGCCGCGCTAGCGGCACGGATCATCTTCCGCGACAACGACATTGTCCACTCAACCCCTCGGAATTCGGAGGCATCGTGAAGTATCCCGCAGATTTCGTGAGCGCCGATCTCGGCTGGTGCCGTATCCATCGTGGTCACGGTCTGGAAGTGAATGAACTACTGGCGGACCTGACAGAGTGCGGTGGGAGCGCGCGGCGCGACGGTGAGGAGACCATCGTCGAGCAAGTCCACCTGTACTACCAACCGCGCATCAAATGGTGCGGTCGCCACGGCGATCCGTGTGACAACGAAGGCGAATGGCACGGTCACTGGTTCGCGGCTCGTCCGAGCACCGACACAGCGTTCACCCTGGTCTACTGGGGCAGACCAAAGGAGGCAGCCGCGTGACATGCCGTTACAGCGCCGAGCCCGAATTCCCAACACGGAAGGCCGCAGACGCCGGCGCAGAGGCCCGCAAGCGCGAGCTGGAAGCGGAGTTTCAGGGTCGCATTCGGCAGCCGTGGTATCCCTTTCCCTGCCCAGACGGTAACCACTGGCACTTGGCCCTCTCTCCGCAAGGCCCTGCGATCTGCCCATGGTGCCGGCTTGTGAGGACTGCGTGGTACGGCGGCCTGGACCACGAGGCGTGGGTCATGGCGGATCACCGCGGAGTTGACGGGCGGCCCTGCCCAGCTGTAACGCTCCCAGCGCTGCGCATGGTCCCTTTCACGGCCGCCCGTCCTGTCTGGATTCTCGGTTTTGAGGACGTGTTGAGCCGGCATCGCTCAGGCGCTCCGGGGGCCTCCTGTGAGATCGACTTGGCGACGCAGGGTGTAACTCGGTATCTGGAGCCTTGGAGTCAGCGTTGGTCACCGGAGCTCTGCAGCTTAATCTCCAAAGCGGTGAGCGTTGGAATCGATGTGCGCTGGCTGGTTCTGTCGCACCCCGGTGTCGCGGTCCTTCGAGCCTTTACCGACGCCTTGGCAGGTGACCTGCCAGACATCCCGATCCTCACTGAGCTCGATATGCCACGCGAGTATCGACTTCCCCGTCACGGGTTCACCGGTACGGGCATTGAGCCGGGCTGGGAATCTGACGCTGTGATGGCGTTGGTTCCGCAAGCCTCTCCCCTGCTCTGGACTCCAAGCTTTCAATGCGCCTGCGATTCGGAATTTGTGTGCGGCAGTGACCGCGTGGACCGCACCACGAAAAGCGTAGTGCGCCGGCGCGAAGGATCAACCACGGTGATCACTCCGAAATCCATCCGCGGCCGGATAACGTTCATGACCGATCACGACATGAAGACGATCGCTAAATGGGTGCGCTGGAACGACCAGGAAGAAGGGGCAAGTGGGAGCTGTTGATCGTGCTGACGAAGGTCCTCCCAGTGAACTCGATGTCGTCAAACTACGACGCGAGCTCCGCGCCAAAGATGAACGTGATGAAGCCCTGGCATACGCCGATTGTCGCGATGTGACTCTGCCCGCCGGGAGCATCGGAACGGTGCTCGTGATTACCGAGTTGCCCGGTAAACCTACCGGATACCTAGTCGAGTTCTCTGACGATGAAGGCGCAGCCATCGCGATGCCTTGGCTGACTGCCGATGACTTCGAGGTCGTCAAGCCGCACCGTAAGTAGCGGACCTACATGCTGGGTAGCCCGGGCCAGCCAGGAATCGCTTTCTCAGCCTTCGGCTTGGTAACTGTCCACTGCGCTTTAGCTTTTCGAGCATCGGGACCATCGGGCATCGAGTCGCTGCACTGCTGGCGGCGGCGGCCAAACTCCGAAAAACTCTCCGAGTGATCGCTGCCGGCCAGATCCGGGTGAGATTCCCAGCCGCTGTCTGGATCGGCACCGCGGATCCGCCATGGCGTGAACACGTTTTGTGCCGGCTGCGAAGCATCACCTTCCTGATCGCGGGCCGTTACTGCCCCTTCGGCGTCGCTGATCTCGACGTGCCAGAGCCGAATGTCTTTGAGAGGCTCACTGGGTTGTCCTTCCCAGCCGGGCAGGGTCGTCACCGGGCTGTATCTATCGCCGTCATCACGAAACATCTTGTACAACCCATCGCACACGTAGGCCTGCCATCCTCCGGGAACTTTCTTCAACGACTGGATGTGAAGTAACTCATTGCCGTAGAAGCGTTTTGAGGTGTATCGCTGTTGATCACTTCGATAGATATCGCCGTAGGATTCGTCCAATGTCGGCCGTGTGCTGGTCAGCATGTACGGCGGGACCTCGCGGGGCTGTATGAAATTTTCGTAGGTGAGCTCTTGGTTCTCCGGAACTGCCGCCTCAAATCCCGGGTATGCCGCACCCATGTTCGACTCCATCAGCACAACGCGCCAGGACTCCACATACGCACGTAACGGCACCGCGGGCCCGGACGCAAGGTCTATCCCCGGCTCGGCTGTCCACCGGAATTGGAAATCTGCCAGATTCGCCCGCCAGTCCAACGGTGTATCGGGTAGCTGTCCGGGGGTTCGCCACAGCGGCACGCTCCCCACCAGAGCGGCGGCCAGCAGCGCAGCTGCCGCACCTCCAAACACCGTCCTGATCATGCACTCCCCCTCTACGCATTGGGAATGGCCCCTAATATCCGCCCCAAACCGCTCGCGCTGATCCTATCCTCGCCTTCACGACGCAGAACAGGGCCACTCAGCGCCCGGTCTTCCGCTAGTCGGTGACCAGTCGGAGGTGCCGGCCGTCACGCCCCTCACAACGCGCAAGCAGCGCGATCGCGTCGTCGCGGAGGCTGCGGCCAACCGGCGACAGCAGGCGTGGATCGCGCGCGGCAAGGCGCCGAGCTGACGCGAGCATTTGCGCCTCCAGCCAATGTGCGTCCTTGGCACTCACGTCAGCTCTCCTGCGCTCCGGGATGCCCTTCCCCGGATTCAGCCTCCTGGTTTAGATCCTTGGCGATCCGGGCAGCTGCACGTAGACCCATCACGGAGTAGGCGATCACCGACAACCCCCACAAGACCAGCATCGCGTACCGGATTGGGTCGAGGTACTCAGGGCCTGGCGTCGGGATTATCAGTGCTAGCGCGCCGATGGCGGCATATAGCGCAAACGCCAACCCGCGGGAGGTTCGCAGCCATTGCCGACTCGCGAGGAATGGTCCGGCTAGCAGCCCGATACCGAATGCGAAGACGAAGGCGGTCCAGCCGAGCACAGCTGAGAAATCATGAATCATGTCGTAGCTCGACATACCGAAGCGATCACAACCCACACGCCGCGGATCGTCGTACTCAAGTGCGCATAAGAACTCGCTTGTTCGTGTGCGCACTAACCAGCGCAGAGCCATGAACAGCCCGGTCACCGCACTGAACACCAGCGATGCGATGGCCAGGTCCGACGCGGCGGGATCTCGTCCTTCGCCGCTGGATCCGCTTGGAACAACAATGGGAATCGGAATCATTGGGTCTGCCTGCTTTCGCGTTTGGTGTAGATGTATGGGCCAGCGCCAGAATCGACGATCACAGGTATTCCCGCGGCGTCCGCCCGCCTGACGCAGTCCCAGGTACCGCGAGAATCCGCGTCAGGAAAAGCAAGGCAGACGTCGGCACCAAGGTCGACCATCTCTTGGTTTCGCAAGGGGCCAGCGGCTTTACCGTGTACTTGCCACGCCGCTGGATGAGGTTCGACCACGAACCCAAGCCTGTCGCCAATCGCGGCTGCGATGATGTCCGCCCCGCCATAGGGGCATGCACCATGCACCACCGTCACCGTTCTCGGGTGGAGATCGGCTGCAGTTTCGCGGAGGGCGGTTTCGATTGTGGCCTGATCTTTCCAGCGGCGACTGCCGGTAATCAGAATGCGCATCAGCTCTTTCCTGCAATCGCTTTGGCCCGGATAGGCTCACCGTCGTCCGGCTCGGTCACGGCGCGACACAGCAGCTCTTTGAGCACCGAGTCTGCGACGCCATCGAGAACCATTCGCACCACGAAATCAACGTCACCATGGTCGGCGCCGCAGTTCTTCTTGTGACACTCAGGAAACCGCCATTGCACATCCGCGCGGCTTAGCGCGGTCGCATAGATGGCCTGCCGAACGCGTGGCCACAACGCCATATCGCCCACGAGTGGTGGAGTTTTGACCGCCCCGCTGTCGACGCCGCCGGTCATGCTGTGTCCGCTGTGGATTCGCACACTCTGGCCACGCGACGAAGGCCACTGCGGGTCCGGTGTTGTATCACAACTTCGAACGTGAGAAAGAGGGTGCCGATAAAACTTGCCGCTAGTGGCGGAAGTGCCGTACAGGTAAAGGCCAGAAGGCCTATTTCGAGTACAAAGATGCCCGCCTGATTGGCCGCACCGATGCGGCGCCACCGTCGATAGTCCTGAGCTCCGGCGTCATTAGCTATCTGCGAAAGCGCGAGCGTCGCGCGCTCTCGTGGAGTGAGTCGGAATAGAGAAACCGCCACCGCGCCGTCCATGAAAGGCACGAGGCGTGACCGGACGCGGACGCTCACCTGTCACCACCGGCGACCGGCTGCTTATCGTTCCAATCACAGTCGGCAGCAACGCCGTTCACATGGTTGTAGCGGGGGTCGCCGTCATAGGCGTGCTCGTAACACAGCACCTTCTCCTTGCCACCAGGAAGAAGCATCCAGTAGGTGCTGAACCCGCCATCGACATTGGGGGTTTTCGTCTCTGGCGCCGGGACCGGAATCGGCCTCGTCGTTGGTGTAGCAGGGCTCTCGAACCCGGGAAGCAGGGTGTCCGTACTGCACCCCACCACTGATCCAGCCACGCCACCGAAGATCAGCGATGCCGCCACGATGCGGGGGACCAGGCGGCGGGTCACTGGCATATCCCGGCAATCAAAACAGCAGCGATCGCCACGACGATGGCGATGAGCACCGCTGCCGCAGGCCAGCCATGCAAGCTCTGCAATGGTGTGTTGAAGTCCATGTTCCTCAGCCCTTCTCGCTGCGTGGTTCGGACCCCAGACTCAGCAGCGAGGTGAGGTTGAGATCGCGCTGAATGTTCCCGCCCGTCACGGTGTCGACGACGAGCAAGGTCCCGGTCACGATGATGGCGATCAGGGCGACGTGCAGGAGCTTTCTCACGATACCGCTGACAGCAGTGACCACGGCGACAACAACGGCCACCGACGCGGTCGGCCAGTGATTCATGCCAGGCACAAGGGTTGTAGCGGTACCGCCGACACCCGTCGTCAACGCTCCCGCCAACGCCATGCGGCGAAAAGCTGCCGTTCTGAACATGACTACCACCTATTCCAATTTCTCTAAAATGGAGAATAGGTCAGTTGCGTTGCGTAGACAACACTCGGCGCGCGACACGCGCAAACATGGCGGGACACGTTGCCCCCTCCCCTCTCGTCGACTCCCGAGAGCCGCCGGTCACGTCCCCGACAAGTTGCCTGGCTCGCGTTCGAAGCTCATGGGCCTCAGCATGTTTACCCATCCCCTCCAACTTCTTGGCACGGGTCAGGAAGACATCCGCAGCGATTCGATCGGGGGTTCTCGCAGCAGGGTCGACAGTGCGCTTCACAGCGGCAACACCTTTCCGCCCGCGCGATTTGAGGCCGGGCAATGGGGACACAGACCTATGACATGAACAAGGCCGGAGACGGGGGCGCTTCCTGCACCCGCCTCCGGCCTTCCGGTAGCTCAGTCGAACAGGTTTCTCATGTCCCCGATCACTTCGGAGTCGAAGGGATTGGCACCCGCCTTGGCATATTTCTCAGCAGCTGCAGCCCTTTCAGAGTCCGCCTTCGCGGTGTACCGGCGCGCCGCTTCTGCGTTGGTGCGCTCTTCCTCCTGCAGCGCGGCTTCGCTGGCGGTCGTGGGGATTTCGAACTCAACATGGGCATCGACTCGTTCTCCGAAAAATCCCTCGGCCAACGCGGACAGTCGCGGGTCGTCCGGTTCAGCGTCGGTGAGATAGGCGATCACCGTGGAGAACACCATCGGTGTCTGATTCACGCCGCTCTCGTCGGGCTCAATCTCCTGCATGATGCGGATGCGGCCATGCGTGATCGTTGGGCGAATACCGATTCCAAGACGGTCCAGCTCATCGCGTACGTCAGCTGCGAGCTCATCAGTTTGTTTGGCGAGGTCGTACTCGTGAGCGCGCAGGATGTCGAACAGCGCAGCTGTGAAGTACACCGCCAACGTCGGGGCTCCCGTATCGGCATTGATCGGCCGGAGGTAGGTAGTGCTATCGAGGGCAGTCATGATTCAAAGTGCCTTTCATTGGCAGTGATATTCATGCGAGATGCTAGGTCTAATGCGTGGTGCATGCAGAGCGCAACACCTATGACGACAGAAGACCCGCACCCAGTTGCGAGTGCGGGTCTTCATATGCCGTCACACAGCGGTTCGCCGATTAGGCGGCGGACGTCGTCCACCACTGGAATTGGCTGATGGCGGCTTCACGAAGGAAGCCGATCACCTGCTCGACGCTGTATCCAACGGCGGCGTATCCCGAGTTCTGATCGTCCAGCGCTCGCAGAACCTTCGCGTCGTTGTCATTGTTGGTAGGGACCTTGATCGCGACACCGGTAACCGCCTGTTCGCCGCGCTGGAAGCAGGTCACCAGTTCATTGCGGATGTTCTTCTGCATGATCGTGATGTTCTTGGCCTCCGTGAACTGACCGGTGGCCGGATCAAGCACGATGTAGTCGACGGTCGGAGCCATGACCTGCTCCTTCTCGTACTTGCTGGTGCGCTGAGCGATGCCCAGAAGCCGGAAAAGGATCGGCTTGTTGAAGTGCTCTTCCGGAATTCCGCCTCCGCCACTATTCGGGATAACGCCGATGTTGGGTGCGACAGAACTGACGCCCGCGTAACCCGCCGGCAGACCGACAGGAGCGGCGGTCGGCACGGCTGCAGCTGCCACAGGCGCCGCAGCGACGGGGGCAGCGGCCGGTGCTGGAGCTGCGGCCACCGGAGCGGCTGCCACTGGAGCGGGGGCTGCTGGAGCGGCTGCCACAGGAACAGCGGCAGGAGCGATAGGAGCGGTCATGGTAGTGCCTCTTTTCTGGTGCTGTTGAGTTGCTGTTGCTGATCTATGCCGGTGTGGATGCATCGTCGACGGGCTTCCCTACCTGTCGAAGATGCATGCATTCGTGCCGACTGCCTAACTATTTACACCCCATGACCGACAAGCAACCGAGACGGCAAATGCCGGTTTTCTCGGCGTGTCGCGGCTTCAGTAATGCCCCTTACACCGCGCGAAGACCGCTGTGATTTAGGGATCGTTGACGTAACGCACGCGGTGGTCATCGGCCTGGCTGTGCGCCGTTTCAGGATCAGACAAAGTCAGCTCGTGCAACTGGTGAAGCTTCTGCAGCCGTTGCGGTTTGGTCGCAGGTGTGCGCCGTCTATGCGCATCGGCGACCGTGGCCTTGCTCGGCGCAGCACCTACACCAGGAATCGGTATACGTGCCCTGGCCGGCCGGTTGGCGCTGGCTTACGTAGCTCCTCGGTTCGGCGGTATAGCGGTGAGCGGTCCAGGCGCTTGCGGGCTGCGCCTGCGGTTGTCGGGCCGCAGACACCGAGCAGCGCGCGAACTTGGGCGAGGGTGGTCTCGTCGCCGAGCATGGCGCGTGTGGTGTCGCGGTCGACCAGCAGGCGCTCCTCTAGACGCCGGATGGCCGACCTTGCGATCGCCGTGTGGCCGAATGGCATTGCCTCCGGTATCTGGGTCACTGGCACTGCGCCCCTGACCTCGGCGGGGACGCGGGCCACCACGACGATCGATACGGTGTGTCCCCGTTCGTCGCGACCCGGGTCACTGACGACGTCGACGACAGCGATGCCGCCGGTCAACTCAGTGCCGGCTTTGTCGCGCACGATGCGCTGCGCGCACTGCTCGACGGTCTCGCCGTCCCAGGCCGCCAGCAGCCCACCAGGCAAGGTGATTTCGCCTTTGTGTGGTGCACCGGCACGTTCGATCAGCACGATCTTCGGTTCGGGGTCATCGGTGAGGGCAACGACATCCACGCTGAGCCAGGTGCCGTGCACCGGATGATCCCCTGGGCGTACGGCTAGGTTGGATTCACTCATCGATCTCATGATCGCTGCCTCCTCGAGTGGCTGTAACGCTGATAGACACCGGTCTCACGGGTCAACGTTTCGCGCACTTCGGTGAAGCTGTATTGCCGCAACAGCTTTCCATCCTCGAACACCAGCTTCAGTTCGTTGTCGGCTTCCTGATCGGCATCGGCGTGCTCGATCAAGTACGGCTCTCCGCTCATCCAGCGGCGCACCGCCAACCGCCCGGTAGCCGACTTCTTCGATCCGTCATCGGTGACCGGGTCTTTGAGGATGTCCCGGCCGACACCGTCCACCTGAACCCATGTCGCCTTGACGGCCATCTTGAAAGTGTCGCGGGTCTGGTACTGGTAGGTGTAGGAACCGAACCCGAAAACCACAGCGGTAGAGGCGTATCCCTGCACCATCAGGTTCCGGGTGATGGCGTCGGCGCGCTCAAAGGTGATCGAGTCCCCATAGATCGCTCCGACATGCGGGTTCAGCTCGCGGTACCCCTTGGCGTTGGTAACGGTGCCGAACGTCTCGGCCAACAGACTCACCACACCCTTGCGCGCCGGGCTACCTTCGGGCGCACTCGGATCCCCGCACAGGATCAGCTCGGGGTCACCGCTGTCTGCCCGAATCACGAGCTTGCCGTCACGGGCCATGATCTGTTCCTTGCGCGCGGGCAGATACTCGGTGAGCACCCGCCACAGATCCCAGGTGTCGGAGACAACCGACAGAATTCCTTCGGGATACAGGCTCAGCAGCCGATCGAAGGTCGCCAGCTCGCCGTCTTGTCCGCCGGCGCACATCACCGAATGCTCGGTGGCCGGAACTGATGCGCCGATCAACGCGGCTCCGTTGCCGGAGTAGAACCTTTCAACGAAGCGGATGGCGGGCAATCCGTCGGTGCCCGTGAAGCTGATCAGGTGGCCCGCACCTGATGCGGCCGCCGCTGCGTCTCCAGCCATGCCCCGATACGAGAAGTCATGGCCCTGGAACTGCACCGCGGCTTCATCGCCAGACTCAGCAGCGCACTCGTCGAGCAGCTTGCGGTTGTTCCAGGCGATGGTGGCACTGGTGATCGGCTGCCACAGCTCAGCCGACAACTGCGTCTCGAAGTAGTTGGTCAGCCAGAAGAACCGGGGATCGGTGTTCTCCACGGTTAGATACGGAACCCGCAAAGGGTACTAGCGATCCTTCCCGCACCGCCCGCACACGCAGTGGCAGGTAGCCCAACGTGTGCAGGTCGCGGAAGTGCTGAACGCCAACCGTGTTCGGTCCCAGCAGCGCGGTCACAAACCGCTCATATCCGGCCAGCACCGGTTCGAGTTCGTCGGCGGTCAGGTCGAAGAACACCTGCCAGTCTTCGATCAACCGCTGTAGATACGCCTGCAGCCCGAAGAAGACCGTCGCATTAATACCTGGCACCCGCGTGCCGCGCGCGGTGAGGTTGGAGTAGACGAACTCGGTTCCGTCCGGGTACTGGCGCCGGTGATCGAGCTTGTAGGCGTCTGTGGCCAGCAGAGTGTCCAGCGCACGGTTCTGCTTGTCGTTCATCGGTTCCCCCTGGATGTTGGTGTTGTCGGCAGTCCTGGCCTGCGTGTTCATCGTTGGTCCTCTGCTATCCATTGACGGGCGATCTCGCAGAGCGCGATCCACACGGCATCTTTCACACGCTCTTCCCAGCCCAGTTCGTTGAACGGGACCATGTCCGGATGTGTCTTCGCAGCTACATCGCGCACAGGCCTGTATGTCCACCCCAGCTGCTCGTACGCATGCCACCAGCTGTCGTGTGCCTGTTCAGGCGTCGTATACCGGTCGGGGCCCATCATCTTCTCGGTGATTTCCAGGAACTGCGCCCGGAAATGCTCCTCGCGCGCCGACCAGGGCTCCGGTACGACGGGCGCATTCACCGCGGCTGCCTGTAGCCGCGCGGCCTCGTAGATGAAGATGGCTTGTCGCTCAAGCAGAGTGCCTTTGGTCGGCCATTCGATGGCAGAAAAATTCTGAGTCATTTCGGTTCCTCGCTGATGTTGTGCAGGACGTCGATCACGTAGTGGCCAAGTGGGTGGATCTGTACTGCCGCGCCCTCGGGTGATGTCACGGCGGCCGCTACTGCCGAGCGCAGCGAGTCGGTGGTGTGGACGCTGCTGTAGTTGTCGGTGAGCACGTTGGCGCCTTTGGTGAATCCGCCGTGGGTGACCCACAAGTCCAGGTCGAACCCGTCACCCAGTCCCTGAGCCAGCAGCGCGAACGTTCCACCGCCGTCGCAGATGTCATCGACCACCAAGTACCGGCCCGGTCGATCCTGCACCTCGGCGGGGGCTTTGTAGCCCAGAAGTTGTCCGGTGGCGGGATCGCGCTTCTTGTCGGCCACCGACACCGGCAGCTCTAGCTGCGCGGCGACTGTGCTCGCGCGCCGCAGCGAGCCGGCATCCGGACCGATCACCCCGAGGTAGTCGCCAGCGTCAACCGCCGCAGCCACAACCTCGGCCAAGGAGATCATGTGAACGGAAACAGTGGGGTTGACGGCGCGCAGCGTGTCCAGCCACACCGGCGAGTGCGGGTCGATGGTGACGATCCCGGTGATTCCTGATAGCGCGGCCAGGCGCGCGTTGGTGTGCGCCGGGCAGGGCGTGTCTTTGTCGCCGCGGGCGCTGGGCAGGAACGGCATCCCCAAGATTCGGTGCGGGTACTGCGCCGTCAACGCCGCCCAGTTGAACACGACCGTCCAGTCCGGCGCCGCGGTGTGCACCCAGAGCACCTGCACACCCGGGACGAGATCTGCCCCATCGATGGAGCGCACCGTCAGATCACCCATCGGGTAGGCGAATATCTCTATCGCGGCCGCTTTGAGCTGTCCCCCGTCGTAGGCGAAGAACTCGTAGTCGTTCGTCATAGCAGAGAACCTACACCACTTTCGTACAGTTTGTACGTAAGTGGTGTAGGGCTCGGACGATCAGCCGAACAGAACCAGCGTCACAGCGACCGGCGAAGCCTCTGCGACCTCCCGAATAATCCGCTCGGCCACCCCAGGGTCGAGTCCTCCGATGCCGCCGCCGATCAGCGGCAGCGCCACGGAGCTGATCCCCTGCTTATGCGCAAGGTCTAGCCCCTGAGTCAGAGATGCGCGCAGCCACTGCTCGGTCGCATCGGGACCCGGCTGATTCTGACTCGCACAGTGGATGATGGGGCGGCCCAGCCCGGCGTCACGACCCGTGTTACGGGTGAACACAGCCGAGCCGGGAGTGATCCGCCCCTGCTGCGCAAGGATGACGTACTGAGTCATCGCGTCGGGATAGCGGTCCGCCATCACCGAGGCCAGGCCCCCGGTGACGCCCTGGCAATTCACTCCGTGCGCCAATGCCTCAGCTGGATGGGCGAACAAGTCGCCGGTCTCGACGGTGAAGCTCATCGATGCCTCCTTCGACAGAGGGACGTGACGTGACATTCAACCTGATCATGCGGCATCGTGATCCTCATCGTCCTCTTCATCCATTCCGAGGGAGACGGCTACGGGGACTTCCGGGTCGTCAACGTCCAGATCCGGGTGATACGTGTGCGCAGACAGCACCGCTCGAAACACCCCGGCACACGTGAGAGTGACAATCGATGCTGGGTGCTCTCGCGTGTACAGCTCGACGGGTTCCTTGAATACCGCGGCGATGGCGCTCATCTTCTTGATCACGTCCGAGCCGAACGCCTGGACCTTGCCGACCTTCAGCGGTGCCGTCATCTGGTCGTCACCAAGACCGCGCGTGCTCAGAATTTCCTTGGCGCCGCGGGCCGACAGTCGCGAGATCGTCGATGCGATCGGGAAGTCGTCGACGTCTTGCAACGGGATGTAGTGCCGCGAGTCCGCTTCTCCCGGGGCTCCGTCGGTGAGTGTGCGCATGAGCAGCGTGGAGCCGTTATCGACGACCGACAACTCGACATCACACTGGGATTCCTTGTCGATCTTCTTGACGGCCGACGCCGCGTTCTTGGCTGCCGACAGCAACTGGGAAGCCTGATCGGTCGAGAACTTCACCAGAGGCAGCGTTCCGTCACAGCCGAAGATCGCTTGGCCCGGACTGTTTCCGTCCGAGGCGATGAACGCCAAGCTGTTCTGCGTCCCAACTTCGCCGGTCTCGACGCGCGTGGAGCCCAGTACGACAGCAGCATGCGTGGGGTCATCGTTGCCTGCATACGCCATGACCTTGGCTGCTGAGAGTCCTTGCACGAATAGTTGGTTGTCGATAACAACGGTCATGTCCCGTCGTCCTTTCCCTTGATCGAACAGCGCCTGGTTGTTCACGCGTTGTGTCCGCGCTAGATGAAGCGAGCCGCAATCTAGGGCTGATCGACCGACGATCCAGACAGCGGCGCGTTGCCGGAAATGCCCGAGAGCACACCCACGATCACGCATCGCTCAAATCGCCCCTATCAATTGCCCCGCTGACCGGTTTCATCAGCAGATCCGATCCAATGCGGATCCGGGTCGTGGAGTTGTCTCCAACGCGCGTGCGTACGCGCAAGACTGCCGTTGCCCCGGATTCGCTCAATGTCACGCTCAGAGGTGCGCTCAGTGCGTCGATCAGCACCTCGCTCACACGACCAGTCAGAAGCCCGCTCAAATCTGCAGTCAATGCTGCGATACGGACTAAACCGCCACGGCGGAACAGCTTTTCGCGCTCCTGCACGATCACCGCTCAGATGTCCGCCCAGGCTTTACATCGCTCAGCTGCATGCTCAATTCGACGATACGAAACCTCCAGCCGCGGCCCGGCGCACGAAGACCGTGAATCGGGGACGTGACATGCATAGCGACGCGGCCACTGTCGTGTCGCGTGCGATCCGTTTCCGGGTTCCGCCGCACACTGCGCCACCATGAGCTCGCTGAAATCTCCACCCGAAAACGACAAGCTGCTGAGTCAGCTCCTACAGACGCTGTTCGCGCTGGCCGCCGTGGCGGTCATTGTGGTGCTGATCGTGAACGGCACCTTGTTCGGCAAGGACAACCCGATATCGTCGGAGCTCAGCAAAATCACCGGCCAGGAACAACGCGATGACGGAGCGCCACCGAGCGCATCGACGATAAGCGGTACCGGAACTCCCAGTCCTGATCCATCGACACTGACCGTCGCTGCGCCCGGATCCAAAGATGGATACGCCCGAGCACGATTCGGACAACCGTGGACAGATGACGTCGACATCGAAGGTGGGCACAACGGATGCAGCACCCGGGACGATATTTTGCAGCGCGACCTGACCGGCATAACCCTTTCCGGCTCATGCAAAGTCATGTCCGGAACACTTGCCGACCCGTACACCGGGCAGGTCATTTCATTCGTCTACGGCAAGAAGACATCCGCTCTCGTACAGATCGATCATCTGGTGAGTTTGGCGAACGTCTGGGTCTCCGGCGCAGCGACCTGGGACTTGCCCGAACTCAAGAAGATCGCGAATGATCCACTGAATCTGCTTGCCGTCAACGGATCTTCAAACGAGAGCAAGGGCGAGAAATCAGCCGATCAGTGGCTGCCGGAAAACACAGCTTTCGACTGCACGTACGTCAAGCGGCAGGTGATGGTGAAGAACAAG
Source organism: Mycobacteroides sp. H003 (assembly GCF_001440135.1). Taxonomy (NCBI): domain Bacteria; kingdom Bacillati; phylum Actinomycetota; class Actinomycetes; order Mycobacteriales; family Mycobacteriaceae; genus Mycobacteroides; species Mycobacteroides sp. H003. The sequence goes on from NZ_LJYL01000010.1 coordinate 400,044, forward strand.
TACCGGCTGACAGTGACGGCTGCCGAGAAAGCCACCATGCAGCAGTTCTACGGCGCCTGCTGAACGGCTCGACGTGCCGTACCCTTCGGCCTCATTGACCGGGATCTACGGTGCCCGCCATGACAAACACACTTACGCGTTTAGCCGCTGTCGGGTTCAGCGCCGCCGTCGCGCTCCCGGCTGTCGGATGCCAACAACAGCGGCCCAGCGAGAACACGGCGGCCAGCGCTTATGTTTCCGCGACGGCAGGAGCCGAAACCCACCTTGATGTGAACCAATTGATGAATGCTGCGATAGCAACAGCCCGGGCGATGCGGTCCGCACACCTGATGTTCTCCAGTACTGGAGTTACAGATCTGCTGGCGAAGGCCTACGCCGCTGACGTGACCCTCACCCCGACCGTTGCAGCGCGGGGAAACGCCACGCTGAAGATCAACGGAGACTACAGCCAGACGCAGTTCCAGACCGTAGAGGCGGATTTGTGGATCCAGGACGCCAACGGCACATTCGTCGATACCGGGCCGGCGCAGGGCACTCTGAACCCTGCGGCCCTCTTGGACCCACAACACGGAGTCGCCAGTGTGCTCGCCGCCGTGGCATCTCCTGTAATTGTCGATCCCAAGGCACACGCCGGTCCGGACGAGGCTGTGAAAGTCGCTGGGACTTTGTCCGCAGCGGCAGCCAGCGTGCTGGTGCCGCGGTCCTCGCTGGGAGCGGCTACAGAGTTTCCGGTGGCCGTATGGTTGGCTCCAGTCGACCCGCATCCCCTTCTCCAGATAATCGTCACCGTCGGTGAAGGATCACTGACCCTCAGAGCCGATAGGGCCGAGCCTTTCGCCGTTGCGGTTCCATAGACGGATCCGAACGACACAGCGCCCCGGGGCCTTTCACAGGTACCGGGGCGCTGCGCTGAGCAACATCGATGCTATGCAGACTGCCGAAGCGCCTGCTGCTCTTGCTGCAATCGCCGGGCCACCGCGTCGACGTCGATTCGTGCGGTCTGCACCATCACGTAGTCGTCGGCGTCGACGATGATCCGCCCCTGTCCGGCACGCCAGCGCATCGGCTTGAGGTGATACGCCTGACCGATGGGATCGCCGGACGACGGCGGGCTGGCCAGCTGCAGGATTGGCGCCATCATGTTCTCGCGCAACGCCACCAGGAACTCAGATGACTTCACCCTGCCCGCGAACCCGCTGCTGCTATCCGAGACGATGAAGTGCACGCCGAGGTCCGTTCCGGTAGCGAGCAGTTCACTGACGCTCACGCCGCCGTATCGCACCTCATCGAACACCGACTTGGCCGAGTGCCCCTTGGACATGTTGGCGAAGTTGTCGACAAACACGTATACCTCGGGTCCGGTGAAGAACGTCCGCGAGCTCAGTTGCTCGGCGGTCGCATCATCGGTGGGACGGCGCGACCCCATCAGCTTGACCAACATCTCCGCCGTGTCAGCGATGTCCTCGGCGCTGGTGACATATCCCGGTGGACGTATCCGCTCGCGAACCATCGCTCCGTCGCGCTCCACTTCCCGGAACTTGGCGGGCTTGACGAATCCTCGCTCGTACAGACGATCTCGTTCTCCAAGGTGCTGTCGCAGCGGATCGATCACAATGATGATCGCGTCCTTCGGGGTGAATTGACGCATCACCGACTCCATGACGCTACGCAGCAAGTTGGTCTTGCCGGCGCCCTTCTCGCTGTAGACCAACAGGTTCTGCGAGAAGTTCGGGACCGGAGCCAAGGACAACGTGTCCATCCGCACGCCCAGCGGGATGATCGTGTTCACAGGGTGGCGGTCCTTGTCGCTGAGCGGAGCGAAGGCAGACCACACCTGCTCGTAGTCGATCACCGGGTCTGCCGGCAGCACCCTGACCACGCGCTGCTCGGCCAGTTCAGCTGACAGATGCAGGCACAAGTTCCGAATCTCTTCACCATGATCGTGGATCTTGAAATCCTTCATACCCTTGACATAACCGTCCTCTTCGATCTCCCGGAAGATCGGAACAGCGGTGCGGCACTGCAGCAGTGTCAGCGGGTCCAAAGACCGACCAGGCTGATCCACCGGAATACGCTCGCTCAGGGTGAAGCGCACTTCGGAAGAAACCTTGGCCCCGGCGTAGTCCGTCGACGGCAGCTGAACACCGCCGTTGACCTCCGCGGTGTAGTGAGTCACGTTGCCCGCGTTACCCGACCCTCCCGAGTCCGCGGTGTACACCAGGTGCACACCCACAGCGGCACCCTTATCGAGGATCGGGCGCAGCAGCTGCGCACGCACAGCGCGGTCATCCTTCTCACCGAGGAATCCACCAATGCCGTCAATGGCCACAATCACGTACCCATACGGGTCATCTGCCACAGGGGCATTGGCCTTGGACGCCAAATATGCGTCAACCGAGGATGCTTGGCGGTCAACCATCTCGCGGCGTCGCACTTCGATCAAGCGTGAAGCCTCACCGAGAATGCGCGCGGTGGTTTCGTCGTCTTCCGGTCGCGCGTACGCCGCGACATTGGGGCTGTCTTTGACCTCTCCGAGCTTGCCGGTGCCGTAGTCGGCGAGCATGAATGCCAAACGCTCCGGTCCGTGTTGAATGCAGCCGCACACGACCAGTGTCTGAAGCAGCGTGGTACGCCCCGACTTGCCTGCACCGGCGATCACCTGGTGCGGGATGTTCCCGCCGAAGTCCATGAACCACGGCAGTCGCGTGTGCTTCTCGGGGGCATCGAGGTCGCCCACCCTGATCTTCAGCCCCTTGACTTCTCGGGTCAGATTGAGCGTCGGCAGCGACAAAGGCTCGCGCAGCGATGGCTTCCACAGGTCCAAGGTGCGCATATCGGACAGTCGCGAGGCCTTCTCCAGGAGCACGTCGGCCATCTTCTCGCCGAATTGTTCCTCGGTGACCTCCACCGTGTCTTCTTCGACCTCCGGAGTGAATCCCCGGGTAGTGAACAGCGTGAACGGAACTACAGGCTCTGCAACTGCACCTGAGCCGTCCGCCCGGGAGCGGGCACGCTCTGTCACGGTTCGTCGGATGTAGGGGGCCTCGTGGTGGAATGCAGCCACTTCGACGGGAGCTGCGTCAGTGGTGAACTTGCGCAGGATCTTTCCCTTGAGTCCACCCTTCTTGCCCACCATCGTCGCTGCGTCGTCGGTACCGAGCATCGCGATGGAATAGCTCGCACTGTTGACCGACAGCGAGTAGCGGAAACTCAAGTGCTCAAAGAGGTCACCGATCACGTCCTTGTTGATGAACTGGCTGCACATCACCAGGTGCATGCCCAGCGAGCGACCAACGCGACCAACACGGATCAACAGATCCAAGTAGCCGGGACGCTCCTTGAGGAACTCACCGAACTCGTCGATGATGACGATCAAGTCCGGAAGCGGAGGCCAGCTTGGATCGTTCGGGTGCTTCTTCTGCTGCTCCCGGTAGTCGAAGATGTCCTTGCAACCCTTTTCGGTGGTGATGAACTCCTCGCGGCGATTCACTTCGCCGTTGATCACCGCACCGAGTCGGTCGACCAGCTCCATCGTGTTCTCAAGGTTGGAGATGGATGCCACGACATGTGGCAGCCCGTCCATTCCCAGGAACGTTGCGCCGCCCTTGAAGTCGGCCAGGATCAGTGCGACTTTGTCCGGGCCGTACATGGCGATGAGCGCCAGCACTATCGCGCGCAGGAAGTACGACTTACCCGATCCGGTACGTCCGGCCACCGCGCCGTGCGGGCCGTTGCCGTCGCGGTTCTCCTCGTAGAAGTTCAGGTAGGTCAGCTCTGAGGTAAGTTCGTCGCCCTTGCGGTAGTAGCCGAACGGAACCTTGATTTCATCGGTGTAGGCGTTGCGCTTCCACACTTCGATCAAGTCGTGGGTCTCGATATCGCCGATCTCGAGTACTTCGAAGAAGTCCGGAATGTGGTCGGGGCGATCGTCAACCACAGCTCCGTTGACGCCGTAGTTGCGTGGGCGCCACTTGTACATGGCCCGCGCGAATACTTCGGCTTGCGCGATCGTCACCGAGTCCGCGGCAGCCGCGTCGTAGTCGTCGACTGTTGAGACGCGACCGTCCTTGAGCAGAATGCGGCTCTTCATCTTGACGGGGTCGGTGACCAGGTCTTGGCCGTAGCGCACCACGAACCAGGTCATGCCGTTGACTCCGCCGGAGATGTTCGCCGGCCAGGACACCATCGCGTCGGGCAGATCGATGATTAGCAGCAGGTGTGGTGGGCGCTCGTCGCTGTCCTCGTTGCGCATCCGCTCGATCTGCGCCGCGTGCATCGCTGCGAATTCGTCGAGGCTGCGCCATGTGAGCAGCCGCGCGCCCAGCCCCTTTTCAACCCGCGTCACATCTTCGGTGTGTGGCAGCCACTTCACCCATTCCCACGTCTTGGGGTCGTTGGTCACCACGCCGATGTTCAGATCACTGGGCCGATGGTTGAATGCCAGCGACATAAGCATGGCCCGTACAAGCCCTAGCCTGCCTTCCTCGTCACCGCGCATCGCATAGGCAGGAAACTCGTTGAGCCGCACATCGATCGGAAGGTTTGCCACTACAGACAACGTTTTGGTGGCGCGGTCGTAGCGCACCATTGTTGCTGGTTCCTGCATCTCGGGGACGACGTCGTCCGCCTGGATCAGCTTGGGATACAAGGGCGCCACACCGATCCCGACACGGGCACGCAGGTATGGGTTGGACGTCAGATTCTTGACGTCCGGGTCCGATTCATCGGCTGGCGCAACTACCCGGCCTATGTCGAGATTACGGTCGGCCTGCCACATCTCGTGAGTGCCGACCAGCGACAGAAGGTCAGCCGGATGCGGGAAGCACATGGTACGTAGGTCGTGCATAGCGCGGCCCTGGTCGTAGATCTCGAAACGCCTCTCGCGCAGTTCGAGATCGTATTCCTCTATCTCTTGGTCGATGTCGCCCCCGCTGCTGCTGCCCTGGTTGCGCATCTGCATGGCGTACATCAGCGGCATCATGAGCATGAGCGGCATGCTGGAGAGCATGGTGACGATGGCGCGCTGACCGGTGACCAGTGACATCACCACCATGCCGATCATCGCGGCGACCATGATCAAAGGCATTGCGCGAAGCCAAATGGGCCGCTTGTCCGGAGCGGGCAAGCCGAGCGGTTCCTTGATCTGCACACCGGTGGGCGACAGCTGAACTGACTCTCGCGGCGGTGCCCGGAAAACGGTAAACATGAGTGTTCCTTCCTTGGCGGTCAGCGACCGGCAGTTGAGGGATCGTTGACGGCGGGCACAGGCGTGGCGGTCTCACCGCTTGCATTGGCCGCGGGATCAGCGGTGGGCGGGCCCGGTTGTTGTGGGGACGAGGGTTCTTGCTCTTCTTCTTCGGAAGGCGGGGGCGGCGGCGGTTGCCCTTGCGTAGAAGGCGGATTCGGAACCTGGGATGAGGGGTTGATGGTTCCTTGCATGACTTGGGCGTTCTTGATCGACAAGGTCGCGCCAGGGGCATAGAGCTTGGCAACAGCCGCCGGAATCGGTGTGGGCGAAATCGAATCGAATCCCAGCGCTTTGACGGTTGGGTCATACGAGACTCCGCCGTTGCGCGCGATTACCACGTCGATGGGGAATCGAGTTCCGTTGGGGTCGATCCACAGCAGTTGCTCCGCTGCAACTGAATCGGTGCTGTCGCCGGTGATGCGCGCGTACCAGCCGTAACCGGGACGGGTGATTGAATCGGTCGCCTGATCAGTGGTTCCGTTGTTCGGCAGTAGGTGTACTGCCGCCACCCGACCCGACTCGGTAACTGGCATCCGCGAATTGGTGAAAATCCGGGTATGAGCTGTGAGCTCACCAACTGTCTTGGTCCAGCTCCAGCACAGAGCGGGCTCACTGACCAGCGTCGGCACCTGCGCGGGGAAACGTGAATCGTCCACGATTGCGATCCGCGGCATCGCCTGCACCGAGGCCGGGTCGTCGACGAGCTTCTGTGCGGCTCCGGTGTTGATCATCATCTGCGCGAGAACAGGACTGACTTGCTGTACTCCCCCAGACCCGACCAGGTAAAAGGCCCGCGCCCCTGAGGCGGTTGTCACTGTCAGCACATCGCCGATGGCTGAACCGTTCACTGTCGGGCTGGGCTGGCCCTGGTTGACGAGCCTTGGCGCGGTGAGCACCGGCGAGGGAGCGATCGTGGCGAGCAGCGAGGGAGAGACGGTCACTGCGGATTCGATCAGCGATGGTGTCAGGCCCAGCGCGGCCTGGGCGGCATAGTCGCCGCGACCGACTTCTGCCCGAGTGTCCCGATACAGCAGCCACAACCGCGTCGGGTCACCAGCGGGTTTAACCAACACCGCGCGGGTGTTTCCCAGATCAGTTCCACCATCGAGCATGTCGTCTCCGGCGATCACAGCTGTGGTGATGTCGCCGGTCTTGAGCAGCGAGAGCGGTACCGCGGTGTCACGCCAGTCGCACACGGTCCACACCGCTGTTTCATCAGTTCGGGGCGACAACAGATTCGGCGCGCTGGGGATGCCCATGAGCGGGCCGGTGGGCAGCGAACGCAGCGCTGCGTCGGTGGCCACTTTGGCTTCCTCTGGCTTGCCGACGATCAGGCGTGCCGAAGCCAGGTTGGTTACTGGGTGCAGCCGGCCGTTGAACTGAACGAAGATGCCGCCGGAACGAGTTGTCATGATCGCGGCGACGCCCGAATCGGGCTTGGGGTTGATCAGCGAGACGATGAAGGCTGCCACGAGAACAAGCACGCCGCCCACGAGGCTGACCGACAGTGACCCTCGCAGACGAGTCAGGGGCGAGCCGACACCGCGCACATCCTGACGCGACAGTGCTTCGTCGATGCGATTGAGTTCACGCTTGTACCCTTTGATCTGGCGACCGGTGGTCACGTACCAAGGCACTGCTGTATCGGTGCGATTGCGTGCATGCTTGGGCCCCTCGGCCTGTCGGCCATCGGCAGAATTCCCGGCCACCGCAACTCCTTCTTCGCCAAGCCAGCCGGCCAGGCGGCCGGTCTCGATGCGTGGGGAGGGTGGCAAAAACCAGCGGCTACAGCAGCCCGCGGCGCGAGGTGCGACAAAAGGGCAGCCGCGTCTGGCACCGCTGTTCAGACAAGCCGTGGTGTATTCTCCGTTTTAGAGAACTTGCGTTGTATACCAGGAGGCATGCCTTATGCGCACCGACTCCGCCACACCCAAGAGGGCAGGCGGCCCACTATTGCTGACGGATTCAGCCATCGGCGCAGCAATCCGCAGCCGCCGGGGCGAGGTTCAACAAGGTGAAGTGGCTAGACGCGCAGGGCTCAATCTCAGCGTGTACTCCCGCATCGAGCGTGGCGAACGGCCCTGCCGCGTATCAGAAATGGTGAGCATCGCCAAGGCGCTCAACACCCCTGAAGACGAGATGCTCAAACTGATCAGGGAGCACGTCGCCGAGCAAGAGGCAGCGAAAAGCCTCAGGAAAAGCAACGGCTGACAGCGCACTACACATCGGGATCGACATCGACGGAGTGCTGGCCGACTATATGGCCGGAGTCGCCGCCGTTGGCCAGAGCATGGGGCTGACGATGGACGGATCGGCGAGCGGACCCACCAAATACGGCCTAGTGGAGCTCGGTTGGTTTCCTGACGATGAATCCGCGTCGAAGGCAATGGCCCAGTTGCGCGACAGCGGAGGCCTGCGCAAACTAGCGCTGCTTGACGCCGGAGCCGCCGCGGCTATCAGGCGCTTGCGCATTGCCGGCCATCGCGTATCGATCGTGACCGCCCGGCATTCCGGCGGACGCTACTCACAGTCGCGCGACGAGCAGCGCATCGCGCGCGAAACCATCGACTGGCTGACAGAACACGAAATCTTGCCCGACGACCTGAGATTTGAGCGGCGCAAGAGCGTGGTCGGCTGCCAGATCTACATCGATGACGCACCACACATCATCGAGGAACTGCGCCAGAACGGTCGCCGCGCCGTTGTCTACGACCAGCCGTACAACCGACACCTGCCAGGTGAGCGCGTATCCAATATGACTGAATTCGCCGAATTGGTCCTGGCCGCAGCCGATGATTCCAAAACCGCAGGTGCGAAAGCATCGTTCTAGGCCCACGAACGAGTCTGCTGCCCCTAATCGCTGGCGAGCCCATCGGCCAGAGATGTCAGAGTGTCCCGATATTCTCTAAAATAGAGAACTCGATGAGGTGGTCATGAAGCAACTAGCTCGCCAAGAGAGCAGCACTGAGAACACGACAACTCAGCCCTCCTTCATATGTGGGTTCGACGACGGAGCGAGGTCCACTGCGTGCACCAATCCGGCTCCCGACGATGCCAGTTATTGCAGCCAGCACGACCCTGAGGTAGTCACTATCGAACGCAGCTACCTGGTCCGAGTGGTACAGACCTACACCGGCAGACTCCCCGAAAGCCGGGAGGAACGTACTGACGATGTCGACCAGTTCATTTGCGACAACTTTCTTTTGGTCAGCGACGAAACCGAGACCGTCGACGAGGACGAACTTCAGGTGATCCTGCGACACCCCGATGGATCAGCCGAAGCACTCTGAAATCTCCATTGACGCCACATCCACAACCCGAGAGGAATTCGGCTCATGGCCAACGCAACGCACACGGTTCGGACAATCACTGAGCACCGGTTCACCGTGCCATGCGAATCGCCTCACGGCGGGAACTGGCAGGACTTCGACGTCGCACGCGCGATGGCCGAGAACGTCGCACGTGAGCAGGGCATCAACACCGAGACCGACGGTTGGTCTCGGCTGCGCTGCGAAGATGATCAGTTGGTGATCGTCCTGACCATTGAAGGGCCGGACGAACTACCACCAGCTCATAGGCCTGGCAATGTCTGAGCCCCCAACACTGCCCCCGTTCAGCGGTTATCCGCTGGATATGTTTGCGCCCATTGACATGGAGTGCCCCGGCCTCCAGCCACCGGACACTCCCCTGGTTCGCATCCTGCGCCGCGGCCGCTCCGCCTACGAAGGTGGAGCTGTCAACTGGTTACATGAGGCCCGCGACGAGGTGAGCCGCCACAGTGAGACGGACTTCTTCGAACGATCGACTCAGCAGTGGGCACACCCACCCGACCCCGATGGTTGGTTCTACAGCTACTGGAGCTATCCGGTACACAGTTGCGATCACGGCTGCGACGAGGAGCCCTTCGTCGATGTACGTGCCGTGCGCTGGGTGAACGCCGACCAGATCCCCGAGGGCGAACGCCACGTCGCGGGTCGACCGCTGAACCCAGATGGAACGCCGCATCAGCGCGGGCCCCAATCGACTCGTCGCCGCGGCTTCGCCCAAATCGCAGTCAACTAGACCCGCATTTTCTGCGTATCCGCAATTTCTGCGGTATTGTATCGCCATGGATGACAGATACGACCAGATTCGCGAGGAGCTGCGCCAGGCCGAAAGCGCCACCGCTGCCGGCTCTCTGCCGCATCTTCGCGTTGCGGTCGATTTGGCGAGCCAGCTGATCGACGAGCACATGGCCGAAGCTGTTATCGACGGGAAACTCAGCATTCGCGCTGCCGGCGCCCAGGTCGGGCTGACCGAGAACTCGGTGGGACCGCGGCTGGCGCGAACCCCACAACTGAATCCCTACGCACGCGGTGACGGGCGGGTCACCGCGTCGGAGATCAATCGGGCCCGCTACGACCGCGAGGCCGGAATCCCCGCGCCGACACCAGCGGAGCAGCCCGAACCACTGCGATTCAAACCGCGCCGCAACAACACTCAACCCAAGGAGACGAAATGACCAACCCTGACCTCACCTGGATTCTGTTCCTACTCGACCGCTCCGGATCGATGAGGCGGATCAAAAAGGCCACCGAAGAGGGTTTCGATGCCTTTATCGCCGAGCAGCGCAAGGCGCCCGGCCAGTGCGCGGTAACACTGGCCCAGTTCGATACCGAATACGAGGTTGTCTACTCCCAGAGGCCACTCGATGAGGTTCCGCCGCTGACTCTGGTACCGCGCAACAGCACGGCTCTGCTCGACTCGATGGCCAACCTGATTGTGGAATCTGGGCTTCAGCTCGCAGAGCTGCCCGAAGCAGAGCGTCCAGGCACAGTGATCGTGGCGATCATGACCGACGGGCTGGAGAACGCAAGTCGCGAGTGGACGCACCCCATGCTCAAGGAGCTAGTTCAGCAGCAGACCGAGCAGTACGGCTGGCAGTTCCTGTACATGGGAGCCAACCAAGACGCGATCGAGGAAGGCGCCAAGCTTGGAGTGTCTGGTGACTACTCACTCGATTTCGCCGGGGCCAACGTGGGGCAGGCGATGACTGTCACCTCGCAGAATGTCGTGTCATATCGATCGGCGCGGTCTACCGATCTGACCGCGTCGATGCCGACATACACCGCCGAACAGCGGCGCTCGTCAAAGTAGGCACACACAGCGACCGGCGTCTGGGGGTAGACCCCAGGCCCGGTCGCTTCTGCATGGTCAGACATGGCTCCTGGGCACAGCATCTGCTGCGAATTGATCCAGCTGCGACCTCGCTGCTCCAGGTGTGAATAACAGCAAGAGACATCACGATGTTGTCACGTCCCTGGCGTGGTTCCCTTGGCTAGCGCGCTACCAGGGGATATTCTCCGCATTAGAGAATTTCTGGCCCCGAAAGGACCCTATGCCTGTCTCTCCGCAGCGGAAGTTCGAGCTACAGGATTCAGCTGTCGGTGACGCCCTCAACGCGGCGCGCCGGAAGGCTCAGCTCGAGTTGCAGGACGCGGGCCCGCTCGCCGGCCTTGATTGGCGAGTCCTTTCACGCATCGAGCGCGGCGAGCGACCCTGCCGTGTGACCGAGCTCGTGGCTCTCGCTGCCGCCTATTCACGCCCGCCGGAAACGATCCTGCTCGCAGCGACCGGGGACCCAGAAGCATGGAAAGAGCTTCTCAACCCGTAGCAGTCCGATTCCCCGGAACACGGCACTAACCCAATCTCGCCGATCACATCGTCGATGGTTCCAATTAAATCGCCTGCAATCTCGTTCGATATCTCTATAACCGAGAACGCATCGATTGCACCAACATCTTTAGCGGTGACCAGACGCTACACCGCCTGATCAGCTGAAACCACACTCTGCGGCCAAACGCAGCGCCTCACCTCCCCGAATTTAGCTGGGCAATGTCGCTGACCAGTGATACCGTCAGCTCGTGACTTTGATACGCCTCGACCAGCGAGTTGCCGGGATGCAGACAGCATCACCGGCGGCTTTGTCGTGGCTGGAATCGGTCATCAAGACCCAAGAGCTCTCCACGGCCACGAGCCACGATTTCGGCCAGCCCAGATGCTTCCGGTCACCCCGATATGACCTATCCGCCCTCCCTGTGGGCGAGCGCCCCGATCGGAAGCAAGGGCCAGGGAACAAATCTCATAAAAATCTCAATATTTGCGTTTCTGCTGCTAGGGATGTCCGCTGACACTCCCTTAGTTCAGCACGCTTTGAATTACCTTGCTGCACAGCCGATTTAGATAAACTGTGCTTTACAAGACTCGTATTCCGTAGCACCATCATGTTCAGCACGAACGAGAAGATCGCTCGATTCGCTGTCGCACGCGGGACGCTAAGGCGTTCTCCTGCCAGGACTTTGAAAACTCCAAAGTGTGTGATGCACCGCCCCTCACGAGGGTCGATGAACAAGCCGTCTCGGCGCCCGGGGCTCCCAAGAGAGTCAATGACCGGTCAGCCAGTCGAGCATGCTCATCCTCAATCCTCCTGTCGGGGCGGTCCGCCGGGCGCCGCCATGCGCCCGGCCCTCATGCCAGCTTTCCGTTAGGAAGCAGGTATGAGTTCCGTTTGGTTGGATTGGTGTCAAATCCATTGCAACCAAACGGATATGCGCCTCTAGCTCATCTGGCCAGAGCACCTGACTCTTAATCAGGGGGTACGGGGTTCGAGACCCCGGGGGCGTACGTACGTAGCGTGACGTGCGGTGGAGTAGACCGCACACGTACCAGCGGGTGGTGCCGGGTACTGGGTACGCGGCCAAGGTGCCGCAACCGACCACCAATCGGCTCCTACCCGCTCGCAAATTCTTCCGGTGTCAGAACCGGTTGGGGTGTCGCGGCGGCACCGATAGGCGCGAGATATACCGCCAACCGTCCACGGCTCGATTGCTCCGATCCCACTCCTCCTTCGCAAGGCGGAGCGGCGCGGCATCTCACCGCGAAACGACAACCCGTTCACCCAGTAGGGGCACCCGACGGTGAGCGGCACGGTGCAGGGTAAGACACCTTCGAGTGGGTCGAATCAGAGAGGGACACCGGCACACCGGTGTGGCGCCGTGGACAGACACGGGGGCGATAATGCAGCCCTTGACGGAGCAGGAGCCGCCTCGTTCTGGCGGCAGGCTAGAAATCCGAACACCGAGTGGTCCCGTCGGGCGCAACAATCCGGGACGCTGCGAGCGTGGTCCAATGGCTACGACCTCAGACTTCCAATCTGATGATGCGGGTTCGATTCCCGTCGCTCGCTCTTGGTGCCCACGACGGTGGGTAGGGACAGAGGACGGTCCCTTCGCCACGGGGTTCGATTCCCCGCGTTGGCTTCGGCCCGCGGTGCGGAACTGGTGATGCCAGCTGGTCGGTGCCAGGTACCGGATCACTGCCGACCTTCTCCAAACATCTTGGCCCTGTGGCGAAACATGGCAGCCGCGCCGGATTCAAACTCCGGTGTCCGACAGGACGTGTGGGTTCGATTCCCTCCAGGGCTACCGCGTCCGAATGAACAATGCCTTGTGGGGTAATCGGCAGCCCACTGGATTTTGGCTCCGGGAGTTCAGGTTCGAGCCCTGGCGAGGCAGCAGGTCGGCGGACCCGAAACGCACATTGCCCGGTGGTCTAACGGCAGGACTCCTGATTCTGGATCAGGTCGGTGGAGGTTCGAATCCTCCCTGGGCAGCATCGCGAATTCCACTGTGCGGAGTTAATCGCCCGCGTGGCAGTGGTCTTCGCAGGTGGCGTTCCAGGAGCATGTTCGACGCTATGGCCCCATTCCAGGATCGCCGCCACAACGCCCTGATAGCTCAGTCCGGCCAGAGCGGCTGCCTTGTAAGCAGTGTCCGTCGCCGGTTCGAATCCGGCTTGGGGCTCTCCTGCGCCTTCGGGTGTTGCCGCCATAGCTCAGTGGCAGAGCGCTTTCTTGGTGAGAAAGAGGTCTCGGGTTCAACCCCCGATGGTGGCTCCACGGTTGTCGGTGACCAGCCCGCTGCGCGAGCGGCACGCGGAACCGTCAGACTCGGCACTCCTCTGCCCACGCAGGGGTCATTGGCTGGCTAAGCCGCACCGAGCAAGTCAGCTGCAGCTGGCCGAAAGGCGTGGGTGTCTGTGGATGTAGCGCAGCTGGTAGCGCGTCTCGTTGCCAACGAGAAGGCCGCGGGTTCGAATCCCGTCTTCCACTCCAGCACTTCTCCCCTTCGCGGGAGGTGTGGGGGCTGGTTCCGGCCCCGGCGTCAACGGAGGGTTCGCGTGGACCCTGTACCGCCCGATTGAGGTTGGCGGACGCAGAGCGCAGGTAACCCCTGCGGCAGGACACATGCCCCTCTGGCCCAACTGGCAGAGGCGTCGGCTTCAGGTGCCGAAGGTTCCCGGTTCGAATCCGGGGAGGGGTACAACGAGGCATGGCTCGATAACCGGAGGTGACTCCGGGAAAGGTGGGTGTGACACCCCGCCGCCACATCTCTACGGGGATGTGGCACACCATGCACGGCTCCCGCAAGGAGTACCTGGGCAACCGGGTGCCACAGCGGTCCGAGTTCGGCGACAGAAGGGACGGCGAGTGCTCACCTTCGCGCCGGCGCCACGCAGCGCCGGCACCGCCACGTGAACGAGGACTGCCAGCGGGGTGCGGGGGAACACCAGTCCGAGCTCGCCAGGCGAGGGCGGTTCCCATGACCTCGGAATCCGGTGGGCGCATCGGTGCACGACGAAGAGCGCAGCGGCTTGGCGGCCAAGCGCGAGGGTGTGAAGCATTCTGTGGCTCAAAAGGTTACGGAACTTCGCGGGAAAGCACATCCTCAGTCACAAGCACTAGCTCAATTGGCAGAGCAATCGTTTCTGGAACGGTAGGTCGCCGGTTCAAATCCGGCGTGTTTATCCAAGCGAAAGACTTTCCCTGCCACGGCTCGAAAGCGCCGTAATCCTCGGCCCTGCACAGGGAATCGAGGCAACCGTGAACTCGCAAGGTGATCGGATGTCCGTGAGGCAGTAGAGCAATACAGGGGTTAGCTCCCCCTGTGCGAATCGAAACCTGCGGAGTAGATCGTGGCATGACGAGTGGCTGCCGCAAGCAGCCCGGCGTGACGGTTACCAGGGGAACCTGGATGGATAAATCGGGAAACCATAATCCGATGAGAGACCGTTGCTTTGGGGCCTAATCTCAGCCCCAAATAACCAATAGCTCGTAGCTCAATTGTGGCAGAGCGCGCGACTGTTAATCGCGTAGTTGGAGGTTCGACTCCTCCCGGGCTAGCGCTTCATATTTGGGGCTGTAGTTCAACGGTAGAACAGGGCTTTTGCACGGCTCTGATCGGGGTTCGATTCCTCGTAGCTCCACGGGCGCATCCGCGCCATTCCGGCCCGCCCACAACACGGAAAGGAGGCGCGGCGCCATGACGACGATCGTGCCCGCGCCTTCCGTGCGGGTGTTCAACGCCGACTATTCGTTCCTCGACACCGTACGCTGGCAAGACGCGGTCGGCATGCTTCTACGTGACGTGGCATACGCGCTGGAGGCGCACGTGCCCCCGCGCATCGTCCGCTCGCCAAGCGCCGAGGTGGAGGTGCCCAAGTCGCTTCTGCTGACTCGGTACGCCCCTGTCCCCTACCGGCGTGATCCGGAGTTCGCCTCGCGTGCCGAGATTCTGCGCAGGGACAACTACCTGTGCCAGTACGTCGGCTGTGGGGCCAAGGCCACCACGATCGATCACGTGTTCCCGCGTTCGCGCGGCGGCGCACCGTCAACGTGGACGAACCAGGTAGGCGCGTGCGAGCCGTGCAACGGCCGCAAGGCAGACCGTACACCGGAGGAAGCGGGTATGAAGCTGATCCGCGAGCCTTTCCGGCCAGCGCACATCTGACGACGGGGAACAGACCCGTGACGGTTCGGAGAGACGAGCTTCATGGTCCGTTCGGTTAGTGGTAGGCCCCGGGATTCTCAGTCCCGTTACGCGGGTTCGATTCCCGCACGGACTACGTTGAGTGGCGTTGAAATCGGTTTGATTCCCGCAGGCCGACAGTGTGCCTTGGTTGGTGTGGTGCCGCGCGTCATGTGAGAGCCGTGCGAATCGGCGAAAACTCTACCGCTGCCGAGGAATCGGCAAGTAGAGCATGGTCCCGAAGCTGAACTGGTTCAAGCGCTCGGTTGAAGCCCAAGAGAGGTCGGTTCGATTCCGGCCGGGACCACGCAATGTCGGTGTGGCGGAACGGCAGACGCACCAGCTTGAGGGGCTGGCGCCCATTACAGGGTGTGCAGGTTCGACTCCTGTCATCGACACCAAGCCGCGGTAGCTCAGTGGAGAGAGCACCTGCCTACGAAGCAGGGGGCCGGGGGTTCAAATCCCTCTCGCGGTACAACGGTCCAGAAGACCGAAGATCTCAAAACGACCTGTAGCTCATCTGGTTAGAGCGCCGCCCTGATAAGGCGGAGGCAGTTGGTTCAAATCCATCCAGGTCGACCACGCGGCAATCCGCCGCGAATGCCGGTGTAGAGCAGCTGGTTAGCTCGCCACCCTGTCAAGGTGGAGGCCGCGGGTTCAAGTCCCGTCACTGGCGCAAGCGGTGCATTGGGCACCGTCTCAGTCTCGTAGCTCAGTTGGAAGAGCACCTGGTTTACACCCAGGGTTGTCGGGGGTTCGAATCCCTCCGGGACTACCATGCCGGCACGGCGCAGAGGCGAGGCGCAGCGGCCTGTAAAGCCGTTCTTTCGGGTGAGTGGGTTCAATTCCTTCTGCCGGCACCGGGCCCGCGGCGGCCTCAACGACGCGAAACGGGATGTGGCGCAGCTTGGTAGCGCATCTGCTTTGGGAGCAGAGGGTCGCACGTTCAAATCGTGTCATCCCGACAAACAAGATTTCAGCCCGCGTAGCTCAGTGGATAGAGCGCCTGCCTCCGAAGCAGGAGGCCCCGAGTTCAACTCTCGGCGTGGGTACTTCGCCTCCATAGCTCAGTCTGGTCCAGAGCCACCGACTTTTAATCGGAGGGTCGCAGGTTCAAATCCTGCTGGGGGTACCAGGCCGCACCGCCGGCCGAATCTTGGAAGATGAACGCGCCCGGCGCGCGCACGGCTTCGAACACCGTTGGTCGCTTCGGCGATGGGGATCAGGGCCTCCGTCTTCCGCTTTACGGGTATCTATCCCCTATGCGTCCGTGGTCTAGCGGCTAAGACGCCGGTCTCCAAAACCGGAAGACGCAGGTTCAAGTCCTGCCGGGCGTGCAAGTACCCGACCATCGAACGGTGGTCGGATCCAGAGGTCGCGACGACAGTCGCGGTCTCGTCCATGGCGCTGTGCTGTGATGGCTAGGCACCCGGGCTTTCATCTCGGGACGCGCGGGTTCAATTCCCGTCGGCGCTACTCGATTTTTCGGCGTGTCGCGACGCCTGGCTGGCCCTTGACGCCGACGTCGAACAAGCTGAATGCGCGAGATCCCGTGTCAACGCCAACCCCCCGTTATCACCTGGCGAAGGCATCTCCACGACGCCGCATAGTCTCGGACGAGAGGTGACCTGCACGGGATCTCGCGTATATGCCCCTGTAGCTCAGAGGACAGAGCGACGCGGTCCTAACGCGACGGCCGGCGGTTCGAATACGTCCGGGGGCACCATGGCATCAATCGCAAAGGAGCAGCAACCGTGGACAGCTCTCCCCGCCTGTTACCGGCCGGAATCGGGTCCGTGTTCATCGTCGACGTCGAGGCCACCTCGCGCAAACCGTTCAGTGGTGTGATGACGGAGTTCGCCGTGGTCCATCTGGTTTCGGGCACTTCGTTCTACGGGCACACCTACCGCAACCATCCACATCCGGACAATCCCGCGATCCCTGTTGCAGATCTCGACGGCGGGGGTGACTACATCAGCGAGGCGTACTGGATTATGGACGGCAAGGACGTCGCAAACTCGGTGGCAGGTTCGGAACCGGCCGATGTCGCTAGCGCACTGCGCACATGGCTCGACGGATTCGGTTTACCACGCCGGGTACTGGTCAGCGACAACAACGGCTACGACGCGATGTGGCTGAACTGCTTCACTGACCTCTGGACGGGTGAGGTCTTTTTCGGCCACTCGTCGCGGCGCATCGGTGACTTCTACGCAGGCACTCGGCAGAAGTGGGCTGATCACTCCTCATGGAAGAGTCTGCGCCGCACACGACACACCCACCATCCACTCGACGACGCACGGGGTAACGCTGAGGCTCTGCGCACGCTGCTGGGCATTGATGTCGATCGCAAAGGCGAGGATTAACCATGCCGACGATGACCCTGTACACCCTGTGGTGCGAGAGATACGCCGCCACCGGAGAGCATGGACGCGCGCGTTCACTGGGTACCTGGGCCGCGGAGTCATTCGACTCTGCTGTGGAACTGTGGAATGCGACCAAGAACCGAAATTCGATGTACGGAAACCTCGTTCACCACGAGAACGGTTCCTGGACCTTGTGGGGCTGCCGGTTATTCGACAACGAGGCCGATGCCCGCCGAGCGTTCGGATGAACGGCTCCAGCTGACAACTAGCGGTGTCGGCGTGTCGCGCGGTCACAGTGGATTCGAGAGTTCTTGCAGCAGAGGCTATATGCCAGTGCTCGAACCGCACCAATCGCCGAACCTTGGAGGGCATATGAAACTCTGCGTCACCGCTGTGATCGCGGCGGCACCCTTGTTGATCTTCGCTCCATTCGCCAGCGCGGGGCCGCGCTGCCTCCCAGACCAAACAGCCTGCTGCCCCAGCGGCTACATAGTGGCCGAACACTCCAGCGGTGCGATGACGTGCTCTCCTGACGTCGATGTCCACTCCGCCGCCCGAAACAGCATCCCGATCTGATCGGTAGACACTCCACCTCCGCAGTGTGCGCCGCTGCGATTCAGAGGTGTCAGGCGCAGGAGCGGAGTAGGGCAGCTTGGTCAGCCCGCGTGGCTCATAACCACGAAGTCGCAGGTTCGAATCCTGCCTCCGCCACAATCTTTGGACCGATGTGCTGGAGCTGTGCCCGTGAAAGGTGTATCAATGCGGATCATTGATATGGTCGACAGCCCGGGCTTCAACCCTGCCACGCAACAGGATCGCGGAGATTGGTCACTACGTGACGTGTCCGCCGCGCAGGTCGGGTTGGCTGACGACGGAAAGCCTGCATGCATCGATCACGGCGCAATGAATTGCGTAAACATCGAGCGCTCGATATGGCGTTGCCTGATGTGTGGACGATCCTGCTACGCGATCTGGTGAGACCCCCGGCCAGCACTGCGGAAAAATCATTGCTGTGTAGCTCAGTTGGCAAGAGCCCCGAACTCATAATTCGGTAGTCGCGGGTTCGAGTCCCGCCACAGCTACGACGCGCCATTCCAGCCGGAACGGCGCATTTGGAAGGTACGCGGCCGGCGCCGCACCCCGCCTTGAAAGCGGGTGGCCGCATCAGCGGTGGGGATCGACACCTCTACCTTCCGCGCAACCCAACCGGCTCACAACTGGAAGGGAACCGCTCGGCTGAGATGCCGGGTGCGGATGGCTCCGCCTGCGTGACTGTGGACAGACGGCGCGCAGATAGCGGCCCGGGCTGGGCCTGTCCCCCGGCTCGACATGGCGTCGTTAGCTCAGCGGTAGAGCCCCGGTTTGTGGAACCGGTAGTCGTCGGTTCGATCCCGACACGTCGCCCCATCGGCTGCGGCACCGCGTCGCGTTCGTCCGGACGCGGTGCCGCGGCCCAACATCGTCGACATGAGTGACACTCGTAATGACCCACTCGACCTTCGTCTTGCCGCGGCTGGCGGGTCATGGGATCCGCGGCTTCCTGAGCATCACGGTCCGGACCAGGACTACATCGCACCCGGGCGACGAGTAGCGCACCTGCCCGGTTTCAGCTGGCCGAATACCCCAGAGAAGTGCATTGCGGGCCACCTCGACACAGTTTGGGTTCTCGACGGGCAGCTTCTCCTCTGCACGGGTTGCGGGCTGGACGGAACCTGATGCTGAACGTTGTCGACCTCGCGGTAACGACCAGGGTTAGTGCGCTAGGCGAGGATCGGGCGCAGTGCTGCTGGGTGGCCCTGGTGACAATCTCCAGCTCAACATGACAGTTCTGCACGAACATGCCTCCGTGGCGCAATGGATAGCGCACCGGTTTTCTACTCCGATGGTTGCCGGTTCGAATCCGGCCGGGGGCACCGACAAGCTTCGAAAGATCCACGGGCTGTGGGAAAGTTTGGTCAATCCGCCTGGCTGGGGGCCAGGAAATCGCGCGTTCGAATCGCGCCAGCCCGACCACCGTGGCGGAAAGCCCGTCGCGCGAAAACACACGAAGGGAGGAGCCGTGAGCACACAATTCCCCGTCACGATGCGCGGGGCAGACAACGTCGCACTCTGGGCGTACGAGCATGAGATCGAGCCGGCCGCCCTGAACCAGTTGCGCAACATCGCCGCTCTCGGGCCGGTTGCTAAGGTGGCAGTGATGCCAGATGTCCACTTGGGCAAGGGCGCCACGGTCGGATCCGTCATCGCGATGCGAGATGCGGTCTCCCCCTCGGCGGTCGGCGTCGATATCGGTTGTGGTGTCTGCGGCGTCCGAACGTCTCTTTCAGCCCACGATCTCCCGGATGATCTGTCCGGGCTGCGCTCCGCGGTGGAGGCAGCGATTCCGGTCGGATTCAACTCGCACGAGCGGGCCGTGAACGTCCAGCGTCTCGGGCTGCGTACTGCTGACCACGATCGACTCTGGCAGTCGGCCAAGGCGATTCACGCCAACGTTGACCCGTTCGGTGGTCGTGCCCCGCGCCAGCTCGGCACGCTCGGTGGCGGCAACCATTTCCTCGAGGTGTGCCTGGACGGCGAGGACCGCGTATGGCTTACCCTCCATTCAGGATCGCGTAACGTCGGCAAGGAGCTGGCTGAGCGACACATCACGGTCGCAAAGGGCCTGCCGCACAACGCAGATCTACCGGATCGAGACCTGGCGTTCTTCTACGCGAACACCCCGGAGATGGACGCTTACCTCTACGACCTGACGTGGGCGCAGCAGTACGCCGCGCTGTCGCGGCAGGTGATGATGGCGCTGTTCCGCACCGTACTCAGTGAGGCCTTCGCAGGAGTGCGGTTCACCGACGAGATCAACGTGCACCACAACTACGTGCGCCGCGAGACTGTTGGCGGTGAGGAGTTCATCGTCACCCGCAAGGGGGCTATTCGCGCAGGATCTGACGAACTGGCGCTGATCCCCGGCAGCATGGGTACGGGCTCGTACGTGGTGCGCGGTTTGGGTAACCCTGAGTCGTTGTTCTCAGCCTCGCACGGGGCGGGTCGCAAGATGAGCCGCTCCGCCGCCAAACGGACATTCACCGTCGAGGATCTGGCAGAACAGACCGCCGGCATCGAGTGCCGAAAGGACGCTGGTGTCGTCGACGAGATTCCCGGGGCCTACAAGGACATCCACGGTGTCATCGCCGCTCAGGACAACCTCGTCGCCGTAGTGGCGCACCTGCGCACCATCCTCTGTGTGAAGGGCTAAGTCGCATAGCGGAAACCCCTGATGGGTTGAGACAGCATGCGCGAGGTGCGGCACGTCGATGCCAGCGTGTCGTACCTCGTGCTTGGCGACAGTGCGGCGGCATGGCACCGTTGTGACAAGCACAGGCGCGTGCCTCGTCATCTGATGCAGACCCACGACAGGAGAGCCGATCGTGAATATGCCATCCAGCAACAAGGTCATCGAAGAGCTCGGGGACTATGTCAACGACCCGGCCAATGCTTCAGTTATGGATGTCTTCCGGGAGATCGGCGAGCGGGGACGGATGTTGCACACCGCGGAGATCGCTTCTGATCCGGAGTGGTTCGCACGGAGATTCGTTGCGTGGATTCGAGCAGGGGCGCCGACATGCAGCAGACAAGCTCTCAACCCGGTGGTTTCGAGGCGTCGTCGCAACACTCTAGATTCTGGAGGTTGTGTTGGCATCGTCGCGTCGGGTGAAGAAGGGGCCGGGGCGTCGTCCGCTGTCGGCCAAGCGTCAAAGGTTCATGGAGTTGCGGGCCCGCGGGTGGAGCGTCCGTGCCGCGGCCCGTGAAGTCGGCGTATCGCGGTCGTCCGGGACCAGCTGGGCCAGCGGTCATAAGACCTACCGAAACGGCGTCGTGGTCGGGTTCGTCCCGCCACTGGATCCGCTGGCCGTACGTCAGATCAGCGCTCGCTACCTGTCCCAGGACGAACGCATTGAGATCGCTGATCTGTGCCGTGCTGGGCTGAGCATGCGCGCCATTGCCGACAAGCTCGGGCGTGCGCCCTCGACCATCTCGCGCGAGCTCGGGCGCAACGCCGCGCCGGCCGGTCGCGGATATCAACCCTTCGAGGCTCATCGGCGGGCTACCGTGCGCCGAGCACGTCATCACCGACGACGGGTCGACACCAATGAACAGCTCGGTGTCCTGGTCGCTGAGCTGCTTGGTCGGCGGTGGAGCCCGCAGCAGATCAGCCGCCACCTCCGGGTGCTTTTCCCTGGAGATCGGTCGATGTGGTTGTGTCATGAAAGTATCTATCAGGCTGTCTACCAACCGAATTCACGTTTCCTGCGACCTACGCGATTGGCACCGCATCGGCGTTCGCCGCTGCGTACCGGCCGAGATCACCGCCGCGCCCATCAGTGCCAGCGGCGCCGCCGACCGCGATTCCAGCAGCCCATGCTCACCATCCACGACCGCCCTTTCCCACCCGTTGACCGGTCCCAAGCCGGACATTGGGAGGGCGACCTCATCATCGGTGACAACCACCTCTCAGCGATCGGCACGCTGGTCGAACGCCAGACCCGGACACTGCGCCTGGTGCATCTGCCTCGCGCGGATTCTGACTCGCTGCACACCGCTCTGGTCGACCGGATGCAGGACCTGCCGCCGGAGCTGATGCGATCGATAACCTGGGACCAGGGCACCGAGATGGCCCGCCATCTCGCGACTGCCGACAAGCTCGGGGCGCCGGTGTACTTCTGCGACTCTCGATCACCGTGGCAGCGGGGCACCAACGAGAACACGAATGGGCTGCTGCGTGACTACTTTCCCAAGGGCGTCACCCTCGCCAACTATTCGCTGGAGCACCTGTTGGCAGTCGAGGAGGAACTCAATCAACGTCCCCGGATGGTCCTCCAAGACCGTTGCCCCGCGGATCTATTCGCGGCCCTGCTAGCGTCAAGCAGTCCATCAGTGTTGCAACGTTGACTAGAACCCACCCCCGGACAACTAGCTCAACAGTCCAACTGACGAGTTGTGTGCTGTGCCACCACGCCGTGTACCAGCGTGGGCACGGAATCACTTCAATGTGCGGAGACAAGAATGCGGAAACCCGTTGGTCGATCAATGGCGGCCCTCAAGAAACTTGAGCAGCAGAACAACCGACTCAAGTCCTCCTATCACACCGCGAGCGAGAAGCGTGCGATGAAGGCCGCACGCGAGAAGCGGCAAGCTACGCGAGCCGAAGCTAGTGCGGAAGAGCTTCAGGAGATGTTGGACGCCGATATGCGTTGGCTCGACAGT
Source organism: Mycobacteroides sp. H003 (assembly GCF_001440135.1). Classification (NCBI taxonomy): domain Bacteria; kingdom Bacillati; phylum Actinomycetota; class Actinomycetes; order Mycobacteriales; family Mycobacteriaceae; genus Mycobacteroides; species Mycobacteroides sp. H003. The sequence continues at coordinate 422,759 of NZ_LJYL01000010.1, forward strand.
CTTGGCCCCAGGCTCAGCCAAAAAGGTCTGACACTTAGCCTTCGGCAACACTTCCCAACTTGAACATTGAGCTGGCCCAGCTCCACCCCCGCTAGCGCGGGTTCTGTCTCCGTGGCCGAGTGGTTAGGCAGCGGCCTGCAAAGCCGTCTACGCCGGTTCAAGTCCGGCCGGAGACTCCACACTGGTCCACCCGCCAGCAGCGCCCCCATAGCTCAGTTGGCCAGAGCGGCTCACTCGTAATGAGCAGGTCACCGGTTCGATTCCGGTTGAGGGCTCAAACGGACACGTGCAGTGTCTGATTCGGGGTATGGGAAAGCTTGGCAATCCGCCTCGTTCGGGACGAGGAGACCGGCGGTTCAAATCCGTCTACCCCGACGTTGGTTTTGCACACTACCTGGCAGTATCTTTTGGATAGATGATAGTATCTGTCAAACAGATACCGCAGGAGTGGACATGACCTACCCCGACACGAGCATCGCGCACCCCACCGATATCGTCCGCGAGGCTGATGCGCCTTGGCATACGGGCGACGTGTTCAGCCTTCGCGGCTTGGTCGACGCCACAGTGCTGATCCGCCCCTTGTCCAGACACGTTTACGCATCGCGATGGAGCCACGACGGTAAAGCAACGGCGATCGTCGCCGATATAGCGGTGCTAGAGGACAACAACCATGCCGCCAGCCTCTACAGCCAAGTCACCATTTTTCAGCCGAACGTTGTCAAGGCGCTGTGCGCGGTCCTGGACAATCCACATGTTTTCACCGTCGCCGGTGTGGTGTCCGTGATCGGCGACATTGGGCGACGCGCCTGGGTGCTCGCTCCGTTGCCAGAGGCCCTGATCCCTGTAGCAGCGGCAGAAGCAGCAGCGCGGGACTGGGACTATCCCCCGGACTACGACGCAATCGTGGGCCGCAAGATCGCCGCTCTGCGCAACGATAAAGGACTTCCGCAGGCCGCCCTAGCGGGTGTATTGGGTGTCATGCAGTCGGGCGTATCCGACATCGAATCCGGACGACGGTCATTAGACCTCAAGAAGTTGTATGCCATCGCATCTGCACTGAGCGTGCCAGTGCACGAGCTGTTGCCCTGACGCGCGCAACAATGACATCCGATTGCATTGCGATAAAACAAATTTGGAGACGTGGCAGAGCGGCGAATGCAGCGCGTTGCTAGCGCGTAGTCGACTATATCGGCCGAGGGTTCGAGTCCCTCCGTCTCCGCGGGGCATCACACACTTTGGGGTTCTTGTTCGCCAGCTACCCTCCCCGTACTGTTTGGCCCATGGCTAAGGGACTCGGAGGACGGCGGTGATGGGTCGACCGTTTCCTGAGGCGGAACGGGCGTTGGCGTTGGATACGTCGGTGCTGGCGCCGCTGGCTGCTGAGCGGTTGGGGCGCACAGTGGGCAGCGTCCGTACTTTCGTTGCGGCCGCAAGATCCTGAACGATCGCGATAACGGGTTCACCGTCGAGGATCGCCGCCGTACCGACAAGATTGCTGTTGCGCCTGCTGCCCCAGAGACCCATCAAGTGCCGTACTGACGAACACGACAAACAATTCACTCAGAGACAAAGGTCAAGTAATGCGTCGATTTGAAAGGTACTGGGCATGGCTCACCGCCATCGGGGCGCAGATACTAATCGTGGCCAACGTCATTGATCATGACTGGTTCGGTGTTGTGATCGGGGTCTTGGCGCTGCCGGTGGGTCTGTGGTGGGTGTACGACAACCGGAACTCGGAGAGAACCGCCGCCGAACAAGAACAGCTGGCCGCTGAATGGACCGACGCCAAGGTGCAGGATGTGATCGCAGGTCATCATGATCAAGTCAGCGCGGTGAAGGCGATGCGAGCAGCTGATCCCCGACTCGGGTTGGTCACCGCCACTCGACTTGTACGGCGGGCCAGAGCGCCACAAGAAACCACCCATGATCCCAATGCCCAGCGAGGCGGTAGCAACTCTCGGCCCGATGCTGACCGGCGTTGACGCCGGCAACAACACACCGCATCTTCGCGCATTTTCGGCACTGAACACCACCTGTCTACACCCGAACGAAACACGTATCGGCAAGCAACCGCCAGTTTCTGGAGGGTCGAGGAGGTTTCGAGTCCCTCCGGCTCCGCGCGACATCACACACTCTGGGGTTCTTGTTCGCCAGCTACCGTGCCCGTACCGTCTTGCCATGACTGCTGCATGGTCCGCGGGGGACTTCAATAACAGGATTTCCAACTACAGTTACGTGGCTTCACGCTGTCGACATCTCATGGAGCAGCTGCGCCAGGCGCGTTTCGGACGGCTCGACCCGAATTGGCGTTCCAACCTGCAGTCAACATCAGCCCAATTCGCTGCTACGGGGGTGCAGGCGGACGCAGAATCAACAGCCATTGCAGAGTTGCAGAACTTGCCGCTCATGCCGTGGGAACCGAATCAGGCACCATGGCGGAGGTCTCTCGATAGCTGGTATGCCGTTGCGCACAAGACACTTGCACTCGATTATGTGAACCAAGCTCAGATCCACTTGAACTCCATGCGCGATGCCGACATGGTCGGGCCCTTGGCACTAACCGGCATATTGGCCGAGAAAATACTCGACACGGTGTCCCCGCACGACAATCGCGGAGATGACACCCGCCGCACCCGCGAGTGGACCTACATCGGCCAGAGGACCAGCCTGACCGGCTCTTACCTGGCAGGACTATCCGCCGGAGGTGTAAATGTCAATTGGCGCGGGTGGTACAACGAGCAAATTTCGAGATGGCCTCAAGACCATCCGATTCTTGGACGGTTCAGGGCCGAAATCCAACATGGCAGATACGAGTTCCTGCCCGAGTATTGGATGAACGAACAGCCCCTTAGCTGACGGAATTATCCAGCTGAGCCTGAAGGCCGGCCAGTCTCCCAGTCCCACACAGGGTCCGGAACCGGCAATGGAATGTATTCGCCGCCTTCGCGTTCGGTCTGCTCGCGTGCGGCATCTTCTTCATCTGCGGTGTACGTGACAAACGTGGCCGGACGCCCCGGAAGTCGAACCATCGACGTAATGTCCGCGAGCGTGACACCGCGACGTTTCGGCGTTTCACGAGTGCGCACTGGGGTGGGTTCGCTCACGGTGAGTCAGTATCGCAGTCGCCGGCGACAATGCCGCGCACCACGCTGGAGCTCTGTCCGTGTCCGCTACTTGGGCGCTGGCGGAGCAGGCTCAGCGACGGTCCACGCTCCCGACGACCCGATGAGCCTTCCGCCCCCGGCCGTTTCGGCGCGCGCACCAGCGATAGGGCCGGCCACATCGGCAGCACCAGAAGTGATCTTGGCGGTGCGCCCATTGAGCGTGATCGAAATGACCCCAGCTGCGGTGAACACCGCAGTCGCCTTCTCGGCGCGATACACGGTCTGGGTGCTGCCGGGAACTGTGTTCTCCACGCGAGCCTGCGGGCCGGGCAGCAGCGCGGCTGTCGCGGTGCGCAACGGGAAGGCGATGTCGCCGAACAGCGCTCCGACGTTCACCCATCCCTCGAAAGCGGTCGGTACACCGATCGAGGCCCAGAACGAGGAGTTTCCACGCAGGTACACCAAGTTCGCCGCGACCAGCAGGTCCGCCGATTCCGCTCCGGATCGCACCTTGCCGATCGAGTCGCCGGTGGCGGCCTGGACGGTCTCGGTCACTTCGAAGCGGGCCACCGCGGTGGTCACCTGGCTCTCGACGTGGACATAGCCGTTGCTGAGCTCGGAGCGTGCGTCGGCTACCGCGGCAAGCTCCATCACGGACAGCTCACGTTCGGGCGGGGGTGGTGGTAGCACCGGATCTCGCAGCACCAGCCAGGCGACGAGCGGCACAGCTGCCAGCGCCCACACGAGCGCGATCACTAGCCCGCTACGTGCGGCCTTCTGCTTCAGAGTCAGTCCGGGCAGTTCCCACATCTCACGCACAGTTGCTTCTCCCTTGTCGCTGTCCCCTGCGTGGGGTCGCGGCGGAAGTTATCCCTTGTGCACCAGGAGTCCCGACAGCGGCGCGGGCATGTGAGCCAGATGGCGGCGCTGCGGTCAAGGAGATGGCGTTCTTACTCGTCGGGCGGCGTTAATCACCGCAGTACGTACGGCACTGTCTGTGGGGTTTCCGGCCCGTATCAGGGCGGTGAGCGCCCGCTCGTACTCTTCTCCCGGGTCAGAGGCTACTTCCTTCGACAAGATGGCGATCGTAGCGTTGAGGGTTAGCACATCTAGCGATTGACCGAAGCTCCACATGCTGTCAGCCCACGGTTCCCCGTAGACATCTGCCAGCTGCTTGTTGATGTCTACTAATGCGTGGCGCAGAGACAGTTCATGTGCTTTATCGACAGTCAACGTGGTTTCGTCTTCGGGCCAATTGAAGAAAGCTTCGAACGCTGGCTTACCCCGATAGCGTCCGCGACCTCCGTCGGCATTGGCCACGAGGTATTGGGTGGCGCGGTGGCGATGTTCGTGCGGGAAGGCATACACCCTGAGGTCTTGAACGATCCAGCGTCCCCAAAGTTCGCGGCTTACGGCGTTGGCGATGCGCTGCGCGGTCTCGGGCTTGAGTGCTGACAAGGCACGATCGGCTTCAGTGAATAAGCCGACGCCGCCGGCAGTTGATGAACGCAGCTTCCGCGGCGGGCGAATAAGGCGGCCGCGCTCATCCGGTGTGGGATTGCTGCCGTACTTAGCCACAATCCGCGCCAGCTGGCCTCGCGTGTGGTCTTCCCCCAAGATCGGCCTGGACCAACGCGGATGTTCCATCTCAAGCCGCACCCTCAGATAGGCAGGTGAATACTCGCATAGTTCAAGCAATGCCGGGGACGCGGGGTCGCGCTCCTCTAAAATCTCGCGTATCTGAGATGGTATGTCAGAGAACAAGATTGAACCGCCATTGGCGAGTAGAGCCGCGTACTGCCGGATGAGGTGAGCTGCCCGGGCTTCGACGAGACCGTCAGGGAGCTGGCGCGGCAGCCGTTCGCCGTAAATTCCGCGGGCGAGCACCGCCTCACGGCTCGTACGGTCGCTATTTCCGCGGAATTTCTCGATCAGGCCCATACGATCACCCCTTCTCTCCTGAACCGTCAGCTGGAGACCAAGTGCGTCGGCGATGTCAGCGACGATTCCTATTTCGCCGCGTGGATGCCCGGCCTCGATCTTGGAGATGGACTGGCGCGTAACTCCGGACCGCTCCGCCAGATCGACAAGGCTCCAGTTCTTCGCCGTTCGCGCCGCCTCCAAGGCGCGTCCGATGCGCCACACATCATCCTTGGTCACTTGAGGTAGCGTACGCGCACTGATTCCAAACGGTCAACGTACGTTAACGCGGCGCGGTCGGGCCACGGCTAAAGCGGTAGCTAGGACTTGCCTGTATCTGACACCAACTGCGGGTCGCTCACACACCGCTACACATCACGACGGTCAGACCGGGCGCGACTATCAATTCTTCAGGGGCTGGTAAACCTACTCAGTAGCGAGGCATCTCGTCACCGAGTGAGTTCTTCTCCCCAGGATCGTCCGAGGTGTTCAGGAAGTCCTCTGATGTGTCGATCAGGTTGTCGAGATATTGGCGAGCGTCGATGACCGCCTGATGCTTCTGAAAGTCCGGCTCATGCGCCCACGGAGCGTGCACGGCTCCCTGCCATGCGTCGGCGGCGCGGTACGCCTCGATCGCAGCTAGCACTTCATGTGGACTGCGGCTGGGATACTCGTCGGTCACCAGTCTGCATTCGCCGCCGCTCTCAAATGCCTTGGCGAGCTTCTGCTCCGGTGTTTCCGATTCCAACTTCCGTGCAATCGCGAACACCGGATACGGCCTTCCACCCCACACCCCCTTTAACGAGTGGGTTCCGAGGAGATATGCCTTGCGTTCGCGCTTGTCCTTGCCGTCGTTGTAGTGCTTGAACAGAAGGTGGGCCACTTCGACGGTAAGGACGAAATAGCCGCGCGCGGCGAACTTGAGGACGCGAAAGCCTGTGTCGATGCTCGGCCCGACGAAGTCCATCGCGAAATTGACCACGAACTTGCCCTCGGTGTCGGCCTCGTTCAACATCGTCTCGTTGATCTGCTCTGGATCGAGCTGTGATCCGCTCTCGGAAATCTGCACTGTGCGAGGGATCGCGACGCGCCGATCGGGCGCCGGAACCGTTGCCAGGAAGGCCCCGCCTTTGAGGGTCATCGACGTCTTGACGAGTAGATGTTGGGATTCGAACTCGAGCATGGTGTCAGTCCATGCGTCGACGGCGTCGCTGCAGTCCTTCTCCGACTTGATCCGGATCGAGAAGATCAGCTCGTCACCGATGGCCTTCCACAGCGAGAGCCGGCCCTGCAAATCCGGATACAACTCGACGATCCTTGTCGCCAGCAGCGACGGGAACTCTGTATAGAAGGCCAGGAACGTCGCAACCCACCTGGCCTCGCTCTTCTGCTTGAACTGCGTGGAGTTCTGTAGGTCGCAAGAGAGAAAGAGAATGGAACCGTCTTCGTTGAGACCAGCGGCCATCAGGTGAGCAGGCCGAGAAATTCGGCACGGACCCTCGCCGCTGGAACAGACACCTCGAAGTGCCGGGCGACTGTCGCCAAGTTGTGGTTCGACTCGGCGAACACCTTGCTGAACGCGGGCGCGGGCATCAAGAGATTCGATGCGAATACATTCGCTTGCGTCTCAGCGGGATTGCGGCCCAGCCGGGTAAACCTGGAGACCCGCTCACCGGTGAGATGTGTGTCAGGGGCCCGGTTGTGCAGGAAGTAGTGCCCGAGCTCATGGGCGATCGTGAATCTGTCGCGCAGCCGTGAGGTGTGAGTAGGGATGATCACGGTGAAGTCGCGGGGGCTGCGAATTTCGAGCGACTCGACACGTTCATCAACAACGATGTCGCCGCCGAGCTTGTTCAGCAGAGCATGCACGTCAACGTGGCCGCTCTCGTCGATGACCTCGTGCTGGCACGCGATTTCCTCGGCATAGGCCGCGATCGCGGAGTACGACAACTTCGACAGCGGTGCCTGGACCGCAGCTTGAGTCATCACGCTCACCTCCACCCCAATCATCCTCCAACTAGTGGGGATCGGAAACCTCCCCAGGCTGCGAGCTACATCGCACAGCTTGCCTTGCCGTGACCTGGCGAAGGGGGTGATTCACCAGATTCAACCGCAGCGTAGCGCCCCGGATCCGCCTGCGACTCTCGACACTCTGCACACAGCTGTTTGTGCACAATCGGTGAGAATCACCCAAAATCCGGGGACGTGACGTGAATTCGCGACCTTCATCATTTCCGCAGGTCAGGCGATTTCATGTCGACCAGATCCGACGCACGAACACGCGTGCAGCTACCTGAAATGTGCGGTGACGTGCCACGATGTGTTTGTGGCAAAGAGATACCGGCTCGTTTGCGCGCTGGCTGCCGCTGCTGCAGCGGTGTCAGCGTGCTCTACAGCCGTGTCCGGAACACCGGTCTCTGATACGCCAAATGCGCCGGCCGCCGGCGCCGCTGTTTCGGTTACACCCAGTGGGGTGACCACCCGCTGGATCGATGTGTCCGGACAGGGCGTCATAGTGAAGGATTCCCGCGGTACACAGTTTGGTGCGCTCCCCTACCCGGGAGCCGTCATCGCCCAGCGCCAAACCAATGGATCCACGAAGGAATGCACACTGGGGCCCGCTGTTGCGGACAAGAGCACGAAACGGACCGGGTTTGTCGGCGCCGGACACTGCGACAACTCCCCCGGTGGTCAAACCTTCGTCTTCGCAGACTCCGAAGGTGCTGAACCGGTCCCTGTTGGGGTGTACGCCAACTCCAAGGATGGGCCAACTCCGCTGGGCTACAGCGATTCAGCGGTGATTTGGTCCAAGATCCTGGATCCTCGGTCCACCCTCATTGCAGGCACCTGGCCAGTGGCTGGCGTCATGCCATCTAGCGACGTGCGCAAGCTGCGCGCAGGGACACCGATCTGCATCGACGGAGCAGTTTCCGGCGTCGTCTGCAGTCCGCTGATCGCGGCCGATGACTCATACATCCGCTCGGTGCCTATCACCCAGCACGGAGACAGCGGAGCCCCTGTGTTCGTCGTCGACGAGCAGAACCGCCACGCGACGCTGATCGGCATTGTCAGCGGCACCGAGAATGGCCAAGACGAATCGACCTTTCTCGAAGCTGAGCTGAGCAGGCTTGGCGCCACTGCACTCACCGCGACCCCTTAATCCGCGCCGCGGCCTTCACCTGCGCGTTTTCGCTGGCATCCTGAACCCATGCCACAAACGACAGACAGCGGCTTCGATATGTCGTTCCTCGATAGCGGGGAGACCGCCGGGGTTTTGTCGGACATCGCCTCCGCGACAGACACGTGGAACACGCAGTTGGGTACGCACATCGACGAGCTCGCGCAACTCTCCGACAGCGAGACAATCTCGGCGGCGATCAACCAACTAGGCAGGGCCCGTGAAGGACTCAGCGCCGGCGGTTACGCCCTGGCGGCCAGCAGCGCGGCGCTGGCGGCACAGAAGAGCGCCGATGATCACTGGCGCAGGGCTCCACAGGACGACGAGCTCGAGGAAGCACGCCGCGCCGTCACCGAAGCCAGCAAGGAGCTGGCGGCAGCTGCCGACAGCCAAGCGGCAATCGCGGCCGAAGCCAAACTGAAAGCCGCCATCGAGCATTCGCGTGACCTGAATGAGCGCCGCAGGCAAGCCGACAAGGATTTCGTCGACGCCTCCGGAAAGGTTCAAGGGCGTCTACGCGAGTTCAACCCTGATGAGGGGAAGAACAAGAAACAGAAGGACAAGAAAGACAACGAAAACGGCCGAGCGGTGCCGGGCAAGAAGCCTGAGCTCAAGGCCAACGCCTCTCCTGCTCCGTCGAATCATCGCGCTCCTGCTACGCCCGGAGCGCCGGTTGCCGCTCCCTCCTCGCCGGGCGCACCCTCTGGATCCACCAGCTCCGGGTCGCCCGCGTCAGACGCCGCACTGACCGCGCTACTGCAGAGCACCGGTCAGCTTCCGCCTGCCCAACCGGCTCAGCAGCAGCCGCCGCAGCAACAGCCTCAAACTGCACCGGCCGCCGCGGCTGGACCGTCCTCGGCGCCTTCACCGGTCAGCAACCCAAAGAGCAAGGTAGAAGGTGCGATCAACGCCGACGACATTCCGGGCATCGCCGCTGCACCTGTCCCCCTGGCTATGGGACCTGCGGCCGGCCCTGCGCCCGCCGCGGCGGCATCGCCCGCCCCGACACCTGCGACCAGCGGTAACTCCGCAGCGGACCTGTCCACTGACAGCAATGTCAGTGGCCGTCCCGATGGCCAGCGCGGCGCCTTCAATCAGCCCCACACGTCTGCCTCTGGAGCCACCGGTACCGCAACCGGCGCAGGAACCGGGACCAGCACCAGCCTGAACCAGAAAGGCATGCAGGCCGCGGGCATGCCCGCCACCGGTATGCCCATGGCCGGCATGCCGATGGCACCCGGGGCCGCTGGCAGCCGTGGCGGAACCGTCAAGCCGGTGCAAGCGCACCAGGACAGCGACGTCTACGAAGAGGGCGTTGTACGCGGCGGCACGATCGCGCAGAACCGCCCCGACTTCACTGAAAAGGGCTAGCCGGTCAACACACGAGGCTGAACTGTTGTGCGGGTGGTATCTCGCTCCAGGTCCTCGGTCTGCCACCCGAGCATCCCGCGGGCTTGATTTCGCGCTCGCCTGGCTCGGACTGGTCAGTGCGTGTAGGCGTCGAAAACCGCGCGGAGACGTCTCAACGCCTCCTCCTTCTCCCCGACCTCCTCATACCAGCCGTTCGCAACCTGTTCGGCGATCACGGCCTCGGGAGTGAACTCCCTCCCGAACAGGCAGTCGCCCACCGCGTAGTCGAACCCCACATCGTGGCTAAAGCCGGTGCCGCCCAAGAGGGCGATGCCGTTCCTCTCGCAGTAGGTCAACAGGCCGTCCGCTATGTGCCAGGAGGCGCCGTCGAACCAGAAAACACCACTGGCGTGCGGAAGCGTCTGGCCAGTGGACGTCTCCGTCACGTTGTGAAATTCGTAACTCTCCGGCCTGTTCGCCACGAGTGCCACCAACTCTGCGGGCACACCTTTGAACACTTCGAGCTGTGCGGCGTAGTCGCCGTCGTAGAAGTTCAGGACGCTCTCGTGCTCATAGGTCAGCAAGAGAACCTTGCCGTCATCAGCGAAGAACCAGCCTGACGATTGTCCACCGCCGTCGTTCCACGCGTACCGCGTGCCGCCCGGGACTTCGACCGATTCGATGTCATTCCACTGGTCAACGATCGCCGCCCGGCGCCGCACCTCGTCGATCGGTGTCTGCTTAAGAGCCTCCCACGCACTCATGCGCCGAATCCTGTCACAGGACGGCATCGCGATCGCCTTCGTATTGGGTCGCAACACCGTCGCCCATTCCCGTCCCCTGGTCTGACTGGGCCCCGGTCTACCCGCCGGATCGTCAGACGAGTCCCACTGCCCCCAACTGCGCCACCGGCAACACCCCTTGACCCACCGCCAGCCGCCGTCCGAAGCAGCCCCGCGGACCCGGTAGGGTTTTTACACACCTACTCGCACAGGTCCCACGCCCTCGGGGACCTGACGAAAATTGGTTGAGGCCTGGTCTCTTATGGTGACGTCCGATGGCCGAGAACGCGCTGCCGCGGATTTGGGAACGCCGCCGCGCGCCGAACTGCATCGTTCCGCGCTTGCCGACGGTATGTACACCAATTCGGCGTACACTTCTGGTGTGGAGACGAAGAGTGGTCGCTGGCACCTGCGCGTGACCGCGGCGCAAGATGCGGTGGTGCGACGTGTGCTCGACGTCACGGGCGAGTCGCTCAACGACTATGTGGTGCGTCACGCCGTTCAGGCCGCCGAGGCCGACCTCGCTGATCGGAGAGTGTTCGTCCTCGATGACGCCGCCTGGACCGATCTTCAGGCGCTGCTCGACCGTCCGCCAAGCCCCAAGCCCGAGTTGGCGCGCCTGCTGGCGAATCCGTCGATTTTGGAACGGTGAGCTACGAGGGGCCCGTCCTCTTCGGTGCCGATCACATCGTCGACGACTTCGACTGCGGCAACGACGTGCTCAACGAGTGGCTGCGGACGAAGGCTCTGCACAATCAGCGCGAAGGAGGCAGCCGCACCTGGGTGGTGCTGGACGGGCGACGGGTGGTGGCCTTCTATGCCTCCAGCACGGCGGTGCTCATGCGCAGCCGGGCGACGAAACGCGCTGCTCGCAATCAGCCGGACCCGTTACCTGCGGTCCTGCTCGGCCGGCTGGCCGTCGACGCGAACCATCAAGGGCGTGGTCTCGCTGCAGCACTTCTCAAACATTTCATCCTCAAGTCACTTGAGGTCGCGGAGCTGACGGGGGTTCGGCTGCTGCTGGTCCACGCAAACAACGACACCGCCCGGCGCTTCTACTTGCGCTACGGTTTTGAGCCTTCTCCTGTCGACGACCTAACACTGATGCTCCTCGTAAAGGACGTCCGGCCCAGCCCATCTGCGTAACGAAGCCGAGACGGTGCTGGATCGCGTCGACACGGCCGTCGCCGCCCGGCTTGATCATCGCGAGCAATAAAACTCGCGCTGAGCGCAGACCTCCCCTGGGCGGTGGCGAACCGGTAGCGATATCGGGATGTCCGTGGCGCTGACGAAAATTGGTTGAGGCCTGGTCTGTGGCGGTGGGCTCGAGGGTTGGGAAACGTGACCTAGCGGATTTGGGAACGTGCACACTGTCGGCTGGGGAATCAGCTCGCGGATAGTGCAACTTTTGGGCGCGTCAGGACGACGCAGAGTCCAGTTCGTGCAATTCGGGCCCGGACGGGTCCCACAACGCAGCCGGTACTGAGCGTTCGTCGGGTGTCCCTCAGGTAACGGATTGGAACGGATGCCGTGCACTGTCGTCAGTGCTCGGCACGCAACGCCGCGATGCCGGTCACGACGACGCGCTGGGGTGTGAAGGTGACTCGTCGTCCGGTTTGACTTTCGTCGCGCGGCCTTTCGTCCTCCCACACTAACGTGGCTGTGCCGGTTAGTTGCAGCGTTGTCCCCGTGGGGAAGTCGATGAAGAGCAAGGCTGTGGTCGGGTCGACCGTCACATTGCCCAGGCTGTTGAACAGGTTGTTGCCCGGGTAGTCCGGCCACCAGAGGCGATCGTGCTCGATGTGGACGAAGCCGGTCGGCCCGCCTCGATGGGAGGCGTCGTTGCCTGACGTCGGATGGCTGGTGCCCAGGAAGAATGTGTCGGCGTGTTCGATCAGCCGACCGTCCTCCGGTCGCAGAAGTTCGCCGGTGAAAACCGGTGTGCGGTCTGGGCCGGAAGCGTTGGCGGGGAGGCGCAGGTGGCGGTTCCGGATGAATTTCGGGCAGTTGCCGTATGCCTGGTCGACATCGATTGTCAGACCGCCGGAATCAGCCTGGGCGAGAACGCCGTTGATGCGCACTCGGCGGCGGGTGGCGAAGTCGATCACGATAAGCCCCGCGGGCTGGCGGGCCGGTAGGTCGTGGAGCGGGTCGGCGTCGAGAAAGGGGTCCTCGATGTGCAGTGTGGTCGGTGTCGCCGCCCGGAGGAAGCCGGGTTGTCCCAGCAGCGGTGAGGTCCACAGTCGGCCTGCGGCGTCGCGTGCGGTCAGGACCGCCAGCTGCGCCGCCGCCACGAAGTCAGCTGTGGCGGTGCGGAGCTGGCCGCGGGCCGCCATCGGGGCCAGCCGCTCGGCACGCGTGCGCACTCCGGCGCGTGTCTGGACGGCCAGCTCGCCGCTGTGGAATCCCACAGCGGCGGGCCGGTTTTCGTTCGTCATCTGCAGGGTCACAGGGGGTTACGACCGGCGAAGGCGACGACTCGCTGGGTGGGGGTCGCGTCCGCGCCGGCCGCGACCTCCGGACCGAAGAGATCTTGAGGTCGCAGCGCCGGGACGAGCTGCGATCCGACCGCTTCGGCCAGGGTGGCCTCGGCCTCGTCGAAGTGGATCGGCTTGCCGATGGCCACCGCCAGGTCCCAGCTGTGGATCAGCGTCGAGTAGGTGATGATGCCGATGGCCTGGCGGGCCGGCATCTCCCCGATGACGGTCAGGATGGGACGCTCCCAGTCGGTGATGGTGGTCCACGCTTGCTGTGAGCGGTCGACGGACTTCTCGACGACCGTGAGCGGCGCTGAACCGAGGATGTCGGCCCCGCTGAAAAGTTCCTGCTCGGTCGGGCCGCCCTGTCCGTCGAGGGCCGCCGCAAAGGCGTCGATCGTGGCGACAGTGTGGCTGAGCAGCGACCGCACGCTCCACCCTGAGCACGGACTGGGGGCGTCCAGATTCGACACGCTCAGAGTGGAGACCAGGTCGACCAGGCGCTTATCGGCCTGTTGCAGCAGGTCCAACGAGTTCATCCGAGTTCCTTTCGTCAACTAACGTTTGACAGCAATGTTTACCGTTAGATTTTGTACTCGCGCTGCCTAACGTTGTCAACATCTTGATAGCATTAGTTAAATGAATACCGGGTCACGGCTCCAAAGGGCGCAGGCGGCGGGATTCGTCGTGGCGGGAGAGCCCTTGGCTGTGGACTTGGCCGACACGATCATCACCAGTCGGGATCCAGTCGTCGATCTGCTTGCCGACGAGGCGGCGTGTCGGTTCTGGTGGGGCCTGCAGCAGGATCGACTACCCGACGGGACGCCGGCTCCGTCACTTGCGCTCACCATTGAGCTGCGTCAAGCAGTTCGCGAGATACTCGACGCACACATCGCCGGGATCAGTCCCAGCGCAGCGGTCGTCAATCGCGTCAACGACATCGCATCAAGCGTGGCCTGCACCCGGCAGCTGGTGCAGACCCCAGCCGGGTGGGCCGCCCTGACCACTCGCCATCCACCGGCCGACCGGTTGTACGAACTCGCGCTAGCTGCCGTCGCCGAGAGCCTTATCGATCTGCTGGTCGGGCCTGCGCACAATCGCCTGCGCAGATGTGAGAACCCGACCTGCAGCATGCTCTTCGTCGCCTCCGACCCCCGCCGCAAGTTCTGCACCCAGAACATCTGCGCCAACAGGACACGAGTGGCCCGGCACTACCACCGCCACCACCGCAACTGACCCGGGCCCCGGCCAACCGCGCCGATGCCAACTTCGCCGGCCGCGCATGCCGAGACGCCACCGCGAACACACTGCTTGTGCTCAACACGAAGTCTCGATGACTCATCGGGCGGCCGATAGCAACCATATCGTGAGAACCCGCGATGTCCGCCCGCGCCGGTCTTTCGTCCGTCGCGGGTTGTGGGCCGATCATCGCGGCTTGGACACCTGCGCCACCCATCGTGCGCCCACGCGGTGGGTATGGGTCAAGGTCAGGCCCGCTCGCTCGGTCAGCTCCGAGGCGCTGTCGAGGCCGACCGAGGCCCAGTCAAACCAGCGACCCATCCCGCTGTCGGATTCCAGGCGAACCCGTCGCTGCTTGACACCCGATGTCGCCGGGTCGAACTCGACAAGGCATTGCCCGCCGGGAGCGAGCAACCGCGCGGCGCGGGCCAACACCCGCACGGGATCGCCAGCGAGGCCGATGTTGCCATCGACAAGTAGCACGGTGCCCCAACCACCCTCGCCGGGCAACGCACTGAACACGTCGCCGCGCAGGGCAGGCGCGCCACGCTGGTTGGCGATCCGCACGGCGGTCGCGGATTGATCGATTCCCAGTGCGGGTAGCCCGCGTCGAATCAGTTGTGCGACCAGACGTCCAGGTCCGCAGCCGAGGTCGATCGTCGGACCCGTGCACAAAGACACCACCGTTTCGTCGAAGGAGTGGTCCGCGCCGTGATGGCCGAGCCAGAGATCCACCGGCAGCTCTACGCGTTCACCGTCGTCGTGGCGAAGCCAGCAGCGCTCCCCCAGAAGCGCGCGCTCGTACTGCGGTCCCAGCATCCACCCTCCAGGTACGAGTAGAGGGCGTGGCACGCCCGTGGTGTTGAGTCGCCGATCGGTCGTCGGCTCGGGATGCGTCTGCACCCAATCGCGGTGCCTGACGCGCACGGTCATTGTTATGTCCGGGTGGCGTTGGTTGCCTGGCGAGCGCCGGGCATGTGAGGATTCCGTCAGCAACGGTCGGTATCGCGCGCGGGCGGCAGTCTGCGCGCTCAGCGTTCGGGTCGTTGATGCGCGACACCTCCGCTGCCGGGGACGATCACCTCGGTGACGGTGCGTTGGTAGGCGTCGCGGCTGGCTGTGTCCCCTGAAACCTTCACCGTTCCCCAGTCGACCTCTGGGTGCCCGACCAGACGGCTGGGGATCTCGTAGAGGTTCCCGAACTGGGCGAGCTCGGTGAAGGTGCCCCCGACGTCGGGGTCTCTGTCCTCGGTGAGCCAGGGTCGTGGTGACTCGATCACCACGACGGGTGTCTGGGCGACGCCGCCAGAGATCGTGGCGATGTCGCGCACGCACGGAAACACGAACGACTGCGGCCAGCTGAGCAGAACCGGTCCGTGGCCGGCAAGAAACCGGTTCAAGGGCACGATCGAACGCAGCCGCGGTCCGGTGAACGCCAGCCAACCGAAGGCGTCGGTGCGGGCGTCGACCGCCCGGATCCGTACCCGGTCAGCGCCGCGGGGCACCTCGGCGGCATCGACACCGATCGTGCGCCACAGTGGATGGTCGGGATCCTCGCCGGCGGCCGGCCGGTCGTTCGGGGCGCGGTCGCTGAGCACACTGACCTCCGCCCCCTGGCTGCGGCCGAATTCGAAGGCGAGCGCGTTGCCGCCGTTGGTGCGCCCCGAGACCGACACCGCGATGCCGGCGTCGGGCGAGAGCACCGGCAACACGAACCAGGGGCTGGTCATGGCTGCCGTGGCTGCGACACCGGCCGCGCGGCTACCCCACAGGAAAGTCGACGTGCCTCGCCCCGGGGGGTCGGGCGGCGGGGCGCCGGGCACGAAGCCGCCGTGGGCGGTGAATCCGGCGATCGCGCCGCCGGGGTCGGGCGCGGTGTCCAGGATCGCGCCGTCGGGCAACACTTCGATGTCATCGGCCAACCCGCACGACCGGCTGCCGCCGATCCAGTGCGTGTTCATCAGGGCCAGTGAACCGGCCGGACGGCGGATGGGCGCCGCGACAAACGAGCCAACCAGCAGGGCGAGCGCCATACCGACAGCGGTCACGGCGATCATGGCGGGACCCGCGACCACCACCCGCAGGGCACCCGGCCGTCGAGCGGCGATCCCCGCTGCAGCCGACAGCGCCGCGACCAGCCCAAGCCACAACACCGGATGAGCCAGCGGCAGGCCGAGCGGTCGGGGCGCCGTGTCGGCCCACGGGACGTCATAGACCGCAGGCAGCCACCAAGCGTTCGGCCCGGCGAAGGCCAGCGCCGCCGCTCCGGCGGCCAGCGCCGATCCCACAACCCCGGCAAGAACGCCGTAACGATCGGCCGCAGCGACTCGCTGGACGAGCATCACGACGCCCACAGTGAGCAGCGCGGCGAGTAGTCCCGCCGCTGACCCCAGGTGGTAGGACCACTTCGACGGTGACAGCGCCAGCAACGCAAGCGCCGTCGCCACCACCCCCGCCAGCCGAGCACCGGGCCGGCCGATCCGATCGCCGCGGCGCAGCCCCGCCCACAAGGTGATCGGCACCATCGCGACGGACAACAAGACGGGCAGCCGCTTGGCGAAGCTGCCCTGCTGGTCGGACCCCAACAGGTACCGATAGCGCAGTGGCTCCTCGTGCCACCGCAGCGACGGCCCGAAAAAGTTGTGCCAGTCGGTGGCCACCACCACGCCATCCCAGGTTTGATCGGCGAAGACGACGGTAAGAGCCACAGCCGCGACGCAGCACAGCATCGCGACAACCGCCGACAGGTGCATGCGAGCGGATGCCGCGCGCACTGCCGCGATCAGCCGCGGGGCGAACACCATCATCGGGGCCACGACCAGAAGGCCGTTGGCACTGATCGGCACCGTGACTGCGACGACCAGCAGCAGCCAGCCCACACCGGCCGGACTGCGAGCGCGTATTGCCAGCGCAAGAACCGCCGTAACACCCAGCGCCACATACGGTTCCGGACGGGTACCGAGGTTGAACGGCAGCCAGGTCGCCAGCAGGAACAACGCCGCCAAACTGCGGACCCGCATGCTCGCCGCGACCCCGGGCAAAGCCGCGCGTAGTACCCCCCGCGTCAACACAAACCAGGTCGCGATCGCCAATGCGGTGCTGGGGCCCCGCAGCCAAAACGGCGCCACGCTGACCCCAGTCAGCGGTGCCAGCAGCTGCTGGCTCAACGCGAACGGCGCCTCGGCGGCGTTCCACCATCGATAGTAATTACCCGGGTTGCCCGTCTCGGCCTGGTTGCGCGCGATCATGGCGGCCCAGCCGTCGTCGACGGCCAGCGGACCGATCACCGCCCACCCGGCCAGCACCGCCACCACCGCGACGTCGACCCACCACAGTCGATCCCGCTGCCGCAGCCACCGTCGACGCGGCGCGGTGGGTCGCGGCAACAACCACAGCGCCGCGGCAGCCGCGATCAGCTGCACCCCGATCAGGGCGTTCTTCAGTGGACCGGGAGACGTGGTGAAGGAATCACCGACCTCGAGGCGCACCTGCATCCCGGTCGCATCGGCCGCGTCGAGGTCCGTACGGAACCCGAACACCTCAGGAACCGGGTGGCCGGGCAGCTCGATCGTGCGCCCGGAGTCGGCGTCGCGCACCGACATCCCGGCCGGTCCGGCTGCGACGTGCACGTCACATGCGACGTCGTGGCGCGCGACCGGCAAATGCACGCTGCGCCCGTCGGCGGCAACACTGATCCCGGTGCGATCACCGCCGACGGTCAGGCCTGCAGGCCCGGTACCGGTGCTCAGCGCAATGACACGTACGGCAGATGCGGTCGCGGCGCGCAGGGCCGCGCAGGGGATCGTCGCCTGCAGGTGCAGCGGTCGGTAGGGCACCACGATCGCGCTGCTGGAGACGACCGGCTGGCCGGGCACCGGCCAGGTCAGCGTCGTCGTTTGGGCCCGCACCGGACAGAATGGCAGCGCGAGGCCGGCAACGATGCCCACGAGGCCGACAAGCAGAGCCAGCCAGCCGGGAGTCGCCTCGCGTGCACGCTGTGACTCCAAGTCTGCAGTCCCTTCGGGATCGGGCCGACAGGGTTTACACACAAGGGTGTCGGTCCGTCGTGGTGGCTCGCTCGCACACCGCTTCGACGTCACGGTGCGGTCACCATTGAGCATCACGCCCGCCATCGGTCCCCCACCACAACGCCTGCACCCCGGCGCGGCAGCTGATGCAAACCCCTGATGACCTTCTGGCCATCGGCGAGGCAGGACCGCGGCAGTGAATGTTCTGCCGGCCAACAGCAAGACTCGATGAGCGAGCCGCGCGTCGGCCACAGCGGCGCGATACGTTCACCCGGTGATCGGCTCTGGACCTGCCGAAAATCGGTCGGCTAGCCGGCAGGCAGCCGGTCGGGCGACACGATCTGCAAGTTGTCCTGGCCGACGGGGTGGCTGCCGGTGATCAGCACGGTGCCTGAAGATGGATCCACTGCAACAGAATTGGGCTGTTGGACGGTGGGGACGTCAGCGATGATGCGCGGCGTCGCGGCGTCGGTCGTGTCGATCACGCGCATCAGGTTCGATGCGGTCAGGGTGACATAAAGGCGGGCACGGCGCGCATCGTAGGCCAGCCCGTACGGGTTGCCGGGACCCTCGATCCTGGAGACCTGCGAGATCTGCGGCTCGATTCGCTCGATCAGTACCGCACCACCGTCGGTGTCGGCGAGTGCAACCAGATCGGTGGACAACCCCACCACGTGGGTCAGTTTCACACCGGCCGGGCCGTGCGCGGCCAGCCGCTGCGCGGCGCCGTCGTAGACCCATAATCCGTTTCCCCGCACATCGGCGACGGCCGCGTACTTGCCCACGCCCGCAACGCCTCCCGGCTGCACCGGGCCGCCAGGAGCCGAACCGATGACCTGGCCGTCGCGGACGAAAACGACACCGCCGCCGAGTTCGTTGGTGACCACGATGGTTCCATCCGCGGTCTGAGCGGCGTCGTGCGGCTGGTGGCCGACTCCGGTCGTCCTGGCAACAACCGCGCCCTGCGAAAGCGACACCTGCAGCAGCTCGTTGGACCCCTCCATCGGCACCAGGACCGGCCCGTCCGGTCCGGCCAGACTTAGGTGCCGCGCCGCTGCGGTGGTCGAGATCCGTCGACGCACCACACCTGTCGCAGCGGTGAACAACACCACGCCATCGGGATTGCGCACCGCCACGGCCCCGACTCCGGACCGCCCGACCACGATTCCTTCCGGCGCAGCTCCGATCGACACCACCCGGCCCGCGGGCGGAGTGCGCAACTGACCCGCGGTCGCGGGCTCAGCCGGCCGCGCCGCGCCCGATGTCGGAGGCGGACTCGACGTGGACACCGGCGAGCCGGCATCGCGGCCACACCCGACCGTCACACCGACGGCCAGGCCGACGGTCAATGCGATAGATGCTATGTCCAGCGAAACCCGCATTCGTCGAGCCCGCGGCCTCAGTCGGGGTCTGCCACCGCGGTGTGCCGGACCGAGTGCTCGACACCACCGACGATCGCGGGCCTGCCGTCCGGCGGCTGTGTCGAGTCGGCGGCCCCCGCCCGCGGGTGTCGCCGCCGGCACCGCAGCGTGAGCACCGCGACGGCCAGCACGACCAGCACCACGACGGTGTCGGGAACGTGAGCGGCCAGAGCCGCGGCGGCCGTCTCGCCCCGCAGTGCGATCCTGGGATCGACGGCGGGGATGCCGGTGCTGCCACCGAAGAAGACGAATACCGCCCCGGTCGCGACAAACAGCAGCCCACCGATGGCAGACGTGGTGTGCAGGTGCAGCCGACCGACCTGAAATGCCCTCCCACGCAACCATTTCCGATGCCCGAGGTCGAACCGCTGCCACGCCGCAGTCAATAGGAACAGCGGCGCGGTCATACCGGCGGCGTAGACGGCCAGCAGCACGCCACCGCGCACTGGGGCCGCGCCGGCGGCCGCCACCGTGAGTACCGCACCCAGGATTGGGCCGGAACAGAAGCCGGCCAGGCCGTATGCCGCTCCCAGGCCGGCGGTCGATATCCAGGTGCTGCGCTGGGCCATTCGCGCCTGAAGGCGAACCACCGGCGCCAGAGTCCACCCGCCGCCGAGGATCTGAACCAGGCCGAAAACGATGACCACCGTCCCGGCAGCAACGATCAACACCCTCCGATGCTCGGTGAGGATGGCCGCCAGTCCGCCTGTGCCCGCACCCAACGGGACCAGGACCGCGGCCAGGCCGAGATAGAAGACACCGGTGCGCGCCACCATCATCGTCGGACTAGAAAAGGCGTACGCGAAGAACGACGGCAACAGCAGCGCGTTGCACGGGTTGAGCAGCGCCAGCACCCCACCCAGAAACGCAGCCAGGTAGCCGATGTCGAGCACGTCAAGGCGCCTTCACCGCGGCGGCATCGATGACCCGACGAAGCGTGTCCAAGGATTGCGCACCGATGAGCAGCTCGTCGTTGACCAGGAAGGAGGGCACGTGGGTGATGCCGAGCTGCCGTGCGTCGCTGCGGTCGCGCTCGACCGCGTCGGCGATGGCGGGGTCAGCCAAGTCGGCGACGAACCTGTCAACGTCGAGTCCCGCGTTGCGCGCCATCGCCATCAGCGATTGCTCGGTCACCGCCCCGCTGTTTTCCGGGGCCTGGTCGCGGTAAAACGCGTCGTGAAACGCCCAGAACGCCCCTTGGCGCGCTGCTGCGCGCGCGCCGCGCGCGGCCAGCACCGACTCCGGACCCAACTTGGCCAGGTCATGCCATTCGAAGCGCACCTTGCCGGTCTGCACGTAATCGCCGATCAGCACCGGCTGGCTGTCCAGATCGAACGCCCGGCAAAACGGACACTGGAAATCACCCCACTCCGCCACCACGACCGGCGCCGACACCGATCCCCTCGCGAGGGCATCGCCCTCGGACGGCTGATGCGCGCCGCGCCACGTCTGAATCGCCGAGGACGCGGCGGTGGATCGTGACGCACCGTGCTGCGTCTGTGGTTCGGACGAATGGTGGATACCGGCCACAGCAAGCACCACCACAACCGCGACCACACTCAACGCACCCAGCCACCACCGTGCACGCCCGGCCAGCCGGCGCCCAAGGGTGCCCGAGGCTCGCGGGCGTCGCGCAGCGGAAGCGCCCGACGAGTCGTTCATCATCAGATCATCCATGGTTCACCGATCGGTCAAAGTTGGATGTCGGCTGAGGCAGAACGTCTTTCGGGCATCGCGAGCACACTCGTCTTGGAGCAAGCGATGCTGACGCGAGGGTATGCATGTCCGTAACTCCTTGCAGCCGAAGGAATCTGATCAACTCACTGATTCGAAAATCGTGCTGTCTTGAATCGAACCCTACGCGCTCACCACCGGTCGAGACTTGGCGGTCACCGTTCCGTCACAATTGGCGTGATCCAATTGCTTTGCCGCGGTGCGACAATCAGGGCTGCTGCCGAAGGCGCCGGCCCCAGCGCATGCCAACCAACCAACGCATGCCAACCAAGGAGGTTCCCTCATGAATCGAATCGCATTCTCCATCGTCGGCGCCAGCCTGCTGGCCGTGGCCGGTGTTGCCACAGCCGGACCCGCGGGGGCGACGGCCGACGACACCGTCAACTCGTTGAAATCCGAGGGCTACAACGTGCAAATCAACGGGACACCAAGCGCCAACCTCTCGGCGTGCACCGTCACCGGCGTCAAGAAGGACGCTGGGGGCGCCAACCCGACCGCCTACGTCGACATTTCTTGCCCGACCGGCTGCTGACGAGGCCGCCAACCGCACCGGACGCTACGGTGCGACGGTATGCAGCGCCCGGTAGTGTACTGTCCAGTACAGGGTAGGCTGAGATGAACGGATCCACAGGATAATGTCGCTTGCCGTCGAGCAATTATTGGCCGGGTACCGGGCATCGGGCAGAGAGTTCACCGCCGCCGGGGTGCGCTCCTTTGCCCTCGATGCCGGTGCGCCGGACGCCGAGCCGGTGGTGTGCGTGCACGGGGTTCCCGCGTCGAGCTATCTCTACCGCAAGGTCGTAGCGGCCGTGGCGCACCGGGGTCTGCGCGGTATTGCCGTCGACCTGCCCGGGCTGGGTTACGCCGAACGTCCGGCGGACTTCGACTACACCTGGACCGGCCTTGGCCGCTGGTTGCTCGCGGCCGTCGACGCGTTGGAGCTCGAACGTTTCCACCTGGTGGTGCACGACATCGGAGGGCCGATCGGGTTCGAAGTCGCCGCAGCACAGCCTGACCGGATCCGGTCGTTGACCATGCTCAACACCACTGTGGCCGTTGAGAGCTTTCAGCGCCCGTGGATGATGGAGCCGTTTGCACACACGGGCGTGGGCGAGGCGTGGCTGGCGTCGCTGCAGTTGCCCGGTGTGTTCCTGTCGTTGATGCGCTACACGGGTGTCAGCCGCAAGGTTCCGGCGGCCGAAATCGCCGCGTATGTCCCGCTGTTGCTCGGCGACGACGGCGGGCGGGCGTTCCTGAAGATCATGCGAGGCTTCGAGCCGACCGCCGACAAGCAACGGCGCTACGTGTCCGCCGTACGGAACACCCCGTATCCGGTGCAGATCGTCTGGGGCGCCCGAGACCACGCCCTGACATTGCGCCACGACGGCATTCACGCGCAACTGGCATCAGGCATCGACGACCCGATCCTGTTGCCCGCCAAACATTTCCTCCAAGAGGACTACCCAGAACAGATCGCCGACGCCGTCTGCCGTCTCGCTTCGGCCGTTGACGGACAGCGTCGGTAAACCCGACACCGTTGCGAACCTGACAGTCGCCACGAACAGCCGTTACGGCGCCCGCGTCCACTCCTTGTCAAACACACAGGCAGCGACCACGCGGACAGGCGCCTCGCGCCTGAGTCGTAGTTGACCATTCGGTCAACTTGGAGCCGAAACCCTGTTCTGTGTAACGGAAGCCGGGTTGGCCGACACCACACCAACGACAGCAGACTCCCGTTTGGAGGTTAAACTCGTGGCTACCAACAATGTCCTGACCAATCCGGGCATCCACGCGAGGCTCGAAGGCCTCGCGTCTTTCGTCGCCCGCTACGGCCTGGTCGTCGTGATCGCCTGGATCGGTGCGCTGAAGTTCACCGCCTACGAGGCCGAGGGCATCCAGCCACTGGTCGCCAACAGCCCACTGTTGAGCTGGCTCTACAACCTGTTCTCGGTGCAGACCTTCTCCAATCTGCTGGGGGTTTTCGAGATCCTCACCGCGATCCTGCTGGCCGCCAAACCCATCGCGCCCAAACTCTCGGTGCTCGGCAGCGTCCTGGCGACGCTGTTGTTCCTGACGACGATCAGCTTCCTGTTCAGCACCCCCGGCGTCGCCGAAGCGGCCGGCGGCGGATTCCCCGCATTGTCGTCGACCGGTCAGTTCCTGCTCAAGGACGTCGTCCTACTCGGGGTGTCGCTGTGGACCCTGGCCGACACCCTACGTGGGTGACCCCCACGCGATCGACGATGGGCGCCATGGTCGACGCCGACTCGGCACGCCACCACCGAAGTGCGATTCGGCCCTGGGCGGCAAGCATTGTCGTACACCGTCAGGTCATGGTGACGAAACGCCGACAGCCGCGAAATCGCCCATTACCCACCGCAGCCTCGACTGTACTGTTTAGTACACTATCTTTGTCACTTGCGGGCCCGCCACGAACTTTCTGAAAGGCAGTACTTCTCATGAGAAAAGCCAACGTCGTCGGCCCGGGCACTGTGGTGGCACCCCGGGAACTGGTCACCGTATCCGGAGAGACGGTGCGCATCCCGGATCCCGACCGCCTTGTCCATCTGCAGTTGCGTCGCTTCGCGGGCTGCCCGATCTGCAACGTGCACCTTCAGTCGATGGCGCGGCGTTACGACGAGATCGCCGCGGCCGGCATCCGTGAGGTGGTGGTGTTCCACTCCAGCGATGACGAACTGCGCCGCCACGGGGTCGAGCTGCCGTTCGCGGTCATCGGCGATCCGGCCAAGCTGCTCTACGACGAGTTCGGTGTGGGTTCCTCGCGGCGGGCCATCCTCGACCCCCGCGCCCTCGCCCCGGTCGTGGCCCAGCGGATTCGCCAACTCCTCAAGCGGGGCGACCCGACCCCGACACCGGTCTACAACAACGACCCGATCGGAGGCACCCTGGGGCTGCCGGGAGACTTCCTGATCGGCTCGGACGGCAAAGTGGTCGCCGCCAAACGCGGAATCCACGCCTACGACCAGTGGTCGGTCGACGAACTGCTGGCCCACGTGCGGTGACACCGGCCGCGGTCGCGCCGTGCCGGTCGGCCAGGGTTGCTTCTATATCCTTTTCGGGATGTCCGCATTGCGACCGACCGGCACGGCGCGCCCGCTCCCAGCGACCGCGCGCGGTCAGCGTGCGCGCGCACAGATCGTGGACGCCGCGGCCACGTTGATGTATCACAACGGCGTGAGCACCACCAGCCTCGACGACGTGCTGACCGCCGCGGGCGCCGGCAAGGGCCAGATGTATCACTATTTCGACGGCAAGGCCGACCTGGTGGCCGCGGTGATCGAGCGGCAACTGGAGTTGGTGCTCGCCGCGCAGCAACCCGAACTCGACCACACCGACTCCTGGCAGGGCATCGACGCGTGGATGGCCCGCATCGTGCGCGAGCAATCCCGAAGGGGCGGCCCGTTCGGGTGTCCGTTGGGAACGATCGCGGCCGAGTTGAAAAACGATGACACGTTTGGCCCCAGCCTGGATGCCGCGTTCGCTCGGTGGGAAGCCCCCCCTGGCGCGCGGGCTGAAGGCGATGAAGGATCGCGGCGACCTGGTGCACACGGCGAAACCGGCGCGCCTGGCCGCCATGGTCATCGCCGCCCTGCAGGGCGGGATGTTGCTCGCCCGTGTGCGCGGAAACGTCACCGTGCTACGCGACACCCTCGACGGCGCGGTCACCGAACTTCACCGCTGGGCGGCTACTTCAGCACCCGCCAAACCCGGATCGGCCCGCCGCAAGCGCCAAACCCGTTGAGCCGTCAGAACTCTCGCTGGCCTGCGCTGAGGTAATCCTCAAGACTTTGACGGATCGCTGCGCGTCCGCGGTGCAGCAGCACCCGTTGATTGCCCGCGGTGATGTCGAGCACCTCGCAGACCTCCGCGGCGTCGAACCCGAGAAGGTCGCGCAGGGTCACCACGGCGCGTTGTCCCTCGGGTAACTTGTCCAGCTCACGCCGGGCAACCTCCAACAACTCGCGATGCAGAACCGAGCCCTCCGGGCTGTCCGGGAACGGCGCCGGCGGCTGTTTCCACGAGCCGGCGCCGGGCTCGCCGGGACGGTGAAAGCGCGCTGGATCCACGGTGGCCGCACCGAAGTCGGTGAGGGTCTCGTTGCGCCGATGATCGCGAACCCCGCGCTGCTTGGCGATGTTTGTCAACACCGCAAAGAGCCACGTCTTGAGCGAGGATCGGCCCTCAAAACCCCTAATGCCCTTCACCACGGCGATCCAAGTCTCTTGCACCACGTCCTCGGCTGTCGGGTGATCGGAGACGTAGGCGCGTGCGACACGCAACAGGGCGGGCGTGTGCTCGTCGACCAGTTGAGCAAAGGCACGCTGATCACCCGCGCGAAGCCCCGTGACCAACGCCTGCTCACCGGCGATCCGGGTTACCATGAGCCCGCCGTCTCGGCGAAGGCGGCCAGCAGCCGGGCGCGGTAGACCGGATCGAGGTGCTCCTCACGGATGCCGCCCAGAGTGCCGACCGTGGCGTGCAACTGGTCCAAATAAGCGGCGCAGCCCTCACATCCGTGCAGATGCGTCTCAAAGCGCGCGCGATCGTCGGCATCGAGCGCGTCCTCCAGATACGCCGTGACCAGCTCGACCATCTCCTCGCACCGCAGCGGGCGCGACCGCATCACCCCGCGCCGCCGCCACCACCACCGCATCCGGCCAGCCTTAGACGTCATTTCTCGCCCTCGACAATCATCGGGTCCCCAGATCCCCGGTCGGCGCGGCGGAATGCCGGGCCGATGAATTCAGCGTGACACGGCCAACGGGTCGTTGCCACCAGCCGTCACACTTTCGTCACGGCGCCACCTTGAGCACCTCGTGGGCGAGGAGCTCGCCGCGATCCTCCTGCAGGAAGTGCGATGCGCCTTCGATGCGCACCTGATCGATGGCGCCGGGGATGAGGTCACAGAACACCTGACCAGCTCGGGGGAAGGGGAAGATGGGGTCCTGGTCGGAGAACGCCACCAGGGCCGGCTTCTGCCACCGCGACAGCTGGTCGATGACCGCCCGCATCTCGTTGGCCCCGACGTCGTCGCCCGTGATGGGGACAAGCAGCGGGAAGCGGGCCGCCCCGGCTTTGGACTCGGGCGTGGGGAAGGGCGCGTCGTAGGCGGCGACGACGTCGTCGGCCAGGTCGGTGGCCGTCGCACCCTGGATCACCATTCCGACCGGGAGGTCGGGGTTCTTCTCGGCGAACTCGCGCCAGGACAGGAACCCTTTGGACACCCGCCCCGTGAACAGCCCGGTGTTGAAGATCGCCAGTGCAGCCACGCGATCGGAGTGCTCGACGGCCCAGCGCAGGCCGATCGGGCCGCCCCAGTCCTGCACCACGGCCGTCGCCTGCTGCACGTCGAGGCGATCGAGCACCGCGCTGACGATCTGCACGTGCCGGTCGAAGGTGTACCAGTTCGGGTCAGTCGGCTTGTCCGAGCGCCCGAAGCCGGCGTAGTCCGGCGCAATGACACGGTGGCCCGCGGCCACCAGCGGGCCGATCATCTTGCGGTACAGGTAAACCCAACTCGGCTCGCCGTGAAAACACACGATCGGCGTGCCCTCGCGCGGGCCCTCGTCGAGGTAATGGATCCGCAGACCGTCAACGTCGACATAGTGCGGCGTGAAGTCATAGCCAGGCAGGTGGGCGAATCGGCCCTCCGGGGTCCGAAAAACTTCAGGCAGGCCAACGCTCATCGGGCAGCTCCAGGTGTGAGGCAGGTGATCGTGATGTAGTGTACCGAACGGTAAAGTCAGACTTTCGGCGGTCGGAGCGGCGATGACACGGACGGATCGGGCCATTCTCATCACGGGCGCGAATTCCGGGATCGGCAAGGAGATCGCACGGCAACTGGCACTGCGCGGCGCATTTTCGACAATCTTCCTCGCGTGTCGCAACCTCACGCGAGCCGCGTCGGCACGATCCGACCTCGAGCGCGCCACGAACACCGCGCTGTTCGAAATCCTGCACATGGACGTCGCCGATCCCGGATCTGTGCAATCGGCCCTCGACACGATCACCAAACCGCTGCACACCGTCGTCTTGAACGCTGGCGGCCTCGGCGGGCCAAAACCATTGGCGCTCAACGACCATGGTGTCACCGAGGTCTTCGCCGCAAACGTGCTGGGGCACGTGATGCTGCTGGAGGCGCTGATCCAGCGTGAAATGTTAACCGCCGCCGCCGTGCTGACCGGCAGCGAGGCTGCCCGTGGTGTTGTTCAATTGCGCATCCCACCCCCAACCTTCGCCCACCATTCCGCCGACGAGTTCGCCGGCGTCATCGACGGATCCTTCTACACCGGCAGGCGCGCCACCGCGATGCTGGCTTACGCCCACGCGAAATATCTTGGTGCACTGTGGATATCGGCCCTGGCACGCCGCCATCCCGACCTTCGTCTGCTCACCGTGAGCCCGGGCAACACCGCAGGCACCAACGCGTTCGAGCACACCAACCCGATAGTGAGGACCGTCATGAGCCGCGTCGTGATGCCCTACATCGCACCGCTGTTCGGCCTTGCGCACAAGCTCGACGTCGGCGCGCGACGTCTGGTTGACGCAATCGTCGATGACTCGTACCGCAGCGGAGTGTTCTACGCCAGTGGCGCCGGGAAGCTCACCGGGCCCGTCGTCGACCAGGCGACGATCCTGGCAGACTTCGCCGACACCACGATCCAAGATCGCGCCGACGAAGCCATCCACCGATTTGTCGCCGCCGCTCGCTGACTACCGATCATCGGTGACAAGCGCCGACGGGTCGGCTGCCACGATCGCCTCCACCTCGATGCGCAGCGCGTCGAGGTGGTCGCGGGCGGCCCCGTCATAGTCGCGTGCGTGGTCATCAAGAACACACACCGTCCCCACCACGTGCCCGCCGGCGTCTCGGACCGGCATCCCGAGGTAATTACTCAAGCCGAACTCGGTCTCATCCTCGTTGCCCGCGAAGGTGTCATCGAGGCGGGAGTCACGCACGAAGATCGCCTCCCCGCCGTCGACCACCCGTTCGCAATACAGCGGCACCCGATCCGGTGCGGCGCCGGCCTTGGAGCCTGCGGCGCCCACCCGATAGAAGGCGGTGCCCGGGCCCGCCGTCGCCGCGACGACCATGGAATCGGGGTCCGAGCGCATGACCAGAACGGACTTGACACCGAGTTCGTCGGCCAGTTCTTCCAGGCGGGGCGCCACCGGGGCAAGAGAAGGTGTGGTCGCCGCTGACGTGGCCGCGCGGCCAAGAACACGGTCGACCGCCGCCAAGATGTCTTCAGGCTCGGTGCGCGTGGCGTAATTAGGATGCACGTCGATCCACCGCAACACCGACTCGGCATCGACGATCGCCACCGTGGGCATCGGCAGCGCAACGGTGCCGTCGGCGTTCACCGCCGCAAGATCAAGCCCCAGCTGCTTCTGCGCGGCCTGCGCTTCGTCGCTGGGCGCGATAACGATGCCCAACGCGGCGGCGATGCGGTTGCCCGGATCGGAGAGCACCGCGAAGCTCAGCTCATTGGCCTGCTGCATCGACACCGAACCATCCGGGCTCTGCGGGCTGATGGCCACCAGACGAACGCCGCGGGCCTCCAGCGCCGGCACCAAATCCTGTTCGTAAACGCGCAGCGCGATGTTGCAATACGGGCACCACGCCCCCCGATAGAAGACCACGACCGTGGGTGCTCCGGCCAGCACGTCGGCCGACGAGACTGACGTCCCGTCCGCCCCAATGAGCTCAGCGATCGGGAATCGCGTCCCAGGCACGGCCACCGACGCCGGCACCCCGGCCGCCTGGAGCTCGCGCTGGTCGGCGGCGAAGACCTCGAGCACCTCAGGCGGAGCCACGCCGGCCAACTGCTCCGCCAATTCTGCGACCTTCTCGCTGAAAGTGGTGAACTTAGAGCTTGTCATAGCACGCCTTCCCCGTCGGTGGTGTCATCGAGCCTGTCGACAGCGATCTCGCCTAGTGTACCAAACAGTACAGACGATGAACTCGCTTGAGCACCAAGCCCTGTCGGGTCCGAACGCACAACTGGCGGGGACTCGAGTTTCGTTGTCCCCCGCGCAGCCATGGGCCATCATCGGCGGCATGCGACGTTCGGGGGCATCGAGTTCGGCGTGGATTTGCACACGATGGCCCTAGCTACGGCCCCGCCGTCGCAGCTCGGCGACCAGAGCGTCGAAGTTCGCCGGGCGCACCTGCACCGCGTCGTCGCGCGCGGCGGCAGTGATCTTGACGGTGCGGCGAATCTGGTCGATGAAGACTCGGCAGGCTTCGCAGCCGCGTCGGTGTTGTTCGAACCGGCGCAGGTCTGTGTTACTCAGTGCGTCATCGAGATACGTCGTGACCAGCTCGATCACGTCGCTGCACGCCAGTTGCAGTTCGTTGGTGATGAATTCGTCAGTCATCGAGATACTCCTCCAGCGCAGCCCGCAGGGCGGCGCGCCCACGATGCAGCAGCACGCGTTGATTGACCGCCGAGATCCCCAACGCGTCGCAGATTTCCTCGCTCGTCCAGCCCTCGACGTCGCGCATCGAGACCACCTCGCGTTGCGCGTCTGGCAGTTTGGCCAAGGCGTGCGAGATCAAGGTGCGCACTTCGCGAGAAAGCAGTCGTTGCTCTGGCAACAGGTCCCACCTTGCGGGCACGTCAGACCAGTGGTGGGCACCCAGTTCGGCGTGAACCATCCGGTTGGGATCTACCGACGGGTACGGATCCGCCTCCGGACCTGCGACGGCAAATGGCACGGTGCGCCCCTGTGTTCGGGCCAGCGTCCGTATTCGGTTGAGCATGATGCGGAACACCCACGTCTTGACCGTCGAACGACCTTCGAAGCTCCCGATCGTGCGAACCACCGACGTCCACGTGTCTTGCACGGCATCTTCTGCAATGGACGCCGACAGGTAGATCCGCGCCATGCGGACCAGGGGTGCATGCATCGTGTCGACCAGTAGGCGGAATGCTTCGGTGTCCCCGGCCCGCAACGCGTCGACGAACTCGTCCTCGCTAGCCCACCGGTCGTCGACGACCGTGCGGATGTGTTCGCCCATTACCCAGCACCGCTCCCCAGCCGAAATTGCGGCCCGTGTAACAGATCAGCTGCACGGGCGTCTAACCAGTGGCCTCATCGATCTGGCATGCGGTGTAAGGCCATCAACCCGAACAATACTGGAGGAGAACCAATGAGCACGCTGTCCCTTGTCACCGACGCCGACGCGACCAACGACCAGGCCGAGGCGTTGGCCTCCGTGCAGCAGGCATTGGGCACGATTCCCAACCTCACCCGCGCGATGGTGCACAGTCCGGCGCTGCTGCGCGGATATCTCGGTTTGGCCGGCGCTCTCGACCGCGGAACGCTGCCGGGCTCCACCCGCGAACGCCTCGCCATCGCCATCGCACAGGCCAATGGGTGCTCGTATTGCCTGTCCGCACACAGCTACCTGGGTGAAAAGGCGGCGGGACTCAGCGCCGATCAAATCGGGTCGGCGCGCAAAGCAGATGCGGACGACCCCAAAACCGCCGCGATCCTTGCATTCGCGGTGGCCGTCAACGAACACCGCGGCCACATCGATGACGCCGATCTGGAAAACGCGCGCCGCGCAGGTCTGACCGACGCCGAGATCGCCGAAGTCATTGGCCACGTGGGCCTTAACGTGCTGACGAACTACTTCAACAACGTCGCGCACACCGAAATCGACTTCCCAATCGTGCAGCCGTGAACCGCACGGCCTGGCGGGTCACGCGACCGCGGCCCGCCAGGCCAGCCGTCACACGACACGTGCGGTGCCGGGGTCATCCTCGAAGACCGCGGCAGGGCGGCCTCTCCGATGTGAAACGGAGAGGCGCCAGAATCCGAGCCCGATACTTGACGGCGACGGCTATCACGCCCACGTCGTCACACGTCCATCGTGTCGCGGCGAGTGGGCCTGAATACCCGCTCCATGACGGAAGCGACTGCAGCTGAGGCGATTTCCGGTCAACCTGGCGGGCGCCGCTGTGGTCAGCGAGGCCAACACCTTGTCCTGACAGTCGATCACCAGCCGCCGGGGATCACCTTCGGCTGTAGGCTGTTCACCTTCGGTTCGAAGGGCAGCTGCGGGAACAGCGTCTCAGCGACCCGGTAGCACTCCTCGAGGTGCGGATACCCGGAGAGGATGAACGTGTCGATGCCGATGTCGTGGTACTCCATGATCCGGTCACGGACCTCCTCGACACTGCCCACCAGCGCGGTGCCGGCCCCGCCGGTGACCAGACCGACGCCTGCCCAGAGGTTGGGGCTCACCTCGAGGTGCTCCCTCGAGCCACGGTGCAGGGCCACCATGCGGCGTTGGCCTTCCGACTCAGAGCGGGCCAGCGCCGCCTGGGAGGCGGCGACGTCCTCGTCGCGCACGTAGCGGATCAAGTCATCGGCGGCCGCCCACGCTTCTCTGCTCGTTTCCCGCACAATGGTGTGTAGCCGGATGCCGAAGGTGACTCGTCGCCCGGCAGCGTGTGCCTTGGCCCGCATCTCGTCGAGTTTCGGCTGCACCTGCTCCGGTGGTTCGCCCCACGTCAGCACGGTGTCGATCCATTTCGCGGCGAACGCTTGCCCAGCGCCAGAGGAGGCGCCGCACATCAGCGGAGGGTGCGGCTCCTGCAGGGGAAGGTAGTGAAGCTGCCCCCCTTCGATGCGGACATATCGGCCGTTCATGTCCACGGTCTTGCCCTGCAGCAGGTCGGTCCACGCCTGGATGTACTCGTCGGCCTGCTCATAGCGTTGGCCATGCGACAGGAAGACACCGTCGCCGGCCAGTTCGACCGGATCGCCTCCACAGACCACGTTGACGGTGAGCCGACCCCTGCTGTAGCGGTCGAAGGCCGAGGCCATTCGAGCCGTCATCGACGGGGTCGACTGCCCGGGCCTGACAGCGACGATGAATCGCAGGCTCGTGGTCTCGGGTGCCAGAAACGACGCGGTGATCCATGCGTCTTCACACACCGAGCCCGTCGGGACCAGCACTCCGACATAGCCCAGATCGTCTGCGGCCTGCGCGATTTGGGTGATGTAACGCAGGTTAGCCGCCCGCGCCCGGTGCATCGTCGACAGGTGTGGGCCGTCGGTGTGGGTGGGGATGTACCAGTAGATGTCCATTCCTGCCTCCTTGATGCAAAACAGTGAGGATCTGGGCGCGGAGGGCCTGAAGTGCTGGGTCCGCCACGTCCCGCGGGCGGGGCTGGGGGTGCGCCATGTCGGCGATGATCCGTCCGGGTGGACCAGCCATCACAATCACCCGGTCTGCCAGTAGCACGGCCTCGTCGACGTCGTGGGTCACCAGGATCGCGGTGAGCGCCTCGTCGAGGATGATCCGCTCGAGTTCGGTTTGCATTTGACTGCGCAGCAGGCTGTCCAGCGCGCCCAGCGGCTCGTCGAGCAGCAGGATCTCGGGAGTGGTGACCAAGGCGCGGGCCAAGGAGGCTCGCTGCGCCATGCCGCCGGAAAGCTGATTCGGCCACGCCTTGCCGAAACCGGCCAGCCCGACCAGGTCGAGCGCATGGACGACTTGCTTTTCGATTTGGGCGGCCGGTCTCCGGAACGGCAGCGCGTAGGCGACGTTGTCAGACAACGACATCCACGGCATCAGTCGGTGCTCCTGGAAGACCAGGCCCCGGTCCCGGCCGGGTCCCCGAACGAGTCGACCGAAGGCCCGGATTTCGCCAACGAACGTGGTGTCAAGGCCCGCGATCGCGCGCAGCAGCGACGTCTTGCCAGCTCCGCTGCCACCCACGATGCCGACAACCTCTTGACGGCGGACGTCGAAGTTGACCTCGCTCAGCACATCCAGGGGACGCTTGCCGACCGTGACCCGTTTCTCGCGAATTCGTACTTGCAGGGCCGGCACCTCCGCGCCATTCACGTCAGCCACGGTAGGAGCGGTCCCAGCGGGTGAGGTAGCGGCCGAAGCGGGCGAGAAGCCCATCGGTGGCCTTTCCGAGAATGCCGATTGCGAGCATTCCGGCGATCATGGCAGCGGGCCGTGCGAAGTTGCGCGAATCCCAGATGAGCCATCCCAACCCGTTAGCCGACGCGATGACCTCCGCCGCGACCAACAGTGTCCACGACAGCGCCATCGCAACGCGCGCCGATGCGACAATCGACGGAGCCGCCGACGGCAGCAACACCGTCCGCAGCACTGTCCAGCGCGACTTCTCGTAGAGCTGCGCGACCTCCACGAGATCTTGCGAGGCAGAACGAATCCCCGCAGCGGTCGCCAGGATCAGCGTGGTGGCGGACCCGATCGCCACCAAGGTCACCTTTGAGAGCTCTCCGATGCCAAACACGATGACCAGCACCGGAATCCACGCCACCGCCGGGACCGGAATCAACGTCAAGGCGGTGGGCTCCAGGATTTTGGCTGCCAACGGGCTGGTGCCGATCACCGCCCCTGCCAGAATGCCGACCGTGCTGCCGATGGCAAAGCCAATCGCTATGCGGCGCACACTGACCCACGCGTGCTCGATCAGCGTTCCATCCATCGCCAGCCTGACGAACGCTTCGAGTGAGTCGAGCGGTCCAGCAACGAGCGTGTGCGGCAGGACGCCGCTGACCACCGCGACGTGCCATGCCACGACCAGTCCGATCGGTACGGCCAGCGCAAGTACGCAGCTTGTCAGACGATCGAAGAACCGCCGGCGTCGACGGGGCGCATTTGTCGCCACGGGCGCAGTCACCATCATCGTCATCGCGGAGGTCCGACCAGGTCCTTGACATCGACCTTCTGCTGAATGAAGCCAGCATCGGCCAGGAAATCGGCCTTCGCCTGGATGTCGGCAATGACCTCCTGAGTCAGCGTGGCGGTGAAGTCGTGGCGCGGCCAGGCCAATTCGACCACCTCCGGATCGACCCGAACTTCAGTGGCCACAATCGATTTCGCTTCTGCCGGTGATGCGCGGATGAACTCCTTTGCTTTGCCGATGGCAGCGACCAAAGCGGAGTAAACGGCCAGTGCATCTTCGGCCAGCCCGGGCCGTGCAACCGCGATGGACTGGATCGCAGCATCGCCTGCCGGTAGCAGCCTGGCGGTCTTCTGGACAAGCTGCTGCTGCACGAACGGCGGCCACACCGCCCACGCATCCAGGTGACCTGATTCGAACGCCGCCTTCGCGTCCGGCGGGGCCATATCGATCACTTGAATTAACTTGGGATCGACGCCGGCATCCTTGGCGATCTTGATCAAGGCGTAATGCGACGACGTACCCGCTAACACACCGACGCGCGCTCCGCCCAAATCGGCAGCGCTCGCGATCTTGCTGTCGATCGGTACGAGGATGTCCTGGACCAGGCTCGCGCCCAGAGCCACAATCCTGCAATGAACTCCCGCCGCCGCGGCGATTAGAGCCGGCGGCTCGGCCATGAAGACCATGTCGACCCGGTTTGTCGCCAACGCTTCTGTGACGGCTGGCGCCGAGTCGAATTCCACGTAGTCGACTTTCGTGCCGGCGCCGACGGCGGATTCGAACAACCGTTGCTTGCGCGCGATATAGAACGGTGCGTAATCGACTGCGCTGGCGAAAGTCCCAATCCGGACTGTATCCGGGGCACCACCGCCCCCGCCACAGCCACCTACGAAGAGCACGAGTGCCACAACAAATCCAATGCGGCCGACCAACCGGGCTAGCCGGCCGCCGCGAACTCGGAGCGTCGACATTCTGCAGACTCCCTTGCTACCAATCTGTCGCACGATAGATATTCCTGGTTATGGATCCATTACGTAGCTGTAGCGCACTCGTATCGCTGAACCGGATCAACAAGCCCGGCTCCAAGGACTTCAACCCTCCGAGGCAGACGGGTCTGCGCAATCGGGTCTGCGCAATGAACTGCGCCTGCTGGCACCGCATTCCCGTCCCGCACAGCGCTCGATGACCTGATAGACGATCCGGCCACGCGGACGTCGCAGTGCGGTGGGTATCGATGTTCTCCTGCATCGTCAGAGTCCATGCGCCCACCCGACAACAAACCGTGGCGCCCGCACAATAAGTTTGCAGTTCCTGTTGCGAGCGGCCACCGTTATGATCACCGCGAGTCGAAACCCGGCCTCGTCCACCGCCCTGCACTGCCCTAGAAATCTGCGGGGTTCGCCACCACAAGCAACACAGACGCCCCTCCCGCAAGCTTGAACAATGTCTTACCGCGGGCCTACGGAGAAGCGGAAGTAGTCGGGCTGGTATCGACGTTCACCGAGTCGCCCCCAGACACGCCACCACGGCCAGCCCGGCCTGGCTTGCCGGGCGAACGACAGCAACAAAAGCGCCAACACCGAGGACAGCATCGGAATCCCGACCGCCGCCTCCTTCAGCTGAGCGCGAACGTCCGCCGTCCGCTGACCATCATCACAGTGGCTTCGAGTGGGATGCGGTGTGAACAGAACGCCTGTGCCAGTTCGATATCCGAATCGGACGTGCACATCGTGACGGTGACGCCGATGACACGGTGGATACTGGACTTCGCGGCAGCCGCGGTATGGTCTAGCGGCACAAGGAGATTGGTCTCGGAATCGGGATGCCGCGGCGTTGCCCCGTGCAGGGGGGAATAGGCGACCACGTTAAAGTCCTTCGCGCCGCGCTCCTGCAGCTGGCCGTCGCCGTTTGCGAACCCGGACGCTCTGTCGCCGTCTTCGACTGCCGAAAAGCCATGCTGTCTGCAAGATCGGCCTGTCGGCCGCGACCAAACATGCTTACGCCCGCTTGGACACCAGCCCCCTGTGCGACCTCATCCGCTGTTCGTTCAAAAATGTGCACGCCGCCAACTCGCCAGCGCCGACGGCACAATCAGCGCATCGCGCCCGACCGCTAAGGATTTTAGGAGCGCCAGTACTTTCGGCCCCAGCAGTCACCACCACGGCGGCGACACAGCCGTTGGGCGTGAGGACTTCAGACGGAATCGGCGCCGAAACGATGAAATTACACCCTTGGGTTCCGCGGTTTTGCGGCCTTGCCGCTGCAGGACCCGGCCGGGGCGGCGGTCGAGCTGGAACGCTGCGTGCGACAGCTCGGGTTGTCCGGGGCGCTGGTCAATGACTGCATCCACAGACCGGGCGGACACTGCCTGGATGCACCCGAGTACGACGAGGTTTGGGCCGCCTTGGAAGCGCTGGGCGTAGCGCTGTATCTGCACCCGGGCGCCCCGCCGGCCGATCGGTGGCATGCCCTGGACGGTCGGCGCGAACTGTATGGCCCGACGGGGAGTTGGGGCGCCGCGGTCAGCGGCCACGCCCTGCGGATACTCTTCGCCGGAGTTTTCCGACCGCCATCCCTTCGGCCACCCTGATCTTGGGCCACATGGGCGCGTTCTTGCCGTTGCAGCGCAGCAGGCTCGACTCGCGTGTCCGCACCATCCAACCCGGCACACCGCTCAAGCAACCACCATCGGCCTACATCGGCACCAACATCGTGTTCACCACCAGCGGGGTGTTCTCGCCGGCGACCCTGACCGGGGCGGTGCTGGAGGTGGGCGCCGATGCTGTCATGTTTTCCGTGGACTACCCGTATGAGTCCTCGCAAGAGGCCGTCGCCCGGCTGCAGCGAACAACGCTCAGTGCCGGTGACCGGGCAAAGATCGCCCACGCCAACGCCGAACGCATCCTCGCGATCTCAGCCCGTTGAGCCGCACCTATCCATCCAAGACGGTCGCGGCACAACAGCGTCGGGTTGGCCGTGGCGTCGCTGCCGATCCGAACCAGCCTCTCGGGTGGGGCCGCCCTGCCGGCGAGCTGACGTCGACTGAGTCGCAGGCTGCTGGCTGATCAGCGCCGTCGCGCCTATGGGTTGCGCCGGTAAGCACTGACGTGCCCGAGCGCCATGTTCAGGGCGAGTTCGACGGGGCGGGCGCTGCGCATGGTCTGCGCCATCAGCAGACCGCCTTGCAGCGCGCTCATCATTGTCAACGCGAGCTCGGCCGGGTCGGCCTCGGCGGCCAGTTCGCCGTTGTCGCGCATGGCCACAAAGCCCGCGGACAGATACGATTCCCATTCGGCAAAGCACTGCGCGAGCACGTGTCGCGCAGTCTCGGATCGCTCAGCGAGTTCACCGACCAGCGAGCCAAGGGGGCAGCCGCCGACACCCTGCCTCGCGCGGGTCATGGCAACGAGGTGATCACACCAGCGCTGCAGACCCTCCCACGACGAGACCTCGCGAAGGTCGGGCTCCTGGGCGGCGATCACGCGGCCGAGCTGGATGGTGATCACCTCGCGAATGAGCGCGTCCTTGTTGGCGAAGTAGTGATACAGCTGCGACTTGCTGGTGGCGGTGACGGCCATGACATCGTCCAGGCTGGTTCCGGCCACCCCGTGCTCCTGCACCAGCGACGCCGCCGCCGCGACGATGCGGGCTCTAGTCGCCGCGCCGCGAGCCGTCAGCCGCGAACCAGCAGGGCCCTCCGTTGACACCATGACCGCAGCCTACCGACACTGGACTTGCCAGTCCACTCCTATGTCATCATGATGGACCGAGTAGTCCACCCAACCCCTCGGAAGGATGCCGATGTCCCGACTCGATTATGGTCAGCTGTTTCCCCGGATCGAGGTTCCCGCCGTCGGCGGCGCCACGATCTCCCTGCCCGGCGATCTCGCCGGGTCCTACGGCGTCATCTTGATCTACCGCGGGTCGTGGTGCCCATACTGCAATGCCCAGCTGGCCGGGTTCTCCCGCGCGCTCGACACGCTCAGTGAACTCAACGTCAAGGTGATCGCCTTGTCGGTGGATGATGAGCAGACCTCGGCTGCGCTGGTCGCCAAGCACAAGCTGCGTTTCCCGGTTGGCCATAGCGCCGACGCCGACGCGATCGCTGCGGCGACGGGTGCCTACGTCAACGACCATCCCCGTTATCTGCAATCGACGGGCTTCGTGCTGGCACCTGATGGGACGGTGCGGCTCGCGGTGTACTCGAGCGGGGCCATCGGGCGGCTGGTTGCCGACGACGTCATCGGTTTCGTCCGGTACCTGTCCGAGCACCCCGACGCGCGATGAGCAACGCCGCACACCGCTGCAGGCCGCTGCCGTGCCGCCAGACCAGCCCGACGGAACACATGCAGCCGAGCCGCCTGGTGCCCGCCGCCTCTTCCCCGGCCAAGCGGCGCGGGCGGTGAGGATGTCGAGCCCGATCCCGGCCAGCATCCGGGTGCTTATTGACGGACCGAATTACGCGCACCTGTCCACAGTTTCGGCCGGCGGTCATCCCCGCAATTGGGTGGTGTGGGTCGCGCGCGAGGACGACAACGTCCTGATCTGCACCCATGCCAAGGCCCCGAAGGCCAAGGACATGCGCCGCGACCCTCGCGTCGGCCTGTCGATCACCGCGTTCGACAACCCCTACCGGATGGCCGCCCTGCAGGGCAGGGTCATCGCAGTCCGCGACGACGCCGCCTGCCACTACATGGACCCGATCTCAATCAAATACACCGGCGCCGCCTTCCCGAGCCGCGGCCCCGGACGCGTGTGCTTTGTCATCGCGATCGACAACGCCAACCAGCACACGCTGGACTTCACCCACAACCCAACGGAAGCCGGATGAGCACCGCAACCAAAGCAACACATCGGGGCAAGACACATCGAAGTGCGGTGTGGCCCTAGCGGAAAGGGGCCGGGTCCGAACGTGGTCGACGACGACGACGCGGGCGTGGACCCTCCGGCCCCCCAACGAACTCCCCGCCCGGCACACTACGAGCCGACGAGGCGAGTGAACGCCCGCCGGCACCGAATTGATCGTCGACGGTGGGCATCTGCTCGCCCGACCTGACCATCGGCCCATCAGTAGAAGGAGATCATCATGGCCCGCACGGCCCCAGCACGATCCAAGCGCGTCACTGTCGGCGAGCAGTTCCCCACCCTGCTGCTTAGGGGACTCAACGACGAACCCGTACAGATTCCCGACCCCACGGGCGCGCTAACGCACCTGCAGTTCCGGCGTTTCGCAGGCTGCCCGGTATGCAATCTGCACCTGCGCTCGATCAGCGGACGAATCGAGGAGATCAACACCGCAGGCATCCGCGAAGTGGTGGTGTTCCACTCCACCGCCGCCGAGCTGCGCAAATACCAAGACGATATGCCCTTTGCGGTGGTCGGCGACCCCGACAAGGATCTCTACCGCCGATTCGGGGTGGAAGCCTCGACAAAAGCCCTCAGACTCGCGGCCTGGCGCGCGCTGCCCGGCGGATACTGGCACGCCATCAAGACCGCGATCGCCAAACGCCGCTCACCACTGCCCGCCTCACCGACCAACGGCAACCTCGGACTGCCCGCCGATCTGCTCATCGGGCCCGATGGACGAATCCTCGCCGCCAAGTACGGCAGCCACGCCTACGACCAATGGACGGTGGACGAAATACTCGCCACCGCACGCCAACAGTGATCGCCATCAACAACGCCCACCGGGCGCGCAGGACTTCACCCACAACCCCAAGGAAACGCGATGAGCACCCAAGCCGACACTTCGCCACGCTTCAGCGTCACACGCACCACCCCTGCACTGTGGCGGGTCACGTTCGACAACCCGCCCATCAACCTCGTCGACCCGCTGATGGTCGTCGAACTTCACCAACTCCTCACCGAAATCGAACAAGACCACCACGTTGCCGTCATCGTGTTCGAAAGCGCCAACCCCGACTTCTTCCTTAACCACGTTGACGTCGCAGCCGACCCCTCACCACTCACGGCGCTGCCCACCGCGCCCTCGCCGTTTCATCACTGGACCAATCTGCTGATCCGGATCAGCAAATTGCCAGCCGTGACGATCAGCGCCATCCGCGGCCGAGCGCGTGCCGCCGGCAGCGAGCTAGCGCTGGCCACCGACATCCGCTTCGCCAGCCGCGAACGGGCGATCCTCGGACAATTCGAAGTCGGCTTCGCCGCCATCCCAGGCGGTGGTCCATCCAGCCGGCTACCCACGATAGTCGGCCGCGGACGGGCCCTGGAGATCCTCCTCGGCGGCCACGATTTCACCGGTGAGCTGGCCGAGCGCTACGGATACGTCAACAGGGCCATCCCCGATGCCGAATTCGACGCATTCGTCGACGCATTCGCACATCGGGTGTCACGCTTCGACCTGCTCGCCCTCGCCGACATCAAACGGTTCGTGAACAACGCGTCACTACCTGCCGACGCGACCCTGCTCTCCGAAATGGACACACTCATCGGGGCCTTTGCGCGCCCCGCCGCCGCATCGATCATCGCCCAAGCACTCAAAGACGGCTTCCAACAGCCCGGCCCACTCGAGCTCACACTCGGCGACTACATCAACGACGTCCGCGCCGCGCCGGGCACACTGCCAACCCGGTGACCTGTAAGCTCCCAGCGGAGATCGAGCATCGCGGCGGGCAGCTTGGGGCTGAGGGTGAAGTCGAAGTCTTCGAAGGTGTTGTGCTGTTCGAAGCGAGCGCGACCGACTCGCCGTGCCAGGGCCGCGGTCATAGGACTCGGGTGCAAAGGTTTAATCAATAGTGGAGTACGAAAAGGAGCCGTGACGAGGAGCTATGTGACGGCGAGGCCGCCGTCCACGGCGAGAACTTGACCGGTGACCCAGTCCGAACCGGGATCGGTCAGCTTGATGATCCAGGCTGCGACGTCGTCGGGGACGCCGCGCCGCCCCAGCGGAATGGTTGCCGTCTCCAGGGCTTTGACTTCCTTTATCGCGTCCTCGCTGAGTCCCATCCTTTCCTTTAGAAATGCCGTTTCGACAGGCCCCGATGCGATCGCATTCACCCGGATGCCTGTGGAGGCCAGTTCAAGCGCCCAGCAGCGCGTGAGATGCTCGACCGCGGCTTTACTTGCCGCATAGTGAGACAAGCCAGCAGCAGGTTTCGACCCGTATGTACTGGACACATTGATGATGCTGCCGTGTGATCGGGCCAGATGCGGAAGGGCCGCCTTAGCCATGAGAGTAGGGCCGATCACGTTGATTCGGAATGTGTTGAATATTGCTTCGATCGAAACGTCGGCGAGCGCGGCGAGGACGCCCGCTCCGGCGTTGTTCACGATGACGTCTAGGCGCCCCCACCGCGCCATCGCGAAATCGATGGTCCGATAAACGTCGTCAGCATCGCCAGCATCGGCGACGAGCCCCACGATGGCTCGGTCATCGCGTGCGATGTCGTCGAGTCTGTCCTGTCGGCGGCCGGTGATAAGAACGTTGGCCCCCTGGGCGGCGTATAGTTTAGCAGCGGCGAGACCGATGCCCGCGGCGCCACCCGTGATGATCACAGTCTTCTCGGAGAATTTCGGCATAATACTTTCCCATACTTTCGAAAGTGCAAGTCCAACAACAGACCAAGCGCTGACCCCATGGTCGCGACCCGCGCGGTCGACGAGGTGATGAATGATTCAGTGACCGCAACGTTCTCGCCAGGGGTCGGCACATGCCTAACCGACCATCGGTTCCTCCATTCCGCACCGTCGACGGATCACGCATTAAGTCGAGCGTCCATGGCTCGAGATATCTGATCGACATCGAGTTCCCCGGGTTGGGAAGGATCCTGGTGGTTCATGCTCCTCCATGACGATGTTGCGGAGCTCGCTTTCCTTCTTCTTGGTGTGCTCACGCAACGGGAACGCGGTGTTGTCATACAGGCTCATCGAACCGAACAGCGCGCCGTCCTGGAACATGACGCCGAACAGTGTGCGGATGTCGTAGAGCTCCTTGGCCGAGCACTCGATGATGTTGGTGCCGTCGACGATGATCTTGCCGCGCTCGGGGCGCAGCAGACCGATCAAAGACTTCAAGTACACCGATTTACCGGTACCCGAGCCCAGCAGGACGCTGACCTCACCGGCGGGGATCTCCATCGTGACGTCTT
Source organism: Mycobacteroides sp. H003 (assembly GCF_001440135.1). Classification (NCBI taxonomy): domain Bacteria; kingdom Bacillati; phylum Actinomycetota; class Actinomycetes; order Mycobacteriales; family Mycobacteriaceae; genus Mycobacteroides; species Mycobacteroides sp. H003. The sequence goes on from NZ_LJYL01000010.1 coordinate 464,810, forward strand.
CCCAAATTCGCTGGGCCCCAAACGACTTCGTCAACCCCTCAACCGAAACATCAATACCCACCGGACATCCCTTCGTGCATGGCGCCTATCCTCAACCGCCTTACCACCAGTTGCCTTGTGTGCTCACCCGTGAGCCACATCGGCGATGCCGATGGTGTCGCCGATCCGGGGACGACCACCGGCATATGTGGCTCTTCCTGAGTCAGATCCACGTCGTCCTCCAGTTCCGGAACGATTGGTATGAACTGGCACAAGAACGTCGCCGCCAACGAACACGGATTATCGGTGTCGGCGCGTGCCGTAGACGGCGCCGCGCATGTGAGAATCGTGGCGAGCGCACCTGCGGTAGTGGCGGCCGGAGTTCGTCCGCGCCGGAGTACTTGGGCCGCCCGGTTGCGATCGATGGTCATCGGATGGTAGCGGTCATGTCGGGGGCCATGGCTGCCAGCTGGGGAGCCCAGCTGTTCCAGTCGTGTTGCCCACCCTGGGCAATGTCAAAGTGCCCGTTGCGTCCGCCTGCGCTGCGGTAGTGGTTATAAAAGGATCGATTCGAGCCCTGCGCCTGATCGCAATGGCCGATCATCGCCGCCGGATCACTGCATGTCAGAGTGGATGGGCTGTAGACCCACAACCGGGTGTCATTGTCGACAAGCAGCGGTACGTGCACGTCAGGGTCATGCCACTTCCAACGACCTAACTGCGCGGCCCCCCACATGGCCTGGTGTTGGACGTCTCGTCAGGTGATGACGGTGGAGGGGTTTCTCGTCACTTGTGCTGAGGATGTGGTGGGAGAGGGGGCGACCCTCAAACCCGCGTTGGACAAACTCAACGGCGTACTGGCGACGCTGGACAACCGAAAAGCTGAGATCCAGCAGTCGATCAAGGGACTGAACTCCTATGCGATGAGTTTCGGCGAGGTGTTGTCCGGGGGGCCCTTCTTCAAGGCCTACATCGCCAATCTCATTCCAGGCCAATTCATTCAGCCATTTGTCGACTCCGCATTCTCCGACCTCGGGTTGGACCCCAACGTCCTGCTGCCGTCGCAACGCACCGACCCGCAGACGGGTCAGCCGGGAACCCCGGCTCTTCCGGCGCCCTACCCGCGCACCGGGCAGGCTGGCGAACCGCGGATGACGCTGCCCGACGCGATCACCGGAAACCCCGGCGACCAGGCATGTGGTCCGCCCGCAATTGCGCTACCTGGTCCCGGCTGCTATCCCTACCGGGAGCCGTCACCCGCGCCTGCGCCTGGCGGTCCACCTCCCGGTCCACCGGCGAAGCAGGTACCCGATCCCAACGCATCAACGCCGCCGACGCCAAGCCCGGTGTTCGTACCCGCACCCGGCGAACCGACGGCCTCCAGTGAGGCGGGCAATGATCAATAACCGCAGAGTCAAGGCAGCGCTGACGGCGGCGCTGGTCGTCCTCGTCGTGGTCGGGGGATACGTTGTCGTGCAATTCATTCGAGCTTCGAATCGCACGCATGTCGTTGCCTATTTCGACAACAGCAACGGCATCTTCCCCGGTGACGATGTCCGCATCCGTGGTGTCAACGTCGGCAAGATCGACAAGATCGAGCCAGAACCCACCCGGGTGAAAATCAGCTTCTGGCTGGACAGCGAGTACGCGGTTCCCGCCGACGCCAAGGCCGTGATCGTATCGCCGACGTTGGTGACCGCACGTGCCGTCCAACTCACCCCGCCCTACACCGGCGGCGCCACCCTGCAGAACGACGCGGTCATCCCCCAGGAGCGCACCGCGGTTCCGGTGGAATGGGACGACGTCCGCGTTCAGCTTGAACGCCTCACCCAGGCGTTGCAGCCCACCGAGCCTGGCGGCAGCAGCACCTTGGGAGCGTTGGTTCACACCGCCGCGGACAATCTCCGCGGTCAGGGCCCAGCGATCCGGGACGCGGTCATCAAACTGTCCCAGGCACTTTCGGCGCTCGGCGATCACAGCGGCGACATCTTCACCAGCGTCAAGAACATCGCAACGCTGGTGACCGCGCTGAAGGACAGCGCCGGACTGCTCGAGACCCTCAACGGAAACCTCGCTTCGGTCACCGGACTGCTCGCGGACGAGCCCGGCGAGGTCGCCGGCGCCGTCAAAGACCTCAATGATGTGGTCGGCAAGGTCAGCAGTTTCGTTGCAGACAACCGCGAAGCGCTGGGCACCACCTCCGACAAACTCGCATCGGTTTCGACTGCTCTGAACGAGAGCCTGGACGACATCAAACAGCTCCTGCATATCCTGCCGACGACGGCGGCCAACGCCGCCAACCTCTATCAGCCCGCACAAGGCAGCCTCACCGGCATCGCCGCGGTCAACAACTTCGCCGACCCCATCAATTTCCTGTGCGGCGCCATTCAGGCGGCATCACGCCTGGGTGCCGAACAGTCGGCGAAGCTGTGCGTGCAGTACCTGGCGCCGATCGTGAAAAACCGCCAGTACAACTTCCCGCCGCTTGGCTTCAACCCGTTCGTCGGCGCCACGGCACGCCCGAACGAGATCTCCTACAGCGAGGACTGGATGCGCCCGGATTACGTTCCGCCGCAACCGGCTCCAGCTGCGCCGCCCGCCCCACCCGGCCCCCCGTTGGCCGCCGAACAGGCAGCACCCACAGATGCGGCGGCCATAGTCGGCGGGCCGGCGCCGCAGACCACCGACCCGGCAGCCGGGCTGGCGGGAATGATGCTGCCTGCGGGGACGGGGTCATGACGATGCGCAGCTGGCGACGGATACCGGCCGCTGTCCTGACGTGCATCCTGGCGGCCACCGCGGTCGCAGGCTGTGGGTGGCGAGGGCTGAATTCCCTGCCACTCCCCGGAACCGAAGGCGGTGGGCCCGGGGCTTACACCATCCAGGCGCAGATGCCTGATGTGAACAACATCCAGCCCAATTCACGCGTGCGCGTCGGTGACGTCACGGTGGGCACAGTCACCAAAATCGAGCGCCAGGATTGGCACGCGCTGGTGACCATGAAGCTCAACGGCGATGTCACGCTACCCGCCAATTCGACAGTGACACTGGGCCAGACGGCATTGCTGGGATCGCTGCACATCGAGCTGGCGCCGCCGACCGACGAAGCGCCTGAGGGCAGGCTTCATCAGGGCTCGCTGATACCGCTGTCATCGGGAAAGGCCTACCCATCGACCGAGCAGACACTGGCGACCGCCTCGTTGCTGCTCAATGGCGGAGGTATCGCCAAGGTACAGGACATCACCACCGCGCTGAGCACCGCGTTATCCGGGCGGGAGGGAGACCTCCGCAGCCTGATGGATCAGTTGAACACATTCGTCACCCGGGTCAACGATCAAACCGGCGACATCATCGCGGCCAGCGACAGTCTCAACCGCCTGCTGGGCCAATTCGCCGAGCAGAAGCCGGTTCTCGACAAGGGCCTTGACACAATCCCCGACGCCCTGGCGGTGGTCAATCGAGAACGGGAGAATCTCATCGACGCGGTCGACCAGTTGGGCAAATTCAGCGCGCTGGCTGCCGATTCGGTCAACAAGACCAAAGCACCGTTGGTCCAGGAACTCAAAGACCTTGGGCCGGTGCTGGAATCACTGGCCAACGCCGGCCCGGCGCTGACACATGCGTTGGACCTGATACCCACGTTCCCGTTCCCGAAATCCACCTTGACCAAGTGGTTCCGCGGCGACTACGCCAACGTGAGTCTGGTCGTCGACCTGACGCTGAGCCGGATCGACAGCTCCATCTTCACCGGAACCAGATGGGAATGCGATCTGACATGGCTGGAGATGCAGTGGGGCCGAACCATTGGCCAGCTGCCCAGTCCGTGCACCAACAGTGCGCCGCCCAACGGCGCCGGTAACCCCCTACTGGCGCCCTACCGCTACAACCAGGGACCGTAACCGTGTATCTCAGCAAGCTGGTCAGACGCCAACTGTCGGTCTTCTCCGTCGTCGCAGTCGTCGCCGGAGGCACGATGGCCATCGGATACCTCGACCTGCCCAAGGCGCTGTTCGGAATCGGCCACTACCAGGTGACGGTGAACCTGCCATCGTCTGGGGGGCTGTACAAAGACGGCAACGTCACCTACCGCGGGGTTGAAGTCGGCCGCGTTGAGGACGTTCGGCTCAACGGCGGCGGAGTCGACGCGGTGCTGTCATTGAAGTCTGACACCAAGATTCCCGCCAACGTCGACGCCAATGTGCACAGTCAGACAGCTGTCGGCGAGTTGTTCATCGAGCTCGTCCCCCGCTCCGGCGACGGCCCCAAGCTCAAGGACGGTGACGTCATACCTGCCGACCACGCAACGCTGCCCCCCGATATCAACACCCTGCTGGCTCAGACCAACGCCGGACTGCAAGCCATCCCCCACGGCGATCTCAAGACTGTGATCGACGAGTCCTACACGGCGATAGGAGGATTAGGGCCAGAACTGGCGCGCATCGTCAAGGGGGCAACTACCCTTGCCGCCGATGCGCGCGCAAACCTCGACTCGCTGACCACCGTGATCGATCAATCCAAGCCCGTGCTGGACAGTCAGATCAACTCCTCGGACTCGATCCGGGCCTGGGCGGCCAACGTCGCTGAGGTCACCCGCCAACTGCAAGAACAGGATCCCGCGCTGAAAGGCGTGCTGGACAGAGGGCCTGCCGCAACAACCGAAGCACGCCAGCTGATTGACCGGCTCAAACCCACGCTGCCCGTGGTCCTGGCCAACCTCGTCAACCTCGAACAGGTGGCAGTCACCTACCAACCCAGTCTCGAACAGATCCTTGTCCTGTTCCCCAAGGACATCGAAATGCTCCAGGCGGCCCAACTCGCCAACCGCGATACCAAGCAGGACTACAAGGGACTGTTCCTGTCGTTCAACCTCAACGCCAACCTCCCTCCGCCGTGCACCACCGGTTTCCTCCCCGCTCAACAGGTACGCTCGCCCAGCGAAGTGGACTATCCCGAACGGCCGGCGGGCGACATGTACTGCCGGGTGCCGCAAGACTCGGCGTTGGACGTGCGCGGTGCGCGTAACGCCCCATGCATCACACGCCCAGGCAAGCGTGCACCCACCGTCAAGTTGTGCGAGAGCGACGAGGACTATGTGCCTCTCAACGACGGCTACAACTGGAAGGGCGACCCGAATGCCACGCTGTCCGGCCAGTCGGTACCCCAGCAGCCGCCGGGGACGCCGCCACCAGCCGGTCCCCCCGCACCGCCACCCATCGCGGTCGCCCAGTATGACCCCGCAACCGGCACGTACACCGGGCCCGACGGTAAGCAGTACACGCAGACCGATCTCGCTCGGGACGGGCGGCCGCGCGCGTGGCAGGACTTGCTCATCCCACGCGGTGGTGACTGATCGATCCGACGTGGAGCGCAGCGCATGCGAGCTACACCAATGTTCTAGGTAAAAACGTGAGATGTGTTGATGGGCATTAATACCCAATCGGTCGAAGACGCTCTTTGGACGCCGGAGGTGGCTAACCGATTGCAGGTCGAAACCCTGACCGGCACCCCTCGTCTAAACCTACGGCCACATCAATCCCACACGATTCCAGATCGGGTAACCCCTTGAAAAGGACGAGTAAACCATGAGCTATGTCGCCGCGGCCGGCGAATTCAATCGCGACACCAACTACATCAGCAGCCGCATCACCGCTGACGGCCGCGACGGCTATCCCGTCGAACCAGGCCGCTACCGCCTGATCGTCGCGCGGGCCTGTCCGTGGGCCAACCGCACGATCATTGTGCGACGACTGCTCGGCCTGGAAAAGGTTCTGTCTATTGGCTTTTGCGGACCAACGCACGATACACGCAGCTGGACCTTCGACCTCGACCCAGGTGGCCTCGACCCAGTGCTGAAGATCCATTTCTTACGCGACGCATACAACAAGCGCATACCGGACTATCCGAAGGGAGTCACGGTGCCCGCGATCGTGGACGCGCCGACGGGCGCAGTGGTCACCAACGACTTCGCCCAAATGACCGTGGACTTCTCGACGCAGTGGACCCATTTCCATCGCGAGGGCGCCCCCCAGCTCTATCCCGAGCGACGGCGCGACGAGATCGACGACGTCGCTCAGCGCATCTACACCGAGGTCAACGACGGCGTCTACCAATGCGGGTTCGCGAGCTCACAGGATGCATACGACAGAGCCTACGACCGATTATTCAGCGCACTCGATTGGCTTTCTGAGCGCCTACAGACCCAACGCTATCTCGTAGGCGACACCATCACCGAGGCAGACATCCGGCTGTTCACCACACTGGCCCGATTTGACTCCGTATATCACGGCCACTTCAAATGCAATCGGTCGAAACTCACAGAGATGCCGACGCTGTGGGCCTACGCGCGGGATCTGTTCCAGACACCGGGCTTTGGCGACACCATCGACTTCGTGCAGACCAAGCAGCACTACTACATCGTGCACACGGATATCAATCCGACACAAGTCGTGCCGAAGGGTCCTGACCTGTCAAACTGGCTCACGCCGCACGGCCGGGAAGAGTTAGGCGGTAGGCCGTTTGGAGACGGCACACCACCTGAGTCGACTCCCGAGGGGGAACACATGCCCGACGGGCCCGAAGCCCGATAGTGTCAGACGGTCTCGACACACCAGACAGCACGGCGTACCTGCTCCAGCTCACAGACCTCGTCCTCGCACATACAGTCCTCGCGGCCGCGCATTCGAGCTGTCTGAGTCGCGGTCATAGCGCTTCACTGCCACCACACACTCCTCGGGCGTGGTATGCCAGCCACCGTAAAGCGTTAAATCCCAGAGCCCACCCGCGAATGGGATGCTCTTGATCCGAATGGGATGCTCTTGATGTTGTCGGCGTTCCAGTCCTTGGCTACCTCATCGGCCCTGACCAGTCGGGTGACACCGGGCTCCACCGAGAAGTTGACGATGTCGGCGGGCTTGCGGTCGACAACGGCGCGCGGCTGATCACCCGAGGCGCCGTAGTAGAACGTGGTCACGGCCACTCCCCTGCCCTCCGGCGTGGCGGCGAAGGCGTGGATGGTCTTGCTCCAGCCGGGCTTCGGCGCGGCGTGGGCACCACGCGTAGCGTCGTCTCACCGGTCGGCCGCTTGTCGCCACCGGCGACATCACCTGGCGGCCCCCCGCCGTATCCCGCGAGCAGGGTTGCGGTAACGGCCAATGCGGCTGCGCTGCCCCATGACTTGCTGATGTGCCTCATGAACCGCTCGATGTGGTTTAACGGCAGCGGCCGCCCGCCGCGTCGCGTGCCCGACAGCAGCAAGGTTATTCGGGGTAGGGCAGTGATTCGGCGGCACGTTCGATCTGCAGCAGGCTGCGGCTGGTTGTCATGCGAGTCGATTCCTCACTGCTGAGCGCGCGCACGGTTTCGATCTGCACCTGCACGACCACTCCCTCCTCGGCGGCCAGCCGCGCGGCGGCGGCGAGGGTGTCGGGGTCGCTGACGTTGACCGCCAGAGGGGTTTTGGTGCCTGACGGGGTGAGGTATAGGCTGCCGAGGCTGCGGCGGAAACCGTCGATGGTGCCGATCGCCCATCCGCGTTCGCTGTCGTAGTTGTAGTTTTTCAGTTCGCTGCCAAGCAGCGCGGCTCCGGCCTGGGTGAAGGCGACTTCGGTAGATCCGAGGCCGCGCTGGCGTATCTGTCCGGCGATGTCCCATCCAGCTGTTCTCATTGCGGATGTGGAGCGCAGCAGGCCTCGTCGCGCTTTGATCGGTAGGTCACGCACGTCGCTGCCGACTCCGGCGGCACTGGAGCTAGCGTTGGTGAACAGCCGGGCGATTGTGCGCAGCGCCTCCGAATCGGGGCTTGAGGCGAATTGGCTTGTGCCGCCGAGTGGTACATGCTTCGCATCTCCGTCAAGTGGGGCGTCGGCGCGCAGCACAACCCGCACCGAGCCGGGACCGAGCCCGTGTATGAGAAGGTTTCGATTCAGCGCGTTCAGTTGAAGTCTCTCTCGAACGATCGCTTTGGTGGCGTCGTTGACTCCGGCGACGAAGGTTGCGAGTTTGTCCGCGCGGGTGGCATGGCCCCGCACCCCGGCGCCCTCCAAGTGCAGGTCGAGCTCGACTTGTTCAGGCGCGGTTTCTTCGGCCCAGACGCGTTCTGCGGCCGGATCACCTTGTACCGTGCCCGAATACAGCTGGCCGAGTGCGAAATCCGCGGTGTCGGGGAAATGCTCGTATTCATAGCGGATGGCGGCTCGAAGCAGGTCGTCGTCGCTGAGGCCGGAGAGGTGGCCGAGACCGGTCATTGATCGATCACCTCCACGAAGCCCTTTGTCGCACTGTCGATTATCTCACCATCGGGGCCGATCACCCGTGACCACCACCGGCGTTGCCGCTCAACGGCATATGGGTTGTCGCGGTTCACCACCAGGGCGTCGGTGAGCCCGCCCATGCAATGCAGCTTGTCTGTCTGCACAACCAGGTCACTGTGCCCGAGGGTGCCGGTGACCGAGCCGAGAGTCCACAGCGGCAGTGCGGCATCACCGTGTACCTGCTCCAACGCGTGAGCTGGCACCAGACAGGCGAAATCGCCGTCGCCGGGCGTGTCGTCTTTATAGGTGCAGAAGCCGCCGCTGAGCCAAATCGTGATCTCGTGACGATAGAACAACTGTCTGACAAGGGTGATGTGAATCCGGATCGCATCCAGAATCAAGCCACGCCGCTCGCGCGTGTGATCGGCAGCGTCATCGACGAATCGAGAGCGTACCTCGTCCAACGTCGCCCGATGGATGCCCGGCGGTAGTGTTCCGTGCTCGCCCATGCAGCGCGGAAGCATGTCTACCCCCCGTCGACGTCGATCCGCTCCTTCGTCCTGGTGCGAATGTACGCAGGCCAGGGGTCCCCGGCCGCGGCGGCCTCGTCCAGTTCGGCGTCGGTCATCTCCTCCGGCGGCTTGCCGTGCCAGGACGGAGGCATCGCGCTGGTGTTGCTCAAAATGTCCAGCGTCTCGTCGATGCAGCGCATCGCATCCTGTGCGGCGGCCACGAGTTGGCCCGTCGCGGGCTGAGCAACGTCGACCGCGCTCAACGCGGCCCCAAGCCGTTGCCGCGCATCGACGAGGTTGGTCAGGTCGCTGCGGGTCGCCACCGCGCCGGTGTCGTCGGCGATGAATGCCCGAATCAGCTCGTCGATCGCCTTGCACTGGCGGGTGTTCATGCGCTGGGCCTCAGACGGCGGCTCATACCCCACCGCACCCGGCGCCCTCACCCCAGCCGCCGCGAACGCGGTATTCTCCGACACGTCGGCCAGGTAGGCGATCGCCCGAATCGACGCATCCGAGGGCCGGGTGGCATACGTGCCCTGCCGCAGCCGGTTCAGCGTCGCGTGCGAAATGTCATGCCCGCCGTGTTGCGCCAGCTCGGCTAGCCTGCGCCCGGACGCCCCACCGTAACGTTGCGCGGCGACGTCGATCAAATCGATCAGCGATCTGCTGGTCTTACCCATAGTCAGCCCACCGCCCATTAGCTCGGTCTGTTGACGCGTCTGTATGTTCGCGCGACACCTAGTGTTCTGCCACTTGTAACGTGAGTCAAGCGCAACACACCGCATCGGCGGGCCTGCAATCGAACTACAACCCTGTAACCTGCCTCACGTGTCAGACGCCACTCGCCTTTCGGGTGGTCGCTCGGTGCTTGGAGCGGGGGCGGCTTTGCACGTCGTCACGTTCGGGCCACAGCCGTCGGCCCAGGGCCTGTTCCAGGCGGGCCAGGGAGCCGATGTCGCAGAGCACGGTGCCGGCCAGGATCCGTCCGATGGTGGTGTGGGCCACTCCGCTGGTCGCCGCGAGTGCTCGCTGGCCGGTGGCGGTCTCGGTCATGGCTGCGCGCAATGCACGCGCGAGCTGCTGCGCGGCAGGTGCCGACGGTGGCGCGTCGGGGTCCAGGTCGGCGTCCGGCCAGAACCCCCGCAAGACGTATGCGCTCGGTGGGCGGTCACCATTGCTGCGCGACACAGGCCCACGATATCCCGCCCCACCGTCGCCGCAGGCCGACGTGTCGGACCCCTCTGCTCCAATGGTGCATACACGCACCACTTGGGAAGGGGTCACCATGATGATCCAGCTGTCATCAACGGCGGCGCCGCATGCTGAGGCCCGGGGTGCAGCTGCTGCTGCCGCTGCAGTGGGGGCCGGCCATGGCTGACGGGAGCCTGGCCGCGGCGGTGCAGGCGGTGACCGGTGCGTGGATCGCCGATGGGGTGCTGGCCGCGCAGACGCTGGACAAGTTCGGTCTGCTGATCCGCCGATTCAGCCGATTCGCCGCAGTGCACGACGTCACCACCCTCGCCGCAGTCGATCACGCGCTGGTCGCGAAATTCGTTGCGGCCAAAGGCCGTACCCGCCACGGTGTCGTATCGGACGCGGCGGTGGCGACCATGCACAACCGCCGTGCGGCGCTGCGCGCGTTCTTTCGCACCGCGCGCCGGCTGCGGCTGACGCTGGACGACCCGACTATCGACATCGCCGTCCCCGCCCGACAGTCGTCCTGCCAGCGCCCACTGTCCGAGGATGAGGCCGCGCTGGTGCGGTTGTTTTCCGAACGCACCGCCCCGACTCGGCACGCCGCGACCGCGGCGTTGCTACTCGCCGGCGCGCACACCTCCGAGCTGGGACACATCACCGCCGCCGATCTGGATCCACAGGCCGCAACCGTGTGGATGCACGGCTCGAGCAAGTATCGCCCCCGCACACTGACGCTGGACCGCTGGTCGATGCGAGTGCTTTCCGAGCGCGCCGCCCACCTCACCCGCCCGCTACCCAGCCCCAAACCCTCGCCGGTGTTGTGCACCGGCGCCGGCGGAAGCGACGCACATAAGCAGGCCCGGGTGTGCGTGACCGTGCGCGAAATCCTCTCCCGCGCCGAGCTATCCGACGACTCCGGGGTGCGGCCGGCATCGCTGACCGCCTTCGCGGCGCGCCGCGAGTTCGACCGCACCGGCCGCATCGAAGACGCCGCGCGTCTCATCGGCTCACCCTCGCTGGACACCACCGCCGCCCTCATCGGCTACCACTGGCATGACCGGGCGGGCCCGTTATGAACCCCAAAGACCGGTCCCGTAAAAAGGCCGGCGCCTACGGCGCCGAACGCATCAAGCAACGCGAGCTGCGCCGGGTCGAAACGCCAATGGATCTCACGCTGCTGGAGATCGACACCATCGAGGCGATCGCCTCCCACGAGGTCATCTATCAACTCGCCGCGGTCCTGCCCGTCCACGAGCCGGGAACCCCGGGCCGGCGTCCGCACTACCCCCCATGGGTGCACGTGCTGCACAAGGCCCTAGCCGGGGTGCTGGGCTCGCACAGCAAGGCCGCCCGCGCGATGGCCCACCCCACCTACTGGCGCACCATCCGCCACCGGGCCGCCAAACATCAGCCACCAAGGGCGCCGCGGCGCCCACCACAGCGCTGGCACCACAACTACGCCCAACGGCTACTCGACGAGTACACCGACAAGCTGCTTGACACGTTTCGCCTGCTCGCGCGGCGGCTCGCGCGCGAACTCGGTTGTCTCGACCCAGACGCTGGGGTGTCCCACACCAGCCCGGCGCGCGGGCAGTACGTCGTCGGCGATGGCACCGTTGTCGCCGCACCAGTGCGCAAGGCCACCGCCGACCACTGGGCCGAACAAGGCGGACGCCACGTGCACGCCGGCATCGAAGCCCAAAACGGCGACAGCGACACCGAATTCCGCTACGGCACCAAGTTCGCCATGCTCAGTACCCGCCCCGACACCATCCGCAACAACAGGGTCATCCTCGACGTCGACGCCGTGCCAGCGGGCAAGGGCTACGGCGGTGAAGCTCGTGTCGCTCTCGACATGATCGACCGCGTCGTCGCCGACGCCGACGTACGGTGTGACGGCGTCTGCTACGACGGAGCGTTCCGCGGCAAGCACATCGACCGCGCCATGAAGCTCGGGTTGACCGTGCTCTCACCGATGCACGACAGCACCCGCGTACCCACCGCATTCGCCCGACTCGAGTGCTCGTGCGGCGACGTTCATGACCTGTGGACCGAAGATGGACGGATCTGCGAACGCCAGATCCTCGACGCCGGCGACAGACACATGCAGCCCTGCCCGGTGGCCAAGATCTACCCGCGCGGCAACGCCGACGACAGCCACCGCTGGTACATCGAGTTCGCCACCCCATCCTGCGGCACGGTGCATCGTACGCGTATCGACACCACCGACGCCGACCGCAGCTGCGGCTACAACCGCGCCGAGCACCTACGCCAGCACGTCAAGACCGACGACCGCGGCAGCGTCTACGACCGTTGCTATGGCTGGCGCGAAGACAGCGAAAGCCTCAACAACACCCTCGACCGCACCCTCTATGGCGGGCGGATGATCGCTTTTGCTGCGGTTCGCCAGTTGACCGTGATGCTCGGATTCGCTTTGGGCCGAAACGCAATAGCGGCTTACCTGCACCGCCGACGACACCCCGAAGAGCGAACCGCCTAACGCCGCCACCACGACAGCGAGGCTCACTCAGGCCGGCCACGGACGCCAGCGCGTCGCGTGGCTATCGTCGCGCCCGCTACACTCACACCCGCTACTCCCCGACGACCAGCTAATTCGCCGGGAACAACACCAGGACGCCACGAACACCGCCGAAAACCACCCCGCGCTCCCACCGGCTAGGTTTTAGTCAGGTATCCAAAGACGTCCCACGCCCTCGTAGCTCAGGGGATAGAGCACGGCTCTCCTAAAGCCGGTGTCGCAGGTTCGAATCCTGCCGAGGGCACAAGACTTTTCAGGACACCAAAAGAACCACCCCGCAGCGCGGCAGCGCATACGGGGCGGTACCTGTGGAGAGGCGCTGGCGCGCCGGGTGTCTAGATGGCTGCGATGGCCGCGGAACCGGCTGTGCCGAGCGCCTCGAAGGCGACGTTCTCGGTGGTGGTCTCCGCTGCCCGTTCGCCGAGCTGCTCGATGCCGGCGCCAAGCATGGCGATGAATTCCGCTGTGGTGGCCGCGTTCTGCGCGGTGGCTTGCACAGAGTCGGCGTCATTGCCCGGCGGCGTGCAGGCCGCGGCGATTGCCGTTGCGGATGACGACGCAGCGGTGAATCCGGTGGTTTCGGCGACCAGGCCGCCGACCTGGCCGACCACGTCGGCGAAGCTGCTCACTCCGGTGATTGCACTGGTCATGGTTGGTATCTCCTGCTGTCGGCGAATAGATGCTTGCTGTCATTCTGGCACGGTGAAACCGGCATGACTACCGGCAACACATGGCTTCTGGAGCAAGTGGTCTTACTTTCTGTGCTGAAAACGTGTATGCCACAGACATTCAATTGGCTCGAATTCGCGGTGCTTCCAGGCTCAACGGCTTACCGGACTCACCATCTTCGGTCATGAAATAGATCGAGGACATGATGTTTGCTGCTAGCTCCGCACCGGTGCGTTCAACCACTGGGCCACTCAAACGCACCAGCGGCCGGCCACCGATGACGTGGACGTTGACCTGCGTCATCGCTGCACCTGCGCAGGCACAGGTACGCGCAGCGCATTGCGCAGTATGTACCGGGCGCTGTCGATATCTCCGACTTCCTTGTCGGCGATCGCCGCCGCCAGCAAGAAATGCACCCAGACTTCTGACCGTTCGGGGTTCCCGAACTCCCCTGACCAGCGCTGCTGCCAGACGTGATCCTCGAGCCAGGTAGCGGTTGCCCGTGGAGCACCCCACAGCCTGAGCAGGTACTCGATTACCGCGTCGACGTCTTCGGTATCGATTGCGTCGACCTCTGTGCGCGCTTGCGAACCGGGAATAACGTTCACCTCGGCCAGCTCTTGAGCGCCCAATACCAGCACGTCAGGCTGCTGCGACGCGGACGGGTCCGAGCTGACTACCGAGTCGAATGGTGCCACCAGACCCAGCGCGACCGCATCGAGCAATGGGCGCCACGGTTGATCGCAACCCAGCCAGCGCTGCACGAAAGAGTCGGGAACCACGGTGATCAGTGGAGTCAGATTCGGCTGCGCTTTGATGCCTCGGGACAGGAAGCCCAAACCGTCGCTGGTGACGAACACAGCTTGTGAGGCGCTGATCCCGACGGCGATGTTCGTCAGCACACCGGCTCGCTGATGCATGCGGATCAAACCCGCGGTGATGGATGCGGCGACGTGCTGTAGGTCTGTCGCATGCGCCAGTCCGCGGGCCTCGGTGCCGAAGTCGCGCAGCTCGTCGTCGGGGGCGCTCAAGTCGGGCCGGAATGCCTTCCCTTTGGACCGCTCGGCGACCGCCGCGGCCCAAGACCCGCCCGCACCTGCGGATGGTGCAGCACCGGCGGGCGGCATCCCGACCATGGGCATCATCGGCGTGCCCGGTCCGGCGGCGGCCGCGACCGGGGTATGTCCATTCGGTGTGAGCGTCGAGCTGGCGGCTCCGGCATCACCCGATGAGGCGTGCGTCTGCGCGGATGGAGTCAGCGTGTCGGGCCCCGTAGCCGCTTCCCCAGATGAGGCCGTGGTGGTAGGAGATACCGCGGCCGGAGCCGCGGTCGTCGCGGGAGTGGTCGGCGGGTTGTGCGGCTTGCCGTCGGGCCCGGTCTCTGACTCCGGGGCGCTCGGCGCCAAGTGGCGGCCAGTTTCGTTGGCCGCGCTCTTGGCTCCGAGACCGGCTGGGCCACCTAGGTGCGCACCCGATCCCGATTCTGTCCCTGGCAGGTCGGCGCGGCGGGCGTTGGACAGCGAAGCGCCCTGGCCAGCCAGCCCAGCGTTTGTCGTGAGCTTCTTGAGAGCGTCCTCGGTGATCGGGACTCCCTGACCCTTGCCCTTCATCAGTTCCTGGATCGCCTGCTGCGCCGACTGCACTGCGGGCTGCGCCATCTGGCCGATGTTGGGCATCTGCATGTTCGGCGGCTTCATCATCTGGCCGGCCACGTTCTGCAGCATTGACCCCAGAGCACCGTCGGGCATACCGGGAACGCTGGGATTCGAGCTCGATGTTGGCGCCATCGTCGACGGAATCTCCGGCGCCGCGCCTTTCTGCACACCGGCCACCAGTTGATCCTGGGTCGACTTGTGGTTCTTACCCAGGGTGTTGGCCTGATCCTTGGCTTGCTGCAGCAGCTCGTCGTACTTCTGCTGGAACTCGGCCTGGTTCTTGGGCGAGGTGGGCCCACCCGAGCTTGCGTAGGAGGCAATCAGCTCCTCTACTGCGGCTTCGAAGTTGACCACCGTGCCGTTGAGCTGCACCTTGGTGTTCAAGATGTCCTGGGCCATGACGCTGACGCCTTGGCCCATGTTCAGCTGCTTGAGCGCACGGTCGAAGTTCGCGCGCTGGTCCTCGGTGAAGTCTTCCAGCAGTGCTGTGGGCGTCTCACCGGTGGCGTTGGCCTCGATGAGCGCGAACATCGTGGAGGCTGTGTCCGAGGTACCCACCGACTTGGCCGACTCCTGAAACAGCTCGAGCACCTTCTGCGCCGTCATGGACTCCGAGGTGACCGGGTAGTTGGACCCGATAATCTCCGCTGCGTGCGGAGTGGTTACCGGTGGCATGTCAGGCGTTGTCACGAGAAGGTCCTTTCGCTGGTGCGGTGGCGACGATGATCACCGGAAGACAACGTGATAGCCCGCGCAGGCGCGAGAACACGGATCATGCTGCGTTGACGACTCGGACGAACTGAGATCCGGGCGTGACGTTGGAGAACATGACGTTGGTGCCTGACTGTTGCGCCTCGACGACCATGCCGTCGCCGACATAGACCTGTACGTGCTTGCTCGGGTCGGTAGGAAACGCAAGGTCGCCAACTTCCGGCTCGCTTACCAGCTGACCAGCCGCGTACTGGTTCCCGGAACCGTGAGGAATGCTCACACCGGACGCCTGCGCGATCAGATACTTGGCCAGCCCCTGGCAGTCGTATCCGATCTTGTTGTAGTCCCCGGCTGC
Source organism: Mycobacteroides sp. H003 (assembly GCF_001440135.1). Lineage (NCBI taxonomy): Bacteria > Bacillati > Actinomycetota > Actinomycetes > Mycobacteriales > Mycobacteriaceae > Mycobacteroides > Mycobacteroides sp. H003. The sequence continues at coordinate 480,676 of NZ_LJYL01000010.1, forward strand.
GTCGGCGGCACCACCGTCATGAATGCCCTGTGTGGGGCCGTTGTCGTCACCCCCACCCCACGCATACGGGATCCCAGCGGCCACCACCTGCTTGGCGTTGTCGATGATGCGCTGCTGGAACTCATTCTTGCCGACGCTGGTCGGTCCGGCCTTGCCTGCGCCTCCTGGCACCGATAGACCCTTGCCCGCACCCGAACCAACCGCGCTGTCTCCGTTGCCGTTGAGCACATTCGAGATCGCGTTTTTGAGCGTGGGATCGGACAGCGATGACGGAAGTCCCTGCCCAGCTGAGGCAGCAGGAACCTGCGGCATCTGGGGCATGCCCTGCCCCATCTGACCAGCGGAGCCGAGTAGTCCAGAAGCCATCTGCCCCAGCGCCGGCAGCACACTGGCACCCATGCCGGAGATCTCGGAGGACCCGTTCTTGTCGATCGCGGTCTTACCCGCCGAATCCTTCTTGGTCTTCCCGATTCCGTCGCCGACCTTATGCACGCCGCGCTTGGTCTGTTCGGAAGTGTCGTCGACGGCGGTGGACAGGCGGGGATCAACCATTCCCGGCATCGGTTTGCCGTCAAGGCCTGTCGGCAACCCTTGCTGTGCTTGATCGCTCGCTGACTGAATGAGTCCGTCGTCGGTGCTAATCGATGGTGTGGTCACGGCCGCTAGGCCTCCTTCACCTTCGCAGCGCCGTGGCTGTCGATCGCAGAAAGCCCAGAAACGAGGGACTCAAGATCGCTGATCACGTTGCCCAGCGAGGTATTGGCGGCGCCGATCTGTTCGTCGGCCTTCGAAACCGTCGTTCCCACCGTGCTGAGTGTGTCGTTGTAGACGGGGGCGATGAGTGTGCCGGTCGTGGTCCCAGAGGAAGTCACGCCCTTACTCGCTTCGGCATGGAGTGCCTCTGTGGCCCTCTTTCCCTCGGCGCTCTTGGCGTCGATCTCGCTGCGGATCGAAGCCAGCTTGTCGAGCATCTGGCGGAATCTGTCGGTGTCCTTGATCGAGACCGAGGCGTTGGTGGGTGTCATGGGTGGTGTTCCTCTCCTGCGGCCTAGGCCTTGGCGATGTCTTTGGCTGCTGCGGCGTCTGCGCCGGTGATCTTGGTGAACTTTTCGGTCATGGTTTTCGCGCATCCGTCCGCGGAGCCACAGACAGCGGTAATTGCCGACGACGCCGCGGTATGCCAGGAACCCAACGCATCGAGCAGCGCGTGATAGATCGGCGCCGGCTCTCCGTTGGTGGTCAGCGATTTAGCCTCTTCACGAGCCTTGGTGACGATGGCCTCAAGCTTGGGACCGAACGTACGCAGATTAGCCACCTCCTGCTCGATCGCCTCAACCTTCTTCGGAAAAGCGTCGCGGTCCGCGATGGTGATGTTGTCGCTCACTTCTCTCCTTAAGCCGGGCGTATCACTTCGATGCACTATTTGTTGCCTGCCCTACCTAACATGCCGGTTGATGAGCAACATGTGCCCGCAGTTTAGGGCCAATTAGCGCATCAACCAGGGCCCGAACACGATGAAGCGCAGATTTGCCACTCCGGGGATCAACAACTGTTCGGAGGAGATCGGCCTGTAGCCAGCCAATGTCACGTCCCCGCTAGCCCGGAAGCCGGCAGGATCACCAGCCGATGCAGACACGCTCATCGGTTTCCGGCGACTCTGCGCTTCCCTGTTCCGGCGCGCGGTGGCGACCGGTGTACTCCTCGACTTCAGGGGCAGCTTCTACGTCCAGCGGTGCATTCAGGTCAAACATGGGGCCTCCTGGGGAGTTGTCGGCGCAACTGGAGCAGCGTGCGCCGCGGAGCAGCTACATGGCGTGCCGGACACGTCTATCGACGAGGCGACCGCGCACCCTCGTTGTACGAAGGCAGGCACAGGGCTTCGGACTTCACGAGATACACAAGCCCCAACGGACATTCAGCGAACGCGGTGTTCGTGAAAAAGGTCATCCGACACAGGCAGTGGCGACAGGAGCACTCCGACAACGCCTGAGCACACGAGCGATCAGCGTCGAACCAAATGCTGACCAATGCCCCAGCCTCGTAGGCTGGAACCGACTCGGTGGCGCGGGGTTCCCGGGCGGGTCGCATCGCGCCACCGAGTCGGAGATCACAGAAGGCGATCTACTCGCATTCATTTTCTCCAATCGGTTGAATCAATGCCTCTCGCACCGCTCGTTCGATTCGCCTGTGCTGCAAGACATCCTCGGCGTCCCCGCTGTTGAACAGAGTTGTTCGGCATATCACGACATGCCACCCCGGAATCCACAGGTAATGAGCTGATTTAGCTCGCATCATCACCGCGGCCAGCACTGGACGATTCGACAGGTAGTCAGCGCCCTTGGGCCATAACTTCCACGTCGAGAGATCGACCTTGGCTGATACATAGATCAGTATCAGTACAGCCGCGGCGGCAACAGCCAATCCCCCGATCAACACGGGGATGACCAGCAATCCCATCCAAAAGTCGTGTGACATCACTGGCCCACCAGAGTCAGCAGATGCCGTGCCTTGCGCCCTTGGCGGTAATCGAAGTAGAGCACAGGTTCGGAGATCAATTCGCAGACGAATTTCCGCGGGGCCTGCCCACGGAGCGCTGCATGATGCTCGAAACGGTCTCCCCTGCCGATATAGCTGGCGAAGACCTTCTGAGTCCCACTCACAGCCCCTCCCAATTTCTCTATTTTAGAGAATAGCAACCAGCCGTCGGAGTTACAAGCAGATCTGGGATTCCGCGGCTAGATCATCCCAACCGGACGTGACGGAGCCTGTGCAGCGGTGGTGGTACAGGTACGCCAGCAGCGGACAGTGCCGCCCGGAAGGACCGACTGAATTCCACAGTCGACCAAGGCTCTCCGGTTGAGTTGAGGAACAAGAGGCTGTCCGGCTCCGGTTCGCACCCAGCCAAATGCTCTCGAATCTGCTCAACAAGCACCTCGGGCAGCTGAATCTCGGCACTTGGATGCTTGGACGGCTCGAAACCAGTTCCAGACGCATCCACGACAACGCGCCACCGCACACACAGAGTCATCCCCGCTGCGCCATCGATGATGTCCTCGCGCGAAAGTGCCAGCACCTCGCCAACGCGCAGCTGGCAGCACGCGATGAGAAGGACCGGCAAGCGCATGCCCTCCGGCAGGTGATTGGCAATCTCGACGACCTCTTGGAATCTGAGGTTCCCTCCGCGGGCGCTGTCAATCACCGGCCAAGCCTATCCCGCCGCCAGTGGCGCCCACGTCTATCGAAGCAATGACGCACTGATGCCATGCTCCCGATCCAAATGTCGCTGATGGAGCAGTGTGAGCTCCCCGGAAGCTTGAACGACCAGCAGTTCACCGCATTCGCCGCAGAGAGTGGCGCTTGGACCGCTCCCGTCGAACCCTTCTCCGAACTTGCCTACGAGGACGCTCCGATACCCAGACCGGACGCCACGCAGCACCGGGTTGCCACTCCAGTCCGCACCCCACACCGCGACAACGCCGGCGGGAACGGGCTCATCCAAGTCGGCGATCTCCGCGTCTGTGAGCCGCTGCCCTGGCTGAAATTTATCGGGAGGCATCATGCGTCTTTCGGTGCCTCGGCTAGGACGACGATCTCGTCGTCGGCATAGTCCCAGTCACCTGTCGTGCCGCCTTCGAGCGCACTGAAGAACCATCGGCCACCCTGGCGCCAACCCAGATACGTCGAGGCCTCATCGAGAGTGTTCCAACAGTCCCAGTCGTCGTCGTTGAAGGCGATTACATACTGGGCGCCGGCTACCGCGGCGCAAGGTTCGATGATCGAATTCGGTATCTGCACAGAGAAACTCCTGAGTCGTCTTGGCTTTCAGATCACTCCGACGCTGATCTCTCGGTTATGCGCACCGGCAGCGTGATCGCCGAGTACGCAACCGCTGCGGCGGATAAGTAGCTTGCTATCGTCCAATACCCAAGAGGGTGCGATGTAGGTGTTAAGGCCCACATGATGAACGCCGCGGCGGCAAGAATCTGCAGCAGTGCTAGCGCCCACTTGGTCAGAAATCCGCCCCACTTGATCTCGATGTTCAGGTCCATTTGTACTTCTCCATTCTCGGGTTGTGTGTTCAATGATGTTGAGACGCTTCCGATATGAGTTTTTGCGCCGCGCTCATGGCTCCAGCTCCTCTGTTCTGAACACCAAGAGTGAGAGGTCACTGATTGCCTTCTCGAACAACTGAATACGCGTGGCAGGACCGCAGGGTGGCTCAGTATCAGCGGCCAGCTTGTCGAGTACGGCCCGTATCGGCTTCAACGCCTCACAGGCAGCGGCCTCCATTGCCTCAGGTGTCCAGATCCCGTGATCGCCAGGTACGTAGGCGATTCCATCTAGTGGGTCTTTCGCATCCCATGCCCGTTGCGCGGCGCGGACGACCGGATCAGTAGTCATCGCTCAGTTTCCTCATTGAAATAGTTGGTTCAGAGCTTCGGGAGGCCGCGGGTCCAGTCACGCCGGCCTCGATCCGCTTGGCAAGCTCCACCTCTTGCTCCGCCGTCAGCAAGTCAGGCAAGTCCTCGAGGATCTCTATCTGCTTCACCAGGTGCATGGCCGCACTCACTTCTTCCGGGGTCTCTTGATCAGCGCCGGGCGCGCATGTGGAGGAACTGATTCCGAGCGCTTCCGCGCACGCTCAAACTCTCGCCGCAACCACCCCTTTTCCGGCTTCTGTTGTTCGGACTCCAGGTTCTGCATGACCTCCTCAGCGGAGTAGAGCACGGAAATGGGTTGCGCCGAGCCGAGAAGATCGGCCCTGTCCGAATCGTCGAAGGTGGGAGAATCGGCGTCAGCATCGTTGATTCCGGTCGGATTCGACATCGCGTTCACCGGCATCAATTCCGTGCTCGGATAGATGAGAACAACGAGCTCATCCCATGCCTGCGGAGACAGCAGGTGCCACTGACGCGATGCGCACCACCGCGCATGCCACGCCTTTACCGGCTCCAATGCTTCACCCGCAGCGGCAATCTCACTGGTTGAAGGCTCAATATCGGCAGCACCACGCTTGCCCCATGCCCGCCGCACGGCTGAAATCGCAGGATCGCTAGTCATTGTTCAAATTCCCTTCCGGATACCGAACTTGCGCGATGCGCGACACAACTGCATGCGGACCGTAGATGACGTATCCCTCCCGGACTCCTCCGGTTGCGGGATCGTCTACGCGGCAGTAGAACTTGAGCAGTTCCTGTCCGAATCGATCTTGATGTGGTTCAGCGTCACGAAGTACCTCTGTGGTGAACATGCGAGATTCGTCTTCGCCCTGGGGCCGCGCCCAATGCTCGAAGAAGTCTCCAGCCCGAAGCTGATCTGCGCGGATCTCCGAAGTGCTCATCGCTGCCACTGACCTGACACGCACGGGGTCTCCCCCAACGGCACGGCGATTTCATCCTCGTGGCCTTCGCCGTGCGCATCACGGCGCTGATCATCGTCATCGTCATCGTCATCGTCATCGTCATCGTCATCGTCATCGTCATCGTCATCGTCATCGTCATCGTCATCGTCATCGTCATCGTCATCGTCATCGTCATCGTCATCGTCATCGTCATCGTCATCGTCATCGTCATCGTCATCGTCATCGTCCTGCTCTCCGAACGACAACGTGACGCTGAAGGTCGGACGCGGCTTGTTCTCCGGGCGCTTGCCGTACTCCTCGACCGCCTCGAAGTCAGGAATAGTCCGAATGTGCTCGATCACCGTGCCGGCGATCTGCTCACCGTCATGCAGCGCCGCGACGTGCAGGCGGCACACGCGCATCTTCTGCGCGTTGTGGTCCACAGGCACCGAGACCACGTCGGCAGGATCGACGAGCACCACAAGCATCTGCTCAGAGAACTTCTCCGCATAACTGAATGTGCCCACGTGCAGGCCGACCGAGCACGCTGAGTGGCGGTCGCTATCCACCAGGTTGCGGTCCATCCACACCGTCGCACCGACCGGATACGGGATATTTCCGGTGACAATCTCCGTTGATCCATCCTGGCGCTGGACGGTTACCGACTCGCGTCCGCTGTGGGCTGATAGGCCGTCGGCGCGAACCGACTTGTACCCCACGATCAACCCGTCCGTGGTGATGGTGAATCCCCCGGCCTTGAGCCACCCGAACAGTTGTGAGCGCGACGCCTCGGAAGGGTTACGCTCCAAGCGGGTTAGGAACTTGCCAAGCGGGGCCAGGTCCGCGTTCTCACGCGTAAGCCGCAACACCGTGGTGAAGACGGTCTCCTCTACAGGATCGCCGTGGACGATGCGGTAAGACGGCTCACCGGGGCCTCGATCCGTATCTTCCGAGTCCCCGTCCACAACCGAGAATGCTTCAGCCACAACGGCCTTCACCGCGTCACGTGCATCGGCTGTCAACTGCCGGACCGCCGTGAAGTCCTTACCGTGCTCGTCTACCAGATACCTGCGCACAGGCTCGTAGGCGAGGTCAGAGACCGCCACGACGATGGTGGACTCCCCTTCGCTGACGACGATTGACTGACTGTCGATGAGTGCGTACATGGGTTGATTCCTGTTCTGTTGATGTGGTTTTCGTGCCGCTACGCGGCTGCTGCTTCGGCCTTCTGGGGGAGCCGGGGCGGGGTGTGTGCTATGTACTCGGCGTATTCCGGTCCGGGTTCGCGGCGTCCGTAGTAGCTCTGAAAATGGGCAAGCAGCGGGTATGCGCGCATCAGATCGCGGCGTAGTTCACCCAGTTCGGCACGCAACGCTCCCGCCGAAGCGCTCCCCCAGACCGAGAGCATGACGGCTCGCTGAACAGCGGTGGTCTGGCGCATGTCGCTGACCAATGCGTCGATGCGTGTGAGAATTTCGGGCGTCGTCCGACCCGCTGGCATCAATTCCAGCGCCGTGGGGACCACACCGAAAAACTGTGACTCGTCTGCGTGTGCCACTAGAACGTCAAGCGCAACGGCCAGAAGCTGCTCGCGTGTCCACCCGGAGGTCTCGGCGCGAAAACGCCGATCCATCCATTTCTCGCGGGTCATCGCCTCTGGCACGGCGGCGATCAGTGGCCTGGTCTGACGTTTTCCCAAGTAGACCCCCAGTGACGCGGGTCCGCTTTCGAGATGCCGGGGCCGATCTCCATGGACGTACCAGACCGGTAGCCCCGATGCCTTGATCTCGTCCGCGGTCATGTCAACGGCCTCCGGATTCGCGCCGTCGCAACCGATCAATGCACACTGATAGGCATTTGAGGCCACTCGCTCCGTCTTGGTCTTCGCTATCTCTTCGTTCCACTCCGTGAAGGTGTAGTGCGAGACACCTTCGGTTGCCGCTCCGACGGACCAAGTCTGTGAGACCGTGCGCTTTTCGGCGTCGATAATCGGAAGTTCGACGGCTCCTTGGCCTTTCGGTACTGGAATGATCCGCCGAGCGCCCGGCTGTACGTCTTCCAGGAACCTTGCAAATCCCCGCAACACGCGACCGGCTGGAACCTCGGTGACAACCACGGTGTCGCCCATGACTTCACAGCCGCGCGCCGCGCTGAAAGAGTCGGCCTCGCAGCGACCGCCGACGCGGTCCCATCGTGCACGCCCAGATTGGCTGAACACCAGCTTCCAAGCGCCAATGCCAGCGGGCACCTGCACACGGAACTTGATCGGAAGGTGCTCGGGCTTAGCGACCTTCCCTAGAGTCTGAGCGCGCAGAGTCACCGCAGCAGCGATGTCCTTTTCCGCCAGCTCATTGAGACGCGTTTCCAGTGCCTCATAGGCTGATTGGTACCCAGCCAGGGCAGTGTCCACAGCGGCGAGCGTGCGAGCTGTCGCGACCACATTCTCTCGGCTGGGAGTGTGATCGAACGACCCCACGGGAAGCTCAATCACGCACGAAATCAGTTTTGTAGTTTCAAGGACACGTCTGGTGACCTCGGGCACCGAGGCGAACAAGGTGCCGCCGCTGCGAACCATCACGGCACCTTTGCTGTCACCGATCTGCCGGCAAGAGACAGGACCGATCCAGCTCGGGCCTCCCTCAAGACTGGGCACCTTCTTGCCGTCCACGAGGACGGCTCCCGCCGCGTGTGCGGAGGCAACCTGCTGCACCACACTCGCCCATTCCTGAACTTGTCCTTCCACTTCCACAGGCACAGTGATGCAGGTTCCGTCCGGGGAATCGCTGTCCACGCCAGCCGCGAGAACCTGGTGGGACAGGTCACGGGCAGCGCGCACGAGCGTGCGTTTTCCGCCCTTGACGGTGTCCACCAAGAACGACTCCGTCAGCGCCCATGCGGATTTCGCGCCGACCCCGAGTCCACCGATCAGGTCATTGCTATGCCGTTTAGTAGAGGCAGCGAAAGCCAAGAAGGTGGCTTCGACTTCATCGGTGGACATCCCGGTACCGCTGTCGGTCACCGTCAGGTGAGGATCAACCAGTGTCGGCGTAGTCACGCGCACTGGTTCGGCAGAACCCGCCACACGACTGGCGTCCACTGCGTTCGACACATACTCACGCACTACAGCGAGTCGGCGGTCGGCGTACAGATTGACCAGCATTTCCATCATGCGTCGCGCGCCCTCTGGGTCGACCCGGCTGGTCATTGTTGGCAAGCTGTCACTATCTCCAACGCTGATCAGTGTCGAAGCCGGAGCTGATGGCCGCATGTCATTCTCCTGTCGTTTGTATTCTCTATTTTAGAGAATAGCGGGAGGGTCTGACAAGCGGTTGGAATCCACCGGCTGAGGCCATTCAAGGTGGTAGGGCGCCCGGGAAAGTCGCATGGGCCGACGGTGCCACGGGACAATGGCGCTGTCGCCTGCCAGTAGGCGACACGCCGAATTATCGCGCGATCAGTCCCACCGACAGGCGCTTCAGGAGCGGGCTCGGCTGCCAACGCCACTTGGCGGGCACGTCGCGTTGACTAGCGACGATCGTTTCGACGACGGCAGACATGTCGTCGGGGTCGTACCAGTCGGCAGACCACGGCGCGTTGGCTTCGACGACTCGCCAACCGGCTGGACCGACCACAGGGGCAACGCACCAGCCGACATCGACAACGACCGCAGGCGGTACCGACAGGTAGTGCGGTACGAGCTGTACCAGCCACGCTGCGGCCTCGGCTGAACGACACGGATCATCCAATGCCGGCCACTGCTCGCGCGGCACGTCGGGGAAGTAGGCGGCACGCGCGACCACCTGTCCGCCCAGAAGCCAGCAGCGGACCTCGTAGTCGAAGTGCGCCGGGGTCTGGAGTTGAACCGGCTCATCTGGCGGTAGTCGGTACAACGCCGCGAGCAGCTCGCCGACTTCGCGCATACGCGCGCTGAAACTGTCGTGCTTGGTCTCGGGCAGCTTGGCGAAGACAGGGTCCATGCGCTCCCCGCTTGCTTCCCTGATCAGGTCCGCCGCGGTGCTGGTCCGGATGTCACGTCCCGCCAACAGCTGATAAACGTGGTCAAGCCACGCCGGGCCGGCGGACGACAGAAGCAGATGAGGGTGGCGGGCGATGGCAGCGGCAGCCCACGCCCCCGGGCACCAAAACACGACGTCATGGTCACCGGCCACCGACGTGTCCAGACCGTGGTCCAGGCGCACATCGGCGTACGGGCGGAGATCGTCAGCACGCCAGCGTTGATGGGTGATAACGGTCAGGCGGGGACGTGACAACTAGCCGACCTCACTTTCACAGCTATGCACAGGGACCCGCCACTGCGTTCACGGGCGGCGACCGGTACGCGTAGAAGCCATGGGCGGCATGGCGTCCCCGTTGTCATCGGGGTATTGGCCGGCCGCCATCTCGTTGGCGACTTCGTCGACGTAGCGCTCATAGAACTCGCCGGTGAACACAACGAATGCACTCGAGGGGCAATGTTCAACAGAGACTCCGATCGGCTGCGCATCGCGCGCAGGTGTCATCCGATCGGCCAAGTCCTTGGGCGTCCACTCGGTTCCGTCACTCGGGAATCGCATATCCGCGAAGAAGCTTCGCGCAGCTCGGGCAGGGCTCATCCGCATGTCCACCGGCCCATCAGACGGTGTCTGTCCAAAGATGCCTAGCTCGTGACGTACCCGGCTGATCTCATCGTGCGGTAGCGCCATCGAAGCCGGAACTGCCGTGTTGGCAAGATTGCGCATCTCGGTCTGCCGCATGGAAACCGCCAAGGCAGCGACGATTCCAGAACGATGGGTCCGTGTACGCAGTCCTTCGGCGATGATGGTCTTGCCGTTGGCCACCTGGCGGGCGGTGAGGCTTGAAACCAACTCTGCAGACACCCGCGGCACGCAGGGTGTGATTACGATATTCGAGATGGTGGCGGGCGTCGCGAACGGGATTTCCAGTTGCCCTGGTGTGGGCTGTTGACGCTCAATGCCCGCCCTCTCGTGTTCCATCCAAACCAACAACACAGACACGAGGGGCGCGAGGGCGATCGCCAACGCAGCTATGGCCTTCTTGGGTATGGAATCCCAGAGACGCCGCTGCTTTGTCCCTCCATCTACAACAGCCTCAACGGGCTCTGTCGGGTCGGCTCCGGCCTGCTCATTGATCGGTTGTTCACTCGGGCTTGTGCTCATCTGTAGGTTCCTTCGAGATGCGGTTCAGCGGCGGGCGCCGGTCACCGGACCGTACGAGCGAGCGTCACGACGAATCGAAGGTGGCGCGAACCGGCAGCGTCGCGCCGCAGCGCTGTGATCTGAACTGCAGCTGCCACTGTGCGGCCATGCAGCTGACAGTGAAGTACACCGACGTCTACGACGGCGCAGAGTATCCGCGAACCGAAACTTTCGATGTCCCTGCCCCAGTTGGAGATATCGAGGACTGGGCCTACGACCATCTCTACTCGAGATCCGGGGACGGGCGCGGACACGGCGAGGCAGGGTACTTCGCCGAGATCATCGCATGTGCCGAGCGCCCCGAACTCGAAAAGCGCCAGTTTTCGTGGGGCGTCTGATGCGGACAGAAGTCACCGCTGGTTCCATCCCTATCCTCGACTGCTATCCGGCTGAGGCTGAACAACTTCACGCTGCTGCGGATCGGGCCGAGCGTCCGGCGTACGAGAACGGATGAGCAATGAGCCTGTACCCCAACGATGTTCACCCGGACTTTCCGGTGGCCACTGTGTACTCCAGGACCGGGGATCCGGTCGACTATCTCGGGCACTGGCAGACCGTTGTGTCCTACGCCGCGCAGGGATACCGCGTCACGGTCCACGCCGGCGACGGGCCCTACTCGAAAGATGAGCTGCAAGCGGCCGCAGACCGCGAGCTGGCAGACGCAGAGGTTCGCAGATAACTCATCCGGGCATGCCTTTTCGATCGCCACTGATGGTGTACACACCGACATCATTCGCATGATCCAGCCGATTGACCTGAGCTGTCGCCCAATCCGTCAACGGGCCAATGAAATCCCTCCGGAATATTTCACACAGGTACTCATCGTCTCCCGTGAATAGCCGATACTTACTTGCCCATGTCGAGTACCGGTCGTTCATGAGGTTTTTCTTGGTGCCTCCCGCTGAGTCTCCAGTGTTCAACTTGACGATGCCAACGTGGAGAAAAGGTGTTCCGCCGCCGTCATGCTGCACAGAGATCTCCCACGCGTGACCGTTGGGCGGGTCCGGGAGCGCCCCACGCAGGGTCGAAACGGGTGGTAACGGGTGGCCGTAGGTGTCTTCAAGCACGGCGGAAGGAGGCATCGCTTTGCTCGCGCGGAGGCGCAATCGGTGAAAGGCCAGCAGTGTCAGCACGCCTGCAGGGAAGCCAACGCAGAAGCCAAACAGCGCAGTGAGCATGCCCGCGGTCTCAGGCATCCAGCCCAGTCGAGGAAGGGAACGCGGGCGACACGCCGATCTATGCCGCCTAACCTATGCAACGCTCAAATCGTCCACCAACATGAACTCCTGCCACGGCTTGAGCTCCGGATAATTCCCAGCTGACAGCTGACCTCTGGTCACCTCGATCAGATCGCGCGGCTGCAAGCCCCGCACCTGGCGCAAACGGCGGGCCGCGATGACCGTGCGCGCGGACAGCAAGGCGCCGCCACGGTTGGTCGGGACATCGACCTTGACCGGGACACCATAGGAGTTCCACCGCCACTTCTTTCGCGAGGCGTATGCACCCAGCAGCGCGCCGGAACGCACCCAGCGCAACACTGTCCGTTCGCTCAGGCCCAGTTCATCGGCGGCTTCGTTGACGGTCATCTGGCTGAACGAGCGATGGTACTTCAACGGCGGGTACGGCTCGGCGATCTTCTTGAACCGCACCAGTCCAGGGCCTTCAATCTCACTCACGTGCAGGCGATGAACTTGCCCGAACCGCACCGTCAACAGCGCCTTGTCGGCCACCAGCCGGCGGACCTCCGAAACCGGTCGCTTCAGGCGCGCCGCAGCTTGCTCGAAACTCAGGTACTCACCTACCACGCTATGCCGCTCCCGCACGTCCTTCGGTTTGAGCTTGGGACACATTCGAGCGACTTTCGCCGAGAACACCGCGGCGGCATACAGGTCCATGGTCCGGATACGCAGCTCGCGTCCGTAACGCTGCGCTGGGATAAGCCCTTCGCGCACCAGGTTCTCGATTACGACGGGTCTGCAGCCACCCAGCTCCGCTGCGCTGCTCCTGGTGTGCAGGGCGTCGTGCAGATCGACCTCCGGAGAGGTGTATCGCAACCAGTGCAGGAACGATGCGAAGTGTCCACTGGTGAGTGTGGCGCCGCGGGCCACGGTCTCAGATGCCTGGGCTCGCCGGCGATCGCGCCTTGCCGATAGCTCGTCACGTTCACCATGAGCCTGGAGGTCGGCGACACGGATCCACAGGGCCTCATCGCGAATCACCCCGACGATCTTCTTGGCCGCAATCCAGCGTCGCACGGTGCGTACGGTTACCCCCATCCGATTCGCCGCGTCCGCGATCGGGATCAGTTGCGGGCTTTCGGGTTTGACCGCTGGCATCCACGGCTGGTTCTTGCGCAGCGCTTTGTTGTGGCGCGTTAGCATCAGGTGGACCATGTCGTCATACCGCACCCGTGCCACTCCCCCGAGGATCTGCACAGGAATGCCGGCACTCATGATCGCTTTGCGGGCACCCGACGGGGTGAGATGCAAGAACGCCGCGACTTCAGGGTATGTGAACAGACGCTGACCTGTAGCCGCGTCGGACAGACGCTGATTGCGCCGCACCTGATCCGGGCGCACGGGCGCGCGATCGATCCTCCGCAGGGCATCTGCGATGGTGCGCTTCACTTCGGGAGATGCACCGTGCATATCCAGGCGGGAGACGAACCTCAGCTGCGACTTCTCAAACGGAATATGGTGCAACGAAAGCGTTTTTGACATCACAGCCGCTTCTTCACCGCGTCCGGCATGTGACCACATTTTGATCTCGTTATCGCGGTAGTGGCGATCCCAACGACGCAGTGTCTGCGGATGAACACGCAGTTGAGCCGCGACTTGTTCAACGGGCACCCCTTTGAAGGGGTCCATCGCGCAGTGATTGGGCCGGTACGCTGGACCGTCACCTATCAGTCCGGGGGTTAGATCCGGCCGGTTCCGCAATGCCCAGACGAGATCGGAACGTACGCGCACCGTCTTGAACATTGTGAACGCGGGCAGTCGTCGAGACTTGATCAGCCTGCGAACGCCGGTGGAGCTTATGCCTAGAGCTTGTGCTACCTCGCCCACCGTCAGCATCTTGACTGGCTGGTTGTAAACACCTGGCGCTGCGGTGGACTCGCCGCCAGGTGTCGAGACCAGCGCATCGAACTCGGCTTGTTCGCGCGCGCTGAGGGGCTCATCTGCCAGATCGCGGCGTGGATACAGGGCCTGCCGGAGAAGATCGCGGTCGTCAACGCTCGGAGGCTCAGGAAGCTTCGGCTCTACCGGCGCTTTGAACACGGCAGCCATCCCTCGCAGCATGATCTCCTGCTGCTCAACGGGCAGGGAGGCGATGCGCTCCCGCCACTGAGGTGGCACGCCTTCCAGATCAAGGGCCATGGTCTAAGAGATTAACCGATGCCGCCCACGATGCCGGATTGAAACGCACGGCACGCCGATAGGCACCTTTTCAGCGACTGGCGTGAATCTGTTCGTCGTGGTGTGTAACTTTCCCTGTTGACCTGCGGTTTCTGTCAACAGGGCGTGTACTTGTTGGCCTACCTGCGTGTTTGTGTTGATGCCTTGTAAGTGGGGGTGCCTCGGAGACCCCCTCGGCGTGCACATATACACACGCGTTCTGACCGGCTTTGCCTCACGTAACGGGTAAAACAAATAATTAGCTAAACTAATTACATATATCTACCTGGGGTTTCTTTATAGACCTACCGTGTGGGCAATTTTATGAAGCCAGAGCCGCGCCGAGGCACCCCCCACTTACAAGGCATCTCCGTAAAACCGCTGGTAGGCCGAGAAGTGCACGCCTTGTTGACCATTTACGCAGGTCAACGCGGCGAGAAACCGTGCACACCGAACGATTCGCGCCGCGAAAAGGTGTGCACATCGCAGAGGCGGAAATGTGCAGATGAGTGTGGAGTTACCCGGTAATCAAGGGGCGTGGAGGACCGTTGCTCGATACGCTTGGCGCGCTTTCACGCAAGCACTGGGTGCAAAAGGAGGTTTGCTGTGACCGAAAGACTGTTCGGCGACCGGGGTTGGCGAAGGTCGGCATTTGAACAGGTCGTCGACGAACCATCAGGTCCCACCCAGACCGAAGCGGTAACTGCTTTCGTTGCCGCTGGCGAAGCGCTACTACATGCCGAAGCCGAAGCACTCCAACGCAAATGGTGGTGGTCGGGACGCAGGAAAGCCGCGGTCGCGGATGCACATCAGTCTGCCGACCGCCTGTTCCGCCAAGCCCATGAAAGTATTTCCGGTGCATACGTCGGGTCTATCCCCGGCCGGTGGGGTCTGCTGTCCAGCGACATCGAATCCACCATTGAGCGCTACTTGCGAGGCCCTGTAGAAAGCGAGCTACGTGATCGGCTGCGCGCCATAAAGCCTCGCCTGTTCGAAGCTCGGATCCAGGCCCACGAAGGCGATCGCACGCTTGAAAGCGAGCTCACCCGAGAGCTGGTGCGGTGCGTGGACCTTGAGCCGGACAACGTCCGCGCACGAAGGCTGATCCACCACCTGCCGTCCCGGGAGCGCCGAATTCCCGATGTGGACTTCGTATCCGTCGCAGAGCGATTAGACGCCGGCGTGCATCCGCCCTTCAACGAGCGCTACTTTCACTACCGCGACGTGGTGAATTCCTTGTCACGTCCCCGATTCCCGCTAGCCACGATCTGGGTTTCGTTCTGGTCCATGCAGGAGTTGAAGCTGCACGACATCGTTGTCGAGGCCGGCGACACCGGTCGTCGACGAGAACGTCGCAAACGTCCAATAGGGCTGGGCACAGCCGTGTTGTCGCATCTGTGCCGCAGCGCGGATCGGCATGGACTGGCGATCTTCGGGGAGATCATGCCCGGTGACCGAACTGAGGAGAGCTCCGCGCGGCTGGCTCGCTGGTACGAGCGCCACGGATTCGTGATCACCCAGAAATCCCCGGGGGTGTACTTGTGGGCGAAGATCCGGCGCGAGCCCAAACCGTTGGACTCCTGATCGTCACGCCTCCGAACCCAACCCCGTGGCGGTAGGTGCTTGCCATGACGCACTCACCTGAGCGGACGCCGGCACTCACCATGCATCAGCTGCGCGAGATAGCGTCCAGGATGCCGGCGGGCGACGCTGGCCGATGAACTCAGCGTCGCGCTGCCGATACTCGACGACGCATTAACCTCGATCACGGCCAGCGTCGCCACAGCCGGAGCGAAGAGCCGCAGGCCCGACTAGAAGCGCCGCGTGGCTAGTTGATTCCCGCGGCACGTAGTCTGGCGACTATCGCATCAGCGTCGGCCGCAATCGACCTACCAGCTGGGATGTTAGGTCCGGGGAAGTCTCGTCCTACATTCGTGAAGAGCTCCTTAGTCACGCCCCATGTGGTCGGACCGGTGAGATAGCAATATTCCGAATCCACCATGCCGAGCCTGAATTCCACCGCCACGCGCCCGACGGCCGCTCCATCCGTCCGAGCTAGCGAATCCTCAGGGACGAACACCAGCGTGCCGCGGCGGTCGCCGGACGCGAAGACGTCAATAGAAGCTGCGTAGTCCCAAGAAGCCATGGCTTCAGCTTCTCAGAAGAACGCGCGACCGTGCGCGTCAACCTCTCCTTAGTTGAACAGGTCGCGCTCAGAGCCTTCGGCACCGCGCCGGACAACTTCATCTTCCTTGGGGCCGAAGGTAAGCACCGCACTTGAGGAGTCCGACCGGCGGCCCTGATCGCCGCGCGCAGCAGCGCTAGGCGGGATGCCGCCTCCCCCGAACCCTGCCGTTGGCGCTCCGGCGAAACGTTCCTGGGTCATGGTCGACACACCGGAGAGCACAGAGGTGCGGGCCATGGTGGACGTCCCGGACTTGTTCGCCCCCGACAGTCCTCCGCCATATGCGCCCAGGCCGCCTCCTCCCAAACCGACACCGCCACCCCCACCAAGGCCATTGGTGCCCAACGGAAGACCGCCGGCCTTGGCCATTGACGTCGGGCTAAACGAGTTCCCAGTGCTCCCCCCGCCGAGCAGGTTGCCCATGCCGGATGCCGATCCGAACATGGACATCGGTGCGCTGAACAACTGCGTCAACGATTGAAACGGGCTGGTGAGCGATGACCCCGCGCTCTGCAGCGCCTGCATGGGCGCCTGGAACATCTGGCCCATCTGCCCCATCGAGCTGAGCATGTCGCCGGAAGAGCCGGCGCCCTGGCCAGCCTGTGCTGCGGATTGGCTCGCCGCCTGCGAGAGCGCCCCGTTGCCTGCTTGCGCGACCAGCTGAGCGGACTGCTGAGCGGCCTGGCCGGCGTCTGCTGCGGCCTGGGCCGCGCTGCCCAGCGGCGGCGGAGGCGGAATCGGCACCGGCAACGTCGCAGCAGCGATCACTTCGCCGTACGTGTTGCCGATCGTGGCGTTGTCGACGGTATATACCCCGTATTCGGCGTTGAGCGCCATGATCAGCGGGGTGTTCTGCCCGAAGATGTTAGATGCCTCAGCGGCGTGCTCACGCACCCGGTTGTTGATCGACTGGACGGACGGGATCATCGTCGTGCGCGCCAGGCCATAGCTTTCGGCGACAACGGCGTTGACCGCCGCGCGCTGAAACGCGATGCCAGCCATTCCGGCCAGCCAGGCCAGGAAGGGTGGTGTGGCCGCCGCGTGGGTGGCCGACCGGACACCAGACATGGTCGACAACGTGGCGCCCATCTGTTGGGCGACGATCCCCATGGTGGCCATGGCCGCCGTAGCCAGGCCCATCCACGCCGCCGAACCCGCGGCCCAAGTTGCTGAGGTTGAACCGGTCTCGAGAACTCCGGCATTCATTTCCGGGGTGGATGCACCCCACGGGTGTGCTGGCATTGATCAGGCCCTTCTGCTGGTGTCAGCGCGACCGAATCTGGTCGGCGCAGACTCCAGTACCACCGCGAACGGTGTTTGCCAGCCTGGGGCGCGAGCGGGTAGCTGCTAGGCGACGTTCAAGTGCCGAGCCTGGGTGCAGATCGCTGAGAGGTCCTCGGATTGCGGCACGGTCTCGATGTCCTCCTGCTCGAGGTACACCGTGACGTGGTTCTTCGCCGTGTCGGTGCCCAGAACGCAGAATCGCGTGCCGGCGGCCAGGAACACCGCGAACCCACCACGGGTGCGCAGCGGGAGACCGCGGTGGGCCCGAATACGCAAACTCAGACGTTGCCCGTCACCGCCGATGATGTCCTGATCAGCCAGTCCGATCAGCGGGGCAGACAGCTGAGCCGATGCGCCCGGGCGCAGGGCTTGGACGAGGACCGACATGTCGTGCCAGTCCGGCACCGCGATGTTGGCCGTCACTTCGAGGCTTTCGCTCAGGGGCTCGCATGTGGTGGCGGACAGGAGCACGAGCTCTTCGCGATGAACTTCGGCGATCGCCGCGGCGTCGGCGAGCTCGGTGTCCGGCGCCAGCTCTTGGCCGTCGTGATCCAGGTAGCGCATCGCCTTGAGCAGGTCGGCGCGCAGCTGTTTGCTCATGGGATGAGGTTCGGTGTCCACTGCCAGAATCGGCGCGGAATCGATTGCCGCGGCTGAGGCGGGACCGCCGTACCGGGCGAGGCAGGTGGCAGCTTCTGCGCAACGCGCGATGGCCTCGACAGCCGGGCTGGTGAGAAATCGGCGCAATGGTGGACCCACCAGCAGAACCAGGTCCTCATCGTTGGATCCACTGAGCTGACGGGTCATCGCCCCGGCCCACTCTCGTACGGCGTCTTGGCACAACCACAGCGCGTCCCGAACTATCTGCGCCGGCCAGCGCCCGCTGCGGGCAGTGATGGTGATGGGGGCCGCGATGCGTGCTGACCATGCCGCTGGTAGCAGCGGTGGGCCGGCATCGACGACCGCGGTTCCGCTGTAACCCTCGATCACCACGGTGGATGTGGCATGCAGCCATCCGGGATCGGCAGAGTTGCGTGGACTGTGGTCGGCCAGCAGCAGTGTGGTGTCGGTGATGCGTCCGCCCGACGAGAGCATCGAGGCCGCAGTGACTGGGGCCACGGTCGCCGGAACCTGCAGGTGGTTGGCGGTCAATTCGATCTGCTCGCAGACCTGTTCGAGGAAGCGAATTTGCATCCTGCCCACCAATGCCGCGGCCTCCAGCCACGTACGCCGGTCCCCGGTGATGATCGAGCGCAGTGACGAGGGGTCCCCATCTGCGTCGGCGGCCAGTGCCAGTGCCAGGTAGTAGGCGTCGCGGACCGCGTGCACATCGGCGTCCCCGGAGCGCCGCCGGGTGCGTCCACGCACGCCCGACGAGGGACGTGACATCAATGCCTGTCGCAGTGCAGCCGCAGTCGACATGTGCAACAGCCGCTCACTGATGTGAACGTTCTGCATGGCCTCCATGTCCGCAGGTTCGGGTGCCAGGCCATTCATCACCGCGGCGATCGTGCGCTGAGGCGCTGTAATGCGCAGTGCGTTGCCTGCGCTCTTGCGCGCCGGCACAAGCTGCATGTGTGCGTCGTTGGTGAGGGGCAACATGCCAACAACGGTATGAGGCACTTTCTGTTGCATGCGCCCCAGCGCGACGACACGCCGGGATCTGCTTACGGTTCGCCGATGACAAAGATCAACAATGCGAGCCGCGAGACGCAGCTGTATCTGCACACTCTCGCCTCGTCGCTCGCCTGCGCGACGCAGACTCCGATGCCGGTTTTCCAGATCAGCGGTCCTCGCGAGGACTCACCGTCAGCGCAGCGGGTGCGGGTGCTGGAGCAGCTGGACGAAACCCTGACAGGCCTAGACACGGTAATCCGGTCCAAAAAGGTTCCGCCGGTTGGCGAACCGGTGGCCACGCTGGGGCGCCGGCTGATCGAGCGGGGCGAGGTATATGACGCGGTCAACAAGACCTATGCTCCGGGCCCCGGGTTCGCAGCCCTATTGGATTCACTGACAGTCGATGCGGTCGCCAAGCTGGCCGATCAAGCAATCGCTGACGGCACCTTCTCGGTCGACTGACGAGCCACCGGACACCGGGACCCGCTCTCGCGCACGAAAGTCACGCGCCGCTGGCACCTCAATGCGGTTGTCGGTGCTCAGAATCTCCGCATGTCCGACATCACCACATACCAAGTCAGTCATCCGGCCACAGCGGGGTTCACTGTCACCACAAACCTGGGCAGCGCCGCTGCCCATCAGCTTGCCGCCGCTGAATTGCGCCGACGGGCTGGCGCTGACGTCGACACCGCTGGTCTGACTGTGAACTGGAGTAATTGAGCGTGCAGATCCGTGCGGTGAATCTCCTCAAGCGTTTTCGGCCTGCCACGTCGCGAGCTGCGCATGTCCGACCTGCGGTGTCACTGCCCTCCTTGGCACTGCCACCGATCCACGAACCTGTCCAGTCACTCGAGATATTCACCGATCCTTCTCGGGAACTGGATCCCATACCGCTGGGGGTCGACGACGAAGGCACCGCGTTCTGGCGATCAGATCACGGTGGTGCCGGACTGCTCCTGCTTGGCGAGACTGGCGCCGGGGCAACTGTGTTGGCCAAAGCCGTGACAGAACAGTGCCGCACCCGCGGCTGGCAGGTGATCATTGCGGATGGCAGAGGAACTGATTTTGTCGGTTACAGGGATTGCGCCAACGTCTCCTACCTCGGTCTCCCCCGCGTTGGTATAGGTGCCCCCGAAGAGCACCGGCGCTTAGAAGCATTGGTGATTGCACACCGAATCCTCACCACCCGCATGGACCAGAGAGCGACGGGAACATCCGGTCACCACGTCGGCTTCACACCAATGCTCTTGGTTCTCAACGAATTCGCGGGGCTGATGACGCAGTGGGCCTCGCAGCTATCGCCCGAGCAACTGCGTCAAGTACTGAGAATGGTCGAAGATCTGCTGCACGCTGGGGCATCTGTGCGCTGCCACGTACTCATCGTTCCTGCGAGTGGATGGCACTGGCAAGTACCAAGCGCGTGGAACACACTGTGTACCGCGGTTTTTCTGGGCCCGCCGAACACGCGCGACGCGGCGCGGTTCGCGAACACTGACGCGATACTCCACGTCGGAGACCAGATGTCACGCGAACACAAGGGGCTCGGGATGCTTGTCGCCCCGGGCGCTCCGAACGTCGGAATCAAATTGTTCCAGACGTTCTGGACGTACAGCCCGGGCGAGGAGATCAGACGCCCACGGTTGCCTGATGGTGTGAAAGACCATTGGCAGCAGTTCAAAGATCAGGTCTGCGACCGCATCCCGGCGTTGTACCCCAAGCTCTGCCTCGATAGGCGGAAAATGACGCAGAGCGGCACCGCTGAATTCGACATTGCAGAACTCCTATCGCTGCCGCTGGTCGTCGAAGATCAACCAGGGTGACAGGCGGCCCGCCAGAACGTGTTTCGCGAGTTCGCTGGCCTTCCACAAACGCCACAGCGCCCTGACAAGACCTTGGGCTCCAAGCCAAGGAGCAATCGGGGCGCTGTGGCGTCTCGTGTTTGTCAGAGCGCAAGCAGGGCCTTGACCAGCTCACGGTCAACCGCACCTGCGTCCGTCTTCACCCCGAACGCCTCAGCAGCCATCTCCGCCATGTCGCCGTAGGTCATTCGGTCGACGCCGATCTCCGCGGCGATCGCCTCTGCCAGGGTGCCTCCCCGCGAGATCGAATACCCCGCGGTGCGCGATCCGTTCGAGGTGTCGACCCAGATCGCTTCGCAGGTCACCAAATCCACCACCATCGGGCTCACCAGGGTGGACTCGCTACTCGACCGGAACGCCGTGGTGACCGTGCGCGGGTCGAAGTGCTTCCCGGCGTCGCCATCGGAGCGCAGCATCGCGCCGGCCAGGTGATCCACCGCCGATAGGTGCTGCCCGGTGTACGAGTTCACCGTCATCGCCACGTACCGCGCACCCGGATGCGCCCGGAGCACAGCCTTGAGATCGACGTCGATGAATTCTGCTGCGCCATCGGGCATTGGAGCATCGGTGATGTCACCGGAGTATGTCGCGAAGCCCCGGTTGTCGTGGTACGAGCTGTAGTCGACAGTCGTGACCTGGCGGAAGTCGGCATCCAGCAGCAGTGCCCCGAGATCGAGATCCACCCGCCAGGGCCCGTTGAACCAGTGCACGAACAGCCGCAGTACACCGTGCTCTCCACGGACCGTGAACTTCTCACCCCGCTCGAGGGCGCGGTCGGTCGAGGAGGCATCGCGGTTGATCGTCGAGACCACAGCCGTATCAGCTGTGCCGAGCATGAGACCGGGCGTGATCAGATCGCCACCGAGACGACGTATGCGCTCGACCAGTGCGGCGCGGACCGCCTGCTGCAACCCACATGCATCGGTGGCCGGCAGCGTGCTGGTCTGCTCTCGAACGAAGTTCGCGCGGCCGGTGACACGCTGCACGGTCGAGCGACCTGCCGCCACTGCTGCCAGACCGTTGTACGCCGCCACCAGCTGCGTCGCCCGAGCTCGGCTGCCGGCATCGGCCACCGCCTGGCGCAGGTAGTTCAGATCGCCGTCGAGGCTCGCCAAGTGCACGATGCGCGCGACGAGCTGGCCAGGCCGCTGCGAGAGCAGGTCCACCGCGGCGGTGAGCTGGTCCGCCTCGAATGCGGCCTCCACCAGCGAGGCGAAGGTCTTGTACTCGATGTTCGAGTGCACGATGTCCAGGGCCCGCTTCTCGGCGTCTGTACGGGCGAACTGGTACGGGTGCGCGTACCGCATGATGCGCCGCCACAGATTGCTGCGCGTGAATAGCGTATCCGCGCGGTACCCGTCGGTGAGCTCGCCGAGGCGCCGGACCAGCAGCTTGCGGATCGGCTTGGGCACCGAGCGCACGCCCACCGCCCAGTGCCCCGAGTCGGACAAGCTCCGCAGGACGCGGGCGTGTTCCGCGTCGCTGCCATCGCGCAGCGGGTCGGTGTACAGCGTTAGAACCGCACGAAGAAGATCGTCGGGGCCCTCAGCGGTACGCAGCGCAGCTGAGGCCACAGTTTCATTGGGCACGCTGGCGCTGTTGTTCAGCGCCTCGATCACGGTCTGCCAGTTCTCCCGGTTGCGTACGCCCGTAAGCAGATCGTCCAGATCGCTGTCAACGACCGGAGCTGAGTGATGCGCCACCGCGTACGCAAGGACCGCCATGACGAACTCACGATCGTCGGGTGACAGCGCGACCGGACGACGGATCAAGGACTTCGCCAGATCCAGCAGGCCGTCAGCGTCCGCGACACGCAGCGGCTTGGCCGCGATCAGCAGGTCCGCCACGGGCAATGAAGGGCGGATGTCGACAGACCGGTCCACCGTGGCGTAACGGTCGAGCTCCTTGCCATCCGGGTCGAAGGCCACCGAAAAGTAATAGACGATCTGGTCAATGATCAGCCCCAGCGTCGACAGGTTGCGGACCTGCGCGGGAAACCCCGGATACACCGGCACGTACGTCCGGTCTGCTCCGGAGATCTTGCGCGCAGCGGCGAGGATGCCCTGCAAGTCCAACTCAGACAGGTCCCGCAGTTCAGCGGGGTGAACGAGGTACCCGAGGTCCAGGAGTTCAACGGCGACAACGTCACCACCGTGCTCGATCGGGTCGTCGGTGCCATGCAGGCGAGCCGCGACGCCCTTGCGCAGCGCTGCCTCGGTGAGAGCGCGAGTGTCGGTCGCGTAGGTCGTCGTCATGGTGACAAATCTCCGTTCGTGGAACATGTGCACACCACGGAGACCAGCGTGCAGAGCAGATACCTCGACAGGTCCCGCTCCGCACGCGGAGAAAGTGTGCACGGTGGAAAGGTGTGACAGCGGATTTCATTAGGAGTGAAGAGCTACCACTATGGCCCCCGTGCAGACGTAACCGTAACATGCACCTCTGCGCTTTGCAGCAAATACTTCCCGCGACTTGCCTCGGGCACATATCGCCCGGTACATCACATGCTTGATCCAGTGCGCCAACGGGTTATTGTCACGTCCCCCAAGTCTCGAGCACGTCACGGCGAGAGCTTGGAGTGCTGTGGCTAATACGTCAGGGCGTGGTCAGAAATGGAGAATCTGCGATCGCCCCGGAGAACCCGGCATTAGCCCGTCGGGGGCTTGACATGTGTCGACCGGCTCCGCTGCGGAGCACAGTTCACCTCTGACAGACTGATTCACCTACTCGACTGGCCAAGGGGTGTCTGTGAAATCAGCGTTAGCCGGTGTTTCATCCGTGGTGCTGCTACTCGTGGGTGCGTGCGGACACCCCACGGATCCTCGTCCATCCGATCCACTCGTGCAGATCCCCTCAAACGAGGAACTGGCCCAGTCTCTACCCACACTCGCCGACTACCCAGGTGCACCGTGGGACGTCACGTTGGCGATCGGTTCACCGGAATATCCAGCCGGTCCGCAGATCTACCCGGCCGATGCTCCCGTTGAGCCCACCGGGTGTGGGGATATCCCCTTCCAGCGCAAGGATCAGATCGCGGCCGCCTCGGAAGGGTCCGTCCCGAACGGTATCGCCGGCGATAGCGGCCGGGCATCGGTGCGCATCATGCGTGAGCGTCCTGGAACCGACTTGATCGCTGAATCCGTGGACTGGGCCAAACGGTGTCACGAGTACCGAGTGATCTACCCGGGTTCCGGTCCGCCTGACCCCGAGACCGTCTACCCGACGGCTGTCAGCGTGATGCCGCCCAAGCAGGTAGACGGCGTTGAACTCACACGAATCCACTTGACCGACAACCGAGCACACCGCTTTCAGCCCGAGGGATCCAGGGAGAGCATGGTCCTGCTGGCACGAGCGCAGGGGCTTGTGCTCGTCGGGGTGCGACACGACAGCGGCCAAACAGTCGAAGACCTCCTGGCGCTGACGCTCAAGCGCCTTGAATCCAACAAGCCGGCACCTAAACCGCTGCCCGACAGGATAGATACATCTGAACTGCGCGAACGGACGGACAAAGAGTTGCAGCAGTTGTTACCGTCTGCACTTGATGCGCCGCGCGAGTGGTCAGTGCGTCAAAGCTCACCGATCATTCGCGATGGCGAGGAAGACGGCGAGGGCGCATCTGGCTGCAGCCGAGTTCCGTTTGAAGACAGTGTCGGCTGGCGTACTGATCTGCACCGCAATTTCCGGGAGATCGCTGCCGTATCCGCACTCCGGACGGTTGACCAGCACAACGAAACAGAAACTGCCAGGTTCGGGGTCGAGCATTCGGGAGCCTCGGTCATTGACGAAACAACCATGTGGGCGAAGGGATGTGGGTATCCGATCACGCCCACTGAGTCCCTCGGCGATGTCACCGGGATCAGTGTCCACGTCAAGGGCGAAGCCAACAGCAGAATCGACTACACCGCGTCTCTAATGCGCGTACGCGGGCTCCTGGTGATCACTAAACCCGCGCTAGGTCAGCAGAGCAGCCAAATAGCGCGCCATCTCGTGACCAAACTGCAGCACGCCCAGTTCGACACAGCGCCCAACGGTCCAGAGCCCACGTTGCCGCTGCCAGATCCGTCAACCCGCCCACCAGGCGATGTTGCGTTTCCCACGCCTTCCGCCGAAGCCACCACGAAGTTGGCGCGTATCGGACAGGGAACTTTGGTGGACACCGCCTCGTTTCACGTCGGCGGATACCTGCCCACCGACACCCCAACGCGCAGTTCCGACGACTACCTGCACTTCAGCTCCCCCACCGGCTCCATCGCCTGCACCTGGCGCAAGTACTCCCTGTTCTGCGACGTTCCCCAAGGAACATATGCGCGCACGCCCAAACCCGCTGCGATAGCCGAACGTTGGCAAGATTCGGTGACCAGTTTCGGATGGGGTGGGCTACAAAACGGAGTCGCCGCAGAAGATCCCGTCGTCTATGCAGTCTCAAACGAGCTGCCCTACGGCAGCACGATCAGGCTCCAGGACAACATAGAGTGCCTAATGGAGAACGACGGTTTGACTTGCGTCGACTACGCCAGACGCAAGGGCTTCCACCTCAGCCGCGACGACCTAACACCGTTGTCAGGTACCGGGGCCCTCGCGAATGACACGCGACCACAACCGAAGTGAGCCTTGGCAGGTTGCGTTGAAATCGGGGCGGTTCACAGGTCCGCGGTAGCCCCAATAGCCGCTACGGTTTGAAACGTCTTGGCTACTTCGTCTCGTTCGGGTGGCTGGTGTGCACCTGCTCCAGGTAAACCGTGCGGTCCTCCACGTAGAACCAGATGCGCGCCGTGCCCTGCTTCGTGGGCTTGTGCTGCCACCCCTTCTTCGCGTTGGCCGTCGCGAAGCGGATCTCGTACTCGACCTTCTTCGGCGGTCGCGGGACCAGCTCCCCCTTGCCCGCCACCGCTACGGACGCTCCACGACCGTGTCGTCATCGTCGTCCAACCAGTCCAGGTCGGCCTGGCCGAGGCCGGCGGCGATCGCGGTCGCGGTCTCCCGCCACGAGGTCAGCTCCGAAAGCACCCGGTGTGGCTGATCGGTGGAGAACGACGCCCGCGCGGCGTCGACGAGATCCTGAGCGCAGGTAGCGCGGTCCTGCGCGGACAACGCGAGCATCCAGGGGAAGGCTCTGGACATGCGGTCAGCGAGAGGGCCGTCGTCACTCACCGCGGCGCCGATGAGCTGGGCGGCGAACTGGAGCATGCGATTGCGGCTGTCGGCCTCACGCTGCGACATGAGCACGAGGTCCTCGCCGTCACGGCGGGTCACCGTCACCGGGTGGTCCTCAGCCTCGGCGAACACCTCGGCCGAGTGCTTGCTCAGGTCCGAGGAGCGGCGCGTTGAGGTGCGAAGAGTTGTCGCGGTCATGGCGCCATGCTATTCGGAACGTGTTCGGAAGTCCAAGTTAGTTTCGTCACCCCCGTCTCTGTGACTGCGGCTTGTTCGCGACGCGGCGCCCTCAGCCTTCTTGGGGACTTTCATGGGGTGGCCATCGTGGGTGATTGGCCCGTGTTCGCCACGTCACAGCTAGCTCGTCAGCACGTTTGCCAAGCGGCCCACACCCTCCATCAGCGGGTACGGATCGCAGCGGCGAGATCCTGGCGCCTTTTTCGCGTTGGTAACTGGGCGATCCGTTGTCACGTCCCCACCTCAGAAGGCTATCCACACCTCGCGACCGCACTGTCTCGTGCCATGCTCAGCGCATGAACTCCCGATTCGACCCGGCCGACGGAGTACGCCGGTGGCGCAGGCTGTCAGCCGTGGCAGTAACGACACCGTTGATGGCACTGCTGGCTGGCTGCGAGACTGCAGAAGACAAGCGCTACAAAGAGCAACTGGCCACGGTGACGAGGCAACGCGAACAGTGCGAAGCGCAGGTACCAGCTGGACGCGGCCTCGACAGTTTCAACCGGATGACTGACTGCTGGGACCGGTATCCGTGGCCGGAACCCCCGAAAAGCGCGCTCGGACAGTTCGGGGATTTTCTCCGTGAGCACCCCGTAATCACTGTGGTCGTTGGTTTCGTGATTTTCGCCTGGATCTGCACCGCGATCGCAAACGCAGATGCCAAGCGAAAGGCACAGCAAGCAGCGATTGACGCCGAGCAGGAACGAGTTCGAGCCGAGGCCGAGGCCATCGAATCGGAACGTTTGCGGCAAGAGGAGGAAGCTCGCGCCGCTGCCGAGCAGCAGGAACGCGCGGCTGCCGCGGAGCACAATAGGCGTGTTCAGGAGGAAGTGGCGCGAATCCAAAGAGACGAGCTGTGACCACCTCGGCGGGCGACGATGTGGTCCGGGCCGAAGCCGTTGTACTTGCGGTCACCAACAAGCTTCGCGAGTCGTTCGGCCGCACTTTCGAAGTTCTCCGCGATCAGGAGGCGTTCACGGCGTTAATGGTCGGCGCAAAGCTGGCGATTCAAAGCTGCGAAACGCGAATCAATCCCAACGGGACAACGACCGAACTCACAACGCTAACCGTTCCGAATTTGGTTGCCGTCAACTGCGAGCGGGAATCGATGGTGCTCAGTTTCAAGATGCCGGTGGGTTCGTCGATCGCGAGCTGGTTGGATGCCGAAGCAACCCTCCGTAGCGGCCTGCGAGCCTCTTCACTTGCGATATCTGAACCAGTTGGTGGGTTCATCGAAATCGAGATCACCGTGGCAGAAGGGAGCTGAAGATGGCATATGTGTCACGTCCCCCTAGTGGATTCTTCGGTGGCTACGACGTCGGTTACTACACGCCGGATGGCAACTGGCAGAGCCATACCGCAGGGCTATCTCAGAGCGCGGCTGACGAGTTGGTCAACACGTTGAACGGAGGGAACGTTGCCTCTTCCCGCATCGAGGCCGAGCGTCGAGAAGAGGCCGAACGGCAACGCCGGCGTGATGAAGCCAATGAACGCCGCATACAGGAGAAGGCTGCGCTGAAATTGGAGCGCGAGCGTAGGTCTGCTGCTGAGCAAGAGGCAGCCAACCTCGCCAAGCGCGAGCGTATGAACGCCGAAACCGCTGTTACAAA
Source organism: Mycobacteroides sp. H003 (assembly GCF_001440135.1). Classification (NCBI taxonomy): domain Bacteria; kingdom Bacillati; phylum Actinomycetota; class Actinomycetes; order Mycobacteriales; family Mycobacteriaceae; genus Mycobacteroides; species Mycobacteroides sp. H003. The sequence continues at coordinate 508,574 of NZ_LJYL01000010.1, forward strand.
TGAGCGGCAACGGGCCGAATGGGAACAGGCCCAAGAGCGCGATCGCGCAGCCTGGATCGCGGCCAGAGACGCTGAACGAGATAAGTGGCTTGCGACGCAAGCCGAAGACCGCCGTAGAGCCGAGGCGGAAGTCGCCGAGCAACTGAGAAGATTCCCTCCCAAACAAACGGTCACTATCGGTGGTCTAGACGGATGGCATGGGAACATCGCGTACCGCCTGAGAACGGGTGAAGTGGTCACTGTTCCGGTAACCGACATCATCTGAATAAGTCGAGCGTCCTCGTTGAAAACAGGCTGTGCCCCGCACATGCCCCTCTTCAATGCAGCTCGGCGTGCGATCGCACGGGCTCAGTCTCGCCGGGTTTTTGTAGACACCTTGTGACCGTTACACCGGTTCGAGCAGCTGTTCACAAGGCCGTACACGTTCGTTGCTGGGATGTTTGCCTAGCGGTTGCGGCACTGCTCGCGTAGTTGGTACTGTCACGGTCACCAGAATTCTGGTGACTGAGAGCGACCCTTTCCAATTGGGGCGGATCTCCTTACTACCGACACAGGTGAAGTGTGTGTGCACTGCGCCCGGATGCAAGGAGATTGGGTCTTCATGATCGGCCACCTTTCGGATTCAACAAAGCGACCTCACGCCCAGCAGCGCTGCCCAGGCGTGCAGCTTTCGGTCTCTCACGTCATCCGCAACGCCACCGAACCAGATGTTCAAATAGTCGCTCACCCCGGCGACCCGAGGTCAAACGATGATCCGGTTGCTTCCGAAATTTATGACCATCGGCGCCGTAGCGCGATAGGCACGTTTCAGCGTCATTACCGCCTTCGCCCCGAAATCACCTCAGCTCGTGGGGTATTCAACAGCGTGATCGTGGTTTCCGGCGAGAAAGGGACCTACGTCTTTCCCGCGGACGAAGACGGCGATATCGCCGACTACTGCCCCATCGTCGACCCGGTGACTGGAGTCCATGATCCGGAAACCGCTCTCTTGCATCTGGGGTACACCGTGCAGGCCTCGCGATGAACTGGTCTCACTGTTCCAATCAAAAGCCATCGGCCGAGCCAGTGAATGCTGCGCTACTACGCTCGGCACCAGTCGAATTGAAGGGCAGGTACACCAATGGCGGAGCATGACGCGCTGACGGTTCTGGACGATGTTTTTTTCGACAACCCGTGGCCGGTCTACAACCAACTGCGCGCGGTTGGCCCGATCCATCGGATCCGTTTGCCCAACGGCTTGTTGGCGTGGCTGGTTATTGACTACCACCTGGGAAAGCAGGTCCTGGCCGATCATCGGCTGAGCAAGGACGAGACGTCGTCGTCGCGCGCCGCACGGTCTCAGGGCATCGACACCGGGTGGCAAGACGCTGCTGGGCCTCGCCCGTTGCGCATGAACCTGCTCAACACCGATCCGCCCGAACACACCCGACTACGCGCCTTGGTGAACAAAGCGTTTACACCGGCAGCAAGCGCTCGAATGCGTCCAGCTATCGAGGACGTCGCCAAGGAGCTGGTGCAGTCCCTCGTTGATGGACCCAAGACCGTCGACCTACTTGCGAATTACGCAACCCCTCTACCTATTACGGTGATCTGCCGGCTACTCGGTGTGCCGGAGAAGGACCAAGAAACATTCGGCTCGCTGATTGTGACGATCATGGATGAGACAGCTGTCGCCGATGGAGAACCCAGCCGGTTGGCGCGTGTGCAACTTGGTGAATACCTCGGGAAGCTCATCGCCGACCGTCGAGCACAACGCAAGAGCGCAGATACCACTGACAGCGACCTACTGGACCGCCTCATCACCGCTCAGGTGGACCAAGACCGCCTCTCTGATATGGAACTGATCTCCACAATCGGGCTTCTGCTGGTGGCCGGCTATGACACAACCGTGCACCTGATCGCTAACTCGATCTTCCGCCTGGCCACGGATGCTTCACTACTCCATCGCATTCATTCGAACCCGGACGACATCGGTCCGTTTATTGAAGAAATGCTGCGTTGGGAGGGACCAGGCCACACAGCTACACTGCGCCACACAATCAGTCCGATCACTCTCGGCGACAAAGAGATTGGCGCTGGCGAGTTCCTAATCGTCTCGGTTGCAGCTGCCAACCGAGATCCCGCGGCCTACGCTGATCCCGAGGAGTTTCACCTGGACAGAAAAGAACACGGGCACCTGTCTTTTGGCCACGGAATTCACTACTGCGTAGGCGCCCCCTTGGCCAGGCTCGAAGCCGAGATCGCGGTAGCAACACTGGCCCACAATTTCCCCAAGCTCAGCCTCGCCTCTGCCCCAGACACACTCAAGTGGCGGCGAAGCATGATCATCCGAGGACGTACGGAGCTTCCGGTACAGCTGTTTTGACACCCCACCAATCTCCAGCGGTATCGAATCCAGACGGTTTCAGCGAAGCAAAGTACAGTCTGCGCATGGCGCAAGATTGGTTGCTGATAGAAACACTGGGGGCAGAACCAACCGTGGTAGCGGTGGGCCGACAGCCAAAGAAGATGGTCCCGTTGCCTGTCATACTGCACCGCAATCGCTATCTACCTGCGATTGTCGAGGCGATCACCAGAACTGTCACCGAGAAAATCCCCATCACCGAGCCCATCTCCGGCGCCGACCGCGTCATCATCACGCAGCCGTTGGTACTTCCCACCGGGGAGGCTCACGGCTTGCAGCTGTGGTTCGGAAGCACCTCCGAAACGCCGCCAGAGCGTCCAATCGCCGGGACATGGGCCTGGAATATCGCCACCGGCGGGACCACCCTGGACGAAGGCTGTCTACACGTTAACGGCATCACGAACGGGAAGCCTGGCGAGGTTCAGAACATCGCCGAGTCGTTCCAATACATCGAGCCCAACCCTGACGAAGCCGACGCGTTAGCGAAGCTCGTGACTTCTGCGCCCGGCGAGTATCACTGCGCCACATGGGACGGCAAGGGTGACGACGACCTGCCGCGTCGCGTCCATTTCTGCGCGCGCATCTGCACCGATCCGGTCTGTTCTCAGAACATCGTTCGAGGCCTGAACATCAATGTTGGCACTCCGGGGCCTGCCAAGCCGGAACAACGGCCAATCATCCTTGCTCAACAACTTCTCGCCGCGGTGGCAGAACCAGGGACTCATCGCGCACTTGTCGATCTCCGCAGCTTCACTCTCTTGAAATGGGTTGACGATCCGATGCCCAACTTGGCGTGGCAGTACGACCCATCTGACGAGCCCCGCATACATCCGGAAGATCTGGAGAAAGCCAAGACCATGGCGCGCGGTCTACGTTACGGGCGAACCGAGGACGTTATTCGCCTCCGAAGCAGCGAAGGCGACTGGCTACGTGTCCAGGCCACCGCCAATCTGGCCCTACTAGACCAACACACCACAGCAGCACTTGTGACGCTTCGGGAAGTCGAGAGCGCTGGTCCTGGACCCACGACATTGTCTGCGCAGAACTGACCTCGCCCGGAAAGTACCAACGACCGAGCTCTGGCAGCCAGCTGACGTATACCGTTGTGCGCCATGGACCCGGCACAGATCTGGCGACTACCGCCCTATGAGGCGTACGTGCAGTCTGCGCTGACCGGCGAGCTACTCGAATCAACCGAGCAACGGCTGGGAGGGCGTCTGCCGGCCGCATACGACGCTCTGCTCCGTGCTCAAAACGGCGGGTACCTCCGGGTCGGCTTCCCCGAGAACCGAAACTACAACACCACCCACACCGTCATCCGAGGCATCGGTACCGAGTACCCCTATCTGGCCAAGGAAGCTTGGTGGCATGCCGACGAGGACTTCGAGCCCATCCCAGCCGGAGCGCAGTGGCTGATCCCGTTCGACGGTGACGGGCACTGGGACCTGTGCCTGGACTACCGGCAGTCGCCCACGGATTCGGTTGGGTTGCGGACCGACCCAGCCGTGGTCGTGATCGACACTGAAGAACTCGACCCCAACATCGAGTCGTTCGTCGCCGACTCCTTCGAGGCGTACCTCGCCCAGCTCGTTCCCGTGGACCACGAATGATGAGTAACCCAGCGGTGTTCGATGGGCACGCCGGTCGCGGCGCGGGCGGGGCATATATCGTCGCCAAAGACGCGGGCTCCGAGGATCTATCCGCGGCTCCGCCATCCGGGCCGGCGTGGTCGGGACGCGCGCTGCGGTTACCGGAACCGCCGACGACTGAGCATGCCGCCGATCTAGCGCAGCGCGCTGTTGATGCCGCTTACAACGTCTCCGGCGTCGAGCTCGATTACACCCCCGCGTCCCTCAACCTTGTGGACGACATTCTGCGGGGCTTCCGCGAGCCCGGCTCTGACGCGGTCGCCGAGACAATTTTCGTGTTCGGCTGCTACGTCGGCGAAGTACTCATCCGCAACGCCGGCTACGAATGGATCAACACCCCGACCGAACTCGGGCCCGTCCTGGGCCCGCTCACCATTTACTGCGCGTCGACCGCGACACACGCCAGCCCGATCTGGAGGGCGTTCAAGTGCGTCGACAACGGCGACACCGACACCGTCGCCTACTTCTATCGGGTGTTCTCTGCCGAGAGCGAACCCGCGTGACCATCACACTCCGAGTACAGCTGACCAGAATTTAGTACGTCGCCCACTCGGGGCCATCCCGGCTCGATCGCCCCAGGCTGCGATCTCACGTTCACATGGAGCCCATCTGTCTGCCTGCGAAGTGGTTGGCAGAACCCACCGGGGACATGACACCGAGCTGAACTGAGCATGCGCAAGCGCCGGGTTCTCCTGTCTAAACCGCCGCGCGTCTCGAACGAACAACCAACGCGCGCGGAGTCGGTCATCGTCCCCGCATGCCCTCGCGGTCGGACTTCTCAACGCGCCTAAGCGGACGGCGCGACGACTCGCGCCGCGGTCGTTGCCAATCTGCCCAGCGTGTCACTGTGCGGCCTCAATCGAAGGAGGTCGCTTGTGACAGACGAGGCATTCGTGACGGACGGTGCTGGAACTACTTCCGCTCCCCCGCCCGGTGACCCCCAATCCGGCCCAGCTGCGGGCGCTACTTCCAGCCCTTCCGCAGCCGCAGATACCGGCGCCCCCAAGCCAGCCGCGCCGCCGGTGGCAGCGGCGCCGGACGCCGCGGATGCCGCTAAGTCCACGCCCAGGGTGGGAACGATCGCCAACACCATCGGTGCCGGAGTATCCAAGGATCTGTACAAGTCGCCAGTTGATGGCGTCAAGGGGCTGTTCAAGGCCCAGTACGGCGCCGGATCAGATCTCACCGGCAAGGCGCTGAACAAGCTCGGGGTGAAAACCTCGGCGAAGGTCTTGGCGCGCGCAATCCCGGGGATCGGCAGCATCTATGCGGCTTACGAGTCCTACAAGTCGTTCGAGGACGGCAACTACATCGCAGGTGTTCTCAACCTCGTCGGTGTCATTCCCGGGCCCATCGGCTGGATCGGGATGGGCGCAGCTGCCGCATGGGACATGGTCGCGCCACACCAGACCTACGGCATGTGGGACGCACCGGACGGCACCAACACCAGCATGCTGCCAGCCTCGGCCAAGGATGTCGCCGGTGTGAAAGAACTCGACGCCACGCTGCGACAAGCGCAGCAGAGCGTCTTCTCGTTTCAAGACGGCCCGGCCGGAACCGTGTGGAACGAGAACCACCCATCCCCGCTGGTACTGAACAGCCAGGCGGTGAGCACCGCATTCACCTCGTGGCTAGGCGGAGTATCTGATCTTTTCGCGCAGGTCGACCAGACCATGGCCTCTTCCGGCGAGCCGTACTTCCAGCAGTACCGGCAAGAGCTGACGCCCCACCTGCAGGCCATGGCCAAGCTCAAGGAACAGATCAAGCCCATCACCGACCAACTCGCCGCCGCGTCGGCCGGCGGGCAGAAGTGCTACCAGGGTGTGCTCGACATCAACAAGGCGGCGCGCCAACAGCTTGCGAACGACGGCGCACTGACCGACCAGGGCGCAATTTCCGGCCCGCAGGCCGCGATCCACGGCGGCGTATCGGCGATCCGGGACGCCAACGACAAGCTCGGCAAGGTCTTCGACGCAGCTCCCCCGGCGGTCATTACCTCCAAGTCGCCCGCAGCTGTGCCGACGTCGACCACCGAGAAGGGCAGGACCGAGAAGATTCCCGTCACCACCGCGGCCAACCCGACCCCGTTGACTCCACCGGACAAGAAGCTCGAGTCCAAAGGCGACGATCTGGGCAAGCTGCTCTCGGGCCTGGGCAACAAGGGATTCGGAGGCAGCCCGGGCGGCACTCCGCTGGGCGGAAACCCCCTCGGCGGGGGCCACGGCGCAGGCACGCCGCTGACGTCGCAGACGCCTAAGGCCACGACCGAGCCCAAAAAGCTCCTCGACGACAAGAAAGAGGACACCAAGAAGCGCGAAGAGAAAACGCTGCCCAAGGCCCAACCGATCAACAACGCGATCACCCCTCCCACCGCGGCACCGACCACCCCAGTCCCCGGCAAC
>NZ_LJYL01000011.1:0-245480 GCF_001440135.1 Mycobacteroides sp. H003
CCAACGCGGCACTGGCCAGCATCCACGCAGTGTCTCCGGTATTCGGGACACCCATTGACGGGAAACCATCCACTAGCGGCATTCCTCTCGGGGATCTTGGAACATGCACGGCGGAAGGGCCGCGGCCAGAACAATGCGCAGCAGATATGTCGAACGCGGCTCCTGCGTGTTGCATCTCTGTGAAGTGCTCAGCGCGAGTCGAACTCCATGCAGCAAGTTAGGGGGAGTTCCACAGCTACGCATTCTGCTGTTGATGTGTGCGAAACATCCCGGCTATCGGTCGTCCCTAACGTAGCCACGTTGGTCGCTCGCAAATCAGGTGCGGGCACGTCACGGCGATAGGAAGTCAATTGAGCGGAAATGCTGTTCGGCTGCAGGCGATCAACAACGTCGAGGCCTACGTGCCGCCGGCAATCAGCTTCGTGGTCGGTGAAGAGCCGGGTGAAGTGTTCGGCGCGAACGTCTTTAGCAAGGCCGTCATGCAACAGCGGCTTCCCAAGTCGGTCTACAAGTCCGTGACCGCCACCATCGAGCAGGGCGCCAAGCTGGACCCGGCCGTGGCCGATGCCGTTGCCTCGGCGATGAAGGACTGGGCACTTGAGAAGGGTGCGACACACTACGCGCACGTCTTCTACCCATTGACTGGTCTGACCGCCGAAAAGCATGACAGTTTCCTTGAACCAATCAGTGACGGTGCGACTCTGGCCGAGTTCGCAGGCAAGACCCTGATCCAGGGCGAGCCGGACGCGTCCAGCTTCCCCAGCGGCGGCCTGCGAAACACTTTTGAGGCCCGGGGGTACACAGGCTGGGATGTCACCAGCCCCGCGTACATCCTCGAAAACCCCAACGGCAACACGCTGTGCATCCCGACTGTGTTCGTGTCGATGACCGGTGAGGCTCTGGACCACAAGACCCCGCTGCTGCGCAGCCAGCAGGCGATGGGGGAGCACGCCGAGCGTATTCTTAAACTGTTTGGCCACAGCAACTTTGATCACATTGTGTCGTTCTGCGGTCCCGAGCAGGAGTACTTTCTGGTGGACCGTCACTTCTTCTTGGCTCGCCCGGATCTGATCAACGCGGGTCGTACTCTGTTTGGCGCCAAGCCGCCGAAGGGTCAGGAGTTCGACGACCACTACTTCGGCGCGGTGCCCGAGCGTGTTCTCGGATTTATGATGGATACCGAGCGTGAGCTGTTCAAGCTCGGCATCCCGGCCAAGACACGGCATAACGAGGTTGCGCCTGGGCAGTTCGAGATCGCTCCGATGTTCGAGCGGGCCAACATTGCCTCGGACCATCAGCAGTTGCTCATGACGACGTTCAAGACGATCGCCAAGAAGCACGGCATGGAGTGCCTGTTCCACGAGAAGCCCTTCGCCGGTGTCAACGGTTCCGGCAAGCACGTCAACTTCTCGTTGGGGAACTCGCAGTTTGGCAGCCTGCTGGTGCCGGGCGACACACCACATGAGAACGCGCAGTTCCTGGTCTTCTGCGCCGCGGTAATCCGTGCTGTGCACAAATTCGGTGGGCTGCTCCGGGTTTCAGTGGCATCGGCGACCAACGATCACCGTCTCGGCGCGAACGAGGCTCCGCCGGCCATTATCTCGATTTTCCTCGGCGATCAGCTGGCCGATGTGTTCGAGCAGATTGCCAAGGGTGCGGCGACGTCGTCAAAAGGCAAGGGCAGCATGATTATCGGCGTCGATACATTGCCGGTCTTGCCTACCGATCCGGGCGACCGCAACCGCACCAGCCCCTTCGCGTTCACCGGGAACCGTTTCGAATTCCGCGCCCCCGGCTCGATGCAGACAGTTGCCGCACCGATGGTCACGATCAACACGATCATGGCGGAATCGCTGGATTACATTGCCACCGTATTGGAAAAGGAAGTTGCCGACGGCACCGACTTCGACGAGGCCGTTCAGCAGCTTCTCACCGACATCATCACCGAACACGGCGACGTGGTGTTCAACGGGGATGGCTACTCGGAGGAATGGCAAACCGAGGCGGCCGTTCGGGGCCTGCCGAATCTCAAGACCACCTTGGACGCGCTCCCGGAGCTGATCAAGCCCGAAGCCCTGGAGTTGTTCGACAAGTACAAGGTCTTCAACGACCGGGAGATGCACAGCCGCTACGAGATCGGTCTTGAGCAGTACGCGCTGACGATTCACGTCGAGGCGAAGCTGTCCCTCGAGCTGGCCTCGACAGTCGTGCTACCCGCGGCACTGCGCTACCAGACTGAGATCGCGCAGAACGTCGCCGCACTGAAGGCCGCCGGGATGTCGCCCAGCACCACCTTGCTGGAGGATGTATCGGGCCCCATCGCCGACCTCGTCGCGGCCCTCGCCGACCTGAAGAAGGGAATCGAGAGCGACTCCGCCGTCAGCGCGCTGGAGGAAGCGGAGCACGCCAAGAGCCTGCTGCCCGCGATGGATGCGGTGCGAGCCGCCGCCGACATGCTTGAGGGGATAGTGGCCGATGACCTGTGGCCGCTGCCGACCTACCAGGAGATGCTTTACATCCTGTAAGTCGAGGAGCCAGCCGGCGGTGAATGTACCGCGATGCCGTGCTCATTCATTGTGCCCAAAGGGTTTAGTCGCTATCGATGAAAGGCGCCCGCCGAGTTGTGGGCTGAATACGGGCACGCACCCTATGCGTTCTGACCAATCTTGATCAGAGCAGGCCCTCGCTCTGTCACACTGATCAGTCGTCTAGCTGGGCCGTCGAAGGGACGCCGAGGGTGCAAGTTACGCGTGAGGCCCAGGGGGCGACACCGGACGCCGGTGGAGTCAAGAGGTTCAGGCTGCTGCGTTTCCGGCCGTTGTCCAGAGTCAGCATTCAATCCAAACTGATCGCGATGATGGTGGTGTGCACCATTGTGGGGGCCGCGGTGGTCGGCATCATCGCTTTTCAGGTCGGCCGCAACGGACTGCGCACGGCGGTGTTCACCCGGCTGACGGAGGTGCGGGAGTCGCAATCGCGCGCGCTCGCGGGGCAGCTTTCGGATCTGAAGAATTCACTGGTCATCTATTCTCACGGGACGACCGTCTCGGGCGCACTCGATGCGTTCACCAGTGGCTTTGATCAGCTGTCCAACGCGACCGTCGATCAGGCGCAGTGGCAATCGGTCGTCAACTACTACAACAGCAACTTCCTCAAGCAGACCGAACAGAACAGCGGGGTCAAACTCGACGCCGCAGCGGTGCTGCCCACGTCCAACGCCCAGCGCTATCTGCAGGCCATCTACACGGCTCAGCGGAAATCCGATGATGTGGCGATCGGTCTCAATGACGCCCATGACGGCAGCGCCTGGTCGGCGGCGAACGCCCGCTATCAGGAGTACTTCCGCGAAATCGCCAACCGTTTCCAGTTTCAGGATGCGCTGCTGCTCGATACTCGCGGAAACATCGTCTATACCGCGTTCAAAGATGTCGACTTGGGTACCAACATACTGACGGGCCCGTACAGCGGATCGAAACTACATGACGCGTATCAGAGAGCGCTGACGTCCAACGATTCAGACTTTGTGCTGTTCACCGACTTCGAGATCTATCAGCCGGCGGAGAATGAGCCCACCGCCTGGATCGTGGCACCGGTCATTCCCAACGACAGGGCAACCGGTGTGCTGGCCTTGCAGTTCCCGGTGTCGAAGATCAACAGCCTGATGACCTTCGACAAACGCTGGCAGGCAGCCGGTATCGGCAAAACCGGTGAGTCTTACCTGGCCGGCCCGGACGGTCTGATGCGTTCGGATTCACGTCTGTTCCTGGAAGATCCGCAGCGCTACAAGCGCGATGTCGTCGCGGCGGGAACTCCCACCGATGTGGCAGACAGGGCCATCCGGCTCGGTGGAACCACACTGGTGCAGCCGGTGGACTCCGATGCCACCCAAGCGGCACAACGTGGCCAATCGGGCACCCTGATCGCCACCAATTACCTTGGGCAGGAGACGTTACAGGCGTACGCACCGCTGGTGCTGCCGGACTCCGATGTGCACTGGTCGGTGATCGCGACGGTCGACACCGCGGAGGCATTCGAACACGAGGTGTCGTTCACCAAGACCATTGTGGTGTCGACCACCGGCATCATCTTCGCCGTCTGCCTGGCCGCCGCATTCTTCGCGCAGCTCTTCGTCCGCCCCATCAGGCGGCTGGAAGAAGGGGCCCGGAGAATCAGTGCCGGCGACTACACCGTTGCCATCCCGATCGAAACGCGTGATGAAATCGCGGATCTGACAAAAGCATTCAACGAAATGAGTAGAAGTCTGACCATCAAGGAGGACCTGCTCACCGAACAGCGCCAGGAAAACGACCGCTTGCTGCGATCGTTGATGCCCGAACCCTTCGCCGAACGGTACCGGCAAGGCGAAGAGCTCATTGCCACCGAACGTCATGACGTGTCGGTCATCTTCGCCGACATCGTCGGCCTGGATCGACTCCAGGCCGAGCTGGCCTCCGAGGATTCACTGGCGCTCGTCAACGATCTGGTTCGCCAACTCGATGCGGCGTCCGATGATCTCGGAATCGAGCGGGTACGAACGGCACACAACGGTTACCTCGGAAGTTGCGGTCTCAACACTCCGCGGCTGGACAACGTGCGCAGGATCATCGATTTCGCCCTCGCATGCCAGGGAATCATCGGGCGATTCAATAGCGAAACCGGGCATGAACTGAGCCTGAGGGCAGGCGTCGACACCGGCACAGTCAGCAGTGGGCTTGTCGGACGTCCCACGATGGTCTACGAAATGTGGGGAGCGGCAGTAAATCTCGCGCACCAGGTGAAGAGTGGTTCGCCGCAGCAGGGTATTTACGTCACCTCGCGCGTGCACGATGCCCTTCGCGAAACCTTCGAGTTCACATCGGCCGGAGCCGTTACGGTCGACGGGGAAGAACAACCGATCTGGCGGCTGTCGGAGAATCAGTGATGACCGACATCCTCACGTCTCCCTGGTTCTTCTGGTCTGTTGGCATCGCCTTCGGGCTGCCCCTGGGGTTGATCGCGCTGACCGAGTGGCAACAGGCGTTGCGCCGCAAGCACAGCGTCTTGGTGCGGCCGGTCAGCGTGCTGCGCAACTATCTGCTGCCGCTTGGTGCACTCCTACTGCTGCTGATCGAGGCGAAACAGATTCCGCCCGAGGCAACGTCGGTGCGACTCGTGGGCACCCTTTTCGCCTTCGTGGTGTTGGTGCTGGTGCTCTCGGGCGTGAGCGCCACGCTCTTCCACGGTGCTCCCGAGGGGACATGGCGCAAACGGGTGCCGGCCATCTTCGTCGACGTCGCACGGTTCGTCGTGATCGTGGTCGGCCTCGCGATGATCTTTTCCTACATCTGGGGCGCAAATGTGCGGGGGCTGTTCACCGCACTCGGCGTGACATCGATCGTGATGGGACTGGCGCTGCAGCAGTCCGTCGGCCAGATCGTCTCCGGACTGTTGATGCTCTTCGAGCAGCCGTTTCGGATAGGGGACTGGCTCGATACCCCGACCGCGCATGGCCACGTCGTCGAAGTCAATTGGCGTGCAGTGCATCTGCAGACTGACACCGGGCTGCAGATCACCCCGAACTCCGTGCTGGCCACCTCGTCGTTCACCAATGTGAGCCGCCCTGTCGGCAAGCACAAGATCGCGATCATCAGCGTGTTCTCTGTCGAAGACCCCCCAGATCGAGTGTGCGCCATGCTGCTGCGGGTGGCGGCCGAGCTGCCACAGCTCCGCCTGGATGCACCGCCCTTGTCAATCCCATTGGGCGGCATGGAATATCGCACCACTATCCCGCTGCTGTCCTTTGACGATGATGGCGAGGCGAAGGCGACCTTCCTGCGCTGGATCTGGTATGCCGCTCGCCGGGAAGGGCTTCACCTCGATCACGCCGCCGAGACGTTCTCCACACCGGAACGCGTCGCAGACGCGATACAGACTGTGGTCGCACCAACATTGCGGATAGGACTGGACGACCAGCAGGCGCTGATCTCGCATTCGACAGTCCAGCGTTACGGGTCCGACGAAAAAATTCAGGGCTCAGGCGAGGTGCCGAACCACATGCTGTTCATCGTCGCGGGCCGCGTGCGTCTCACCGCGGTCGGTGCGGATGGCGCGGAGATATCGGTGGGTACTCTCGACGAAGGTTCCTTTCTTGGGCAGAGCACGCTCACTCGTCAGCCGGTGATCGGTTGCGCGTATGCCGTTGGCGAAGTCACTGTCGTGCAGATCGAACGCGAGCAGGTCGAGACGCTGGTGCACCGGAACCCCTTGCTCATGCAGGAGTTTGGCCGCACGATCGAAGAACGAAGGGCTAATGTCCGCCGGGCAATCACCAGCGATGCCCTCGCAGAGAGCCGGAGCGGTTGAAACCCATCGGCCCCGGCGTGACCAGCAGTTGCTTGCATTGACGGCCTGTATACGGTCGGCGCATAGCCGCGAATATGTCATCTTGACACCTACATGCTGCGTAATGATCGTCACATGTTTGCTACTGATGCGACGGTCGCATCGATTGGTGCGGATTCGGGGTTTCTGACACACGGACACTCCGACAGTTCACACTTCCGGCCCCGTCCATGAGACCGTATCTCTCACTATGGATAGCGAGGCGAGTGGCCACCAATACCTCTCGTATGAGGAATTCGGCAGGGCGTTCTTCGAGATAGCCGTCAGCGAGGCCCGCGTACGGGCGGCGGTCGCGTCGATCGCCGGCGAACCGTTCGAGGTCGGCCCCATGGCTCAAGGGCCCGGAAAGATCGCCAAGGTCACTGCGAAGGTCCAGATCCTGGACCCGATAGTCACCCGGAACGCCGGCGAGACCATCACCTTCGACATTCAGGTGCCGTTGGCCATCGATCTGTTGATCGACCTGAAGCTCGACAAGAGCCGATTCAACGTCGCGGGCAATATCAACCTGAAGGCGACCGCCCGCGCCGCCGCGCCGCTGCAGCTGATCATCGACGTCGCACCGCCCGGCCCGTCAGACATCACCGTCGACGTGTCCTCAAACACCATTCGCGGCGAGCTGTTGCGCATCCTGGCGGGCGTCGATCAGCTGATCAGCCGTTTCATCGCCAAGTATGTCGCCGACGAGGTCGATAACCCGAAGGCCATGGCGGCACGCACCATCGACGTCGCGCACCGGCTCGATTCGGCCTGGACGGGCGTTTGATCGACCTCTCGGCCTGGGAACCTGTCACAACAGGGGAGTCCGGCGCCTTGGTCTACCGGTCGGCCGACCGCACGCGCTACGCGAAAGCGGGCGGTGCCGACCTGGAGGCGGAGCGAGATCGCATCGACTGGCTTAGCACTCGGGATGTCCCGGGCCCGAAGGTCCTTGAATGGACACCGGGGCCCAGCGGCCCCGTGTTGATCACCTCAGCCGTTCGCGGCACGCCCGCCGATCAGCTGGACGCGGACGATCTGGACAGGACGTGGCCCGCCATCGCCGAGACAGTGCGCCGACTGCACGCACTGCCGACGGCACAGTGCCCTTTCACACGGAATCTGGATGCGATGATGGCGCTGGCGCGTGACGTGGTGGCCCGCGATGCCGTCAATCCGGACTTCCTGCCCGATGAGGACCGTGATGTTCCTGCCGCGGAGCTCCTGGCGCGTATCGCGGCCGACGTACCGGCGCGCCTCGCCCAGGAAACCGGCGACCTGGCCGTATGCCACGGCGACTTGTGTCTGCCGAATATCCTCGTCGCTCCGGACGGCTTTTCGGTCGCCGGACTCATCGACCTCGGCAGGCTCGGGCTGGCGGATCGGCATGCGGATCTCGCATTGCTCTTCGCCAATTCGCGGGATACCTGGCCAGAGGACACCCGGGCGGCAACCGCACGTGGGCGGTTCCTGGACGTGTACGGGACACGTGCGGACCCCGATCGGCTGAAGTTCTATCTGCAGCTCGATCCGTTGACCTGGGGTTAGTATTTAATTATTGACTTATATAAGTAAAGGCTTTTAATATTGCGGCGTGCACGCCTTCGACATACTCGGAGACTCGGTGCGCCGGCGCATTTTGGAGCTGATCCAGGCGGGTGAGATGTCCTCGGGTGCCGTTACCGAGGTGATCCGGTCGGAGTTCGCGATAAGCCAGCCTGCCGTATCACAGCACCTGAAGGTGCTGCGCGACAACGGGTTCGCGACGGTACGTACCGAAGGAACCCGGCGTCTCTACAGCCTGGACGCCGCGCCGCTCCGGGAAGTGGACCGCTGGCTCGACACCTTTCGCCGCAACTGGACTCCGCATTTGGATGCGCTGGCCACCGAGATCTCCCGCGGCAAGCGGCACCGCGCATCCGCAAGCCCCCGAAACGACAAGGAGGACATCTCGTGATCGACGTTCAGCATCAGCTCAACGCCGTCCGCCGCACGGTCGGCACCAGGACATTCCAGGCACGAGAGGCGCGCGTTGTGACGGTCAGTCAGACCTACGACACCAACGCCGAAGACCTATGGGATGCCTGTACCAACGCCGAACGCATCCCGCGGTGGTTCCTGCCGGTCACCGGAGACCTACGCCTCGGAGGCCATTACTCATTGGAGGGCAACGCATCTGGAACCGTGCTCACCTGCGATGCGCCGCATTCGTTCAGCGCGTCCTGGGAAGCCATGGGCGCCACCAGCTGGATCGAGGTGACGATTACCCCCGAGTCCGGCGACCGGGCCACCTTCACCCTGGAACACATCTCCGATATCAGCGACGACGACGAACACTGGCTGCAGTTCGGTCCGGGCGCTGTCGGAGTCGGTTGGGACTCTGGGATTCTGGGCCTGGCCGGATACCTCGCGTCACCGGAGGATCGGATTACTCCCGAAGAGGGAGCGGCCTGGGCGGCCGGCGATGAGGGGCGCGCATTCATGGCCGGCTCCAGCGAACGGTGGTACGAGGCGGCCGTTGCTTCCGGTATGGACCCAGCGCAGGCCCGAGGCATGGCAGATCGCACCACGCAGGCCTATACCGCGGGCTGAAGTGGCCGGCGCCACAGCGGACGCTAGTATCGGCCCATGACCACATCGGCAATGCCGCCGGATGTTTCTGGATTTGGACGCGTCACCCAAATTGCTTGGGTTACTGATGATCTCGACGCCACGGAAGGCATGCTCAGTGCCGTATTCGGGGTCAAGAAATGGACGCGAATTCCAGATGTGCACTTCGGCCCCGACTCGTGCACCTATCGCGGTGCGCCGGCCGACTTCACCGCGACCATCGCGCTGAGCTACCTCGACGACATGCAACTCGAACTGATCCGCCCGGTCAGCGGTGTAAGCATCTATTCGGAGTTTCTGGAACAACATCCCCCGGGGCTGCACCACGTATGCGTGGAACCGCCCGACATGGACGTTGCGGTCCAACAGGCCACGGCACGCGGCATGGCAGTGGTCCAAGACGGTGTGATGCCCGGCGGTATGCGCTTTGCCTACCTCTCGGCACCTGAGGCCGCGTTGCCGTACATGGAACTGGCCCATGTCCCGTCCGAAATCCGGGCGTTCTACGACTACATCAAGAGTGAGCAGGCATGAGCGCAGCGATACCGGAAACCGTAGCGGTCCAGGACGTCACGGAGTGGTCTGACGAGGTAGATGTACTGGTCATCGGATTCGGCATGGGCGGCGGATGTGCCGCCGTCTCGGCCGCCGAGGCGGGCGCACGCGTACTCGCCCTTGAGCGTGCCGCCTCCGCGGGCGGGACCACCGCCATGGCGGGCGGGCATTTCTACCTCGGCGGCGGCACCGCGGTTCAGGAGGCCACCGGACATGCCGACAGCGCTGACGAAATGTACAAATACCTCATGGCGGTATCTCCGGATCCCGATCCGGAGAAGATCCGTCTGTACTGCGACGGAAGCGTCGATCATTTCAATTGGCTTGAGGCGCTGGGTTTTCAGTTCGAACGCAGCTTCTATCCGGAGAAGGCGGTCATCCAGCCCAACACCGAAGGGTTGATGTTCACGGGCAACGAGCTGGTGTGGCCGTACCGCGATCAGGCCGTTCCGGCGCCACGCGGACACAAGGTGCCCAAGCCCGGCGACACCGGCGGTGCGGGCATGGTCGTGGACCTGCTCGCACGGCGTGCCGACGAGCTGGGTGTACCCATCCGCTATGAGACCGGCGCCACGGCGCTCATCCTCGACGAGGAGGGTGCGGTCGTGGGCGCCACGTGGAAACGTTTCGCGGAAACCGGTGCGATACGCGCGAAGTCAGTGATCATCGCGGCGGGCGGATTCGTCATGAACCCCGCCATGGTGGCCGAGTACACCCCCAAGCTCGCCGAGAAACCCTTCGTGCTCGGCAGTACCTACGACGACGGTCTCGGCATCAGACTCGGGGTGTCCGCGGGTGCAGGTACCCGCAACATGAACCAGATCTTCGTGACTGCTCCGGTGTACCCGCCGTCGGGATTGCTCACCGGAATCATCGTCAACAAGAACGGTGAACGATTCGTCGCCGAAGACTCCTACCATTCCCGGACCTCTGGGTTCGTAATGGATCAGCCCGACAGTGCCGCCTACCTGATTGTCGACTCCGAGCACATGGATCGGCCGACCCTGCCGTTGACGCCGTTCATCGATGGCTGGGAGACCGTCGCGGAAATGGAAGCGGCGCTGGGCATCCCGGCGGGAAACCTTGAGAAGACCTTGCAGCGGTACAACGAACATGCCGCCAGGGGAGAGGACCCCGACTTCCATAAGTACCCGAAATACCTTGCCGCGCAGGGAACCGGCCCATGGGGTGCGTTCGATCTGACCCTTGGTAAGGCGATCTATGCGGGATTCACGCTGGGTGGACTTCGCACGGATTCGGACGGACGTGTGCTCGCCGAATCCGGGGAGCCGATATCGGGTCTCTATGCGGCGGGCGCCAGCGCTTCGAACATTGCTCAGGACGGGAAGGGCTACAGCAGCGGAACCCGGCTTGGCGAAGCGTCGTTCTTCGGCCGGCGCGCAGGTTCGCACGCGTCAGCAGGGGTATCCACCGGCTAATCCGATCTGGCACGCTATGTGAGGCCGGTCACAAACGTGCATCAAATGGTTGTCCAACGGGATAGCCGGTGGGTGACTGTGAACATGTCGCCTAGGCTGGGCGCAACGGAAAGGTGACTCCAATGGCGGAGGTCTATACCAGCAACGGGAACCGGCCCGCCCCGGCCCGTAAGATCCGCAAGCTGGCCAACGTCGCACTGAACATCGATGGCACCGTCGGACATATCGAATCGATGGCTGTTGAGGTGCACGACCTCACCGATCGGGTGGGTTCGATGCTCGACCACCTGGACTCCAGCCTGGAGCGGCTCGACGACTCCCTCGACTCGCTGAACCTCACGTTGAACAATCTGGCCGAGACCACCACGACCCTGGCTAACACGATGACGAGCCTCGAGACCCTCATCGACGTGGTCAATCCGCTCATCCGCGTACTGAAGGTCGCGCTCTACCCCACGAAGATCGTGCTGGATTTCGCCGACGATCGGATCGCCCAAGTCGAACGCGCCCTGCACCGGTAGGGCTTCCTTCCCTGGTCATCCCCGGATACTCCTGACGTTCGATTAACATACATACCGGATTGTCGGTAATGTCTCATCGACGTAGGTGATGAGGACGAAGGGAGTCGCGATGAGCGATTCATCCGATCAGCCCCGGAGGCCCCGGAAGCTTGATCCGGTTTCCGCCGAGATTCAGTTCGATCGGCTGGCAGCTACGGCCGGTCAGCTCCTCAAGGCCGGGTCGCGCATCCTGAGCCAACGTCCCACCGAACGCGACCTGCGCCAGGTGGTCGCCAAGGAAATGCGGCGTTCATTTGCCGAACTCGGTCCCGCCTACGTCAAGTTCGGCCAGCTCATCGCGTCATCGCCGGGGATGTTCCCCGAGGACCTCTCCGCGGAGTTTCGGTCGCTGCTCGATCAGGTACCACCGGCGAACCCGCGGACCATCCGTTCCATGCTCACCGACGAGCTCGGCGCCCCACCCGAGGACGTGTTCGGCTCCTTCGATGAGGTTCCCTTTGCCTCGGCATCCATCGCCCAGGTGCACAAGGCGACCCTGAAGGACGGCACCGCGGTCGTCGTCAAGATCCAGCGCCCCGCGATCCGCACCAGGCTCGCGGCCGATCTGCAGATCCTCAAACAAATCGCCCGGGGCCTGGAACTCACCGAGATGGGCCGCATGTCGAACATCTACGAGGTGATGCAGGATTTCGAGGCCAATCTCGCCGAGGAGCTCGACTTCACTCTGGAAGCCCAGGCCATGCGGGACTGGACCGCTGGCCTTGCGGGCTCCAAGTACGCACCGAAGGTGCGAGTACCCCAGCTCTATTCGGAGCTGTGTACCGACAAGGTGCTCACCATGGAGTACGTCGAGGGTATCCGTATCGACAACGCGGAAGGTATCCGTGCGGCAGGCTTCGACGGCCCCGAGGTGGTCAAGACCCTCATGCTCACCCTTTTCGATTCGGCGTTCGCCGCGGGCACCTTCCATGGTGATTTGCATGCCGGAAACCTGATGGTGGACCCGCAAGGGCGAATCGTGTTCCTGGACTTCGGAATCGTCGGCCGCCTCGACGAGCGCACCCGCAAGACGCTGCGCGAGTTGATCGGTGCACTCATCATCGAGCCCGATGACGAGGCAGCCGCGCGAACGCTGATCAAATTGGGGGCCATCGATCCCGGCGCCGACCCGGCCAAGGTTGCCGAGTCGCTCCGGAAGGTCACCCGTCCCATGGGTACCTCATTGGGCAAGATCTCCTACGGCACGATCGGCCGACAGCTCACCGCGTTGGGGCGCGAGCACGACGCTATCCTCCCCAAGGAATTCATCCTGGTGGGCAAGCAACTGCTCTATGTCGAGCGGTACACCAAACTGCTTGCGCCGGACTGGCAGCCGGTGGGGGACCCGGAAATACTCACCTACTTCGGCACCTTGATATCGGAGTATCAGCAGGCCCGCGAAGAAATCAAGGATGAGGTCGGAGAATGACACGCACCGCTGGCAGCCCAGCGCGGCCTGCTACCCGCGATCATCGTGCCGGGCGACGCACTCAGGAGGAACGTAGCGCCGCGATGCGCAGCAGGCTCCTGGACGCCACGGTGGATTGCCTGGTCAAATATGGATACGCGGGCACCACCACCACGCGCGTGGCGCAACGCGCCGGCGTCACCCGTGGCGCGCTTGTGCACCATTTCCAGTCGAAATCCGAACTTCTCGGAGAATCGGTGCGGCACTTGGCGTTCAAGCAAGGGCAGGAGATTCTTTCCGAGCTGATAGCG
Organism: Mycobacteroides sp. H003; assembly: GCF_001440135.1. Taxonomy (NCBI): domain Bacteria; kingdom Bacillati; phylum Actinomycetota; class Actinomycetes; order Mycobacteriales; family Mycobacteriaceae; genus Mycobacteroides; species Mycobacteroides sp. H003. The sequence continues at coordinate 13,244 of NZ_LJYL01000011.1, forward strand.
CTGGACAGTGAGAGTGGAACCGACTTCGTCAGCCGTTGTCTGGATGCGCTCTGGCGAATGCATCAGGGGTCGATGTTCATCGCCACCATGGAGCTATGGATTGCCGCGCGAACCGATCCCGAACTATCGGCTCAGATGGACCAGTTCGAATTTATTGTGATGCAGCAGTTCTCGACGCTGGGTCAATCGGTAAGTCAGACCGACGAAGAGCTGCGGGTCATTCGCAACATCACACTCACCGCCATGGACGCCGTTCGTGGGATCTTGGTCAACAGCATGACCGCACCGCAGGAGGCTCGTGATCAACGCTGGGCGCGCGCCAAGTCGATGTTGTTGAATATCGTCGAGTCGCCGATGGTCGGTGCGCCACTGGATTCCGCGTTACGCACCATCGACACCGGAAAGCTCAGTCTTTCCGACTAGGGCCGGACTCTCGCGCCGCTGCTTCCTCCATGCGTGATTGCTCGGCTTGGATCACCATGTTCCCGAAGTATCCGATGAATGACGGATCCGAGAGAATGGCCCAGTCGGGCGCCAGCAGCTTCATGTAGCGCTCCACATACAGCAGCTGCTTGGAGATCAGTACCAGCTCGCGCGGGAGTCGCACGTCGTATTCCTTGGCCATCATCGCCAGCTGCTTACCCAGCTGTCCGTAGGAGATCGCCGAAAGCTTCGATTGCTGTAGGGGACTGGTGAAATCGGAGATGGTCTTGGCGGCAGTTGTGGAATCGGCCGGCTTGCCTCGATCGCCGATGGCACCGAGTTTGTATATGCCGCGCGCCACGGCCGCATGATCGTTCTTGACGAACAGATCGACCATGATCTCGGTGAAGATCTTGCGGCTGCGTTCGTCGATACGGCCAACGATCCCGAAGTCCAGGAAGACGATTCGGCCGTTGGAATCCACCAAGAGATTGCCCGCATGTAGGTCTCCGTGAAAGAGCCCCTTGTGAAATCCCGTCTCGAACAGTGAGTAGACGATGGCCTTGACCAATCCGACCCCGTCAAAACCGGCCGCGGCGAGCTCGGTGACGTTGTCGATCCGGATTCCCTCGACATACTCCATCGTGAGTACCCGTTCGGTGCTGTACTGCCAGAACACCTTGGGGACTCGCACCTTGTCGCCGTACTCGGTGTCGGCCAAACTGGCGATCCACTGTTCCATGGCGTGGCCCTCGGCCGCGAAATCCAGCTCCTCATTGAGGTTCTGCTCGAAATCCTCGATGATCTCGGTCGCGTTGGTGGCGCGGCCCAGATCGGTTTTGACGACGACCCGCGCCAGCCGGCCCCAGATTCGGATATCGGCGGCCAACCGGGTGCGGATCTTCGGCCGCTGAATCTTCACCACCACCCGTTCACCTGTCTTCAAGGTGGCGTGGTGCACCTGGGCTATGGACGCAGAGGCGAAGGGGTGCTCATCAAATGTTGCGAATATCGTTGCTGGATCAGCGCCTAACTGCTCCCGCACGGTCTGGTGGATCAGTTCAGATGATGCCGGCGGAACTCTGTCGAGCAGGGTGCGGAACTCGTTGGACAGCGCCTCGGGGAAGACGCCGGGGGAGGAGGCGATGAGCTGTCCCAGCTTCACGTAGGTGGGACCCATCAGGGCGAAGGTCCGGCGCAGCTCGTGTGCCGCGCGCACTTCCAGAGACTTCCCGCGACGGGGCCGCACCAGCAGGCGGGCTCCGGAACTGGCCAGTCGGGACGCGGCGATGCCGACGCGCCCGACCTCCACTCTTAGCGGGGGTGGATGCAACGTGACCCGCGGGCGGGTGATCTCGATATCGATCGCCCCCCTGGCCGGTTGCGAATTCGCCGTTGCCGCGGCGATTTCCGAGGTAGATTCCGGGGGGCCGGGCTGTTGTGTCCCACTCTCGGACAGTCCAGTGGCGAGGGGCGCCGCGTCGTTGCCCGCGCCCTCGGGGGTGGTCATGTGCGCCACTGTAATACATACGAGCACAGTTGTATGTAACGTGCGCTGAGCTACTGCCGGGTAGCCGCAGAATCGGGCCCATCCACCCACAGGTCTGTCGGTATTTGACGGCAGTACACCTGCATTTAGTCGGCGCGCAGTGCGAGATCAGCGGTAATTGCATCTTACATACACGAGGGTATGTATGTTACGTTCGGATCCGCTGGTGCCAATCCGTGCCAGACCAATGACAAAGGAGTCTTCCGCCCATGTCCGAGCTGCACTCCAGCATCGACCTCCCGTACAGCATCGACAAGCTCTGGTCGGTGTTGCCGGATCTCAACAAATACGACGAGTGGATGACCATCCACACCGGATTCAAGGGCGATGTCCCGGCGATCGAGGACATCAAGGTCGGCACCAAGTTCTCCGAAATCGTCACCCTCATGGGCATGGCCAACACGGTCGAGTGGACCGTGCAGGAGTTCACCCCGGCAGACGAGGTGCTGTCCGCCAAGAAGGGCGCCTTCAAGCTGGGCGGGACCGGTATGGCCGGAGTCGAGGCCATCATCAAGTCGAGTGTCGAAGAAATCGATGCCGACAACACCCGGGTGAACGTGGACTCGTCCTTCACCGGGCAGATGCTCACCGGGGCAATCGGCACGGCCATCGATAAGGCCGTGCAGGAAGAGCTCGAAAACTCCGTCGCCCGCCTCAAAGAGTTGCTGGCCAAGGAACTCGGCTAACCGGGTCTGCCGACGTCGATCACTTTCACAGGAGAAAGCAGGAGACATGCTCGACTGGTCACCCATTGACCTCGCGGTGCGTGACGCCGTTCGCCAGTTCATCGACAAGGAGGTCAGGCCTCACGTCGATGCGCTGGAGTCCGGTGAGATGGAGCCGTACCCCATCATCCGAAAGATGTTCGCAACCTTCGGCATCGACGCTCTTGCCAAAGAGGCGCTGCAGAAGCAGATCGAGAAGAAGAAGACCCGGGAGGCCGCACTGGCGGCCGGTCAGCCGCTAGAGGACTCCAAGAAGTCCGACGGCGGGGGAGTCATGGGGCTCGCGGGCGGGTCGGCCGGTATGGGCTTCGTGCTCACCAGCGAAATCTCGCGTGTCTGTATGGGTTTGGTGACGGGTATGGGCGTGAGCATGGGCCTGACCGTCCCGACCATCGCCTCCCGCGGCACGGCCGCGCAAATGGAGCGATGGCTGCCCGAGCTGGTCACCTACGAGAAGGTGGGAGCGTGGGCCATTACCGAACCCGATTCGGGCTCGGACGCATTCGGCGGCATGAAGACGTATGTCACCCGCGACGGCGAGGACTACATCCTCAACGGCCAGAAGACCTTCATCACCAATGGACCCGATGCCGATGTGATCGTCGTCTACGCCAAGCTGGATGAGAAGGACCCTTCGGTCGACAAGCGGGACCGCACGGTGCTGACCTTTGTTCTCGACAAGGGCATGGAGGGCTTCACGCAGTCGAAACCCTTCCGCAAGATGGGCATTCACAGTTCCCGCACCGGCCAGTTGTTCTTCGAGAATGTCCGTCTGGGTAAAGACCGGCTCCTCGGCGAATCCGAAGCCAATGATCAGGGCGACGGCCGCGACAGTGCCCGTGCCAACTTCTCGATGGAACGTATCGGCGTGGCGGCGCTCGCACTCGGTGTCATCGAGGAGTGCCTGCGGCTCTCGCTGGACTACGCGAAGACACGCACCCTGTGGGGCAAGGAGATCGCCCAGTTCCAACTGATCCAGCTCAAACTGGCCAAGATGGAAGTGGCCCGGCTCAACGTGCGGAACATGCTGTTTCATGCCATCGAGAGCCTCTCGGAGAACAAGACGCCGTCCCTGGCGGAAGCTTCGGCCATCAAGCTCTATTGCTCTGAGGCCGCCACCGATGTCGCGATGGACGCCGTGCAGCTTTTCGGTGGCAACGGCTACATGACCGAGTACCGCGTCGAACAGCTGGCGCGCGATGCCAAGTCGCTCATGATCTACGCCGGCAGCAACGAGGTTCAGATCACGCACATCGCCAAGGGGCTGCTGGCAGAGAAATAGCTCGACACACCAGCCCCGCCGTATCACGCTGGGTTGATGCGGGCGCACCTTCACGAGGATCTGGCGGAGTACTGGGCCCTGGCCGGGCCGCTGTACTCCGCCGATCCCGTGCTGTACACCTTTGAGCTCCACCTGGCCGCGCGCCTGCGGCAGCCGGATTCCGATCCCGCGGCGGCACTGATCACCTTTACCGATCTGGATCATCTGGTGGGAGCGGCCCTGGGGACCAGCCAGGGCCTCGTCTGCAATGCCATTCCCACGGCCGGGATCACTGCCGCGGTGAACCTGCTGGCCGACAACGCGATACCGCTGCCTTCGGTGCGGGGGTCGCGTGCGGTGACCTTGGCGGTGGCCGACGCCTGGCTGTCGAGGACCGGCGTCACGGTCTGCGGCACCACCGACGAGCGGCTCTATCGCCTGGTAGATCTCATAAAGCCGCGCGTAGCGGGCGAGCCGCTGCTCGTCGCTGCAGAGGAGATCGAGTCGTTGGTGCCGTGGAGCGTGGAGTACAGCAGGGAAACCTTTGGTGTCGACAAGCCCGCCGACGAAGCGCGGCACTGGCTGATTGGCTCTTACCGATTGGGGGACGTCTACCTGTGCTGGGAACGCGGCGGGGCCCCTGTCGCGATGGCGGGCGTCCGGGCCCCCATCGAAGGGGTGTCACGAGTGGGTCCCGTCTACACACCCCCACCGCAGCGGGGCCACGGCTACGGCAGCGCCGTGACCGCGGCGGCCTGCGAATGGGCGCGTCAGGCAGGTGCGCGGGAGATCGTGCTCACCACCGATCTGGCCAACCCCACCTCCAACTCCATCTATCGCAAGCTCGGATTCCGGGCCGTCACCGATTCGGTGATCGTGGAATTCGCCTGACGGCACTCACTGGGCTTAACGATCGTCGCGAAGGCGCTCCTAGCTCCCTGACGTACCGTGTGCATGTGCGCAAGTCGAACACCGCCTCACGGTTCACCGGGAAGTTCTGGAAGCTCCTCGGTGCCGCCACGGACAAGAACCAGAGCCAGTCGCTGGAACTCGTGGATGCCTCGAAGAAGTACGACGAGAAGGCCAAGGACCTCACCGACGAACAACTCACCAAGGCGGCCAAGAAACTCGACCTGTCCGAGGGCATCGAATCCAAGGACATCGGCCAGTTCCTGGCGATAGTGCGTGAGGCCGCCGAGCGGACCATTGACGAGCGCCCGTTCGATGTTCAGCTGCTGGGCGCCCTGCGCATGCTCGACGGCGACGTCATCGAGATGGCCACTGGTGAGGGCAAGACTCTCACCGGTGCGATCACCGCCGCCGGCTACGCGCTGGGCGGACGCAGCGTGCACGTCATCTCGGTCAACGACTACCTGGCCCGCCGTGATGCCGAGTGGATGGGACCGTTCCTGGAGCGCCTGGGGCTGACGGTCGGCTGGATCACCGAGGAATCCACGGCTGACGAACGCCGTGAGGCCTACGCCTGTGACGTCACCTACGGGTCGGTCAACGAGATCGGTTTCGACGTACTGCGCGACCAGCTGGCGATCGATGTCGATGCCCTGGTATCGCCGAGCCCCGATGTCGCCGTCGTCGACGAGGCCGACTCGGTGCTCGTCGACGAGGCTCTGGTGCCGCTGGTGCTGGCCGGAACCAGCCATCGTGAAGCGCCGAGCTCGGAGGTCATCGAGGCGGTCCGCGAGCTGGTCGCCGGCGAGGACTACGAGGCCGATAACGACCGCCGCAACATCTTCCTGACCGATACCGGAGCCCGAAAGCTGGAAAAGCAGCTGGGGAACATCGACCTGTACTCCGAACACCACGTCGGGACGACCCTCACCGAGGTCAATGTGGCCCTGCACGCACATGTGCTCCTGGAGCGCGATGTGCACTACATCGTGCGCGATGGCGCCGTGCACCTCATCAACTCCTCGCGTGGACGCATCGCGACGTTGCAGCGCTGGCCCGATGGCCTGCAGGCAGCCGTCGAAGCCAAGGAAGGAATCGAAACCACCGATACCGGTGAGGTTCTCGACACCATCACCGTGCAGGCACTCATCAACCGCTATCCGCGTGTCAGCGGAATGACCGGTACGGCCCTGGCGGCCGGTGAGCAGTTGCGGCAGTTCTACAAGCTCGGTGTCTCGCCGATCCCGCCCAACACCCCGAACATCCGCGAAGATCAGCCCGACCGCGTCTACATCACCGAGGCGAGTAAGAACGACGCCATCGTCGCCCATATCGCCGAGATCCATGCCACCGGGCAGCCGGTGCTGGTGGGCACGCACGATGTCGCCGAATCCGAAGCACTGCATCACCGTTTGGTGCGTGCAGGGGTTCCGGCCGTTGTGCTGAACGCCAAGAACGATGCCGAGGAAGCCCGCGTCATCGCCGAGGCCGGCGCGCTCAAGGCGGTCACGGTCTCCACGCAGATGGCCGGACGCGGCACCGATATCCGCCTGGGCGGCTCCGAGGAGACCGATTACGACGCTGTCGTCGAAGCGGGCGGGCTGCACGTCGTGGGCACCGGGCGGCATCGCACCGAACGACTCGACAACCAGCTGCGCGGACGTGCGGGACGCCAGGGCGACCCCGGGTCGTCGGTCTTCTTCTCCAGCTGGGAGGACGAGGTCGTTGTCGCATATCTGGATTCGGCCAAGCTGCCCACCGAGACAGACGAGAATGGGCAGATTGTCAGCACCAAGGCCGGAGGGCTCATTGACCACGCCCAGCGCGTCGCCGAGGGTGCGATGCTCGACCTACACGCCAACACGTGGCGGTACAACCAGCTGATCGCCCAGCAGCGCGCTATCATCTCCGAGCGCCGCGACACCCTGCTGCGCACCGACACCGCGCGTAAGGAACTCCAGGAGCGCTCCGCTGAGCGTTACGACGAGCTGGCCGAGGAGCTTTCCGAAGAACGCCTGGAGCGGATCTCACGGGAGATCATGCTGTACCACCTCGATCGGGGCTGGGCTGACCACCTGGCGTACCTCTCCGATGTGCGCGAGAGCATCCACCTGCGCGCGCTCGGGCGGCAGAACCCGATCGACGAGTTCCACCGGCTCGCCGTCGACGCCTTCGCGTCGCTGGCCGCCGACGCCGTGGAAGCGGCGCAGCAGACCTTCGACACCGCCAATCTGGTTGACGAGGAACAGGGATTGGACCTGTCGAAGCTTGCCCGGCCGACCTCGACGTGGACGTACATGATTCACGACGACCCGCGCAAGAACGACAGCCTGTCGATCTTGAACCTGCCTGGCGTCTTCAGCTGACGACAGACCGTCTATTTGCGCGGGGCATACCTTCGCGAATATGAGAGGGTGGCCGGATGGGAACCGCCGAACCGCCCTCCGGAGACGACCGGATACTGACGGTCCCCAACGTGCTGAGCGTCATTCGGTTGGCCTTCATTCCGCTGTTCCTGTATCTGCTGTTGGTCAAACACGCCGACGGCTGGTCCGTTGCCATTCTGATGCTCAGCGGCTTCACCGACTGGGCCGACGGCAAGATCGCGCGTCTGATGAACCAGTCTTCGCACCTGGGCACGCTCCTGGACCCGGCTGCCGACCGGCTGTACATGGTGACCACACCGATCGCCTTCGCGATCCGGGACATCGTCCCGTGGTGGATCGTCCTCACTCTGCTGGCCCGCGACCTTATCCTCACGCTCGGACTGCCCATCGTGCGTAGTCGCGGAATCGAGGCGCTGCCCGTCATGTACATCGGCAAGGCCGCGACGTTTGCGCTGATGTCGGCATTTCCGCTGATCCTCATCGGTGAATGGGACTCGTTGTGGGGCAGGATAATCGGCCCCTGCGGGTGGGCATTCCTGATTTGGGGTCTGGGGATGTATCTGTGGACTTTCGTGCTTTACGTCGCCCAGATCGTGATGGTGGTCCGGCAGCTGCCCAAGGTCAGCACCTGACATGAGTGCCGAGGACCCCATACACGGCAACGGGCCGCATCTCATGGGTGGTTTCGAACCCGAGGAGGGTCTGGGTCACCACAGTGCGAACCGGCCCAAGCGCAACCCGGTGCCGTCGCTGCTGCGCACCCTGCTCTCTGATCACCTGGACGCCGGATACGCCGAGGCGGCCGCAGCACGCCGAGACGGCGCGCCACCGCGTTCACGCCTGGCTGAATGGGGTTGGCAGGCAGTCGCTGCCGTCGCCATTGCCACGGTCTTCGCGGCGGCGATCGCCCAGACCACCCGTATCGCGCCCGGCGTCATGCAGGAAAAGCAGGGACTGCTGGCGAGTATCCGCAGTGAACAGCGCGACTCCGGGGCCCTGGAGTCGACGCGAGACCAGCTGGCGGCAGAGGTAGCCGGCGCTCGGCGCAGTCAGCTGGAAGGCAACGAGCAGGGCAAGGAGCTGCTGAATCGATTGGACCACTTGGGTCTTGCCGCGGCGAGCACCGAGGTGCGCGGACCGGCGCTGATCGTCACGCTGGCCGACCCTGGCAGTGCAGGTGACCTCTCGGACGTCTCGAAGGAACGCATCCCGCGCAGCCAGCAGGTCATCCTCGACCGCGACATGCAGCTCGTCGTGAACTCGCTGTGGAACAGTGGTGCAGAAGCGATTTCGGTATCGGATGTCCGCATAGGCCCGAATGTCACGATGCGTCAGGCCGGGGGAGCGATCCTGGTGGACAACCAGCCCATCAGCTCGCCGTACCGGATTGTCGCCGTCGGCCCCGCGAACACCATGAAATCCTCGTTCGAGCGCAGCCCGGGAATGGCCAGGATGCGGCTTCTGCAGAAGTCTTACGGCATCAGACTCACCCTGGGCACCCAGGAGAACGTTCAGCTGGCTCCCGCGGTTAATCGGGACGTCAAGTACGCCAAGGAAATTCCAGCAGGAGGCCGGTGAGGTGACCCGGACGGTGAACAGGAGAGGAAGTAAACGATGATCGGCATAGTCGCGCTGGCGATCGGCGTGGTTTTGGGGCTGGTGTTTCACCCAAATGTGCCCGACGCGGTCGCCCCGTACTTGCCGATCGCGGTGGTCGCGGCGCTCGACGCTCTTTTCGGCGGCGCTCGGGCCTACCTGGACCAGATCTTCGATTCGAAGGTGTTCGTGGTCTCCTTCGTGTTCAACGTGCTGGTAGCGGCGCTGATCGTGTTCGTGGGCGACCAGCTTGGGGTCGGTACGCAGCTGTCCACGGCCATCATCGTCGTTCTCGGCATTCGGATCTTCGGAAACGCGGCCGCCCTGCGGCGCAGGTTGTTTGGGGCATAAGCCGATGACCGATGCACCGCACGAACCGCACCCCGGCAAGCATGAGATGCCCAAAACGCGCCGTCCGTCGACGCGTACTCAGGTTATCTTTGGAGTGCTGGGCGTCGCGCTGTGCGCGCTGCTGGGCCTGGCGATCACCACCCAGGTCCGCCAAACCGAATCCGGCGATGGCCTGGACACCGCGCGACCCGCCGACCTGCTGGTGCTGCTGGACTCCCTGCAGCAGCGCGATGCCAACCTGAACAAGGAGATCGCGGATCTGCAACAGAGCCTTATCACGATGCGCGCCAGCGGAACCGGCAACCAGGCCGTGATCAACGACGCGAAGGCCCGACTGTCCGCACTGTCCATCATGGCGGGGACCGTCGGGGCCACCGGTCCTGGTGTGATCCTCACCATTGACGATCCGGGGCAGGGCCTGGGTGCAGAAGCCCTACTGGACATCATCAACGAGCTACGGGCGGCCGGTGCCGAGGCCATTGAGATCAAGTCGGGCGACCAGTCGGTGCGCATTGGGGCCGATTCCTGGGTCACCGGGGCCCCAGGACAGCTCATCGTCGACGGCGTGCTCCTGACACCTCCGTATTCGGTTCTGGCGATAGGCGATCCACCGACACTCGCGGCGGCGATGAACATTCCGGGCGGTGCCGTCGACACCGTCTCGCGGGTTGGCGGCGGCGTTACTATCGACCAGCCGGCGCGCGTAGACATCACCACCTTGCGAGAACCGAAACCGCGCCAATACGCTCAGCCCGGCAAGTAGCCCCCAGGCCAGCGACCACGCAGACCACTGACCGAGAGCAAGGATGATTCACCGTGACCGAAATTCCTGCCGACCTGCACTACACCGAGGAACACGAATGGGTGCGGCGCACCGGTGAGCGCACCGTGCGTATCGGAATCACCGACTACGCACAGTCGCAGCTCGGCGACGTGGTGTTTGTTCAGCTGCCGGATGTGGGCTCGGACCTGAGTGCCGGCTCGACGTTCGGCGAGGTGGAATCCACCAAGTCCGTATCGGACCTTTTCGCGCCGATCACCGCGAAAGTTGTTGCCGCGAACGGCGATTTGGATTCCAACCCGCAGCTGGTGAATTCCGATCCGTACGGCGAGGGCTGGTTGGTCGATCTTGAGGTCGCCAGCGAGGCCGATCTCGACGTGGCTCTTAATGACCTCTTAGACGCATCGGGATATGGTGACGCCACCGATTAGGAGGGCACCAGTTCTCCAACCAGTCCGATGACCACAATTTCGGGTGGACCACTGGCGGATACGGCAGAGGTGGCCCGTTACGGGCAGTCAGACGGTACGGTCGGAAATGAGCGGCGATGAGGGTCGCGAAGGGCGTCATGCTCAACGAGATCCGCACTGACAATCGAATCCTCCAGGGGCGAGGAAGAAGGAGCGATGGTGACCGATAACGACAAGGACGACACGTCAGGCGAGGTCACCGCGGAGACGACCTCGGTGTTCCGCGCCGATTTCGCCACCGAGCTGGAAGCGCCCGCGCAGGCCGGTAACGATGTGTCGGGTGTCGAGGGATTGCCCGCCGGTTCGGCACTGTTGGTGGTCAAGCGTGGACCCAACGCGGGATCGCGCTTTCTGCTCGATCAAGCAACCACGTCGGCCGGACGGCACCCCGACAGCGACATTTTTCTCGATGACGTCACGGTGAGCCGCCGTCACGCCGAATTCCGGCTTGACAGTGATGAATTCCAGGTAGTCGACGTGGGCAGCCTCAACGGCACCTATGTCAACCGCGAGCCGGTGGATTCAGCGGTGCTCGCCAACGGCGACGAAGTGCAGATCGGGAAGTTCCGTCTGGTCTTCCTGACCGGGCCGAAGTCGGCAGGCGATGACACCGCCCCGGGTGGCCAGTGACAGCTCCCGACCGGCCGGCTCTCACCGGAATGTCGATCGGGTCGGTACTCGACCTGTTGCGTCCGGAGTTTCCGGACGTCACGATCTCGAAGATTCGATTCCTCGAATCAGAGGGACTGGTTACCCCGTCGCGTAGCGCGTCGGGGTATCGCCGGTTTTCGGCCTATGACGCCGAGCGGCTCCGGTTCATCCTGACCGCGCAGCGTGATCACTACCTGCCGCTGAAGGTGATCAAGGAGCAACTCGACGCGCAGCCCGACGGAGCGCTGCCGGATGTGGCGGGTTTCACCGGCGGCCCTCGTCTCTTTGCCATCACCGATGGCGACAGCACCAACAGTGTTGCCCGTCAAGGAATCCCATCTACCCGTCCCACGCGGCTCAGCCGTGAGGACCTGCTGTCGCGTTCCGGTGCGGACGAGGTGCTGCTGACCTCGCTCATCAAGGCGGGGATCATCACCGCCGGCCCGGGCGGTTTCTTCGACGAATACACGGTCCTGATCGTTCAGTGCGCCGCTGAGCTGGCCGATTACGGCGTCGAGCCGCGGCATCTGCGCACGTTCCGCTCCGCGGTCGATCGAGAGACCGATCTCATCGCCCAGATTGTGGGCCCAACCGTCAAAGCCAACAAGGCAGGGGCCCGCGACCGCGCCGATGACCTGATCCGAGAGGTGGCGGCGCTGTCGATCGCGCTCCACGGCGCGATGATCAAGTCCGCGGTGCGCGGCGTCCTCGATCGCTGAGGACTAGACTCGCGGTACGACAGAAGCACTGGTGTTGGAGGCACGATGAGCGAAGTTCGAGTCGTGGGAATCCGCGTGGAACAGCCCCAGAACCAGCCGGTGTTGTTGCTGCGGGAGTCTGCCGGCGATCGTTACCTGCCGATATGGATCGGCCAGTCCGAGGCCGCGGCCATCGCCCTGGAGCAACAGGGGGTAGAACCGGCGCGGCCACTCACCCATGACCTGATCCGTGATCTCATTGCTGCCCTTGGGCATTCGCTCAAAGAGGTGCGGATCGTGGATCTTCAGGAGGGGACGTTCTACGCGGACCTGGTTTTCGACAGCGACATCCGGGTGTCGGCGCGCCCATCGGATTCGGTGGCAATCGCGCTACGCGTGGGAGTTCCGATTTACGTCGAGGAAGCCGTGCTGGCCGAGGCGGGCTTGATCATTCCCGACGAGGACGATGAGGATTCCGGCGGAGCGCTGCGAGAAGACGAGGTAGAGAAGTTCAAGGAGTTCCTCGACAGCGTGTCTCCCGACGACTTCAAGGCCACGGAAGGCCCGTAACAGGGCTTTAAGTAACGAGTAAGTCTCAACCTGACCTTTACAGTCACGGCCCGGGCGCGTCGCGTTGACCGTGATTTCCCGGGGACCATAATTTGACTCAGCGGCCGGCACGGGGCAGCGCAAAGGGCGTATGCTCGGAGGATTCGTGCTTGGACGAACGCACTACCGGCGAACTGAGAACCACAGGACGGTAGCCGGAGAAGCGATCGCGAGAGGGAGCAGAAGTGGTTGAAGAGCCGCAGCAGGGGCAGCTGGAGATGACATTGGACAACGGCGCCACCGGTTCCGCCGACTCCGCGTCAGCCGGGCCTGTCCAGCCGGGTCTTTTCCCGGATGACTCCGTTCCTGACCAACTCGTCGGCTACCGCGGACCCAGTGCCTGCCAGGTTGCTGGCATCACCTACCGCCAGCTGGACTACTGGGCCCGCACCTCGCTCGTGGTTCCCTCGATCCGTGGGGCCGCTGGTTCCGGCAGTCAGCGCCTGTACTCGTTCAAGGACATCCTGGTTCTCAAGATCGTCAAGCGATTGCTGGACACCGGGATCTCGCTGCAGAACATCCGGGTTGCCGTCGAACACCTGCGTCAGCGTGGCGTCGAGGATCTGGCCAACATCACGCTGTTCTCCGATGGCACCACTGTCTACGAATGCACGTCGGCCGAAGAGGTCGTCGACCTGCTCCAGGGCGGACAAGGTGTGTTCGGCATCGCGGTCAGCGGCGCCATGCGCGAACTGACTGGTGCCATCGCCGAGTTCCCGGGGGAGCGCGCCGACGGTGGCGAAACCATCGAGGCGCCCGAGGACGAGCTGGCTTCCCGTCGCAAGGATCGTGCCCGCAAGATCGGCTGATTCGCCGGTTCCTACTCGGCTGTCTGGACCCGTGGGTTAACTCGCGTAAGCTGGTCAGGCATCGCCCGTGGGCGGGAGAGTGTCATGACCGCCAGTCATGGCCGCCGAAGGAGCAACACCTCTCCGTCAATCTCTCAGGCCCCCGAACCGCTCTCGGCCCCGATGCCTCTGAAAAGTGGTGATCCGATCTTGTGAGCGGATCACCCGCCGACGGGGAAAGGCTCTCGTCCGGGTATTGGCCCGGTGAGACGACCGAATCTCTCAGGCGCCCGCACCGGGTTGATGACAGAGGGAGGGGAGATGCTGTCGTGTGCCCGCCGCGCGACTCGGCCCTTCGGGAGTGTCATGTCTTTCGCCGATCGCCATATCGGTCCCACCGCCGCCGATATCGACACCATGCTCGCCACCATCGGTGTGGCCAGCCTTGACGAGCTCGCCGAGAAGGCGGTACCGGCCAGCATCCTCGATGAGTTGCACGGTGGCCTCGCCACCGGCCTCGACGCGCTCCCGGGAGCGGCATCCGAGCACGAGGCTCTCGACGCGCTGCGGAAACTCGCCAGCCACAACACGATTGCCGTATCGATGATCGGGCAGGGCTACTTCGACACGTTGACCCCGCCCGTGCTGCGTCGGCACATCCTGGAGAATCCGGCCTGGTACACGGCCTACACGCCGTACCAGCCAGAGATCAGTCAGGGACGCCTGGAAGCGCTGCTGAACTTCCAGACCATGGTCTCCGAGCTCACCGGCCTGGACATCGCGAATGCCTCGATGCTCGATGAGGCCACTGCCGCCGCCGAGGCGATGACACTGATGCACCGCGCCGTGAAGTCCAAGTCCAACCGTCTGATCGTCGACGCCGACGTGTACGCGCAGACTGCCGCCGTGATCGACACCCGCGCTCAACCACTCGGCATCGAGGTGGTGATCGCCGATCTCGCCCAGGGGTTGCCTGACGGTGAGTTCTTCGGAGTCATCGTGCAGCTGCCCGGTGCCTCCGGAGTGGTACGCGACTGGTCGGCGCTCATTTCGGAGGCCCATCAGCGCGGCGCACTGGTAGCGGTGGGCGCTGACCTGCTGGCCCTGACCCTCATCGCCCCGCCCGGCGACATCGGCGCCGACGTCGCCTTCGGCACCACGCAACGCTTCGGCGTGCCGATGGGATTCGGTGGGCCGCACGCCGGGTACCTGGCCGTGCACACCGCCCACGCCCGGCAGCTGCCCGGACGGCTCGTCGGAGTGTCGGTGGATGCCGATGGCGCACCCGCCTACCGGCTCTCCTTGCAGACCCGCGAACAGCACATCCGCCGCGACAAGGCCACCAGCAATATCTGTACCGCGCAGGTGCTGTTGGCCGTGATGGCCGCCATGTACGCGAGCTACCACGGCCCGGAAGGCTTGCGTGCCATCGCCACCCGGGTGCACCGCAACGCGCAGCTGTTGGCCTCCGGCCTGACTCGCGGTGGCCACACCGTGGTGCACGACCAGTTCTTCGATACCGTTTTGGTGCACGTTCCCGGCAAGGCCATCGAGATCCAGGCCGCCGCCAAGGCCGAGGGTGTCAACATCTGGAGTCCCGACGGCGACCATGTCTCGATCGCCTGTGATGAGGCGACAACGCTGCCGCACCTGGTCTCGGTGCTGCGGGCGTTCGGAACCGATTTCGGTGGCGGAACATCCGACACCTCGGACATCGCGTCCCGCACCTCCGATTACCTGACGCACCCGGCGTTCAACCGCTACCACAGCGAAACCGAGATGATGCGCTACCTGCGTGCGCTATCCGACAAGGATATTGCGTTGGACCGCAGCATGATTCCGCTCGGTTCGTGCACCATGAAACTCAACGCCGCCGCCGAGATGGAACCCATCACCTGGCCGCAGTTCGCCGCACAACACCCATTCGCCCCGGCAAGCGACTCCCGCGGCCTGCGCACGCTGATCGCCGACCTCGAGGGCTGGCTGGCCGATATCACCGGCTACGACAGCGTGAGCTTGCAACCCAATGCGGGATCCCAGGGCGAATACGCGGGTCTGCTGGCCATTCGGCAGTACCACATCGACCGCGGCGAGAGCGCCCGCGACGTCTGCCTGATCCCGTCGAGTGCCCACGGCACCAACGCCGCCTCGGCCGCGCTGGCCGGTATGCGGGTTGTCGTGGTGGCCTGCCGTGAGAACGGCGACGTCGACCTGGACGACCTTCGCGCCAAGATCGCGGCGAATGCCAGCGCCCTCTCGGCGATCATGATCACCTACCCGTCCACCCACGGTGTCTACGAGCACGACGTCGCCGACATCTGCGCGGCCGTGCACGATGCCGGGGGGCAGGTTTACGTCGACGGTGCGAACCTGAATGCCCTTGTCGGACTTGCCCGCCCCGGGCACTTCGGTGGCGATGTGAGTCACCTGAACCTGCACAAGACGTTCTGCATCCCGCACGGCGGCGGCGGGCCAGGTGTCGGACCCGTCGCGGTGCGCAGTCACCTCGCGCAGTACCTGCCGGGGCACCCGTACGCCGCGGAACTGCCCTCGGGCCCGCCGGTGTCGGCGGCGCCCTATGGTTCGGCATCGATCCTGCCGATCACCTGGGCCTACATCAGGATGATGGGGCCCGACGGCCTGCGGGCCGCATCGCTCACCGCGATCGCCTCGGCCAACTACCTGGCGCGCCGTCTCGACGAGTACTACCCCGTGCTCTACACCGGCGATAACGGCATGGTGGCCCACGAGTGCATCCTGGACCTGCGGGAGATCACCAGGAACACCGGCGTTACCGTCGACGATGTGGCTAAGCGGCTGGCCGACTACGGTTTCCACGCGCCAACGATGAGCTTTCCGGTGGCCGGCACGCTCATGGTCGAGCCCACCGAAAGTGAGAGCCTGGCCGAGGTGGACGCCTTCTGCGAGGCGATGATCGCGATCAAGGCCGAGATCGACAAGGTCGGCTCCGGGGTGTGGCCGGTGGAGGACAACCCGCTGCGCGGGTCGCCGCACACCGCCGAATCCCTCACCGCCGACGAGTGGCAGCACCCCTACAGCCGGTCCGAAGCCGCATATCCGCTGGGGAAGGGCTTCCGCCCCAAGGTGTGGCCACCGGTACGCCGGATCGATGGTGCATACGGTGACCGCAACCTGGTGTGCTCCTGCCCACCGATCGAGGCCTTCGCCCAGTAGCGATTTCTAGCGAAGCAGGCCCCCGCCACGGCGGGGGCCTGCTCACCGGAAATGACGTTAAGACACGAAGCGGGTGATGGCTCCGGCCAGCTCGGGGCTGTTCGAGGTCGCCAGGTTCTGGTAGGCGCCGCCGGTCTGCTGAGCTAAGGCCTGCCAGGTCTGCTGATCGGAGTCGTTGCCGAAGTCGATCACGTTGATCCGAACCGGTCGCGCCGGATCTTTCTGACGGTTGATCGTGTCGATGAGGCCGGCACTGTCCAGGCTCTGATCGGTATGCGAGCGGCCTGCCACGATCAGCACCGAGTTGACCTGGTTCGGCCGGAAGCTATTGACCGCTTCCTGGTACACGTTGCGCAACGTGGTGAACGCCACCGCGCCGTTGGAGGTCGGCTGCAGCGCCGTCAACGCGTCGGCAACACTCTGTGACCTGGGCACGCCCTCGACGTCGTCGGAGGCGGTACCCAGCCGCACCACGGTGTTGCCTTCCCTGCCGTCATATGTCCAGAGCCCGACTCCCGAGCTCGGAGCGATGGCGCGTACGCGATTGGCAAGTGCCCCGGTCACATCGGACAGCTTCACCGCTTCGGAGGACAGCGAGGAATCCAGCATGATCGTGGTGGCCCCGGCGCCTGTCGAGGTGCCATCGGCGAGCGCGACCCGGACCTTGTCCTCGATGCTCAGCGGCTTGTCGATCTTCGTGAAACTCACCACGTCGCTGCTGGGCAGATCCGCGCCTTCGGCACGGAAACCAGCGGCCGCCAAATCCTTGAGCTGGTCCTTGTCGCCCAGGAAACGCGCGAATTGGCTTGCCGCGGTGTGCTGTTCCTCGGAGAGCCACGGCCCGTCCAATTGAACGGTGGGGTAGTCGGCGATCGGCGTCGCCCCGGCGGGCTGCCACGCGGCAATCACCTTCTTGGCGTCGCCGTTGCTGCGAGTACGGGCGTAGAGCTGCTGTTCGGTGGTCACCACCGCGTGCACGGCGGCACCGGGTTGTTCGCCGCCGTCCAGCAGTGCGCCGATGGCGTCGGTCAGGTTGTTCGCGGGAAGCTTGGGAGCCGCAGCGGTCAACGATGCGGCCGCGCCCGCGCCGAGCTCGGGCGAGTCGCCGGGGCGAACGCTGGCGGCGGCTACCGCCTCGGCGGCGAGCTGCGCCGCATCCCCATTGCCGCTCGACGGCAACACCAACCGCAGCGAACCCCAACCGGGCAGACCGACACCGTCGAGCGAGTTCGGAACATTCTGCAGCGCAGGCACATCCGCCCAGCTCTTGTCATTGGGAATGGCCTGACGCAGCCGGGGCGTCGTCGCGATGACCACGGGTGTGCTGACCAGCGACCGGCTGTCATTGACGATGTTTGTCTTGGAGGCGGCCTTCAGACGTGCCGAGGAGATCGAGCTGCCGGGGATCCACAAGGCCGGCTGCTCCCCGAGCTCGGCGGGCCACTGACCCGTCAGCCCCTTGATCACGTTGGTCGTATCCGCCGGGCGCACCGACACGGTGAAGCAGTAGTCGCCGATCACCTCGTGCTTTTTGTTGAACCGTTCGGACAGCTCGCCGATACGGTCCGCGATCGACGGGTCGGCGACCACGGCGATGGCGTTGTCACCGTGTACACAGGTAGCAGATGCCTCTGCCTGGTTGTCGGTGGTCCGCCGGTCGAAGTACCACCAGAGTCCGATGGACACGGCCACCACGAGGACGGCCGCGAGGGCTCCGATCAGACCCTTGCTGACACCCCAGTTGCTGCCACCGCTGCGATGCGACCGCTGCCAGCTACCCGTGTCGAACTCAGAGCCGGAGTTCTCAGGGCCGGAGCCCGACTCGTAGTCCGGCGCCGCGTCGGCACCCCAACCGTCGTTGTCGTCGCGATCGTTTGGGCTACCTGACCCAGATGCGCTGTGCCTGCCCATGTGTTGTCGCGACCCTTCTGATCGTGTCTAAGTACTTGTCCAGCGGCTGCGTGAGAGCCCTGCTGTGCGTCGGCCTGAGTCTACTGTCTCAGACCCCGTGAACTACGGCACGCGACACCAAACCGCAGCCAAACCGACACTCAACAGACCGGGACGGCAACGACCCTCGGCGAGGTCCAGGCACGTCAGCCAAACAGGCCGCTACTTGGCCGCCGCGGCCTTGTACTCGCGGCGACGCCGGTGCAGGATCGGCTCGGTGTATCCGTTCGGCTGGTCCTTACCCTCGAGGATCAGCTCCTTGGCGGCCTCGAAGGCGATGTTGCTGTCGAAGTCCGGAGCCATCGGGCGGTAGTCCTTGTCGCCGGCGTTCTGCCGATCGACAACAGGTGCCATCCGCTTGAGTCCCTCGACCACGTCGGCGTCGGTGATGACGTCATGACGCAACCAGTTGGCCAGCAGCTGGCTGGAGATACGCAAGGTTGCCCGGTCTTCCATGAGCGCCACGTCGTGGATGTCTGGAACCTTGGAACAGCCGACTCCCTGATCGATCCAGCGGACCACGTAGCCCAGGATCGACTGGCAGTTGTTGTCGATTTCCTCGCGGATGTCCTCCGCGGTCCAGTCATGACGCGACTCGGCCAACGGAATGGTGAGCAGCGACTCCAGTTCGGCGCGGTGCTTACCGGCGAGCTCCTGGTCCACAGCCTTGACGTCGACCTGGTGATAGTGCAGCGCGTGCAGCGTCGCGGCAGTGGGAGACGGCACCCAGGCGGTGGTGGCCCCCGCGCGCGGCTGGGCGATCTTCTGCGCGACCATGTCCGCCATCAGGTCGGGCATGGCCCACATGCCCTTACCGATCTGCGCCTTACCCGCCAAACCGGCACCCAGTCCGGTATCGACGTTGTGGTCCTCGTATGCCAGGATCCACGGCTGCGACTTCATGACGGCCTTGCGGCACATCGGGCCGGCTTCCATCGAGGTGTGGATCTCATCGCCGGTGCGATCCAGGAAGCCGGTGTTGATGAAGACCACTCGATCCGAGGCGGCCTTGATGGCGGCCTTGAGGTTGACGGTGGTGCGACGCTCCTCGTCCATGATGCCGACCTTGAGGGTGGCGTGCGGGAGTCCGAGCACCTCTTCGACGCGGCCGAACAGCTCGGCGGTGAAGGCCACTTCCTCGGGCCCGTGCATCTTGGGCTTCACGATGTAGATGGATCCGGTGCGGCTGTTCTTCAGCGGGCCGTTCTTCTTGCCGGAACGCAGACCGTGGATCGCGATCAGGCTGGTGAACAACGCATCCTGGATGCCCTCGGGCATCTCGTTGCCCGCGGCATCCACGATGGCGTCATTGGTCATCAGATGACCGACGTTGCGGACGAACAGCAAGCTGCGGCCTGGCAGGGTCAGCTCGCCCTTGCCGTCGGGGGTGTTGAACACGCGGTCCTCGTTGAGTACCCGGGTGAATGTCTTGCCGCCCTTGGAAACATCCTCGGACAGATCACCCTTGTTGAGTCCCAGCCAGTTTCGGTACCCGAGCACCTTGTCTTCGGCGTCCACGGCAGCCACGGAGTCCTCGAAATCCATGATCGTGGTGATCGCCGACTCCAGCACGACATCCTTGATGCCGGCCTTGTCGGTGGATCCGATGGGGGAGTCGGGGTCGATGAGGACCTCGATGTGCAGGCCATGGTTGATGAGCAGCACCGACCATTGCGGCTTGCCCAGCTTGCCGGTGTAGCCGACGAACTGATCGGGGTTCTGCAGTCCCACCGAGAGCTCGTCGCCCAGCTCGATGAGCAGCTGACCGTCGTCGATCTTCAGGCCGACAGCGTCCTTCCAGGAGCCGCCCGCCAGCGGGGCCGCGCCGTCGAGCACCTCGCGGGCGTAGGCGATGACCTTGTCGCCGCGGATCTTGTTGTACGACGAGCCCTTCTCGGCGCCATCGGCCTCGGAGATGACATCGGTGCCGTACAGCGCGTCATAGAGGGAGCCCCAGCGCGCGTTGGCGGCGTTGAGCGCGAAGCGCGCGTTCAGGATCGGCACCACCAGCTGCGGACCGGCAGTGGTGGTGATCTCGTCGTCCACATTGGCGGTGGTGATGGTGAAATCTTCGGGCTCGGGGACCAGGTACCCGATCTCGGTGAGGAACTCCCGGTACGCCGACTGGTCCAGCGGCTCGATGGCGCGCTGCCGGTGCCAGCGATCGATCTGAGTTTGCAGGTCGTCCCGCCGGTCGAGAAGCTCGCGGTTCCGCGGAGCCAAATCGGTGACTACTTTGTCGACCCCGGCCCAGAAAGCGTCGGCATCCACACCGGTGCCCGGGAGGGCCTCGTTGGTGATGAAGTCGTACAGCACCCGCGCCACGCGAAGGTTGCCCACATCGACGCGATCACTCATCGCAACTCCTCTGTGTTGTTAGGGGGTCTGGGACCGGACGCTCTTGCGATTCGGTGAACATTGATCCTACTCACTGGTAGCCATGTACCCCGAAACCGCTCTATATGCGGTGAGTTCCGTCACGCACGGTGCCGACGAGATCCTCCACCAGATCCTCGAGTGTGACGAGGCCCACCACGCTGCCGTCGGTGGTCGACATGAGTGCAAGATGACTGTTGCTGCGACGTAGCGTCGACAGCGCTTCTGGCAGTGGAACCGAGCCGTGTAGACGTGGGAGCGGTCGAATGAACGCGGGGTCGACAATCGCCTCCGGATCGTCACCCATGGTCAGGACGTCCTTTATGTGCAGATAGCCGAGGTAATCCCCGTGGGGCCCGATAACTGGAAAACGTGAGTAACCAGTTTCCGCCACCGCGCGCTCCACGGCAGTCACCGAGGGCGCCTGCGCCGAACCCGATACCGCGATCGCCCGAATCTGGTTAGCGGGCACGACCACGTCCGCGACCACCCGGTGCTGGATCTGTAGCGCGCGGCGTAACCGGGTGTGTTCCTCTTCGTCGAGAAGCCCCTCGGACAGCGACTCCGCGATCATCTCGGAAAGCTCCACGGTGGACACGGTGACCTCGAGCTCGTCCTTCACCGGGACCTTGACCAGCCGCAACGCGGTGTTGGCGCACCAGTTGTAGAAGGCGATCAATGGCCGTGCCAGCCGGATGTAGACCAGGTACGGCGGAATCAGCAGCATGGCCGCGGATTCTGGCCCCGCGATGGCGATGTTCTTGGGCACCATTTCGCCGAGAAGCACGTGCAACAGCACAACAATGGACAGCGAGACGACGAACGCGATGGTGTGCGTGAGCGCGGGCGGCGCACCTAACAGCTCGAATGGTCGTTCCAGAAGATGTGCTACGGCCGGTTCTCCGATGCGGCCCAACAGGATTGAACAGATCGTGATGCCGAGCTGGGCGCCGGCGAGCATCAAGGACAAGTTCTGGCCGGCCATCATCACGGTCACGGCGCGTTTCTTGCCCGCCTCCGCCAGTGCCTCGAGTCGATCCCGGCGCGCGGAGATGAGGGCGAACTCGGCCCCGACGAAGAATGCGTTCGCCAAAAGCAGTGCGGCGGTGAGGAGTACGCCGAGTATGTCGCTGCCCATCGTGGTCATTCCCCCCGACCGTCGGCGTCGGTCAGCTCGACAAGCTCGATCTGGTCGATGCGGCGACCATCCATGCTCGCTACCCGAGCCCGCCAGCGGGGCAGCTCCGCGAACGGATGATCCGGCACGACCGCGGACAACTCGACGGTCTCGCCGACCGTCGGGATGTGACCGAGCTCCTGCAGCACCAAGCCGCCGATCGTCTCGTACTCGCCTTCGGGGGCACGGTAGCCGGTCGCGGCGGCGACCTCGTCGATCCGCAGCAGACCCGACACCACCCAGCCGCCGCCGGAGGACACCACGTCGGGGGTGGCGTCATCGTGCTCGTCCCGGACATCGCCCACGATCTCTTCGATCATGTCCTCGACCGTCACCAGCCCGGCGGTGCCGCCGTACTCGTCAACCACCAGCGCGGTCTGCATGCCGTTGGCCCGCACCTGCTCCATCACGGCATCGCCGTCGAGGGTGGAGGGCACTACCGCGACGGGCCGGGCCAGACTGGCCAGGGTGGTCGTGGCGCGCTGTTCCCGTGGCACTTCGAAGATCTGCTTCACGTGCACGATGCCGATCGTCGCGTCCAGGTCGCCTTCGGTGATCGGGAACCGTGAGAAGCCGGTGTCCACGGCGATGGCGACCAAGTCGGCAACGGTGTCCGTCGCTTCGAGCGATTCGATCTCGGTGCGCGGGGTCATGAGTTCTTCGGCGGTACGGCTCCCGAATCGCAACGAGCGGTCCACCAGCACCGCCGTGGTCTCATCCAGTGCACCGCTACGGGCGGAGGTGCGCACCAACGAACCCAGCTCCTGGGGCGAGCGCGCCGAGCGCAGCTCTTCGGCGGGTTCAATGCCCATGCGACGCAGCACCCAGTTGGCGATGCCGTTCAATGCCCGGATCGCGAAGGCGAATACTGCCGAGAACAGCACCATGGGGCCCGCGGTGGCGCGTGAGGTCCAGATGGGACGTGCCAGCGCAAAGTTCTTGGGCACGAGCTCGCCGAAGATCATCGATATCGAGGTGGCGAGGATCAGTGCCAGCGCCAGCGATATGGCGCTGCTGACAGCCACTCCGGTGTATCCGATCACCTGCGTGAGCAGCCGCGCGATCACCGGTTCAGCCAAATACCCGGTGACAAGTGTGGTGATGGTGATGCCGAGCTGCGCGCCGGACAGCTGGAAGGACAACGTGCTGTGTGCCCGTTTGACCAACCTGTCTCGGCCGTCGCCGGTCTTGGCGCGCGCCTCGATGGAGCTTCGTTCCAGCGCGGTCAGGGAGAACTCGGCCGCCACGAACAGTGCCGTCCCCGCGGTCAGCGCCACGAACGCAAGCAAGCTCAGCCCGGTGAATAAGAGCGTCACCGCTGGCTGGCCCCTTAGGTTGAGTGATCACACGGTGTGACCATCGTGAGGCTCATGGTAACGGTGCAGCTGGCCCGCAGGTACTCAACCATCAGGGAGGACGGTTACCAACCTTCGGGAAGCGGGCGCCCTTCGGCAAATCCGGCGGCGGACTGGACACCCAGAACCACCCGTTCGTGCAGCTCCGCCAGCGTGCGTGCCCCGACATAGGTGCAGGTGCTGCGCACGCCCGAGATGATGTGGTCGATGAGGTCCTCGACACCGGGCCGTTGCGGGTCCAATTCGATCCGCGACGTGGAGATGCCCTCTTCGAAGAGGCTTTTGCGGGCCTGGTCAAAGGCGCTGTCCCCGGCGGTGCGGGCGGCCACGGCGCGTTTGGACGCCATCCCGAAGCTGTCCTTGTAGCGCCGGCCACTGGCCGAGTGCTGCAGATCCCCGGGTGATTCGTGCGTGCCCGCGAACCAGGAACCGATCATCACATTGGCGGCACCCGCGGCGAGTGCCAGCGCGACATCCCGGGGATGCCGAACGCCGCCATCGGCCCACACATGGGCGCCGAGTTCCCGTGCCGCCGCCGCACATTCGATGACCGCCGACAACTGTGGACGACCCACTCCGGTCATCATCCGGGTGGTGCACATGGCGCCCGGGCCCACGCCCACCTTCACGATGTCGGCTCCGGCCGCGATCAGATCCCGGGTGCCCTGGGCGGACACCACATTGCCCGCCGCGATCGGCACACCCAGCGACAGTTCCGCGACCGACGTCAGCACCTCGATCATCTTCTGCTGATGTCCATGCGCGGTATCGATGACCAGCAGATCCACCCCAGCCTGCGCCAAGGCGGTCGCCTTGGCGCGGACATCGCCGTTGATGCCGACGGCACCGGCGACCCGTAGGCGTCCGCTCGCGTCCACGGCCGGCGTGTACAAACCCGCCCGGATCGCCCCCGTACGGGTCAGGATCCCCGCCATGGTTCCGTCCGGACGCGTCAGCACCGCCACCGGCACATGCGCCTCGGCCAGGCGGTCGAAGATCGCCCGCGGATCAGTTCCCGTGGGGACCGCGACGAAGTCGGCGGTGGCGATGTCGCGCACGCGGGTGAACCTGTCGATGCCGGTACATGCGGCCTCGGTGACGAGCCCACGTGGCTTGCCGTCCTCGAGCACCACCGCAGCCCCGTGCGAGCGCTTGTGGATCAGGGCGACCGCCTCACCCGCGGAATCGTCTGGAGCCAGGGTCACGGGCGTGTCGTAGACCAGATCCCGGCTCTTGATGAACTCGACGGTCTGTGCGACCGCTTCCACCGGAAGATCCTGGGGTAGCACGGTGATTCCGCCACGGCGAGCGACGGTCTCGGCCATCCGCCGCCCCGCCACCGCCGTCATGTTGGCCACCACGATCGGGATCGTGGTGCCGGTGCCGTCGGCAGTGGTCAGGTCGACATCGAACCGCGAGGTGACATCCGAGTGGTTCGGCACCACGAAGACATCGTCGTAGGTGAGGTCGTACGGTGGTCGCTGCTCGTCTAGAAACCGCACAGTATCGCTCTCCTTCTGCGTCCTGCTTAGGCTTCTACCTCGCTGCGGTCGCCGCTCCAGAGCGTGTGGAACTTGCCGGGGGAGTCGACGCGCTCATAGGTGTGCGCGCCGAAGAAGTCCCGCTGCGCCTGAGTGAGGGCGGCAGGCAGACGATCGGTGCGCAGACCGTCGTAGTACGACAGCGACGAGGCGAAGCCGGGAACCGGAATTCCCAACTGCGTCGCCGCCACCACAACGCGACGCCAACTATCGATGCCGTTTTCGACGGCTGCCCGGAAGTAGGGCGCGGCGATCAACGTGGCCAGGTCGGGCTCGTCGGCGAAGGCGTCCTTGACGCGATTGAGGAACTGCGCGCGGATGATGCAGCCACCCCGCCAAATGGTGGCCAGGTCACCGGGGTTGACGTTCCAGCCGTACTCGGCGCTGCCCGCGGCAATCTGGTTGAAGCCCTGCGCGTACGCCACGATCTTGGACGCATACAGCGCTTGGCGTACATCTTCGACGAACTGCTTTGCATCACTTGGCTTCTCGCCCAATGCCCCGGAGGCGAACCCGGCCGCGGCGGCGCGCTGGGGGCGGGAACCGGACAGCGCGCGCGCGAAAACCGCCTCGGCGATACCGGTGACTGGCACGCCGAGGTCCAGGGCCGACTTCACGGTCCAGCGGCCGGTGCCCTTCTGTTCGGCGGCATCGACGATGACATCGACGAGGGGCTCGCCGGTCTTCGCGTCAGCCTGCTTGAGCACCTCTGCGGTGATCTCAATCAGGTAGCTCTCCAGCTCGCCCCTGTTCCATTCGGTAAAGACGTCAGCGATCTCCGGTGCACTCATGCCGAGGCCGTCGCGCAGCAGCTGGTAGGCCTCGCCGATCAGCTGCATGTCCGAGTATTCGATGCCGTTGTGCACCATCTTCACGAAATGGCCGGAGCCGTCGGGGCCGATGTGGGTACAGCAGGGCACACCGTCGACGTGCGCGGAGATCTCCTCCAGCAGCGGGCCGAGGGATTCGTACGACTTCTTCGGGCCGCCCGGCATGATCGAGGGACCGTTCAGCGCACCCTCTTCGCCACCGGAGATACCCGCACCGACGAAGTGCAAGCCGCGATCGGCCATCGCCTTCTCCCGGCGGATGGTGTCGGTGTACAGGGAATTGCCGCCGTCGATGATGATGTCGCCCTGCTCCATGGCATCGGCGAGCTCATTGATCACCGCATCGGTCGGATCGCCGGCCTTGACCATGATGAGCACGCGGCGCGGGCGCTCCAGGGCTGCGATGAACTCCTCGATGCTCTCGCTGCGGACGAAGCTGCCCTCGGATCCGTGCTCGGCGAGCAATGCGTCGGTCTTGGCGACCGATCGGTTGTGCAGAGCGACGGTGTATCCGTGCCGTGCGAAGTTCCGCGCGATATTCGAACCCATGACGGCCAGGCCCGTCACGCCGATC
The DNA here is from genome assembly GCF_001440135.1 of Mycobacteroides sp. H003. Taxonomy (NCBI): domain Bacteria; kingdom Bacillati; phylum Actinomycetota; class Actinomycetes; order Mycobacteriales; family Mycobacteriaceae; genus Mycobacteroides; species Mycobacteroides sp. H003. The sequence continues at coordinate 39,440 of NZ_LJYL01000011.1, forward strand.
TGAGCTTTACCCTGCGCCGAGCCGTCTGCAGCCGTCACCAGCACATCCTTTCGTTGACGTGTTGTGCTCCACGGATTCTCGCGCAGTCACAATCGGCCCGCGAGCGCGGGTCACCTACTCGGAGGTTACTTGCTGAACAGGCGCTGAAGTTCGGTGAACCATGGGATCACCACGGCCAGCGTCGGCACCACGAGGATGGCGGCAGCGGCGGTATAGGCGCTGCACGACAACAGCAGGCTGTTTCCGTCCCCGCCGAGGCGGCGGACGCGGATGAGTGTCGTCGGGCCGCCGGCGGCCATTGCGCCGACCGGGGTCGGTCCACCAGCGCACGCGACGAGCGCGCGGGCCAGGGGAGTCGGCCCGGCTGTCCGCACCGCGGCATCGTCGGCGAGCAGCTCGACGAGCAGCTTGACCGCCTCCAGCGCATTCTTGCTGCGCACGATGACAGGGAAGGCGTCGTGGACTGCGGTGAAGGCTTCCAGCACCAGGTCATGGCGCGCGCGCAGGTGCGCACGCTCGTGCGCGACGATCGCGGTCACCTCGTTGTGCCCAAGCGTGCTCAGCGTTCCCTCGCTGACGACCACCCGGCTGCGTACTCCCGGCAAGCAGTAGGCCAAGGGCTCGTCGACTTCCAACACCCGCAGGTCGTGGTCGCGCCGACGATGGATGTCGTAGCCGCCGCGCCAGTTCTCGCAGTACCGCTTGTGGTCCAGTAGATCAACGATGGCGCGGTGGCGGGCACGCCGACGGCGGGTGCGCACCCCGACTCGGATCACCGACACCATGAGCCGGATACCGATAAGGATCGTGATCGCGAACACCGTGACGTAGAGCAGCCACAAACCCCAACCAAGGCGGTCGATTTCACCGGTGATCGTGGCGGTTGGATGACCATCGGGGCCAGGGACGAGGAGTCTGCTCGCGATCGCCAGCCCCGAACTGAACGCGGAGAGAACGGCGGCCGCGGCAATGGCCTGCCACAACACCATCGCGGCACGTGGCGCGCGGTACGGCCAGCGCGCACGCGCAAGCAACGCCGGTACGGGACCGGTCAGCAGCAGCGCGAGTATCGCGAACGCCAGGGCGGACACATAACTAGTGTCCCTTACGCGGTGGGGCGACCGCCAGCAGATGGATCTTTCGCTTCGAGCTCGGCCAGTGCGCGGCGCAGCGCATCGGCCTCATCGGGGCCGACGCGCTCCACGAAGTGCACCAACGCGGCCTCACGGGCACCAGAGTTGTTGGCCTGCGCCAACGCATCCACCATCAGGCCCGCGACAAGCTCGTCACGGCCATGTACGGGTGCGTAGCGGTGCGCGCGATCATCGCGGTGCTGCACCACCAGATCTTTCTTCGCGAGACGCTGCAACACGGTCATCACGGTCGTGTAGGCGAGGTCACGCCGCGCCGACAATGCCTCGTGGACCTGGCGCACAGTCTGGGGCTCGGGGGACGACCAGAGATGGTCCATCACCGCGCGTTCAAGTTCGCCCAGGCGTGCCATTCCGAACATTCTACGTTCACCTCCGACGCAATGCCGTACTACATCCAGTCGTACTACTTCTGACAGCCAACGATCTAGAACTCGGTCTTTGTTCCAGCGCTGGATCCGGTCTCACCATGTGGGCCGAAATCGTTAGCACTGCCCGATGATCAGGAGCTTTGGTGAGGGCAGTCACAACACCCGCACCTGGCGATGTCATCCTACATGTGGTTAGGCTTACCTATCTTGTCTACGTGAAGGGAGGCTGCCAACTGTGACACTGGCCATTGATCGATGCTCTTCGACGAGGAGCCTCATCGCCGACGATCCGCTGATCGCCGGGATGTCTATCCGCCAATCACTGCCGCTGCACGAATCGAGCGCCCGGCTTCGCGAGCTGTATCCCGAGTGCCCTCGGGCCTATGGTGTCGCCGTCATGTCCGATGTCGGCCGGCGCCGATGGTGGCCGCTGGCACGAGCCCTGAACACCGACCGCCTCGAGCGGATGTACGCCCGCGCCATTGAAGAGACCGGTAGCGACGCGGTCGCCGTCCATCAACTCGCGGACGCGCTTGTGCACACCGTGGTCGGCCGATTGGTCGCCCTGGTCGTCCTGGAGGGACGCGCCTGGGATCCGGGCCTCGGCAACTTGTGGGTGTATTTCGATTCCGAGGGCTGCATCGACTGGGCGGGTGTGGTGGACCCGACGCTGCGGGTGTTGCCCAATGACCCAGACCGGGACCGGGAGCAGGTTGTGGTGTTCCCCGGCGAGGACGCACTTGCCGCGTGGACGGCGCACCGATGCCATCGCGCCCTGGCGCCGTTGTTTACGCGCCTGTCTCAGATCAGTTCCGGAACAATGGAAATCGGCCAGATGTGGCAACTGGTGGGCTCAACCGTGGTGGGTGCGGCGACGCATGTTCCGCTGCTGGCCCGCTCCAGCGAGACCGATGGAATGCGGCGCGGACAGGCGATCCTGGACCGCTTCATGACACTCGGATTGCCGGTTCGCCACAAGGCCCTTGCAATTTAGGGCAGCCTTGCCTATCCTTAGAAATGTCGAACGCGCTACCGCGCGACCAGACACCCGGACCGCGCCGGAGTCCTGAGGGCTGCAGAGACCCCCGGTCCACTCGAAGGAAGTGCCCCACCTGCCTCGGCAGGTGGGGCACTTCTTCGTTAACGGATCCCGCACTGATATGAACATCGCATGCCAGACACGCCGGAGCACCTCAGCCAGATGCCCACCGCGCCCTTCGACAAGCTCGTGGGGCTCGAATACACCTCGCTGACACCCGAGGGAGTGTCCGCCACCCTGACGGTCACCGAAAACCTGTTGCAACCCAATGGGATCGTGCACGGTGGCGTCTACTGCTCCGTGGTGGAAAGCGTCGCGAGCGTGTCCGCGTACGTCTGGCGTGCCAACGTGCTGGGGGAGGAGAGTGCGGTGGTCGGCGTCAACAACAACACCGATTTCCTGCGCGCCATCTCGACCGGCACGCTGACCGCGACATCCACGCCGATACATCGGGGACGTCGTCAGCAGCTGTGGCTCGTCACCATTGCCGATGATCAGAACCGCACAATCGCACGCGGGCAGGTCCGCCTACAGAATCTGTGAGACTCGGGTGGGCGCAACCCCCGTACACCCACCCGAGCTCATTTTCGAGAGATGTCGGCCGGCCCCCCGATGGTCGGGCCGCCATCCTCGTCCCCCCGCCCGGATCCAGTCCCCCCTGGATCCGGGTAGCTCGTCAGCTCAGCTGCAGTTTGTCGACAATCCTGTCGGCCATCTTCTGCACCAGCTGCTTTGAATTGCTTCGTGCACAAACCTGCGTCTGCACAATCAGATTCGCGACACCGTTGTACGACACGAAGCAGCGATACTTACTGGGCCCGTACGTGAGGGCCCAATTCACCTTCTTGTCGTTCGACAACGAGACAGACACCGTCACCGGCACCTTGCGCCCGCCGGGATCGGTGAAGTTGTACGACTTTCCGTCACATTCCGTGATCTCGTCAGCTGCCGTCGAGAACTGCGCCTGCGCGGAGTCCTTGTCCCTGTACGCCGCGATGCCCTGGTAGACCTGCGCATCCGGGCTCTCGGCGTCGCCGAGCAGCATCTCGGTGCCGCGGAACGTCTCGTACTCCTTACCCACCGACTCCACGGTGAGCCCCTGTGTCACATTGCAACTCGCGTCATCAGACTCCGTGGCCGTGAAAGGCTTTTCGCGCTTGTTGGTCTTGGCGACTTCGGCGTCGAACACCTTGGAAATCTCCTCGTTGGTGAACAACGCCGCCACCATGGCTTCCTCGGTGATCTTGTCCTGGCCGGGCCACCCCGTAAGCCCCGCTGGTCCGCTGCTCACCGGAGCCGGTGCCGGCGCGTTTACCGACCGTGAGGCCGTCGTGGTGGTGGCCGTTGACGTTCCGGCGGCCTCCCGCTGGCCGGAACACCCGGACAGCGCCAGCGCGGCGATCGCCGTCGCGCACAGCACCGCCCGCGCCGTTGTGCCTGTCATCGGGCCCCCTGCCGTGTTCTTCGTCGTGGTCATGCCGGAATCCATTCGGCCATGCGGTCGACGATCGCGGTCACTATCGGAGTGCCGTTGCCGTTCTGGCACAGCAGGCTTCCGAAGAGTGCGTTGTTCTTGACCCGGTAGTCGTAGAAACACCGCCACCCTGCGGGTTTTCCGTCCTTGAGCTCCTGTCGCACCCACTTCACGCTGGTGCCGTCGTTCGAGAATTGACCGATCCGCCATTCGATATCGCCCTCGGTCTGGCGCGAGTCCGCGCAGGACGCGAGCGACGGGGGATATGCGGTCTGAAGCTGGTTCGCCGCGGCCTTCGCATCGGGGAACAACACGACCGCTTGCCACACGATGTGGTCATACCGGTCCTGTGTTTCCTGCAGACGCGAGCCCCGGTAGGTGGTCCACTCATCACCCAGGCTCTCGCTGCGCAACCCGGTGAGTGCCTGACACTTGCCTGTCGCGGAGGCATCGCTGGGCCGAGTGGACTTGAACTCGTACGTCAGCGGCGATCCGACCAGCCTGCCCACATCGTCGGCGGAGATGATGATCGATTCCGCCTTGTCGGGCGTGACGATCACCGGTGCCGGCGGTTCGAGTGAGGTGGTGACCGGTGGAGCACTGGACTTGGGGCTCGCGATCGCCCCGTCCTGCCCGTGATCGGTCGGCGCCGATGTCTCGGTGGCACCGACCGGTATCGGCTTGATGCCCCCGGTCTCCGTTCCACAACTCACCGCGAGCATCGCTGCCAGGCCAAGCCATCCGACAGCCAACACGTGACGCATCTCAATCCCTCCCTGCCGATTTCAGACCCGTATCGACCCAAATCATGGCTACATCGGATCGCTGGCGCCCAGTGTTACACGAGCGATTTCTTACTTCGGCTGGGTGGCGGCAACCATCCTGTCCACGATGGCGCGCAGCGCCGGACCGCCGTTGGCCACCTGACAGACCGTCGCCGAGAGCAGCAGATTCTCGATGATGCGGGCCTCCAACATGCAGCGCCATCCCGACGGGCGCCCATCGGCGATTTCATCGAGCACCCACTGGGCGCGGTCGTCGGATGCCTCGCGGACAGACACGCGCCAGATCGCCGTGTCCACCTTCAGTTCCTCGCCGGAACAACTGCGGACATCGGCGGGAAACTCCTTTGAGTAGTTCTCCCGCGCATCGTCTTTCGACGAGTACAGCAGCACCCGCTGGGTGACCGAGTGCGTGAACGTGTCCTTGCCCTCCCGATACCAGACGTCCCGGTAGGTGGTCCACTTGTCGCCGACGTCGACGGTCAGCGGCACCATCAGCGCCTGACACGATTGCTTGCCGTCGATCGGCGACGACGATCGCGGATTCGAGGACTTGCCCTCGTATTCGAGGGTCGAGCCGACCAGCTCGGACACGTCATTTTTGGAGACGATGATCGAGTTGGCTCTGTCGGGACTGATCGCATCCACCGCGGACGTTGTCGACGTCTTCGATGCGCCGGATGTCGCCGACGGCCCGGACGTCGCAGGGTGCTGGCCACCTCCGAAAATTGAGCATCCCGTCAGGACCGCGGCGGCGCACACCGCGACGGCAGTCTTTCGGTACACCGATCTGCTGGTCACAGCGATTCCTTTCACTGCGGGATCCACGCCGCGATCCGGTCGGTAATGGTCGTCACACCGGGTACGCCGTCACCGTACTGGCATAGGTACGTCCCGAAGAGCACGTTGTTCTTGTTGCGGAAGTCGAAGAAGCAGTGCCACGTGGCGGTCTGTGTGATCTGCAGTTGGGTCCATTTCGCCGCGCCATCACTGATTTCCGCGATGTTGCTGATCTTCCACTTCTGGTCCTGCTTGGAGATCTCCGCGTTGGCGCATGTTCTCGCTGCGGACTTGGGAAACGCGTGTGCGAAAGCCGCCGCGGCCTCCTCGCGGGACGGATACAGGACGGCCACCTGACTCACGATGTATGCGGTGGTGTCCTTGGTCTCGCGGTAATAGTTCCAGCGATATGTCGTCCATTCGGATCCCAATTGGCCAGCCCGCGGGTTATCCAGGTTGGCACAGTCCGGTGCACCACCGACGGCATCGGTCGGTGGTGTCGATGTGTTGTCGTCGTACTCGAGCGTGGTTCCCAGAATCTTCCCGACATCCGAACGTGAGCCCAGGATCGAGTCGATCTTCTCCGGAGTGACCACCAGAGGCGGGGGTGGAGGCGCTTTTGTGGTCGTGGGGATGGACGCGGGCGCTGAGGTGCCCGCTGTCATGGGCATATCCGCCGCAGTGGTGCTCGGTGCCGACACCGGCTTTATCCCCTCGCTGGGTTGACCGCACCCGGATATCAGCACTCCGGCCGACACCACACACCACAACGTCATCCCGTACCGCATTGCGAACCCTCCTGATCGACTCCACACCCCACAAGCTCCGTGGATTCTCGCACTCACCATCTCGACCGCAGGGCAAAACCGTCCGCTGTCTGCGCAACGGCCGTGAAAGTGCCAGGCAGCCCGGATCATGGCAGGATCGCCCCTTATGCGATTGACCCCGCACGAGCAGGAACGGCTGCTCATTTCCTATGCGGCGGAATTGGCGCGACGACGCCAATCCCGAGGCCTGCGCCTCAACCACCCAGAAGCAATCGCCATCATCACCGATCATCTCCTCGAGGGTGCGCGTGATGGTCGCACCGTCTCGGAATTGATGGCCAGCGGCCGCGAGGTGCTGGGGCGCGATGATGTGATGGACGGCGTCCCCGAGATGATCCCGGACGTCCAGGTGGAGGCAACCTTTCCTGACGGCACCAAGCTCGTCACTGTGCACCACCCGATCGGATGAGCCACATGATTCCTGGCGAATACCTGTTCGCACCGGACGATATCGAACTCAACGCGGGAGCGACCGTCATCGAGCTCGACGTCGTCAACACCGGTGACCGCCCCGTGCAGGTCGGTAGTCACGTACATTTCCCGCAGTCGAACCCGGCGCTTGACTTCGATCACGAGGCCGCGCACGGACACCGCCTGCACATTCCTGCGGGTACCGCGGTTCGCTTCGAACCCGGTGTGGCGCAAAAGGTCCGACTGGTTCCCCTACGTGGCCGCCGAGAAGTGCACGGACTGACGCTTGACGCCCCGGGACATCTGGATGGCGGTGAACCCGCATGACCCGGCTATCCCGGGAGCATTACGCCAAGCTATACGGGCCGACAACGGGTGATCGCATCCGCTTGGCCGACACCGATCTGCTTATCGAGATCACCGAAGATCGATGTGGTGGTCCGGGTTTGGCGGGCGAGGAGGCGGTCTTCGGTGGTGGCAAGGTGCTGCGCGAGTCGATGGGGCAGAGCCGCCTCACCCGCGCCGGGGGAGCGCCGGATACCGTCATCACGGGCGCCGTCATCATCGATCACTGGGGAATCATCAAGGCCGACATCGGTATTCGAGACGGACGCATTGTCGGTATCGGCAAGGCGGGTAATCCGGATATCATGGACGGGGTTCACCCCCAACTGATCGTCGGCCCGTCCACCGAGATCATCGCCGGCAATGACCGGATCGTCACCGCGGGCGGCATCGACTGCCACGTCCACTTCATCTGTCCCCAACTGGTCGAAGAGGCGATCGGCGGCGGCATCACCACGATGATCGGCGGTGGCACCGGCCCCGCCGAGGGCAGCAAGGCCACCACAGTCACTCCCGGAGCATGGCACCTGGGCCGCATGCTGCAGGCGCTCGACAGGTGGCCGGTGAACGTGTTGCTGCTGGGCAAGGGCAACACCGTCAACCCCGAATCCATGTGGGAACAATTACGCGGTGGCGCAGCGGGTTTCAAACTTCATGAGGACTGGGGCACCACGCCCGCGGTGATCGATGCGTGCCTGCGTGTCGCCGACGAGGCCGACGTCCAGGTCGCCCTGCATTCGGACACCCTCAACGAAACAGGTTTCGTCGAGGGCACTCTGGAGGCGATCGCCGGACGTGCGATACACGCCTACCACACCGAGGGCGCCGGCGGCGGCCATGCTCCCGACATCATCACCGTGGCCAGTCACCCGAACGTGATGCCAAGCTCCACCAATCCCACGCGCCCGCACACGGTCAACACCCTGGACGAGCATCTCGACATGCTCATGGTCTGCCATCATCTCAACGCCGCGGTGCCGGAGGATCTTGCCTTCGCCGAGAGCCGGATTCGTCCGTCCACGATCGCTGCCGAGGATCTGCTGCACGATATCGGCGCCATCTCGATGATTGGCAGCGACAGTCAGGCCATGGGACGCATCGGAGAAGTGGTGATGCGCACCTGGCAGACCGCGCATGTGATGAAGAAGCGCCGGGGTGCGTTGGAGGGGGACCCGTCCGGGGCCAGAGGCAACGACAACAACCGCGTCCGCCGGTATGTCGCGAAATACACGATCTGTCCGGCGATCACGCACGGCATCGATCACGAGTTGGGTTCGGTAGAAGTCGGCAAGCTGGCCGATCTGGTGCTGTGGGAACCGGCCTTCTTTGGGGTCCGGCCACATGTCGTCATCAAGGGCGGCGCCATCGCGTGGGCTGCCATGGGCGATGCCAACGCTTCCATTCCCACCCCGCAACCCGTGCTGCCACGGCCCATGTTCGGCGCCATGCCCAACGTGGCACCCGGTTTGGCCGTGCACTTCGTCTCGCCGACGGCCATCGAGGACGATCTGGCGGCCCGGCTCGCGTTGCGGCGCAGGCTGGTTCCCACCCGCGATGTGCGCCATCGCGGCAAGGCCGACCTGCCGCTGAATGACGCGATGCCGGATATCCGAGTCGATCCCGATACCTTCACCGTACGTATTGACGGCGAGGTCTGGCAGGAACAGCCGGCCACCGAACTGCCCATGGCGCAACGATATTTCTTGTTCTGATGGGTGGCATCGATACTTCTGCGACGACAGCACTGCTGCTGTCGCTGGCCGATTCCCGGTTGCCCACCGGTTCGCATGTGCATTCCGGCGGGGTGGAGGAGGCCATAGCGCAGGGTCTGGTGCGAGACGGTGCGACTCTGAATGCGTATCTGCGGCGGCGTATTCGGACTCACGGCCTGGTTGCGGCATCCATTGCCGCCGCCATCACGTCGGGGCGGCTGGATCCGGAGCGGGCCGATGCCGAAACGGACGCGCGGACGCCGTCGCAGGCGGCGCGGGACGCTTCCCGCGCCCAGGGGCGGGGGCTCAAGCGCCTGGCCGGGAGCGCCTGGCCGCATATCGACTGGCGTGCGCACGGCCGCCAGCCGCACCTGGCCGTGGTCTACGGCATCATCGGCGCGGCAACGGGTTTGTCGGGCCGCGATATCGCCCTCGTTGTCGTGTACACCACACTGACCGGGTCCGCTACCGCGGGCCAGCGGCTGTTGGCGCTAGACCCCACAGAGGTGGCGGTGGGTACCTTGGCCATGGCGGGCCTGTGTGAGGAGACCGCGACCGTGGCCGCCACCGATCTGGCATGCCTGTCCGACCCCCTGCTGGATGTGCTCGCTGAGCGTCATCTCACACGTGAACGTCCGCTTTTTGTTTCGTAGTTTTAGGGTTCTAGGTTTTTCACGCACAACCACGATTGGATCAACATGCCACCGCATCTTCTCGACGGTCAGCCCCATCAACACATCGACAGGCCCCGCCGGGTGCGCCAGCCGGGTGAGCCGCTGCGCATCGGGATCGGCGGACCCGTGGGGTCGGGCAAGACCGCGCTGGTCGCCGCGCTGTGTCGCACGCTGCGCGACGAGATTTCGGTGGCGGTGCTCACCAACGACATCTACACGACGGAGGATGCTGACTTCCTGCGTCGCCACGCGGTGCTGCCCGACGAGCGCATCACCGCCGTGCAGACCGGTGGCTGCCCGCACACCGCCATCCGCGATGACATCACCGCGAACCTGGACGCCATCGAGGATCTCATCGCCACCAATGATCCACTTGACCTCATCCTCGTCGAGTCGGGTGGCGACAATCTCACTGCCACGTTCTCCTCAGGTCTGATCGACGTGCAGATCTTCGTCGTCGACGTCGCCGGCGGTGACAAGGTGCCACGCAAAGGCGGTCCCGGCGTGACCTTCTCGGATCTGTTGGTCATCAACAAGACCGACCTGGCTCCCATGGTGGGCGCCGATCTGGGCGTGATGGCGCGGGACGCGGCAGCTGTACGGGAAGGACGGCCCACCGCGATGATCTCGTTGACCGAAGACCCGACGGCCACCGAGGTGTTGGCGTGGGTCCGGAGCCACCTGGACCATGCGCACTGACGTCGAGATCATTGCGGTGAAGGGCCGCCTCCCACGGATACGCTGCTCGGGCAGCCTGCAGGGCAGGCTCACCGAGGCCGATACCGTTCATCTCATCGGAGTGGCCGCTAGCCCCCTGGGTGGTGACGAGATCTCGGTGCGTATCGAGGTCGGCGACGGGGTGTTGTTGCGCGTGCGATCGGTGGCGGCAGCGGTGGCCCTGCCCGGCCGGGACACCCTGCGGTCCTCGACAGCGTGGAGCTGCTCGGTGGCGGGCGAACTTGACCTCGACCCCGCGCCAACCATCGTGGCGGCCAATGCCGTCCACCATTCTCATGTCACCGTTCATGGATCGGGCAGCGCGAGCGTGCGGCTGCGCGAACGTGTGCAGATCGGCAGGGCAGGGGAGTCGTCCGGATTCTGGAGCGGCGAGCTCGAGGCGGATATCGATAATCGCCCCCTGCTGCGCCACCGCATCGAACTCGGTGCGGGATCAGTGACCGATGACGAATTGGGTCGCCCACTGGCCCTGATTAGTGAATTGCGCTATCCCGCAACAGATTCCATGCCACCATGTCCGGCCGACGCCACTGTGCTGCGCCTCGCCGGCGACGCCACCCTGCTCACGTGGCAGGGACAGCGGCTACCGTCCGACTGATCGGAACTAGCTGGCTGCCTTTTCCTCTTCGGGCTGCGCAACTTGTTCGTCGTCGCCGTTTTTCTCCGCGACCAGCTCTTCAAGCTGATCCAGACGTGTTCGAGCCCAGGCCTGCTGTTCGGTGATCGCCATCTGGCCGCGCGAGCGCGTCATGAACGCGATAGACCACAGGATCAGGGTGACCAGACGATTCTTGAACCCGACCAGATAGACCAGGTGCAGCGCCAGCCAGCTGAGCCACGCGATGAATCCGCTGAACTCCAGCTTGCCGATCTTGACCACCGCGTTGTACCGCGACACGGTGGCCATCGAGCCCTTGTCGAAGTACTTGAATGCGGGGCGTTCCTCGGCGCCACGCCCCTTTAGTTCGGCCTTGATCTGCTTGGCGGCGTAGCGCCCACCCTGGATGGCGCCCTGGGCGACGCCGGGTACACCGTCCACCGCCATCATGTCGCCGACCACAAAGACATTCGGGTGACCGGGAATCGACAGGTCCGGGCCGACCTTGACACGCCCGGCACGATCCAGTTCGACACCGGACTGTTCGGCCAGGTTCTTACCGAGGGGGCTGGCGGACACGCCCGCGGACCACACCTTGCACCAGGATTCGATGCGTTCCACGGTGCCATCGGAATGCTTGACGGTCAGGCCATTGCGGTCCACGTCGGTGACCATGGCGCCCAACTGGATTTCGACGCCGAGTTTCTCGAGGCGCTTGCGTGCCTTGTCGCCGAGCTTGGGGCCGAAGGGTGGCAGTACGGCGGGCGCGGCGTCCAGCAGGATGACCCTGGCATCGGTGGGATCGATGTGCCGGAAGGTGCCCTTGAGGGTCTCGTTAGCCAGTTCGGCGATCTGCCCGGCCATTTCGACGCCAGTGGGACCGGCACCGACCACGGTGAAGGTCATGAGTTTGCGGCGCCGCACCGGATCGCTGGAGCGCTCGGCCTGCTCGAAGGCGCCCAGAATGCGTCCGCGCAGTTCCAGAGCGTCGTCGATGGTCTTCATGCCCGGAGCCCATTCGGCGAAGTGGTCATTCCCGAAGTAGGACTGGCCGGCGCCGGCGGCGACGATCAGGCTGTCGTAGGGCGTGGAGTAGTCGTGCCCCAGCAGCGAGGAGTGGACCACCTGATTCTCCAGGTCGATGCTCGTCACATCGCCGAGAACGACCTGGGCGTTGTCCTGGTCCTTCAAGATCTGCCGCGTCGGGGGAGCGATCTCCCCTTCCGAGATGATCCCGGTGGCCACTTGGTACAGCAGCGGCTGGAACAAGTGATGAGTGGTGCGTGCGATCAGCGTGACATCGACGTTGGCACGTTTGAGCGTCTTGGCGGCCGTGAGACCGCCGAATCCCGACCCGATGATCACGACTCGGTGCTTGGGCGTCAGCGCGTCCTTGATCTTGGGCTTCGGATTGGCCTCGACAGGCGCCGCGCCGGTGGCGGCGTCTGGTGTCGTGCTCATCGATCACTCCTCGTCAAATGGTGTCTCAACTGGGGTTATTCACCTTGTCTGACACTTGGTGCAACACCTCAACCGTAGTCGGGATTTCCCTGTACGTCGCGTCAGTTAGTTTAGCGAAATATCTCACACACCCTGCGGACGCCAGCCTGGGTCACGTCCCGACATGGCGAGCATGTGATCGAACCGTGGAGCACTGGTGGGAACTGGCTGGCGCGGGCCGAACAAACCCGGAATCCCGTCGTCGGAGGCCAGCGCCCTGATGAATCCATACAAACCCGGATCGGTGCCCTCAGGCAGGTCAAACGGCTGCCCGGTGGCCGCCGCCAAATCCCATCCATGCAGTACCAACTCATCCAGGACCACCATGGCCACCTGGTCATTGGGCATGACAGTGCCCGCGATGGTCGACTGGCCAATCCATGACCGGGGCTGCGCCCAGATCGCCACCAGATCTGCGAGCCGTTGCGGAAGCAACGTCCGCCACTGCGGATCGAGGTCCTCGGTGAACGACGGGCCCGAAAGGTCGATGCCGAGAGCCGCCGCCTCCTTGGGGCGGACGACGTATCGGAACGCCACCGATAAACCCATCAGGTGATTCAGCAGGGCACGGACCGTGAGTTCGGTACACGGAGTCGAGCCGTCCAGCGCCTCATCCGACACCCCCGGAAGAAGCGCCACCACGGCTGTCGCGGCTGGCTGCAGGCTGAACGGAGCACCCATATCGCACATCCTGCCGAAGGATTGCGCGACGGAGGGCGAATCCGGCCGACTAGTCCTTGAACAGGGGGCGAAGAGTGTTGCCGATCAGCTCCACCACGCCAGGCACATGCCCGTTGGCGGTCGCGTTGAGCGTGACAGCATCGATTCCCTGATCGAGAACTCGGGTCTGCACCTGTTCGGCGATCTCGTCGGGGCTGCCCACGAGAGTGCGTCCGAGAACCTGCGCACGGGCCTCCTCGGGGAGGGTTTCCAGATCGATGCCGTTCTTGCGTAGTTGCTCACCGGCGAGTTTCCAGGCTGTCGCCGAGTCGTCGTCGATGAACACCGAGAAAAACGCCGAGGTCTCCAGGGTGGATGGGTCACGGCCTGCTTCCTCGCACCGCTGTCGCAGCACCGACAGCTTGTGTGGGATCTCGTCCAGGGAGCTGAGCAGGTTCAGGTGGTCGGCGTACTTCACAGCCAGCCCGAAGGTCTTCTTCTCGCCGCTGCCGCCGATCATGATCGGAATGTTCGGCCGGAGCCTGGGCTCGTTCATGGCGGTCTCGGTGCGGTAGTACTTGCCCTCGAAGGTGGGTCGCTCACCGCGCAGCATCGGGGCGATGATCTCCAGGGCCTCGTTCAGCCGCTCGAAGCGGTCGGTGAACGTGCCGAACTCGAACCCGAGTTGCTGGTGTTCCAGTTCGAACCACCCCGCTCCGATGCCCAGGATGGCGCGCCCGCCGCTGACGACGTCGAGGGTGGTCACGGCCTTCGCGAGCAGGCTCGGGTTTCGGTAGGTGTTGCCGGTGACCAGCGTCGAGAGCTGAATGGTGCTGGTGGCACTGGCCAACGCGCCCAGGGCTGTGTAGGCCTCGAGCATCGGCTGATCGGGGGTGCCGATCATGGGCAGCTGATAGAAGTGGTCCATCAGGAAAACCGTGTCGAAACCTGACGACTCCGCCTCGCGCGCCTGTCTGACGACGGTGGGAAAGAGCTCGGCCACGCCGGTGCCGTAGGAGAAATTGGGGATCTGATAGCCAAGCCGAATGGTCACCCGATCGAGCCTACGCTCGAACTGCTGCCACGGCACTACGTACGGTCTTGCCTCGCAATGCAATTCGGCGATCTACAGCTGGAGTGCACTCCAGCTGTGTCAGCTGACGCCGGCGGGAACTCCGCGGCTGACATGCAGGGTTTGGCCGGTGATGTGACGCGCCTGCGGGCTGGTGAGGAACAACGCCAACCGTGCGATCTCGGCGCTGACCAGCTCTTGGGCATCCTCGGTGCTGTCAAGGCCGTCGTAGTTGGCGTCGGCCGACTGCCCGGGAGCGATGGTGTTGATGGTGATCCCGCGGGTGCCCATTCGTTCGGCCTGCTCGGCGGTCCACGCCGACAGTGCGGCCTTGGCGGCAGTCGTGGCGCCCGATCGGTCCCGGCTGCCCAGCGTGCACAGATTGACGATGGCCGCGCCGGAACGCAGATGATCGCCGATGGACTGCACCGTCAGCACAGCGGTCAGCACGCTGGACTCGTAGCGAGACAGCCACGCCTCGCCGGTATCGGTGAGGGTGCCCAGATGCGGGCCGGGCTCGCTCCAGACGGGGTTCGGGATGTTCACGATGGCGTCGAGGTGCTGGGGGAACAGTTCGACGTTCTCTTCCAGGCTGTCCGGGTCGGAGTTGTCGCACACGATGGCGTCGACCTCGAGCTCCTTGGCGGCGATTTCCAGCTCGTCGGCATTGGGGCCGGTGATGACTACCCGATGGCCGGCGTTGCGGAATTCCGCAGCCACCGCCCGGCCGACCTCGTTAACCGCTCCGGTTACCAGTACGTCCATGGCGGTACCTTCCTTACCTTCCTGCAAGCCTTACCGATCCGCTTCTGTTGCCAGGCCTGATCAGCTTGATCGTGACACAACCCGGACCTCATACCCCGGATTTCGTGGCCGGGTCGCACGGGTTTGAGCGCCAATATTACTGGACGGTAGCAATACCCACGACCACCACGTATGGCCTCGGCTGGGGCTAGGGTTGTGCCGGTGACCAGCAGAGGGTGGAAAATTCTCGCCGCAGCACTCCTTACGGGTTCGCTGGCCATGTCTGGCTGTGGTTCGCGAACGGCGCCCGAGGGCAGCACAGCGGCCCCGTCGACTGGTTCGGATTCTGCTCCGGTTCAGTTGCACGTGCTGGCCGCGGCGTCGCTGCGCAAGGCCTTCACCGAAATCGGGAAGTCTTTCGAATCGACCCACGCGGGCACGACCGTCGAGTTCACCTTTGCGGGGTCCTCGGATCTGCTCACTCAGCTCACGCAGGGCGCCCAGGCCGACGTGCTTGCCACCGCGGATTCGGCCAACATGGACAAGGCGTGGAAGGCGCACTCGGTGGTCAACCCCGTCGACTTCGCGGCCAACACGCTCACCATCGTCGTCGCCCCCGGGAATCCGAAGGGCATCGCCACCTTCGGGGACCTGGCTCGTCCTGGTCTGGACGTGGTGGTGTGCGCACCGCAGGTTCCGTGTGGTGCGGCCGCCGCGACCGCATCCAAAGAGACTGGGGTGCAACTGAATCCGGTCAGTGAAGAGTCCTCGGTGACTGACGTGCTGAACAAGGTGGTCGCGGGCCAGGCGGATGCGGGTTTGGTCTACGTGACCGATGCCAAGTCCGCCGGCGAGAAAGTCGCCGCGGTCGCATTCCCCGAGGCGCGGTCGATCGTCAACACCTATCCCATTGCGGTGACTGCGAACTCACGCAATCCCGAACGTGCGAATCAGTTCATCGAAACGGTCACCGGGGATGCCGGACACAAGATTCTGGCGGCGGCCGGGTTCTCTGCGCCGTGACACCGGCACCCGGTCTGCCGCGCTGGGTGTATCTGCCGGCGGCCGTTGGGGCAGTGCTCATCGTGCTGCCGCTGCTGGCACTCGTGGTCAAGGCCGACTGGCCTCAGCTCCCCGCTTTGATCACCAGCCCCGCCTCACAGGCAGCGCTGCTGCTCAGCGTCAGGACATGCGTGGCCAGCACGGCGTTGTGCCTGCTGCTGGGTGTCCCGCTGGCCATCGTGCTGGCCCGCGGACCGGCGTGGCTCACCCGCCTGCTGCGCCCGTTGATTCTGTTGCCTCTCGTACTGCCGCCGGTCGTCGGCGGCATCGCACTGCTCTACGCCTTCGGCAAGCTCGGCCTACTAGGCCACTACCTGGACGCCGCGGGTATCCGGATAGCGTTTTCCACGTCTGCTGTGGTGCTGGCGCAGACATTCGTTTCGTTGCCGTTTCTCGTCATAAGCCTTGAGGGCGCGCTGGCCACGACAGGGGAGCGCTACGACCATGTGGCGGCAAGTCTGGGCGCACCACCGACCACAGTGCTGCGGCGGGTGTCGCTGCCGCTGGTGATGCCGGCACTGGTCTCGGGTACGGTGCTGGCCTTCGCGCGTTCGCTCGGTGAATTCGGTGCCACCTTGACCTTCGCGGGATCCCGGCAGGGGGTCACGCGCACACTGCCCCTGGAGATCTATCTGCAGCGCGAATCCGATGCGCAATCGGCCGTGGCGCTCTCGCTGCTGCTGGTGGCGGTGGCGGCGGTTGTGCTGGCCGTTGTGGGAGCCCGGGCCTGGCGCCGCGATGGGTGGCGGCGATGAGTGAGTTGCGATTCGAGGCAGAGCATTCCGGTCGGGGTGTACACGCCGCATTCACCGTTGCGCCCGGAGAGACCTTGGCGATCGTCGGCCCCAATGGGGCCGGTAAGTCCACATTGCTCGGGCTCATTGCCGGACTGCTGCGACCCGACTCCGGTGAGATCCGCCTCGGCGATCACGTGCTGACGAACTGTGCCACAGGCACTTTCGTCCCGACCCATCGGCGACGTACGGCGCTCCTGCTGCAAGAAGCCTTGTTGTTTCCGCACCTGACGGTCGCGCGCAACGTCGAGTTCGGGATGCGCGCCCGGCATCGAGATGAGGTGCCTGCTCTGCGCGATCGCTGGCTGGAATCGGTCGGCGCGCGCGACCTTGCCCGACGCCGGCCGGGCGAACTGTCCGGGGGGCAGGCGCAGCGAGTGGCGATCGCCCGTGCCTTGGCCACCGAACCGGACCTGGTGCTGCTCGACGAGCCGCTCGCCGGCCTCGATGCCGCGAGCGCGCCGGAAATCCGGGCCTTATTGGGCCGGGTGCTGGGCCGCGGTGGCCAGAGCGCTCTGATCGTCACGCACGACATCATGGACGCCGTCGCCATCGCCGACCGGGTGATGGTCCTGGACTCTGGCCACATCGTGGAGCTGGGAGATACCGCGACCGTATTGGCCCGGCCGACCAGCAAGTTTGGTGCCCGGTTCGCGGGTGTGAACCTGATCGCAGGCACCGTGGGCGAGGACGGAGCCCTGCACGCGGACGGCATCGTCATCCACGGCGTGTGGTCCGGCGCCGGCAGTCCCGAGCCGGGCCAGCATGCCGTCGCGGTGTTCGGGCCGCGTGCGGTGGGCGTGCATCTGTCCCCGCCGGGCGGCAGCCCGCGCAACGTCATCGCGGTGGCCGTGTCGACCCTGAGCGCTCATGGCGACAGCGTGGTTGTAACGGCAACCGCGGGGCCCGCGATATTCACGGCACACATCACCGCGGCTGCCGCGGCAGAGCTAAAGCTGGCACCCGAGGAGTCGGCATACTTTGCCGTGAAGGCTCACGAGGTCGTCATTCAGGCGGCGCAGTAGCTGGGGACGGTGATTTCGGTAGCCTTTGAGAGGAAACCTATGTTTGCTTCGGATCAGCCAAACCCCTTGCCGAATCGGGCGCGCCGATTGCCGGATAGGCTTGCACGTGCAGGACAAAACGGTACGTTCATTGGCATGCAGCAACCACGGGCAACTTTGGCCGCCAAGCGGGTGAAACGGGCGCGGGTGATGGCAGCTGCCGTCGCCGTGGCCTCGCTGTCGGGGGCAGGGGCGATAACGCTTGTCGCCGGACCGGCTGATCAGTCGCCGACGTCGGTACGCACGGCGGAAATCAATCTGGTGACCACCGATGCGCCGCCGCCACCCGCAACGCCTGCACCCGGCCAACCGGCACCCAACCCGGAGACTCCGACAACCGTGATGACGCCTCCGGCGTCACCTCCGCCCGGTACTGCCGCACCCACTCCGCCGCCGGCACCCGGTGCGCCGGCAGATGCCGCGCGCGTCAACAATGACCAGGGTGGATTCAGTTATGTTGTGCCCCAAGGCTGGGCGCAAGCGGACGCGCGCAGGCTGACATACGGTTCGGCGCTGCTGACCAACCCAGCGGCGCCAAACGGCAGCATTCTCCTGGGTCGCCTCGATCTGAAGCTCTTCGCGGGCGCCGAGCCTGACAACCAGAAGGCCGCACGCAGGCTCGCTTCGGATATGGGTGAGTTCTTCATGCCGTACCCGGGGAACCGCGTCAACCAGGAAGATCAGAGCTTCGAAGTGGCGGGCATGCCCGCGGCGTCCTCGTACTACGAGGTGAAGTTCGATGACGCCGCCAAGGAGCCCGGTCAGATCTGGGCCGCGGCCGTGGGCAAGGGCAAGGATCGTTGGTTCATCGTGTGGCTCGGCACGGCGGCATCTCCGGTGGACAAGGGAGTGGCCAAGGCCCTCACCGACTCGGTTCGCCCGTGGACCCCGCCCGCTCCTGCCACGCCTCCGGCCGGGCAGCCCGCCGATCCGAACCAGCCGGCACCCGCGCCTGCGGACCCGAACCAGCCCGCGCCTGTGCCTGCCGATCCCAACCAGCCACCGGCTCCTGCGGCACCGGGTGCACCGGCGCCCGAACCCGCTGCTCCGGGGCAGCCCGTGCCACCGCCACCTCCAGCGGCGCCAGCAGCACCCGGGGTTCCGGTCTAACGCTCGGCTAGTTCGGCTCACGCACTGTGCGGTGAGCGCTGACGGTAAGTGTCGGTGAAGGTCGGATTCGGTGCGCCCACGCGATCAGCGTGGGCGCACGTCACCGATGCACTGTGTTTTCGCCGGAAGATGCCGCCTAAGGGCAGCGACTAGCTTTTGGTTTTCCCGGCGATGAACTTGTAGACGACCAGCAGAATCACCGCGCCGACCAGTGCTCCCAGGAAGGCGTGATTGATCGGCGGGGTAACCGTGAACTTGTGAGGGGCGAACACCAGACTTCCCAGCGTCCCGCCGACGTAACCACCGACGATGCCCAGCAACGCTGTCACGATCCAGCCGAAGTTCTCCTTGCCAGGCACGATCAACCGGGCGATCCAGCCAACGATCAGGCCAAGAATGATCATCCAAATGATGTTCAACACCATGTCTAGCTCCTTCGAGTATGCGTACTGAGGAAACGAGCGTCGACCCGCTGCTGATGCTAGTGGAACACTTCGCCCGTCGGCGCTCTAACGGCGCGCTGCGGGGAGATGTCGTTCTCACGCTCGGTGGATCCGTGCGGTGAGGACGCGGTGACAGCCGGATAACCTCGGCGGAAGAATTCGGGAATCTGACTCGCTCACCATGGCGGGGTGACCGAACTCAGCGCGCCGCCCACCGCGCGCCGTGCCGCCTGCTCGTATTGCGGTGTCGGCTGCGGTGTGGTGGTGTGGGCCGAGAGAAGTTCGGCGGGTCCGGTCACCATCGCAACCGTCGAGGGCGACGCCCTGCATCCAAGCAATCAGGGACGCCTGTGCACCAAGGGCGCCACGCACGCCCAGCTGATGGCCGCCGACGGACGCATGACGGCGGCGCATATCCGTCCCGCGCGCGGGACGGAGCCGGTTCCGGCCCCATTGGCGGCGACAACCGCCGAGGCCGGCAGGCGATTACGCCACATCCTCGACACCCATGGACCCGATGCGATCGCCCTGTACGTATCCGGCCAGATGAGCCTGGAGGCGCAGTATCTCGCTAACAAGCTCGCCAAGGGTTATATCCGTACCACGCAGATCGAGTCCAACTCGCGGCTCTGCATGGCCAGTGCGGGAACCGGATACAGCCAGTCATTGGGAGCCGACGGGCCGCCCGGGTCGTATTCCGATATCGAGCAGAGCGATCTGTTCCTCGTCATGGGTGCGAACATGGCCGACTGCCATCCGATTCTGTTCCTGCGCATGGCCGATCGGCTCGGCAGCGGAGCACGGCTGATCGTGGTCGATCCGCGCCGCACCGCCACTGCCGAACGCGCTGATCTGTTCCTGCAGATCACCCCCGGTACCGACCTGGCCCTGCTCAACGGACTGCTGCATCTGCTTGTGGAGAACGGCGATATCGACTCCGGGTTCATCGCCGAGCACACCGAGGGCTGGGCGGGGATGCCGGAGTTCCTGGCCGGTTATCCACCTGTGACGGTCGCGGCTATCACGGGCCTGGCCGAGGACGATATCCGCACCGCCGCCCGGTGGATCGGGGAGGCGCGCGAATGGATGACGTTGTGGACCATGGGCCTCAACCAGAGCACTCATGGCACCTGGAACACCAACGCGATCTGCAATCTGCATCTGGCTACCGGCGCCATCTGCCGCCCCGGCAGCGGACCGTTTTCGCTGACCGGCCAGCCAAATGCGATGGGCGGCAGGGAAATGGGTTACATGGGCCCGGGGTTGCCGGGACAGCGCTCGGTGAAATCCCTCGCCGATCGAGAATTCGTCGAGCGGCACTGGCACCTCGCACCCGGTTCCATCCGCGAGGAGTTCGGCACCGGAACCGTGGATATGTTTACCCAGATGGCCGCCGGCGATATCAAGGCGTGCTGGATCATCTGCACCAATCCGGTTGCCTCGGTGGCTAACCGGCAGAATGTGATCGACGGACTGCGCCGGGCCGAGCTGGTGATCAGCCAGGATGCCTTCCTCGCGACGGCCACCAATGAATACGCCGATGTGCTCTTGCCCGCCGCGCTGTGGGCCGAATCAGATGGCGTGTCAGTCAACTCGGAGCGCACGGTAACGCTGACCAACCGGGCTGCCGACCCGCCGGGGGATGCGCAGCCCGACTGGCGCCTGATTTGCGATGTCGCCCTCGCGATGGGATTCGGCGACGGTTTCGACTACGCGTCAAGCGAGGAGATTTTCGAGGAGATCCGCGGATTCTGGAATCCACGGACCGGATACGACATGCGCGGGGCGAGCTACGCGCGACTGCGTCAAGGCCCCGTGCAATGGCCTTGTCCACCCGAAGATTCGGGGGAGCGGAATCCGATTCGCTATCTCAACGACGGAGTCAGCCAAGGCCTGCATATCGGCGAGGACGGCACTATTCCGCGGCTGGCGTTCCCCACCCCGTCGCGGCGGGCGGTGTTCCACGCCCGTGCCCACCGCGACCCCGCGGAAACCCCCGGTGACGGGTATCCCATGGTCTTGAACACCGGTCGTTTGCAACATCATTGGCATACTCTCACCAAAACCGGCCGCATCAAGACGCTCGAGCGGCTCCATCCGTCCCCGTTCGTGGAGATCCACCCCCGCGACGCCGCCACACTCGGCATCTCCGAAGGCGATATCGTCGATATCGCCTCGCGGCGTGGCACCGCCGAACTCCCGGCGATCATCAGCGACAGGGTCAAACCCGGCAGCTGCTTTGCGCCCTTCCACTGGAACGACGCGCAGGGTCCCGGATTGGCGATCAACGCGGTGACCAACGACGCCGTCGACCCGGATTCGCTACAGCCCGAGTTCAAGGTCAGCGCGGTGATGCTGCGTCCCACCGGACGGAGCGTTGTCCACGAGGTGCTCGACAGGCCGGCACAAGCATTGGGCGACATAGCAATTCTGTGGACATCGCAAACCGGCAACGCCGAGACTGTGGCCACCTCGGTGCACGGGCTGCTGGCGACAGCGGGAATCTCCGCCACACTCACCGCGATGGACGAGTGCGCCCCCGTCGATCTCGGCGAGGTTCGAACAGCCGTACTCATCGCCAGTAGCTTCGGCGAGGGTGGCCCGCCCGATAACGGTGCGCAATTCTGGTCCGCACTCTCCGGAGAGACCAAGCCCCTGAACCGCCTGCGTTATGCGGTGCTGGGGTTCGGCGACCGGGCTTACGCGGATTTCTGTGGTCACGCCAAGGCGCTCGACGCCCGGCTGCTCGAGCTCGGCGCCACGCCGGTACTGGCCCGGGTAGACGGCGAGGCGAATGACCGAGCGCTGATCGCGGCGTGGACCGCGGACCTGCTGGAGGCGATTGGGGATGGCACCGACGCCAGCGTCGAGGCGGTCAGACGATTGCGCAGCGACGGGCTGCCGACGGCCGCGCCGGAACTTTTCACCCGCGACGCGCCGATCCTGGCGGCGTTGTCACACAACGAGGTCCTCTCCGCGCCGGGCTCCGGCAAGGAGGTACGGCGCATCGAGTTCGACCTGACCGGCCACGATGTGGGCTACTCGGTGGGAGATGCTCTCGGCGTCTATCCGACGAACCGCGAGGAAGATGTCCAACGCTGGCTCACTGCAACAGGTTTCGATGCGGAGTTGCCGATCACGATCGACGGGGGCGAGCTGCCCCTGGGTACCGCGCTCGCCAGCCACTACGACATCTGCCGCGTCACCGATGACCTGCTGCGTTTCGTCGCCGAGCGGCGCGGCGACAAACCGGCCATCAAGCTGTTGCGCGGCCCCGACACCGCGACGCGCGAGCGGTGGCTACAGGGCCGTAATGCCCTCGACGTGCTGCGCGAGTTCCCCGTCCGTGCCGGTATCGAGGAGTGGCAACAGGTCCTGATCCGACTCACCCCACGCCAGTACTCGATCTCGTCCAGCCCCTTGGTCAGCCCGAAATCCATTGCATTGACCGTGTCCATCGTCCGGTTCCAGGGGCCCGACGGTTCGGCCCGTGGAGGTGTGGGATCGACCTTTCTGGCCGATCGTGCACAGCGGCTGCCTGTCCCGATCTTTCTGCAGAAATCGCCGCATTTCCGCCCGCCCGATTCCTCGGACACGCCGATGATCATGGTCGGTCCCGGGACCGGTATCGCCCCATTCCGCGGGTTCCTGCAGGAACGCCGTGCTCTGGGCCACTCCGGACCCAACTGGTTGTTCTTCGGCGACCAGCACCGCACCCAGCATTTCTACTACCGCGACGAGCTCGACGGCTTCCTGCGTGATGGCTCCCTGCGCCGACTTGACCTCGCGTTCTCGCGCGACCAGCAAAAACGCATCTATGTCCAGCACCGCATGATGGAGCAGGGGGCACAGATATGGCGGTGGCTCGCTGACGGCGCGCATCTCTACGTGTGCGGAGACGCCAGCCGGATGGCCAAGGACGTGGACAGCGCATTACTGGCCATCGCCCAGAAGCACGGGCGGATGTCGCCCGAAGAGGCTCTTGAGTTTCGTAAGGAGCTCGTCGCCGGGAAACGGTACGTCCGCGACGTGTACTGACCCGTCTCGCGCTATATTCGTCACGCGCGATGGATCTCGCCGGGGCTTGTCCCGAACCGCCACTGATGGCTGATAGTTCCTGTGTTGATGAGTCGTAACACGATGGGACCGAATGTGACAGGTGCGCAGCGCGAAGAGTCCGTGCGACCCCTCCATCTGCGACCGTACGCCCTGCTGTGGGTTTTTCTCGGCGGCGTGTGTGGAACCGCCTTGCGGTATTGGTTCGAGAAGATGTGGCCGGCCACCGGCGCGGCCTGGCCTTGGGGGACCTTTGCGGTCAACCTGACCGGAGCGTTCATCCTCGGGGCGCTGCTGGAAACCCTCACACTGCTGGGCCCGGACGGCGGTTGGCGCCAACGCGCCCGGTTGTTTGTCGGCACGGGCATCTGCGGCGCCTTCACCACGTACAGCGCCTTCGCCCTGGAGATCAGCACTCTCGCCCGCAACGGATTTGCGGGATTGGGCGTGGGGTACGCACTGGTCAGCATCACGGCCGGTCTGGCCGCCGCCATGGCCGGGATAGCTGCCGCCGCCGCGGTCCTGGGGCGGTACTCGGGAGGTTCCGCGTGACGGTTATCGCCGTGATTCTCGCCGGGGCTTTGGGTGCGGTAGCGCGCTTCGTCGTCGATTCCCTCATCAAGCATCGCCGGACCTTCCGCTTCCCATGGGCGACGCTCCTCATCAACCTCAGCGGATCGGCCCTTATCGGCGTGGTGGCGGGCACCGTGATCTTCCACCATTCGTCGTCGGCCCTGCTGGCTGTCGTGGGGACTGGGTTCTGTGGCGGCTATACGACTTTCAGCACCGCCAGTGTGGAATCGGTCAGGCTTCTCGAGCGGCGTGAATGGTCACTCGCCCTGTACAACATGTTCGGCACGCTGCTGGGCACCGTCGGGGCCTGTGTCGCGGGACTAGCGCTGGCGTGGTCGATAGCGTGAGGATGTCACTATGACCGAATCGTCAGGTGTGCACGTGGTAGTCGGATGGGACAGACACCCGCCGAGCACTGCCGCGCTGCGCTTCGGGATCGATATGGCCCGGCGCCTGGGCGCCTGCGTGCACGTGGTGCACATCCTCGATATGGACGACGAGCCGATGGATCTCGACACCGACAGCTGGGAAGCGCAGGCAGGCAACGCTGTTACCGCTGCCGAGGCCGAGGCTGTCGAACAGCTTGCGGGCCAGGAAGTGGCGTGGAAGTATCACCGCGCGCAGGGACCCGCTGCCGCCGCCCTTTTGGGCGTGGCACAGCAGTATGAGGCGATGATGATCATTCTGGGTAGCCCCCGGGGAGGGTTGGCGTCCGCGCTGGATGCGTTGCTCGGGCAGTCGGTGTCGCATCGCCTCATCGGCGCGAAAAGGGTTCCGCTCGTTCTCGTGCCCGCCACCTGACGACTTTCACGGAGCGAACGTTTCTCCTGTAGCCTGACGCGGTGTCTAGCAAATCCGGCCTCCGGTCCGTGGCGGACCTTGGGCCGGTCACGATCGGCGGGGTGACGGTACTGCTACGGCCGCCCCGGCTCGCGGATGGTCCATCCTGGCGGGAGACCGCGCTGGCTTTCACCGAGCGGCTGTCACCGGCGTTCAATCGTGACGACATGGATTGGGAGAGCGCGCATTCTCCGGTTATCTGGGTGGACACCTGGCGTTCGGCGCTTGCCGATGCGCGCGCAGGCGGAGTCTCATACCTGCTGGTAAGGATCGATGACGGCGTCGAGAGAGTCGTTGGGCACTTCTCGATGACCGGCAGGGATCCACGAACCGGGGGCGCCGAGATCTCCAGCTGGGCGGTCGATGTGCCCTCGGCCGTGAGCGGGTGGGCGCAGCTGGTCACGGTGCTGGCTGCCTTTGAGGGAAACCCTGCGATTCCACACGCGTTGGCGCCCGTGGCGGTATCAAACGTGCGCGCAAACAGGTTCTGCGAATCCATGGGCTGGACCCAGCTACAGACACGTCGTGCTCTGCGTAAATACGATGGGCAGATCTCAGACCACAACATGTGGGTGCTCGCCAATACGGCCGAGTACCGAGATTGGGTAAGGCAGCGCCTCACGGAAATCCCCGCCACGAGAACGCTTCTCGCGCCCACCGTGTCCCGCAGGCCGGACGCTGGATACCTCGCCGCGTGGGCCCGATTCGCGGCGATTCGCGTCCGGCAGCGGATCAGTGCCACACTGCGGCCCGCACCGACTGAGTCCTCACTCGAAACCTCCACCACCAATGGGGAAGTGGTGCATATTGCACCGGCTGGTCGCGGGCAGTTCCGGGTGGCGGTGGCTGAGCGCACGGCCGGTTCGATTGATGTCTATACCGATGTCGGCACGTCCACAACGGAATTGGTACCACGATTCGAGCCGTGGGTGTCCCGCGATGCCGGCGCGTGCGCACTGTCCGCACTCGCAAGCCATGTCGCCGCTCGCCCCGGCGGGTCGCGCCGGACGGTCGTTGCGGTCAGCGGCGCGGATGGCACGCTCGCGGACCAGCTTGCCCGCCGTGGTTTTGTCGACGAGGGTGAGGCGCCGGCGACCCTGGGTGACGGTGGTACCGCGCGGCGTATGTGGACGCTGCTGGCGGGCCCGCTTCCAAAATAGACAGCCTGTACTTGGCAATCATCTTCTCGCAGTTGCCGATTAATCGCCATACGCCTGTGCCAAGGTGCGCTACCCTGCCGGGGTGTTCGCAAGCGATCGGCCCACTCCGACATCTCTGGGGCCGGTTGAAATAGACGGTATGACCGTAATGCTGCGCATTCCGCGGCTCTCCGATGGCTCATCGTGGCGGGAAACCAACCTGCGCTACGAAAAGCGGCTGGCACCGGCGTTCAGCCATCCGGACATGCCGTGGTCGACAGCGCATTCGCCGTACATGTGGATTCACACCTGGAAGCAGGCACTCTCCGATGCCGCGC
This sequence comes from Mycobacteroides sp. H003, assembly GCF_001440135.1. Taxonomy (NCBI): domain Bacteria; kingdom Bacillati; phylum Actinomycetota; class Actinomycetes; order Mycobacteriales; family Mycobacteriaceae; genus Mycobacteroides; species Mycobacteroides sp. H003. The sequence goes on from NZ_LJYL01000011.1 coordinate 65,737, forward strand.
GTGGCTGGGTCTCGTATCTGCTCGTGCACCTCGATGGAGGCCGCGAACACGTCGTCGGCCACTTGGCCATGGCGGGGCGACATCCGCGAACGGGGGGCGCCGAGGTATCAACATGGACGGCCGGTGTTCCACACAGCGTCACCCGGTGGGCGCAGGCATCGCTCATCATCGCCGGATTCGAGGCTGATCCCCGGGTTCCGCACGCGGTGGCGCCGCTCGCGGTGGAGAACATCGCGGTGCAGCGACTTGCCCAGTCGGTGGGCTGGTCGCAGCTACAGACATGCCGCCGATTGCGCATGTACGACGGAAACCCCACCGATCATCAGATCTGGTTTCAGGGCAACACCATCGAGAACCTGGCGGCGTTACGCCGGACGCGAGACGCCCTGTCCGGCAACATCACCAGCTGGACGACGTCAGGGCGCCGCGCGGCGGTTTCCTGGAGCGATCTGCTGGCGCGCGGTCGCTACGAACTGCGCAACTGCAGACGGCGCGTCGCTGCCGATGCGAATAGTTCAGTCGCGGTGACGGTTTCGGGGACATCTCTGGGATCTGTCGAGATCGCTGTCGATCAGGGCAGCTCCACCACGGAGCTCATTGGCAGGCCCCGTCCCGATGTATCTGAGGATGAGCTCACCGCGACCATCGCAGATCTTGCGGGACGCTTGATGGGCGCTCCTTCACCCACTAGGCGGATCGTCGTCGCGGTGCGCGATGAGGATCGGCCCTTGACCGGGGCTCTCGCCGTGCACGGTTTCCGCAACGAGGGGCGCACCCTGCCCACCCTGGGCGACGCATCCACAAACCGACAGTTGTGGGCCAGTGTCAGCGACAACTAGTCGTCACGACCTCGTGCGTATGCCTCCGCCAGCAGTGGCCGGAGCACCTCGGCGAAGGTGTCCTCACCTGGATTTACCACACACACCCATTTGGCGCCGCCGTACTCGGGATGCGGAAGTACCTGGTCGAACTCGGTGTAATCGGGCTGGATCGCTTCGTCCTGACCGGGCACAACCTTGACGAAGGTGTCACCGCTGACGCCGATGTTGAGCCGGTAGACGTGCGGTCGTCCGAGGTCGGAGTACGTATCGAATGCCTCGTTCGACATCAGGGTGATGACCGGCAGCTGACGTTCGGGGCCTTGGAAGAAGAACCAATTGCCCTGTACAACCTCGTGCTGCAGATCCGGGAAGGTCGTGACGATGTATTCGATGATGGCGCCCTCATCCATGACACCGAACCTACCGGCCTAGGCTGCTGACATGTTGCGAGCGGGAATCGTCGTCACGGGTACGGAGGTCCTCACCGGGCGTGTTGCCGACGCAAACGGCCCATGGCTTTCCGAACACCTGCGGGAAGTGGGCGTGGATGTGGCACATATCTGCGTGTGCGGGGACCGCAGAGAAGACCTGACAGCGCAGCTGCGGTTTCTCGCCGATCAGGGTGTAGATCTCATCGTCACATCCGGCGGCTTGGGTCCGACGGCCGACGACATGACGCTGCCGACTGTAGCTGAATTTGCCGGTACCACACTAATTTTCGACGCAACGCTAGAAGCGGCCATCATGAACCGGCTGCGGCCGATCGCGGATCGCTGGGAGAATGTCGATTGGGAAGCACTGCGCGTCGGCATCGCCAAACAGGCGCTTGTCCCGGCTCGGGGCGAGGTGCTTGATCCGGTGGGCACGGCGCCGGGAGCGATCATGAGTGCGGACGGTGTTCTCATCGTGGTGCTGCCCGGGCCGCCGCATGAGCTTCAGCGGATGTGGCCGTCGGCGCTCGACGCCGCGCCTTTCCGGGCGCTCCTCGGCGAGGATGTCACCGCTATCGAGCAGGCCACACTGCGTCTCTATGGAATCACCGAGCCGGATATCGCCGAGACACTGCGCCTTGCTGAGGGCGAGTTGGGAAGCCTTGCCGCGCTGGAGATCACCACCTGCCTGCGGCGCAGCGAGGTCGAGGTGGTCGCCCGCTTCGAGGCCGATGCGCACCCATTATGGACGCGCCTGCATGAGTTCATTCAGACCCGGCATGGAGCGGCACTGTTCTCTGCGGATGGCTCGACCGTCGACGACGTGGTGGCCCGGCTGCTGAACGGGAGGCGCTTGGCGGTGGCGGAGTCATGCACGGCGGGACTGTTGGGCGCTCGCATCGCCGACGTCCCGGGCTCTTCTGCGTACTTCCTGGGTGGGGTCATCAGTTACGCCAATGACGTCAAAATCGGTCAGCTGCAGGTGGATCCGCAGCTACTTGCAGAACACGGTGCAGTATCACCGGAGGTCGCCGAGGCCATGGCGGAGGGCGCGCTGAAGGCGCTGGGTGCTGATATCGCGGTGTCGACGACGGGTGTGGCAGGCCCGGGCGGTGGTACGGCGGAGAAGCCGGTGGGCACGGTGTGTTTCTGTGTCAAGACCTCGGCGGGGGAGAAGGCTGCCCTTCGCGTCGTTATCCCGGGGAATCGCAACCAGATTCGTGAGCGTGCAACCACTGTCGCCCTGCATTTGCTGCGTCGGTTGTTGCAGCGCTAGCGCTACTCGCTGAAGGGCGCCGCCCTGATCAGTAGCGGAAACGCCGCATAGCGAGTCAGCCAAGCCGCACGGCCCGCCGGCACCGCGGCGCCCTCTGCGGCCCAGGCCGCGAGCATGTGCCGCTTGAATTGAAGCCTCGGGTGCCGTTGCAGCAGCTCGTCCACCCACGTGGCGTCGAGGTCGGAGAGCCGTAGACCGAAGACGTCTGTTCCTGCGCCGGCAGAGACGAATCCGCCCGGATCTGCGAGGTTCTCGCTGGCACCGAGAGTGATGTGTGCGGCGATCGCTGCGCCGACCGCCTCCGCGCGGGCTTCCGGCGCCCCTTGATCCCGGACGAACTGCGCGGCACGCTCGCCACCCGCGACGGCGAAGCACCGGCCGGGCGTGGGATGTTCGAGTTGTAGATCGTGCAACAGACTCGCGACGTACACGAGCTCGTCATCGACTGCTACGCCATCGAGCGCGGCCAGTGCCTTCCCGAAGAAGTAGGTGCGGTACGAGTGTTCGAGCACGTGCGGGGTCACCGAATCGCGTGCCTCCTGCTCGGCGGCAAGAGCAAGCGTGGAATCGGGCACTGCGATCGATCCGAGTTCCACTCGCCCCTGCCCGCGGCGGCCGGTGCGCGTCCTGATGGCATCGCCGATCATCGCGGGTAATGCGCGAAACAGGCGTCCGAACAATGCCCGCCGCTGAGCCGACGAGATCTCCCCGCCGGTCTGAGTGGCCCAGTGCCAATCCAATTCGGTCGTCATGGGCTTCAGTCAAGGCGGGTATGTCCCCGAAGGCCAGTGGCATGAATGCCATAGATGCTCCGATTCATGCCATAGTGAGCCATGGGCACCAAGACGGTGGCGGCACTGGCGCTCGACGGCGTCATCACCTACGACCTGGCATGTGCCGTGCAGATGTTTCGCCGGGGGCCGGGGCGTGCCGGTCAGCCGGACGGTTTCGACCTGGTGACCTGCGGCCATCGAGCGGGCAGCGTGTGGACACCGGACGGTTTCAAGCTCGAAGTGGAACACGGTATCGACGCGCTGGAAACCGCCGATATCGTCGTCGTTCCCGCGCGTGCCCCACACGACCGTCCGCCACCGGATGACGTCTTGAGCGCGCTGGTGACTGCGCACGAACGCGGCGCAGTGATCTTCAGTATCTGCCTGGGTGCGTTTGTCCTGGCAGCAGCCGGGTTGCTGGATGGACGCCCTGCCACCACACATTGGGAGTACTGCCAGGACATGCGCACGCTGTACCCACAGGTCGATCTGCGGCCCGATGCGCTGTACGTCGACGACGGGGACATCCTCACCTCGGCGGGGCTTTCCGCGGGGATGGACCTATGTCTGCACGTGCTGCGACGAGAGCTGGGAGCCGCCGCGGCGTCGGAGATGGCGCGGTGGAATGTCATGGCGCCGCACCGCGATGGCGGCCAGGCCCAATTCATCCCGCCCCCAAGGAATTCTCATGATTCGGCTGGGCTCGGTCCGACCTTGAGCTGGGCATCGGAGTATCTCTCCGAGATCGACGATGTATCGGCGCTGGCACGGCACGCACACTTGAGCCTGCGCACATTCAACCGGCGGTTCGGCGAGGAAGTCGGTACGACTCCCAAGCGGTGGCTCGACCTACAGCGCGCCACCCGTGCCCGCGAATTGCTCGAGAACACTGATCTGACTATGGAATCCATTGCTGCACAGTGTGGTTTCGGCAGCGTTACCGCCATGCGGACACACCTGCGCAGGGTCACCGCAACAACACCGAGTGCCTACCGTCGGGCATTCCGGCGGTAGGCGATCACGGTCAGCGCACGACGTGCGGCATCAGGGCATCGGGCGGAATCGCACCGAAGCGACCGGCCTGATAGTCCTCCACGGCCTGGATCAGCTCCGCCTTGGTGTTCATCACGAATGGCCCGTAGGCCACGACACGCTCACGGATGGGCCGCCCGCCCAGCAGTAACACCTCCAATGCCGGGCGGTTCGCGTCTTGTTCCGCATTGGCCTGCACCGAGATCCGGTCACCGGGGCCCAGCACCGCGAGCTGCCCCTGTTCGATCGGGTGCCCCAGTGCCCCCACCGTGCCACGTCCGGAGAGAACGTAGACGAGGGCGTTGAACTCTCGATTCCAGGGCACATTCAACTGCGCGCCCGGCTGGATCGTCGCATGTGCCAATGTGATTGGCGTGTGTGTGCTGCCCGGTCCGTGATGGGGCCCGACGTCTCCGGCGATGATGCGTACCAGCGCACCGCCGTCGGGGGAGCTCACCAGTGTGGTTTGCGCCCCCTCGATGGCCTGGTAGGCGGGCGTCAGGAACTTGTCCCGCGCCGGCAGGTTGACCCAGAGCTGGATGCCATGGAATAGCCCGCCACTCTCCACCAATTCTGCTGGGGGAGTTTCGATATGCAGAATTCCCGATCCCGCCGTCATCCACTGGGTGGCTCCGTCGTGGATGAGCCCGCCTCCACCATGGGAGTCTTGATGGGCGAACCTGCCGTCGATCATGTACGTGACGGTCTCGAAGCCGCGATGCGGGTGCCAATCCGTCCCACGCGGCTCGCCGGGCTCATACTCGACTTCGCCCATCTGATCCATGTGGATGAACGGATCCAACTCGGCTGACGGGACTCCGGCGAACGCACGCACGACGGGAAAGCCTTCGCCCTCGTACCCGCGCGGCCCGCTGGTGATGGACCGCACCGGCCGTTCGGTATCGGCAGGCTCGGGAGCGGGGATGCGCGGCAGAGTCAGGGCGTCCGTTGACGACACAGTGATAGCTGGCATGCAAACCTCCTGTTGAGAGTTCCTATGCCTGCTTAACCGGACTGCGGTCCGCTTTATTCCGGAAGTGTGCTCCCGGTGGCGAGCGCGGTCGACACCGCCGCCGCGACGGTTTCACCGGCGGCCAGCAGGGGCTCGGTGCTGCGCAGCGCCCGGCTCAGCACGAACGCACCTTCCAGGCTGGTGATGAATCCCAGCATGAGGCGTCGGCACATCTCGGGCCTCAAACCCGATCCAGCGATCCGTTCCGCCCCCTGATCGATCCAATCCGTGAAGACGTCGGCGGTGGCACAGCGGAGCGTCTCGTCGGTGCTCGCCACTTCGAGGGCGATGGTGGCGATCGGGCAGGCGTCGGCGTAGTCGGTTGCGACGAGATTGTCCGCTGCGGCCGCGAACGCGATCCGGACGGTGGTCGGCAGGTCTGGACCACCTTCATCGAAGATCGCTAGTACCAGATCGCGGTACATGGCCCCGGCTGTTCGAATTGCCTCGTCCGCCAGTTGCACCTTGCCTCCGGGGAAGAAGTGGTAGATCGACCCGAACGGTGCGGCGGCGCTCTGCGCGATCTGCTTGAGCCCAGTGCCCGTCATGCCCTGCCGTCGGAACAACTCGCACGTGGAGGCAACGATGCGGTCGCGTGTGTCAGCGGGCATGGCGAGTCCTTCGGGGAGTCTTGTATCCGATTGCACAGCATTGTACGGTCCTTACTAGAACGTTCTATCAAGTACGGCCGAGGTGGAGAGCGTGGAGATGGACAAAGTGCTGAAGTACCTGGCGATCCTGACCGGGGTGATCTGCCTGGCCATCGGCCTCTATCACCTCATCGGGGGACCGGGGACCGTCATCGGCGGGGGAACGGTCACCGCGAGCACCGACAGTCAGGAGCGCTTCTTCTCCGGGTTGTTCGCCGTCTATGGTGCGGCATGGATCTGGGTGGCGCGGCGATCGCCCATTCCCGGCGCTGCCATTAGGTTCCTCGCCGCCGGCCTGCTGGTGGGCGCACTTGGCCGAGTGGCATCACTGATCGACTCCGGACAGCCCCATCCATTCTGGATTGTCATGCTCACCGTCGAAATTCTCGTCCCCGCACTGTTTTTCGTGATCGCGGGCGCAGACGAGAAGGCGCGTTGACTTCGTAAAATCAATATGCGAGTTCAGATTTCGCAACCGCTAGAGTGCGTAGTACCGACAGCACAATGTGTTTCTCAAGCACTCTAGGAGGAAGCTATGCGGTTCACCTTCGCCGAGGCCATGACCGATCCGTCGTACTACGTTCCCTTGGCCCGGGCGGCCGAGGCGGCCGGTTATCACGGTATGACCATCGCCGACAGCCTGGCGTATCCCTACGAGTCGGATGCGAAGTATCCGTACACGCCCGATGGGAACCGCGAATTCCTGGAGGACAAACCGTTCATCGAGGCGTTGACGCTCACGGCCGCGCTCGGCGCGGTGACCTCGACGTTGCGGTTCAACATCTTCGTACTCAAACTGCCGATCCGCCCGCCCGCCCTGGTGGCCAAGCAGGCCTCGTCCATTGCGGCACTGACGGGCAACCGTCTCGGGCTCGGCGTCGGTACCAGTCCGTGGCCCGAGGACTACGAGCTGATGAACGTGCCCTTCGCCAAGCGCGGTAAGCGCATGGACGAATGCATCGAGATCATCCGGGGGCTGACCACCGGTGACTACTTCGAGTTCCACGGCGAGTTCTACGACATTCCTAAGACCAAGATGTGCCCCGCGCCGACGCAGCCCATCCCGATCCTCATCGGTGGACATGCCGACGCCGCACTGCGCCGCGCGGCGCGGTGCGATGGCTGGATGCATGGTGGTGGCACCGAGGACTTGGACGAGCTGTTGGTCAAGCTCAACAAATTCCGTGAAGAAGAGGGGACGGCCGACAAGCCCTTTGAGGTCCACGTCATCTCCGTCGACGGGTTCACCGTGGACGGGGTGAAGCGCCTGGAGGACAAGGGCGTCACCGATGTCATCGTCGGCTTCCGCATTCCCTACATCGTCGGGCCGGACACCGAGCCGCTGGAGACGAAGATCAGGAATCTGGAGGGCTTCGCCGAGCACGTCGTCGCCAAGGTCAACCCCTAGCGGTCCCATTTCGTGAGCTGGGCTACCCCCAGCTCACGGAATGCGTCTCGGCGCTGTGCGCGACCGTTGACAGATATTCAACGCAAGCGTTAAATATCAACTATGAGCACACGCCCTAGTTTGGCCTCGGCGGTCGTCTATCAAGACCCGGCGGCAGCACTTGACTGGCTGGAGAAGGCCTTTGGTTTTGAACGATCCATGGTCATCACCGACAACGACGGCAAGATTGAGCATTCCGAGATGCGCTTCGGGGACGGTTACCTCATGGTCGGATCCGAGTGGGACTCCAGCGTCGCCAGCCCAAAGAGTGTGGGCGGTAGATGTACCCAGACGATCCACGTGCAGATCGACAGCGAGATCGACACGCACTGCGAGCGGGCGGAGGCCGCCGGCGCGAAAATTCTCATGCGCCCGGCCGACCAGTTCTACGGCGATCGGGTGTACCGCGCTCAGGATCCCGAGGGGCACGTCTGGACCTTCGGGCAGTCAGTGCGGGCCGTGTCGCGTGAGGACGCCGAGAAGGCCAGCGGTCTGAACATCGAGGGCTGGGTTTGACCCGGCCCTCGCCGCAACTCGCGAGCATTGATCGCACGCTGACTGCACTTGCCGATCCCAATCGGCGAAGAATCGTTGAGGTGCTGCGGGATCAACCGCGTCGGGCAGGGGAGCTGGCGCAAGCCGTTGGCCTGAGTCCCGCAGCGCTCAGCAGGCATCTGCGGACCCTCAAGGCCAGCGAGCTGGTCGAGGAGTCGCACCCGGAGTTCGACGCGCGTGTACGCATCTACACCCTGCGGCCCGCGCCTATGGCAGAACTGAAGGGTTGGCTCGACGAGATCGAGAAGCTCTGGGCTACACAGCTTTTGGCATTCAAGGAGCACGTCGAACGCGAGCCGGGCCGATGACGTCACGAGTGCTGGTATCGCTGCGCGTGGGCGCTACGCCGGCACGTGCATTCGAGGTGTTCGTCAATGACATCGGAATGTGGTGGCGGCCCAACACGCTGTTCCGATTCACCAGGCAACGGAGGGGAACTCTCGCGATAGAACCGGTGCTCGGGGGCCGCTTCGTCGAGTCGTACCCGGACGGCACCGAGTTCGAAATAGGCAGGGTCACCACGTGGGAACCGGGCAGCAGGCTGGGATTCACCTGGCGCCAGGACAGTTTCACCGGGGATCAGATAACGACCGTCGAGGTGAGGTTCGAGCCGGTTGGCGACGAGACCCGGGTGACGGTGGAACATCTCGGCTGGGAGTCCGTGCCGCAGGATCACGTTGCACGCCATACGTTTCCCGATGGGCTGTTCTTGCGGCGCCACGGCGAATGGTGGCAGGACCTTCTGGAATCGCTGCGTGCCCGGGTCGGTGCGTCATAGAGCGTTAGGAGCTTCCCGGGGTGTGCAGCTGTGCCGCCAGCCACGGCAATGCGTCGGAAAATGTCCGGCTGGCGAACTGCCAGGTGTGCCCGCTGATCATCTGGTGGATGGTGCAGGAGATCTGTACCTGCTGAGCCGCTGCGCACAGGTCCGCGGCGGCACCTTCTCGGTCATCATCGGTCACGTCGTCATGCCCGCCGATGCCCGTGGGCGTGTCGGCCGTGGGCCGCTTTGCGCCACTGGGTTTCTTGCTGTCCGCAGGTGGTATCGCATCCTCGAACCATCCGGTCACACCGGTGTACGGCCCGTGCTTCGCCATGACGGTGCGCGGGTCGAAGGCGTCCCATCGGGCGGCGTCGCCGCCGTATAGCCGCTCAATGGTCTGCTGTTTGGTTCCGGCGGTGGGTCCGTGGTCGCCGGCGATGTCGACGAAGGTGGAGAACAAATCCGGGTGCATGACTGTCAGGTCGATAGCGCAGGTACCGCCCATCGACCAGCCGACCACGGCCCAGTTGGCGGGATCGGGCGATCCGTCGAACTCCGAAACCACATAGGGGCGAACATCTTCGGTGAGATGGTCGGCGGCGTTGCCGCGTGGCCCGTTGACGCATTCGGTGTCGTTGTTGAAACTTCCCGCGACGTCCACGAAGACGAATATCGGCGCCTGTCCGCCGTGTGTCTTGGCGTATTCGTCGATCATCTGGGTGGCGTTGCCCGTGCGAATCCAGTCGGCGGGAGTGTTGAACTCGCCGGCGATCATCATCACCACCGGCAGCCTCGGCGGGGTATCGCCGGCGAACCAGGCCGGCGGGAGATAGACGTACTCGCCCCGGTGTTTGAATCCGCTGGCATCTGCGGGGATGTCCACTTGTACGAGCTTGCCGGTGTTGGGCTTCGAGTTACGCAGACCCGCAAGGTCACTCATATCGACCTCGTTGGGAAGCGGTCCCGCGGACACCGCACCCCAGGCCGCCTGCACAGTGGGGTAGTAGCCCACCCAGGTGTTGAGTGCGACGAGTGCGGCGAGCAGCGTCACCGGAATGGCCACCACCGATACGCCACGGCGCCACCATTGCGCACTGGGGAAGCCGATCACGGCGATCGCGACCGAGGTGACGAAAACACCGATCCAAATCCATAGTCTGAAAGGCGCCGGATCGGACGCCAACCCTTCGGAGTTCATGTAAATCCATGCCGCCAAGGCGCCCAACGCTCCGACCGCTACGCTCACGGGCACCCACAGGAGGCGCCACCGGCGGGTGCGCCATCCGATGACCACCACCAACGCCACGACCGCCAGTACCTGAACGACGATCGGAAACCAGCCGCCGAGCGCGGAAATCCCATGGTTGTACTGGTGGAAGTCATTGGCGGGCAACTGTGGGATAGGGGTCGGCGCCGGAGCGGGCGTCGGCGTAGTCGGTGGCACGCTGACATTGTGATGAGGTTTCCTGGGAGGAAGCTGGACATGACCCAGGGTTATCTGTCGGACGAGACGATTGCGGCGCTGTCGGCAGCCGAGCGCAGGGACCTCATTCAGCGACTGGAACGCCCGCTCAGCGAGGTGGCACCGCCGAACCTGGCCAGGTTTCGTGCACTGCGACTCGGATTGATGATCGGCGGCGCGCTCGCGCTGATTCCCTGGATCACCTACCTTGCGTTCACGCTGCCGGAAAACTATGTGGCGCAGCGATGGACGGCGACATGGGTGGGTTTCGACATCCTGCTGGTGACGTTCATGCTGGCCACTGCGGTGCTTGGCCTGCTGCGCCGTCAGCTACTTGTGCTGACGGCCTTCACCACCGGTGTGCTCTTGATCTGTGACGCCTGGTTCGACGTGATGACGGCCGGACCGAGCGAGGTGCGGTGGGCGATCCTGACAGCGGTGCTGGCTGAGTTACCGGTGGCCGTGGTGATGATCCGGGGCGCGTTGCTCATCACGCGATTGACGATGACGCGCCTGATGGTCATCGATCCAGGAGTGCCGCTCTGGCGGGTGCCACTGCTGCCCTAGCCGCTCACCAGCAGTGCGCGAACCCATCGCAGTACTGCGGGAACCGGTCCACGGGTACGTCGAGCGGCTTGACGAACTGCAGGCTGAAGGGCTTCTTGGTCATCCCGGGCTGGCCACCGCACACGGCGCTGTGGATGCTGGTGTGCACTCCGGTCAGGGTTTCGTCGTTGAAGACGTACTTCTCCTGAGTGGGTGCGAAGGTTCCATCGGGGCAGGTCATGCCTTGCGGCCGGGCGTGCAGGAATGTCCATTGGTCATCGACCAGCTTGGCCGGGATGGAGTAGTTCTGGAGTCGGTCGTTGTGTTTGAGGATGTCGGGTGTCGCGCTGGTGACGGTGAGGGTGCAGCCGTCGGCCTGGATGGTGGGGTCGGTGTAGTCGGACTGGATGCGGGTGCCGGATGCCTGCACACACACCGCGGACATCGTCCAGGAGACCTCGCCGGCACCTTCCTCGATCATTCGGTAGGTCCCATCCGCCGGAGGCGCCACGGCCGAGGCCGGGCCGGCGAATCCGATTCCGATCGCCATGGCGACGACGGGGATCATCAGCAGGGAAGGTGTGCGCACGGGTCAAGTATCGCAATGCGATGGACCGCTCACACCGCAACCTCAGTGATTAGACGCGCCGTCCAATAGCGCCACGACCAGATCGGCCACGGCGGTCATACCCTCCTCGTTGGGGTGAAGCGGTGCCGGACGCCCTGGCCACGGGAATCCGGGGCGGTTCGTCCAGGGCCGCGATGACCATGCGTGATGTTCGGCGCTGGCTGCCGATGCGCGGATCATGTCGCAGCCGGCGGCGTGGGCCGCATGCGCGGTGACCGCCGCCAGTTCCGCGGCAACACGGCGCCCGTTGTCAGCCTCGGCCCGGGTGTACGGCGGCGCCGGCTCGTTTTCAGGCGGCAGCAGCGTCAGGTAGTCGATGAAGATCACGCGTGCGCGCGGTGCGCGAGTGCGTACCTGCTCACCCACCGCGCGCAGGGAATCACCCACGACCGCCAGCGCCGCGTCCTGCTTACTGGTGTCGAGCAAGCCGGCCAACCCGCTTCCGATGACCGGCAGGGCACGCAGGATGCGCGGTAGGCGCGCGGCGATCAGAAACGGCACGTAACCGACGTCGTTGCCGCCGATCGTGATCGTCACCAACTCCTCGGTGCCATCGAGTACCCCGATCTGAGGTGCGGCGGCGTGCTGTGCGTCGGTCAGGATATGCGCCGTGGTCGCCCCCGAGTAGGTGACGTCGACCAGCTGATATCCCTTGCGTTCAGCGATTTGGTGCGGATAGTTGCGTGCAGAACGCCCGGCAAGCCGGGGCGAGCCCGGTACACGCGGCGGGATACCCGGCCCCGACGCCATAGAACTGCCCAATGCCACATAACGTCCCGCCATGGACCAAGCCTATCGGCGAGCCAGCCTGGTGAACCTGCGCAGCGACGAACTCACCCCACGTGGCCTCGGATCGTCCAAACGCAAGATCGGCCAACCCCGCTCGGCCGCCACGGTGGCGAGCCGGCCACGCGGGTTGACCGGGCAGGGCTCGCCGACGAGAGACATCAGATCGATGTCTTCCTCTCCGTCGGCATAGAAGTAACTCCGTTGCAAGTCAACATCATTGGACTCGCAGAAGCGCGCGACCGCGGTTGCCTTGTTGCGGCCCCACACGATGGGCTTGCGGATATCGCCGGTGAGCAGTCCGGTGTCGTCGAGGTCGAAGTGGTTGCACAGCACATGGGCTATTCCGAGGTGGCGCGCCACTGGTTCGGCATGAATGGTCAGCGCCGAGGAACTCAGCACCACGGTGTGGCCCTGCTCCTGATGTGCTCGCACGCGCTCAGACATCTGTGGATAGATCATCGAGGCATTGTGCTGGTGGAAGATTCGTTCGCCGACGGCTTCGAGCTCGGCCAGCGAGTCGCCGCGCAGGTATCCGGCGGCGCGCACCACCAAACGCTCGAATTCCATGCGGCCCAGCTTGTACCGGAAGGTGGCCTCCAGAACTCCGAGGACCTCACCGACACTCGCTTGACCACGGCGCATCCGATCACGGGCGTGAGCCGTCGGGGTGAATCCGGCCACCAGGGTGCCGTCCAGGTCGAAGAAGGCTCCCACCTGCGGCCCAGCGGGGCGCAACGCTATATCGGCGACCGGGTCGGGTGCCGAACTCACCGTCATGTGGGCCAATCTACCGTTGTGCGGCACGTGTACCCGCCGTAGGCGACAAGATGGGGTATCCACCCGATCGTGACCGACAGGAGCAGTGTTGGACCCCCAACCGCATCGCACGCAAACTCCTGCGCTGGTCACCAGGCGTGCGGTGCTGTCCGCGGGGGCGATCGTGGCGCTCGGCGCCGCGTCTATCGCCGGATGCTCACCGGCACACCCCAAGGATCGACTCACGGCTTCTGGATGGGAAGACCTGCGCCGCAGCATGTCCGGAACGCTCACGGTGCGTGGCGAGAACGGGTTTCATGCGGCAGCGCGGACGTTCAATCCTCTTTTCGACACGAATCATCCAGCTGCGGTTGCCTTCTGTGCCTCCGAGCAGGATGTGGCGTGCTGCGTGGAGTTCACATCGGGTGCTGGGATCCCGATCGCGGCACGCAGCGGTGGTCACAGCTTTGCCGGCTATTGCGTTCCGAATGACGGACTGGTGGTCGATCTCGGGCGTATGGCAACGGTCTCGATGACCGGGACGCGGGCAAAGATCGGGTCGGGGGCACGTCTGATAGATGTCTATGCGGCTGTCTCCGGGGCCGGCCGGATGCTTGCCGGCGGTTCCTGTCCCACCGTGGGCATCGCGGGATTGACCCTCGGCGGCGGGGTAGGGGTTCTCACTCGTAGGTTCGGGCTGACCTGCGACCAACTGGCATCCGCCAGGGTGGTTACCGCGGATGGTGCGATTCGAGACCTGTCGTCGGAATCCGAGTCCGACCTGTTCTGGGCCATTCGCGGGAGTGGCGGCGGAAACTTCTGCATTGCAACGGAGTTCACCTTTGACACCGCCGAAGCTAGCGAGCTTATGGTGTTCGCGCTCGATTACGCGCCGGGGGAGCTGGCTACGATCATGCGCCGGTGGCTGGCGTTCATGGACGATGCGCCGGACGAATTGTGGACGACGCTGCACGCCGTGGGCGGCGCTACTCCGCATGGCCGGATCGTGGGCTGCATCGCCAAAACGGACGATCCACGGGCACTCGTAGACGGTCTCCGCGCCGCGATCGGCATCAATCCATCCGATCGATTCGTCGCCGACATGGCCTATATCGACGCCATGAAGTTCATGGGTGGGTGCTCAACACTGACTGTGGCCCAGTGTCATCCGTCGTGGGGTGGAGTAGGTACCGGTCAACTGCAACGCGAGGCGTTTGTGGCATCCTCCCGGATGATCCCGCACGCTGCGGTCGACACCGCCGCAATAGAGATGATCCTCGTGGGCACGCCGGGGCTGACGTTCATTCTGGATAGCCTGGGCGGTGCAGTCCGCCGAATTCCCGGTGCCGCCACCGCCTTCCCGCATCGAATGGCCCTCGCCTCCCTCCAGATCTATCATGGGGTCGGCGCCGATCCGTCGGCTGCGTATCGCCGCGTGGACGAGGCGCGGGACCGGCTCGGCGAGATCTGCGGTACCGCCGCGTACGTGAACTACATCGATCCGCGTTTACCCGATTGGGCCGCAGCGTATTACGGAGATAATCTGCCGAGGCTGCGACAGATCGCCGCGACCTACGATCCCGACGGGATCTTCGGGTTTACCCAGGCGGTACGCCCTTAGTCGCGCTGTAGGCTCTGCCGGGCCTGTGCGATGAATTCTCCCCACCGGCCCGGCGTGAGCTCATACACGGCGGTGTCCCCGCCGTACGCGCTGGAGATGACGACATTCGGGACGGTGTCTGCCAGCAGGTCCAGGCTCGCCGATAGCTCGTCGGCACTCCCGCGACCGGGGACTAGGAAGGTGGACCACGATCCGGCCTCGGTCGGGAACATGGTGTCCCCGGTGAAGAGGTATTTCTCACCATCGGCACCGGTTACCAGATAGCTTGTACTGCCGGCGGAATGACCCGGTGTCGGTATCACTTCGACGCCATTTTCGTCCACGTGACGCTGCGTTGTCGGGACATCGATGTCGGTGTGTGTGCTGATCTCACCTTCTTCACGGGCGGATGCGTGCAGTTTCGATCCGAATCGCTGCTTCACGACTGCGAGCATGGGTCCTGCCTCGTCCTGATGGGAAAGGTACTGATGGGCGACTCCGCCCAATTCGGCAATTGCCTCGAAGTCGGCCTCGGTGGCGGGGCTGTAGAACAACACGTTTCCTTCGGGGCGGACCCACAGGTAGGCGTGAGTGGTCAGCCCGGGGAAGGGGTTGTCCGTTCGTGTCTCCCACAGGTCTGATCGAATCTGGCGCACATTCGATGTCTTCGTTGTCATCACCCCAGTGTTCAGTCTCAAGTGAACTTGAGGTCAAGGGGTAATACGGCGCTGCGTCAGCCTGGGCTACGCGCCCGATTCGGCGAGCGCGCCTAGCCTGTCCACCGACGCTTGTAGCCGTTCGGGCGTGGTGAGACGAGCCCGGGGCAGTCTGTTCTCATCGGTGAGATTCGTCCAGTCATACGTGTGCGTCACCCGAGTGCGGCTGCCATCGCCGACCGGCTCCAGTTCCCATCGCCAGAGATGGCCCGGTGGCTGCTTGCCCACTTCTGACGGTAGCCATGCGATCCGGCGCGCCTCGTCGAACTCCACGATGCGGTTTTCCCGGACGTGGGTATTGGTCAGTGTCATCACGAACACGTCACCCACGGCATGAACCCGTTGGCCCGGGGCCGCCTCGGCGAGGTTTTCGTTGCCGTCCCATTCTCGCTGCCGCGCCGGGTCAGCGATGAGTTCGAAGAGCACCGCCGCCGGCGCATCTATTACGCGGCTCGCCGAGACCACTCGGACATCCTCAGTCATACAGCCCATCCAACCAGAATCTTGCCGCCTAGCCGATCAACTCACGAGTGATTTTGCGCGCCAGCGTTATCGGTGCAACTGATTTCTCGATCTTCGAGGCGGTCAATGCACCGTCGTAGAGCAGTTGAACCTGCCGGGTGAGATTGTCGGGGCGCGATATCCCTGCCTCGCGGCCGAAATGTTAGGCGTGCGATCGGGTTTGGGCTATCAGATTCTCAACGCCCGCGACCAGCTGGCCTACGATCAGGTGACGGCGGTGATTCTCGTGATCGGTGTGCTCGGATACGTCCTTGATGTGGCCGCAAGGCGACTACTCGGCCGCATCACGCCAAGGAGCAAGTAGAAGCGCGCACGCCTTCCGCATATTCCGTTCGGCCTGATCCGGCGTCGTTTCCCCCATCACTGCCCAACACAGAACACCGAACGCCATCTGTTCCACAAGCAACGCTAGTTGAGCGTCCTCGGCCGTTGGGGCACTCTTTCCGGCCACCGCCAAGATGCTTCGGCGCACTTGAAAGTCCCTTGCAAACTCAGACTCTGCGCGTAGGACGTTGACCGAGACGATCATCGCTTTGGCAAGCAGCGGTACAGCCAGGGTGCTGCGTACCATCTGCACCATCAACTCAGTTGCGTCTGTTATCGGGCAACCAGATGGCTTTGCCGGCAAACTGGGGTGCTGGCTATATCGAAACAGCAAGGCCGCGAATAGATGATGTTTGGTGGGATAGTAGCGATACAGCGTCGCGGTGGACACCTCCGACCGGTCCGCGACCTCCTGCATGCGCACCGCTTCCAGGCCCTGCCTGGCTCCGAGCTTGGCTGCCACAGAGAGAATTCGATCACAGCGAGCCTTTTGCGCGGGGGTCGAAGGACTTGCCGGCTCGCGCCCCCGCGATGCACTTGGCATTGCGACCTCCGATTTCAATGGCTGTGCGGCGCGGTTCCTTCAATTAGCTTCTGCATCATTCGATGAGAGGCCAGAATAGCTTGTGCTCGATCAGCCATAGGCTGGAGCACTGGGTTGTTCTCGTTGCCCGAGGCGACATGTATGGGGCCCTGCGGCAAGCTAGTAAGCCCCTGTGCAGCAACGTCCTTCGCCGTCGATATGTGCATTCCCGGAACTTCAAGGTTCAAGCCGATACGCCTCATCGCCGGGGTATCTGTCACACCTAACACGAGTTCGAGAACGTGCACGTTGTATTCCCGTAGTTCCAACCACAATCCCTCCGCGAATATGCGCGCGAATGCCTTCACGCCACCGTATACCGTGTGTCGGGCTGCCCCAAGGTATCCACTCAGCGAGCCGACCAACACCACACCACCGCGTCGACGTTCACGCATCGGGCCGCACAGACGGTGGATGAGGGCAAGCGGTGCAGTGACATTGAGATCAATCACCCGGCGGAACTCGGCCAAGTCTCCGTCGATGAACTCAGCGCTGTGCGTATTCGCACCGGCGTTGTAGACCAGCAAGCCGATCTCGATGTCAACCGTGGCCGAAGATATCTCCGAAACGCAATCCGCATGAGTCAAGTCGAGGCTCAGCACCCTCACCTGCACGCCATAATCACCGCATTCTGAAGCGATACCTTCCAATGTTTCTCGAGTTCTCGCCACGAGAACGAGATTCATGCCCGCCTCTGCCAGCATCAGCGCGAATTCGGCGCCTATCCCTTCTGACGCGCCTGCGACTACTGCCCACGGACCATACTGCCGCAACCATTCCGGGCCGAACGCACTGGACAACATCCACCTCCAAAACTAAAATATATTTTAGTTTTGAGGATACCGTACAACCCAAAGGAGGTCGATATGCCGCGTAAACCCGCATCACCGGCATGTATGGGCGCGCTGCCATGCTGATCGGAATAGCGACGCCCGTCGTGGTCCAGGTGCCAGGGGTTGCCGCGGAGTGGGAATCCTCCGGCACGGCCACCGACATCGCCAATATCTCCAGCTGGGCTGATCACCTCGGATTCGACTACCTCACCTGTTCCGAACACATCGCCGTGCCAATTGAGGCCGCCACTACGCGAGGATCGGTCTACTGGGACCCGCTCGCTACCTTGTCCTACCTGGCCGCATTCACGTCAAGAATTCGGTTGGCCACATCAGTTGTCGTGCTGGGGTATCACCACCCCCTCGCAATCGCCAAGCGGTACGGAACGCTGGACCGAATCAGCTCGGGCCGACTAATCCTGGGTGTCGGCGTGGGCTCGCTACGTGAGGAGTTTGATCTACTCAACGCCTCATGGGATGACCGCGGACAGCGCGCCGATGATGCCATTCGTGCCTTGCGATCTTCGCTATCGACTACCACCCCGACCTACCGTGGTAAGTACTACCAGTACACGTCCCTGGACATTCGTCCCTGTGCGGTTCAGCGGCATGTGCCCGTATGGGTCGGCGGACGGACAGTTCGCTCCTTGCACCGAGCCGTCGAATTGGCAGACGGGTGGATGCCTTTCGCCGTGTCACTCACTCAAGCGGCGAAGATGCTCAGCTCTGTCGATATTCCGGATGATTTTGAAGTCGCGCTGGGCACGTCACCGCTAGACCCCTGTGAACAAACCGAAGAGGCCTTGCATCAGATTGCGTCCCTGCGCGAGGCCGGTGCAACTGCTGTCACTTGCTCACTCTCGTCGCGCTCCGCGAGTCATTTCCGTGAACAGCTCTCGGCCCTCAGTGAGCTCGTCCACCCGCTGCAAAGAAGGAAACATGACAACATCCGACCTCGCCAAGCTTGAATCGATGATTCGACGAATAGAAGATGAACGTGCCATCGAACGAATTGTCGCGTCATATGGTCCGCTTGTGGACGCGGGTGAAGCGACCGCGACAGCTGAGTTGTGGTCTCCCGACGGACGTTACGACGTAGAAGACTGGACCATGTCGGGTCGATCCGATATCGAGGCGATGGTCAATTCGCAAGAGCACCAAGGGCTGATTGCTCGCGGATGCACTCATCTGCTGGGGCCAGCGGTCGTTACCGTGCGAGGCGACGACGCTGTTGCCGTGTGCGAATCAGTCTTACTTGTCAAACACGGAGTGACCTATTACGTCGCGCGAGCGGGCGTTAACCATTTCGCACTGCAGCGAAGCGCCAGAGGCTGGGAAATCGTACAGCGCACGACACGCAGGCTAGACGGAACCTCGTTCCCTCGGGCATTGCTCTCCAGGGGAGTCGAAGGCCTTCCGGTGCAACAATCAGAACAGGATCCCCCATGACAATGTCTTGCCAGCAAGGTCATTCATGGCGGCTCCTGGAACGGAAGGTGGTAATTGTCACGGGTGCCGCGCGCGGCATATCACCCGCCTTGCTTCAGCGAGGCGCGTCAGTGCTGGTGGCGATGCGCTGCCCCGGACGACTACCGGAGGTTCGTCAACAGCATGACTCCGCCGCCTACACACGCTGAACGTTGATAGCGGCGAAGGCGTCACAGTGACGCGATTTCAACCACGCATGAGCAGCGAACGGCCCGCGCACCACATGCAGCCGCGAGTAGGCTTACCGGCCATACATAACCCACGTTCCGAGGTAATTCGAATGAGCAAGCTTATGCGCTTGACGATCGTTACCGCGGTGGCGACGCTGATACCCCTTGCCTGCACCGTCGCGCCGATCGTCTCGGCAGATCCCATCGTGCCCAACTGTCCGGACGGATGGTGGGACCCGGTGGCCAACACCTGCCGTCCGGCAATAGCCACAACCCCGTTGAGCTGTGACAACGGTTGGTGGTGGGACCCGGTGGGCAACGTGTGCCGCCCACCGGTCATTCCTCCTCAGTAAGAACGCGTCACGCGGCCAGGGCAGCGGTGGTCGCGGCGAACATTGTCGTCTTGATGGCACCCAGCGTCCCGCTGTTCTTGCCCTCCAGGGGTTTCATCAGATCGACTGCGACGCTGAGTACTTGGTCCTCGGATACGGCCCGGTCGGCAAGACCCGCGGCCACGGCCGCTTCTCCGCCGTACCGGTGCCCGGTCGTCATCGCGGTCACCGCTGTCTGCGGGGTCACCTTGGCCTGAATGAGGCTCGCCATACCGGGGGTGAACGGGATGTTGATATCGACCTCGGGGAAGCACAGATATCCACGGTCGGATCGCATCACTCGATAGTCGTGGGCCACGGCGAGCATTGCTCCTGCTCCAAACGCGTGACCGTTGACCGCCGCGACGGTCGGCAGCGGGAGGGTGAGGACTCGACTGAACAACGCGTGGACACGACCGACGTACCAGTCGGCCTGATCTCCGTGGGACATCAGCCAATCCAGGTCAAGCCCGTTCGAATAGAACTTTCCGGTCCCCACGGTGATCAACGGCTTGGCGTGCTCCAGCGCGTCATCGAGGAGTCCGTTGACGGTATCGAGCCAATCCGGGGAGAACCGGTTTTCGTCCGGGCCGAGGTTCAGAACCGCAATGGTGTCCTGAAGTTCCAGGGTGGGACTCATCGTGCTTTTCCTTTCGTTTTGGCGCCCTTAGCTTTTGGGTGCACCGGTGGTGGATCGAGGGTAAGAATGGCGCGCACTGCGGCCTCGAGCCGTGCGCGTGCGGCAGCGTCGGGCTTCTGGCGCCCTCGCAGTAGGAGACCGGTCGGCAGTCCCACGACGCAGTCCTCGATGACTTGAACCGCACGGCCGTCCTCCCGATCCCATAAGGCGCGCGACAATCGGATGAACAACGCGACCAGTGTGGAGTCCACGCGTGTCATCGTGTCGGCGACATCCGCAGGTATGCCGGAGCCCAGTAGATCCTCGCGCCGCACCCCAAGCACGAGCCGCGAGGACGCAGGGAAGCGTTCGGCGAAGGCGGCAGGGGTGTCGGCCGCCGCGACGACCGCATTCACGGCGGCGATGTGCATCGGCTCACCCGCCGTCAGCGCGTGATCGACGGCGTGCCGCTGCATATCGAGGAATCTCTCCGCGGCACGCAGCCAGGCCCGCCCGACCATCGCGCCGCGTGATCCGAAGGCGTGGTAGATCGCGCCATTGGAGGTGCCGGTAGCCAGCGAAACCGCCCGGACCGTGACGGCCGCTGGTCCGTCGTCGACCGCGATTCGCTCGGTCGCATCGAGCAGATCGTCGATGGAGTGGACACGTGGTCGAGGCACACGCCAGACCGTAACAGAGCAACTGCTCTATTACGTAATCGCCCGGTGTCGTGGATTCTGAATTACTACTACCGCTAGTAGTAATTACGTACTACTCTCCGTAGTAGGCACAAAGTCTCTTCCCAAGGGAGCAGCTATGGGTCAAGCAACGGAGCTTGCCAATGCGATCGACTCGCGCTATCACGCGTCATCGGGCCTGCGAAGGCAGATGAACAAGGTCTTCCCGACGCACTGGTCATTCCTGCTGGGGGAGATCGCGCTGTACAGCTTTGTGGTGCTCCTGATTTCGGGCATCTATCTGGCGCTGTTCTTCGACCCATCGATGGCCGAGGTCACCTACAACGGCGTCTACCAGCCGCTGCGCGGTATGCAGATGTCCAAGGCCTACGAAAGCTCGTTGAATCTGAGCTTCGAGGTTCGCGGCGGCCTGTTCGTGCGCCAGGTCCATCATTGGGCGGCGCTGATGTTCGCGGCCTCGATCGTCGTACACCTGGCCCGCATCTTTTTCACCGGGGCATTTCGCCGCCCGCGGGAGGCCAACTGGGTCATCGGATCACTACTGCTGATCCTGGCCATGGCAGAGGGGTTCGCGGGCTATTCGCTGCCCGATGATCTGTTGTCCGGCACCGGACTTCGTGTGGTCACGCAGGGCATGATGTCGCTGCCGATCGTCGGTACCTGGATGCATTGGGCGTTGTTCGGCGGCGACTTCCCCGGAAACATCGTGCTGCCAAGACTTTACGTTCTGCATGTGCTACTCGTTCCCGCCATCATGATCGCGCTCATCGGCGTGCACCTGGCACTTGTGTGGTATCAGAAGCACACGCAATTTCCCGGCCCACGGCGCACCGAGACCGATGTTGTTGGGGTAAGGATTGTTCCGGTGTTCGCCCTGAAATCTGGCGCATTCTTCGCCATCGTCACGGCAGTTCTCGCTCTCATGGGCGGGCTACTGCAGATCAACCCAGTGTGGCTGCTGGGCCCCTACAAGCCATCGCAGGTAGCGGCCGGATCACCGCCCGACATCTACCTGATGTGGACGGACGGCCTGCTGCGGCTCGTCCCGGATTGGGAGCTGTACATCTTCGGCCACACCGTTCCCGCCGTGCTGTGGGGAGTGCTGGGCATCATGCTCGCGTTCGTGGTGATCGTGGCCTGGCCATTCATCGAGAGACGCTTGACCGGCGACGATGCGCATCACAACCTGCTGCAGCGTCCGCGTGACGCTCCGGTCCGCACCGCCATCGGAGCAGCTGGCTTTTCGCTCTACATCTTGCTCACCCTGTCGTGCATCAACGACATCATCGCGTTGAAGTTCCATATCTCGCTGAACGCGACGACGTGGATCGGCCGTATCGGCATGGTCATCTTGCCGATCGTGGTGTACTACCTGGCCTACCGCTGGGCCATCGGCCTGCAACGCAGCGACCGCGCAGTACTCGAACACGGCATCGAGACCGGCATCATCAAGCGACTGCCGCACGGTGAATACATCGAGCTGCACCAGCCACTGGCCGGTGTCGACGAGCATGGTCACGCCATCCCGCTGGAATACCAGGGCGCCGCAGTGCCACAGCGCATGAACAAGCTCGGATCGGTCGGCACACCCGGCACCGGCTCGTTCCTGTTCGCCGACCCCGCTGACGAACAAGCCGCACTGGTGCAAGCCGAACACGCATCGGCGCGCACCGAATTAGCGGTGCTCCGCGGAAGATCGCGGTAACCGATCCGCCGACCGCAGTTCCGGCAGCGGCGTGCAGTACCGTCGAAACATGTCGCAGCGTTTGCGTGTGGTGGGTGCCGCGGTCCTCGCGCTGGCACTCATCGGTTGTAGCGAGCCTTCGCCGGCTCGTGCCACCATCGCCGAGTGCCACTTATCCGAACTGCCGTCGGAGGCTTCCGGAACGGTGGACCTGATCCATGCCGGCGGGCCGTTCCCGTATCCGCGTAACGACGGTGTCGTGTTCCAGAACCGCGAGCGGGTCCTGCCCTCGGAGCCCCGCGGGTACTACCACGAGTACACGGTCCGAACTCCGGGGAGTAAGACGCGTGGCACTCGGCGCATCATCACCGGTGGTAATCCACCGAACGATCCTCCACACGTCTATTACACGGGCGATCACTACCAGTCATTCTGTGAGGTTGAAGGCGCATGAAGACCTATGTCGTCGAAGGCTCCCACGTCCGCACCCGGGCGGACTTCTTCACCGAACTCGGGCGCGCGGTGAACGGGCCGGGCGGCTACTTCGGCAGCAATCTCGATGCTCTCGTCGATTGCCTCCGGGGCGGCTTCGGCACCCCTGACGACGAGCCGTTCCGGTTCGTTCTGCAGGACGCGACACGCATCAAGTCCGCGGTGGGGAAGAAGGATTGGGATGCCATCGAGGAGATCTTCGAGGAAGCCGGAGTGCCGCTGACCGTGCGAACGAAAGACGCCGACTAGTCCTGGCGATAACGCGATGGCCGGCCCCCGAAGGAGCCGGCCATCCACGTGTGGCGGGTATCAGCGGACGTCGAAGCGGTCCGCGTTCGACACCTTGACCCATGCCGCGACGAAGTCCTTGACGAACTTCTCCTTGGCATCGTCCTGTGCGTAAACCTCTGCGAGAGCTCGCAGTTCGGAGTTCGCGCCGAACACCAGATCAACCCGGCTGGCGGTCCACTTCACCGCACCGGTACTGCGATCGGTACCCACATACGTGCCGTCGTCGGCCGAGGACGGCGTCCACTCGGTGCCCATATCGACCAGGTTGACAAAGAAGTCATTGGTCAACGTCCCGGGCTTGTCGGTGAGCACACCGAGCTCGGAACCTTGGTAGTTCGCACCCAGCACGCGCAAGCCACCCACCAGGACTGCCAGTTCCGGCGGAGATAGCGCCAGCAGGTTGGCTTTGTCGATCAGCTTGTACTCCGCCGGTATCTGGGCACCCTTGCCCAGGTAGTTGCGGAACCCATCGGCAGCCGGCTCCAGATAGGAGAACGAATCGACGTCGGTCTGTTCCTGCGTCGCATCGCCGCGGCCGGGCGTGAATGGCACCGTGATGTTGAATCCGGCGTCCTTGGCCGCCTTCTCGACGGCGGCAGCTCCACCGAGTACGACAAGGTCGGCGAACGAGACCTTCTTGGCGCCGGCGTTGAACGACTCCTGGATGCCTTCCAGCGTGCGGATCACCTGGGCGAGCTCGTCGGGCTCGTTGGACTCCCAGCCGGCCTGCGGCTGCAACCGGATACGTCCACCATTGGCGCCACCGCGCTTATCACTGTTGCGATACGACGCCGCGGCCTTCCATGCGGTCGACACCAGCTGCGGCACGGTAAGGCCTGAGGCGAGAAGCTGCGCCTTCAGCTCGGCGACGTCAGCGTCCCCGATATTGGTATCCGAGGCGGGAATGACGTCCTGCCACAGCAGGGTTTGTTTCGGCACCAGCGGACCGAGGTAGCGGGACAGCGGCCCGAGATCGCGATGGATCAGCTTGTACCAGGCCTTTGCGTACGCATCGGCCAGTTCCTCGGGGTGATCGAGCCAGCGCCTGGTGATCGCCTCGTAGATCGGATCGAAGCGCATCGAAAGGTCGGTCGTGAGCATCGATGGATGCGTCTTACCCGCGCCCTGCGCCATGGGTACCGAGTTGGCCCAGCCGCCGTCCTTGGGCTTCCACTGATGCGCACCGGCCGGGCTCTTGGTCAGCTCCCAGTCATTGCCGTAGAGAATCTCCAGGAAGCTGTTGTCCCACTTGGTGGGGGTATGGGTCCAGATGACCTCCAGCCCGCTACCGATCGCGTCATTTCCCTTTCCGGAGCCGAACGCGCTCTTCCAGCCGATGCCCATCTGCTCAAGCGGTGCATCTTCGGGATCGGGACCGACCAGCCCGGCGTCGCCGGCACCGTGCGTCTTGCCGAAGGTGTGGCCGCCCACAATGAGCGCGGCCGTCTCCTCGTCGTTCATCGCCATCCGGCCGAACGTCTCACGGATATCGATCGCCGCGGCCAGCGGATCCGGATTACCGTTGGGGCCTTCGGGATTGACGTAGATCAGACCCATCTGCACGGCGGCAAGTGGGTTCTCCAGGTCACGGTCTCCGGTGTAGCGCTCATCGCCGAGCCAGGTGTGCTCGGGGCCCCAGTAGACGTCCTGCTCGGGCTCCCAGCGGTCCTCGCGCCCAAAGGCGAAGCCAAAGGTCTTGAACCCCATGGTGTCCATCGCGTGATTGCCCGCGAAGACGATGAGGTCTGCCCACGAGAGCTTGTTCCCGTACTTCTTCTTCACGGGCCACAGCAGCCGGCGGGCACGGTCAAGTAGTACGTTGTCGGGCCAGCTGTTCAGCGGGGCGAACCGCTGCATGCCGGCACCGGCGCCGCCACGGCCGTCGCCCACGCGGTAGGTGCCCGCGGCGTGCCATGCCATGCGGATGAACATCGGGCCGTAGTTGCCGAAGTCGGCAGGCCACCAGTCCTGCGAATCGGTCAGGACCGTCTCGACATCCTTTTTCAGCTCGTCCACATCGATTGTCTGTACGGCTTTGGCGTAATCGAAACTCTCGCCAAGGGGGTTCGCGGCGGGCGGATTCTTCTTGAGAATGCCCAGGTTGAGCTGGGTCGGCCACCATTCGCGGTTGGCGTTACCACCCTCGACGGGGTAGTTCAGGCGACCACCGGCAACGGGGCAACCGTTCGAGGGCTGATTGTTCGCCTCAGCGATGGGCGGGTGTTCTTCAGGCACAGCGATCCTTTCGGGAGGGGGGTGATATGGGCTGTGATCACGTGTGTGATCCCGAAATTTGGGTGGACGCAGCGTGTGCTGCACAGTCGGGGCATAGGCCCCAATAGATGACCTCGGCCTCCTCCAGGACGAATCCGTTGTAGTCGGACGGGGTAAGACAGGGCGCGGCGCCGATCGCGCAATCGATGTCCGCGATGACACCGCACGAGCGGCATACGGCGTGGTGGTGGTTGTCGCCAACCCGTGATTCGTACCGTGCGACGGAGCCGGAGGGCTGAATCTTGCGCAGCAGGCCGGCCGACGTCAGCGCCGCCAAGACGTCGTAAACGGCCTGCCGGGACACCTCGGGCAGGCCCGCCCGCACCGCACCGAAAACGGTCTCGGTATCGGCGTGCGGGTTCGCTTCGACGGCCTCGAGCACGGCCACTCGGGGCCGGGTCACACGCAGATCGGCGGTCCGCAGCAGCGCCGCGTACTCGTCCGGTGTGAAGGCCACAACGGCAGTATGCCTGAATTATCTGGAATGAGTCCAAGAAATCCGGAAAAGAGTTGGAAAGAGTTCAGAACCCGTTCAACCAGCGCAAAGGCGTCATCAATGATGGCCAAACGTCGTCAATAGTGTTGACACTGAGCACTTTTGCACGCGGAGGTGGGTGAACTACCGCGCCGACATCGTCTCGATCACTCCGCCGAGCAGCCTGCGCAGCTGGGCACGATCCTTGTCCGTCATGTTGGCCAGAATCTCGTCGTCATCCTCGCGCAGCGTGGCGTCGGCACGCTCGAAGAGCTTTCGTCCCTTGGCGGTCAACTCGGTGGTCAGCACCCTCGCGTCTGCCTGCCGTCGCGAACGATGCACCAAACCTGCCTCCTCCAGCGACCGCTGGACCAGGCTTACCGCCTGGGGGGTGATTCGAAGCTCTGCGGCGATCTCAACATTGGATATCCCCGGCTGTGCGGAAAGCACGGCCAGGCACTCCATCTGCGGAACAGTCACGCCGAAGTCGCGCACGATCACCGAAGCGCGTGACCACAGCACCCGGTAGATCTGAGACACCAGAATGCCCATCGGAGATTCCTCGTATGTGCTCATACCGCGCTAACAGTAGCGGACCTCGCCAATGTTCCACCGCCCGAAGCGCTGTGGAGAGGCGGCGTGTCGTCCGGTACATTCGCACCAATTCTTCAGTGCATCAAGCACATTGATCAATGCTCTTGATGAGCATTAAATCTGTCGGGTGCCTATGACGCGGGGGCGCCGGGTGCACGTACCACCATGGGCACGGCGGGGAAGTAGGCGGCCATCACCGATCGGGACTTTCGCAAAGCCGCGGTGCCGTAACCCTTCTTGCGGTGGTCGGGATGGACCCAGATCCGCACGTTCACCTCACCGTCGACCAGCTCACCAAAGACGATGCCCACCTTGCTGGGCCCTTCGACGGCGACGAACCAGGCCGCCTCTTCATCATCGATGCGCGCGAGAGCCGCCCGCAATTCGTCTTCGACACCCCCGGCGGGGGCGCCGGACCCGTCGCCGGCCTGGCCGATCTCTTCCGTACGTACGGCGAAGATGTCGGCATCGGCATTCCCGGAGAACGGGCGCAGCTCAAGGCTGTCTCCCGAGCTCGCGGGGCGCTCCATGAGTGTGAAGGTGAGCTGGCTGTTGAGATCCTCGAGCTCGGCCGCGTTCTTGCGGCGCTCATCCTTGGTCAGATGATCGAATGACATCCCCATGACTGCCTCACCGCCCAGATGCGAGGTTCCCAATAGTGCGGCTATCGCGTCGATCGCGCTCTTCCGGTCATCGGCTTCCACAATCAGGTCAAGCACTTCGTGACGCCGTTCGAACGCGCTGGTGAGTGCGTCGGCGATTTCGCGGCGGGCGGCAAGGCGGTCGTGGTCGGTCATGGCGCCAGCCTACGACCGGCGGGCCAACCGCGCTCAAGAAACGTTGAGCGCAACGGTTGACATATCGCCGCACAGCTTCCCCGTGTCACCGTTCGGTCACAGTACGACAACTCATTGGCTATGTCGCAGAACCTAATTGGGATCTACACGGCGTCAACGGTAGAAAGGATCTTGGTGGTCATCGCCGGCCGGAAGGAACCACCCGGTAGCCAGAGTTCACGGCCGGAGAGAAGCGACAATCGAATGAAACGCACCTATGCAGTCCTACTCGGCATCGCCCTGTTGTTCGCCACGCCGGGGCTGGCCGCCGCTGACGTCCACAGAAGCCCCGCCGACGCGCAGAAGGCCATTAACGCGGTGATCGCGAGGGGTCTGGCTCAGCGCGGCGTGCCGTTCACGTATGGGGGCGGTAACGCCGACGGACCGACCACGAGCACCGACACCGCGCCGGCCGCACCCGAGGCGGCGACGAGCCTGTTGGGATTGATCCCGGCCCCAGTGGCTACGCCCGCCCCGAAGGTTCCGGGATTCGACGCCTCCGGGCTCATGGTCTACTCCTATGCCGCCGCCGGCATCAAACTGCCCCGCCGGTCCGGCGACCAGTACGACTACAAAGGTGGCCGGAAAGTTCTTCCAGCACAGGCACTCCCGGGAGATCTCATCTTTTATGGCCCCAACGGGAGCCAGAGCGTGACGATGTTCTTGGGGAACAACCTCATGCTCGAGGCGTCCGAACCCGCGGTGCAGGTATCGCCGGTGCGCTTCAATGACATGGCCCCCTACCTTGTTCGCGTGATCGAGTAGTGACCAGCGCGACTTCCTGCGCGATCAACGCTCCCGCAGGAAGTCGTCAATCCGTTCCAGCACAGCAGGCCAACCCACCAGACACAGCTGCCTGAACCGCATCTGGTCGTGGTCATTCGGGTTGAATCCGGTCGCCTCGACAGATAGCCGGGTTCCGTCTGCATTCGGGTTCAGGGTCCAGCGTGAGTCGATGGTGATCGATCCGTCGCGGGTGGTCATCCGGTAGGCCAACAGCTCGTCGTCGACAACCTCGGTGAATCGGCCGTCGATCTCTCCGACGAATCCGCTTCCCACGAACGGGAAGACGCTAAACGAGAACGCGAGTCCCGTCTCGTATTTGGTCGGCCCGAAATCTTTGACCCACTGCCCGAACAACTGCGGTGACACAAGAATCGACCACACCTGGTGGGCCGGATACGAGTAGTGGTATTCGAAATTGACCGTAGTGAGGTCCCCGACCTGCTCAGCCACCAACGACACCTTTCGTGCGCACTGCCCCTGGATGTACCGGACGCAAGTAACCTAAACCCAATGCCTCGCCCGCGCGTGATCTTGATCGGGCTGATGGCATCATCGGCGTGTGAGCGCGTTTGAGGTGTCGGCTTTTGGGCCCTTCTTCGCCGTCGAGACCCATGACACCGGTGACGCGCCGATCCCGCCGTGGCGGCCTGTGGCGGAGTTGACCGACGGATCACACGCATTGGCGGGTCGGATTGAGCGCGTCCGAAGCAATCTCGCCGCACGGATAGCGGTGAGCCCCGCCGACATCGATCCGCGGGTAGCAGGCTCGGTGGCTCATCTTGGTTTGGTCGCCCGCATCCTGGCGCCAACGGTCGCCGCAGCGGCATGCGACGAACCGCGGATCTCGCAGCAGCCACACGAGTTGTGGTGGCAGGACGAGCTCGGCGGTCCGTTTCCGCTTTCCGTGGTCATGCGGATGGGGGAGGACTCCGCCATCACCGGGTCGGTAGTGGAATCGATCACCGAGGGCGTCATGGAACACGCGGGGGTAAGCGACCGCGTCCTCTGGGGAAACGTCGGATCGGCCGTGAACAGCGCCGCGCGCCTCATCGCCTCGTCGCGACCCGAACTGACCGACGCCGCCCGCGAAGTTGCCGACTCCTACCTTCGCGACCGGCGCATCGACGACGGCACCCAGCGTGCAGGACCTGATTTCCGGCGGCGCAGCTGCTGTCTGATCTATCAGCTCACCGACGACCGTTCCGCGGTATGCGGCGACTGCGTACTCGGCTAACCCACCCAGAACCGGCTAGGCCAGCTGATAGGCCTCCAGCGGGAATGACTCCTGCTCCTTGTACGCGCTGGCCGTGGATGTCGGGCGCAGCAGTGCGGCCTCACCGTGCTGGTTGAAGTAGTAGCTTCGTGCCGTCTGGCAGCTGCCGAGATAGAACACCGAATTGTCCAGGTTGCCCACCATGCGGTTCAGGAACTCGGTGTTGGCCTCGTCGGTGACCTCGAAGGTTTCGGTGCCAGTGCGAGCCATCTCGCCAAAGAGCCGCTTGATATGCCGCATCTGGGACTCGATGGTGTCGAAGTAGGACAACCCGCTGTAGGAGTAGGGCCCGTTGAGTGTCAGCAGATTCGGGAACTTGGGCACCGCGATACCTTCGAACGCCTGGAAGCGATTGTCCCGCCAGAATTTTCCGAGGTTGTAGTCCTCACGACCGACTACCTCGAACGCGGGGAAGGCCGATTCCCACAGATTGAAACCGGTGGCCAGGACCAAGGTGTCGATGACCGTCTTGCGACCGTCTGCGGTGACGATGCCATCGGGCTCGATCCGCTCGATCGATGCCGTCTCAAGGCTGACGTTCTTCTTGCTGAAGGCCCGGAAGTACGTGTTCGAGAATGTCGGCCGCTTGCAACCGAAGTCGTAGTCGGGTGTCAGCTTGCGGCGCAGCTCGCGATCGCGCACCTGCGCGAACAAATGCGCCTTGGCCAGCATCGCGGCCCCGTTGTTGGCCTGCCGGAACTGACGGAAATGCAGTACTCCGCCCACCATGATCACTTCAAGGATCGCCGAACCCACTGTGCGAGCGATCTTTTGGGTACGTGGCACCTTCGCGAAAAGCTTCTTGATCACACCGGGGACCTTCGCGTCGGCCTTGGGTACGACCCAGATCGGGGTGCGCTGGTACACGGTCAGGTGCTGCGCGTCCTTGGCCAGCTCAGGGATGAGCTGAACGGCGGTGGCGCCGGTGCCGATCAGGCCGATCTTGTGGCCCGCGGCCCGATAACTGTTATCCCACTTGGTGGTGTGGATGACCTTGCCGGCGAAGGACTCGATACCCGCAATATCGGGCATCTTGGGCTGAGACAGGTATCCGGTGGCCGTCAGAAGATATTTACCGGTGAGGGTCTCACCGGACTCGGTGGCCACAACCCAGTGTTGGCCCTCCTCGTCCCAGCGTGCACCCGATACCGGGGTGTTGAACCGCATGTACTTGCGCAGGTCGTGCTTCTCGGCCACGTGGGCGGCGTACTGCTTGAGTTCGGAACCCGGCGCGAACAACCGCGACCAGTAGGGATTGGGCTCGAAGGAGTACGAATAGGTCGCCGAAGGGATGTCGACAGCCAGGCCGGGGTAATGGTTGACGTGCCAGGTACCGCCCAAATCGTCCTCGCGATCCAGGATCGCAAGGTTGGTCAGGCCCAGCTCCTTGAGCTGGATCGCCGCGCCCATCCCGCCGAAACCGGCCCCGACGATGACGGCGTCAAACTGCGTTGTCATGTCCCAATGCTAGCCGCGACCTCCGAGAAATGGTCCGCCTGTCTAGATGTGCCCCACACCACATGAAACGATGTGTGCAGAATGACACAATGTGTCATATGGTGGATTCAACCCGAGAGGAGCACCGTCACATGATCACCGAATGCACAGTTCACAGTGCCAAAGCGCTCGTCAGGGCGGTGTCCTCGGCCGGGTTCGTCGCCGTGGCGGCGAGCACGGCGGTATTCCTTACGCAATCCCCGCTGGCCGCCGCGGGCCCGGCCGCCGTCGGGGGCGCCCAGGGGGTCATCGACATGCTCACCTCGGAGGGGTACCGCGTCATCGTCACCAAGACGGGCGGGCGAGGCATCGAGGACTGCACGGTTCGCTCGATCCTGACCCAAACCCCGGTGCAGCACCAGCACACGAGCGATATCAGGCCGGCGCCCGCCCGCGATGGGGAAGCCCCTGACTACAAGACCGCCTATGTCACCCTGAACTGCGCGTAGGCGAAGGACGCTCGTGACTCAGCCGAGAAAGACGGGAATTCTGTTCCCGTCGGCTCCCAAGGCTGCGGTTTGTGCGGCGGTTGGGGAGCGGCGCCCCGTTCCGATCACCAGGGCGTCGGTATCCGTCAGTGTCGCGGGGATCTTGTATCCGGCGATCTGCTCCACCATCTGACGCGTACGCGAAAGCCCGGCGGCGGGTGGGGCTGCCGCGTCGGGCAGATACGCGACAAGGTCGAGATGATGCAATGTCCATTCCAGGACGTAGGCATCCAGATAATCGCCCACGGTGAGGACCTGTCCCTTGGTGGCGACGCACTGGTCGCGATGGGCGAGGAGCGCGGCGCGCCCGGCCGCGGCGCCCAGGTCATCCAGGTGAAAGGTGAGCAGGGCCGGCTCCTGGTAGGCGGCGGCCAATCTGACGATCAGCGCATCGAGGGCGTCGTCACCGGCAGGGGGCGCACCGAGGACTTCCCAGTAGGTCAGCGCATCGCGCGTCGGTGGTTCCTCGCTGGGGGTTGCCAGGGTTATCAGCACGTCCTGGGCATCGATGATCAGATGGCACACCAGATCGCGCACGAGCCAGCCCGCGCAGCCGGACGGCTGGGTAAATGCCTGGTCCGGCAGATCGGCGACAGCGGCACGCAGAGCTGCCCAGGTGTGGGTGAAGAGGTCCACCGCCGGAAAGTAGAAGTACGACAAGTGGTACGGAACTCCCGCGCCACCGCATCCGACCTCTAGTCTCACAGATGTTCGAATTTGGGAGGCATTGAGTGAGGACGCAGCGCCACGACGACGTTGGACTTGAGGACACGCTGCGCGCGATCGAGCGCGGCGTGCTTGAGGACGTCTGGATGAGCAGGCCGCGACGCTGGACCGCGCTGGTGGCGGCCATCGTCCTGGGCGTGGCCGCGGCGAGTCGCTGGTCAAACCTCGGCGCCCAGGCCAGCCCATCGCTGCATGTCGATGCCGTGGTGCCGGGGACGTCCATCATGTTTCTGGTGGCATGCCTTGTTTCGCTCGTAGCTCTGCGCCGGAGGCACTTCCGGTGGTGCTGCGCGGCGGCGTATACCGCCGCGCTGAGCGCGGTGACAAGTCTGGCCGCGCTGTGGTGGCATCAGACGGCGGACGGCTCCGATCCGTTGATGTGGACGCTGCTGGCTGCGCTCGCCTCCACCACGCTGACGGTCACCTGGCTCGCGACAATCCTTACCCCGCTAGAGGATTCACAGCCCGATATGCGGGCCGGGAGCCACTAGCCGTACGGCTGAAATCCCGCCGAGCACAAAGGTTCCCACCGGCGATCCGGTCATGCACCGTGGCGTCACGTGACTACGACCAGTGCGGCGCCTGCCGTTCACGCGGGTGGACCGGCCCAGAGCGGTGGTCCCGGCCCCCGTACCGTTGCGCTGAGCTGCATGGTCGGCACCACCATCGAGTGGTACGACTTCTACCTCTACGCGACGGCTGCGGCGCTTGTCCTGAGGCCCTTGTTCTTCCCGACCGTCTCCTCGACAGCCGGCACGCTGGCCTCGTTCGCAACCTACGCCGCGGGGTTCGGTGCGCGCCCCGTGGGAGCCGTCATCGCCGGTCACCTGGGTGACCGGCTGGGGCGCAAGGCCGTTCTCGTTGGGGCCCTGCTCCTCATGGGCATTGCCACCGCGCTGATCGGCGCACTGCCGACCTATACCGAGGCGGGTGTTTTCGCACCGAGCGCACTGGCGACGCTACGGGTGTTGCAGGGGCTCGCGGCCGGAGCGGAATGGGGTGGCGCCGCCCTGCTGTCGGTTGAACACGCCCCGTCCGGCCATCGGGGTCTGTTCGGCAGCTTCACCCAGTTGGGCTCGCCAGCGGGAATGCTCTTGGCTACCGGCGTATTCGGTCTCACTCGAATACTCACCGGGCCGGACGTGTTTCTTGCCTGGGGCTGGCGCATCCCGTTCTTGAGCAGCGTCATCTTGGTGGCCGTCGGCCTGGCGATCAGATTGCGGCTGAGTGACTCAGCGGACTTCCGGCGGCTGCGTGAACGAGGCGAGCTCGCCCGGCTGCCTGTCGTGGAAGTCGTGCGCACGCAGCCCCGTAATGTGCTGTTGACCATCGGCTTACGGCTGTCCCAGATCGCCTTGTTCGTACTGCTGACCACCTACTCGTTGACCTACCTGCAAGACGTGTTCGGGAAGGACAGTCAAGTCGGGTTGACTGCCGTGTTGATCGCTTCGGCGATCGGCATCGTGAGTACGCCGGCGTGGTCGGCACTCTCGGACAGGATCGGCCGACGTCCCCTTTACCTGTTCGGAGCGGTGGCCGGACCGGTGGCGTTGACGCTGTTCTTCCTGGCAGCCGGAAGCGGGTCGACGGTTCTCGTGGTGCTCTCAATTATCTTCGGGATCAACGTTGTTCACGACGCCATGTATGGTCCCCAGGCCGCGTGGTTCGCCGAGCTGTTCGACATCCGGGTCCGCTACAGCGGCGCGTCTCTGGGCTATCAGATCGGTGCGGTGCTATCCGGTGGATTCGCCCCGCTGATCGCAGCAGCCCTGCTGGCCGTCAACCATGGAAACCCATGGCTCATTGTCGTCTACTACCTGGTGCTGGCCGCACTCACGTTCGCCTCCGCATATGCCGCCCGTGAAACCTATCGAGACAAGATCGGAGCCTCTCGATGAGCCGGATCTACCTCAATGCCTTCGACATGGCATGTGTCGGTCACCAATCACCGGGCCTGTGGCGACATCCCGAGGATCAGGGACACCGATACCGGACCTTGAGCTATTGGACCGAACTCGCCCGGTCGCTCGAGACCGGCGGTTTTGACCTGTTGTTCCTCGCCGATGTGCTGGGTGCGTATGACGTGTACGGAGCTTCGCGCGATGCGGCCGTGGTCGATGCGGCGCAATTCCCGGTCAATGACCCGTCGTTGGCGGTATCGGCGATGGCGGCGGTGACCGAGACATTGGGATTCGGGATCACGCTGTCACTCACCTACGAGCAGCCGTATGCCTTGGCCCGCCGTCTCTCGACGCTCGATCACCTCACCGAGGGGCGGGTGGCATGGAACATTGTCACATCGTATTTAGACAGTGCAGCAAGGAATTTGGGACTGGACGCCCAAATACCGCATGACCGGCGCTACGACATCGCCGACGAGTACCTCCAGGTCTGTTACAAGCTGTGGGAAGGTTCGTGGGAGGACGGTGCCGTGGTGCATGACAGGGCGCGGGGTGTCTTCACCGACCCGGCCAAGGTCCATGACATCGCGCACCAGGGAAGGTATTTCACTGTTCCCGGGCCATTTCTGTGCGAACCCTCGCCGCAGCGCACACCGGTGCTGTTCCAGGCGGGTGCCTCGGCGCGGGGGGTTCAATTCGCGGCGGCTCACGCCGAAGCGGTGTTCGTATCGGGTCCGACGCCGCAGGTCGTGCGCGGACCGGTGCGGGCCTTGCGTGAGGCCGCAGCGGGATTGGGCCGCGACCCGCGGGCCATCAAGGTTTTCACCATGGTGACCCCGATCGTCGCCGAGACGCGGGATCTGGCGATCGCCAAGCTGCATGATTACCGCCAATATGTCAGCCCCGCAGGTGCATTGGTTCTATTTGGTGGCTGGACGGGAGTTGATCTGGCTGGGCTCGGGCCAGACGAGGCGCTGCGGCATGTCCAGACCGATGCCAACCGTTCCGCGCTGGCGTCGTTTACCAAGGATCCGAGCCGTACCTGGACGGTGGGTGAGCTGGCGCAGGAAATCGGGATCGGCGGGCGTGGGCCGGTTCTCGTCGGTGCCGCCGCCGACATCGCCGACGAACTGGAACACTGGGTCGATGCTGCCGATGTCGACGGGTTCAACGTCGCGTATGCGACCACACCCGGGACCTTCGTCGATTTCGCCCGTTTCGTGGTGCCCGAGCTCCGGCGCCGAGGCCGGGTGCCGTATCGGCGGGAAAGGCTCAGCCTGCGCGAGCATCTCGGCGGCTGCGGTCCCCATCTGTCCGACGGACATCCGGGCCGGTCGTATCGTCGAGCAGTCCTACCCGGCTGACAAGGTGGAGTGATCTCCGAATCGATCACTGAGCGCCACTAGCAACTGATCCAGTGCGGCCAGCTCGGCGCGTTTGGCACCGACGAGCCGGTGCAGGCGCGAGAGGCTCGATGGCTTGCCGCTCTGTCTTCTGCGCTCCAGGGATGCCACATGGTCGTCGAGTTCGCGCAGGGCCACCGCACGTAGCTCGCCGAGGACATCCTGGTAGTACTGCGCCTGACGCAGATCCGCGCTCCGACCCGGAAGGATCGGATCGACGACCTTGATCAGGCCGCTCACGGTTCACCGCCCATGTTGCCTCCGGGTGTCGCTTTCATGCGCACACGCTAGGGCCGCACAATTTCCCGGACGCTGCCCCCAATTCACCGGGACATCTCAATCTGTTCACACTTCGCCGGCTATCCGCTGTGAGATGAGTGCCGAACCGCGAGGCGGGTGGAGGT
This sequence comes from Mycobacteroides sp. H003, assembly GCF_001440135.1. Lineage (NCBI taxonomy): Bacteria > Bacillati > Actinomycetota > Actinomycetes > Mycobacteriales > Mycobacteriaceae > Mycobacteroides > Mycobacteroides sp. H003. Next base: position 101,726 of record NZ_LJYL01000011.1, read on the forward strand.
CAGGCGGCGTCCGGCAACGAAGCGATCATGTGTTCCCACGCCTGATGAAGCCGGGCCGTGATCGGGCCGGTTTGCGTGATGGTCGTGACGCACCGACGGCTGTGGTCGTAGAGCTCGACCGACGATGTCAGGCCCTGAGTACCGTGCGCATGTGTCACCCAGGACTCGGCGATGAACACCGGATCCATGGCGTACCTCGAGGCTCCGAAGATGACGGCGATATGTGCGCCGGCCTGTTCGACCATCGCGGCGTGGCCACGGTGCAGCTGCACGCAGCCGCCACCGGGAACAGCGATCGTGAACGGCATGTCCACGTCCACGATGTGAGTCAGCAGATGGGGGATGACCTGCGAATCGATCTTGCGGGCGCCGGTGAACGGAAGCACGCGGTAACGCCCGGGGGTGAGTGCGTCGAGGTGGGTGAGCTGATCGGTGTCATGCCAATTGACGTCGGACCAATCGGTGACGGGGAACGCTTCGGGGGCCGCTGCCGGTGCCAGCTCGAGGGCGCTGATCGTCAGGCGGTCCGAAAGCGGGGTCAGGTAGGCGCGGTGCGTGCCGGTCTCGGCGACCATCGTCAGCGCTCGCGGTGCCAGGAAGGCATCGCGGACGAGTGCAGGGTTGAGCCGCAGGGCGATGTACTCGTCGTCGCAGCACAGTGCCTCGCCGGGAAAGGCGGGTTCCAGGTACTCGCCGGTGTGGCTGATCAGGGCGGCATCGTTGGCGGTCACGGCCACCACCGTGCCAAGGGCGGGGAGTGCTTCGGCGATGGCGTTGGGCCCCGCCACGATTCGTCGGGCGGGGCAGTGTTCACAGCGCTGGCCGTCAGTACACATCGCGGACGTACCGCTTTTCCCGCTTGAGGGTGTTGACGTACTCGGACGCCTCATCGGAGCTGAATCCGCCGTGCTCACCGACGATCTCGTGCAGTGCCTTGTCCACATCCTTGGCCATGCACGTGGCGTCGCCACACACGTAGAAGTGCCCGCCATCTTGGAGCCATGCGAACAGATCCTGGCCATGCTCGCGCATCCGCGTCTGTACGTAGATCTTCTCTGCCTGATCACGCGAGAAGGCCAGGTCGAGCCGGGTGAGAAGGCCGGAGGTATGCCACCCGTCGAGCTCGTGCTCGTAGATGTAGTCGTGTTCACGGTGCTGGTCACCGAAGAACAGCCAGTTGCGGCCGCTGGCGCCGCGCTGCTCACGTTCCTGCAGGAACGCGCGGAACGGCGCCACGCCGGTGCCGGGGCCGACCATGATCATCGGCGCATCGTCATCACTCGGGACCCGGAAGGACTTGTTGGGTTGCAAGAAGATACGGGCATTACTGCCACGATCTGCCAAGAAGGTGGAACACACCCCGCCGCGTTCACGGCCCAGGCTCAGGTACCGCACGCTGGCGACCGTCAAATGGATGCGCTCTGGGTGAGCCAGTGAGCTGGAAGAGATCGAGTAGGCGCGGTGCTGCAGCGGTTTGAGCAGTCCCATGAACTCTTCCAGGCTCAGTGCATCCCCGCCGATGCGCAGGATGTCGAGGATGTCCTTGCCGTACAGCCAGGTATCCAGCACCTCCTTGACCCCGCCCCGGAGTGCATGCGAGAACTCCTCGCTCTCCGCGCGGCTTTCCACCTCGCTCAACAAGTCTCGCGACGGGGCGCTGATCTCGTAGCGGGTGCCCAACAGTTCACCCAGGGGCTCACCGTCGACCAGGGTCTCTGTAGAGACACGGAAGTGATCCGCGATCGCCCCTACCAGTGCCGGATCGTTCTCCGCGATGACCGCGAGCGCGTCGCCCGCCTCGTAGGTGATCCCGCTGTCCGCGAGCGCGAACTCGAAGTGCCGGATCTCCTTGTCAGAGCCCGCGCGTGAGAGCAGCCGGTTGACCCGTACCTCCGCGGGGAACGGATTCTTGCGGGTCCATCCGGAGCGCACCACGGTGCTCGGCGGGGGAGTTCCAGGGGTGCCGCTGGCTCCAGCCAGGGTGACCAGGCTCGCGACCGCGCCCTGGACCCATTCCGCGGCCTGCGCCTCGTAGTCGATGTCGCAGTCGGCACGACCGACCACCCGACTCGCACCGAGTTGTTCGAGACGGGTGTCGATGAGCTTGCCGGCCTGGCAGAAACCGTCGTAACTGGTGTCGCCGAGGGCGAGCACACCGTAGGACACCCCTTCGAGACGGGGTGCCAGTGTTGAAGACAGTGCTTCCCAGAACAGTTCGGCGTTATCGGGCATCTCGCCCTCGCCATAGGTGGACGTGACGATGAGGACGTATTTCAGTCCGGCGAACTGATCGAGCGCTATCTCCTCGAGGCCGCTGACCGTCACGTCGAATCCCTGAGCCTTGGCCGCTGCAGCAGCGTCGCCCGCGACGATTTCGGCATTACCGGTCTGGGTGCCGTACAGGATGCGTAGCGGCGGGCGGGGAGCTTCCAGGTCCCCGGAGGCCGCCGGCGGTGGCGCTGCCAGGTTCATGGCGAGACGGGAGTGCAGCCCCGCCAGGAAGCCGGAGAGCCAGGCGCGCTGGTCCTCGTTGAATGGGGCGTCTTCGGGAATGTAGGCGATCTTCATGGCTTCTTCACGTGGTCTGGAGGGACGGTCCGGACAGGGCGACAACAGGTAACGCTTGATGTGCGAACAGTTCTTCGAAGGAAGGCAGACGGCCGATCTTGTCCCGGTTTTTGTTGCTCTGGTACAGGATCCAGCCGTAGGTTCCCGGGCTGTCCATGGACAAGACGTTGCGTTGGCTCAGCGCCTCCTTGTAATCGTTGAGGCGCTTGTCCGCGATAAGCACGGCCAGGTCCTCATCGCTATGCCCGTCGATCGCCTCACGTGCATACTTCTGCAGCTTCTGGATCAAGAAGAAGTCCTCGGTGAGTACGAGATTGCGCACTGCCTTGCCGATCCGGGGGTCGGTGACGTCCGTGACGTTCGGCATCCTGGACAGCGCGAGCTGCTGGGCCATATTCAGCACCGTGTAGGTGTTCAGCAGCGCGTACATCCCTTCGGTATCGGTGTCGCCGTATGCGGGCACCGATCCTTCGAGGACATCGCGCTGGCTGCGGTAGGACAGCTTGAACTTGTGTACTTGGTAGCCGGCCAGGGCGGCGGCCAATTCGTCCAGCAGTTCCTTGCGTGTCTTGCCTTGCAGAATGGCGTCGGAATCCTGGTACTGCAACAGCGCCCGCGACATCGTGTAGACCAGGTGCTCTCGGGTGCTCTGCCAATCATCAAGCAGGGCTTGGCCTCTGACTGACCCGGTGGCCGCCACATGCCATTGCAGCAGGATGCGGGCTGCGGCCTCGTGGAACGGGGCATCGGTCACGGGCAGTACCAGCACCGAGTCGCTGCTGACCTTCGAGGGCAGTTCGCCGTGCGGGTCGTACTGGTACAGGAAGCCGCCGCTCATCCCGTTCGCCACGCCCTTGCCGAATCCGCCGATGTTGAGCACGGCACCATTGGTCATGTATTCACAAAGGAATTCGCCGACGCCCTCGACCACTGCCGTTGCACCCGAGTTCCGAACCGCGAATCGGTCGCCGGCCTGGCCTTCTACGAACAGGCGTCCCCCCGAAGCACCGAAGAGGGCGAAGTTTCCGATCAGGACGTTGCCGCCCGGCGCCTCCGAACCGCCGCCGGGTGAGCGCACGGTGATCGTGCCGCCGCAGGCGCTCTTACCGACTCCATCGTTGCAGGTGCCCGTGTGCATCAGCATCATGCCGTCGTTGCAGAACACGCCGTAGCTCTGGCCTGCCGAGCCCGTTGTGGTGATCGAGACGCTCTCGGGTAGCAAGTAACGACGGCCACGTTCGTCAACGGCGACCGCGGATCCTTCTGCCCCTTGATAGTTGAGCATCCGCTCGATATCGATCGCGAGTTGTCCGCCGACGCTCTTGTTCTGGTTGGTCAGCTGTCTGGGTGGCAGTACCGTGCCGTCGAGGTCGAGCTGCTCGGTGAACGCATCGTCCACCGAGTAGTCCTTTTCCATGTACACCGGATTCTGGACGACGAATTCCTCTGCCACGGCAAGCATGCGGCGCAGATCGAGGGTGCCGATGCTCGACGGGTGATCCAGCAGATGCAGGAGGTCGCTGCGACCGCGCGCTTCACGCAGCGTCCGCAGGCCGAGCGTCGCCAGTAGCTCCCGCGCTTCGTGCGCGATGTTCAGCAGATACTGGGCAAGTGCCCGAGGGTCACCTTCGAAGACCTCGGCGTTGGTCGTCAGCCCGGCCGGGCATTTGATGTTGCAGTTCTTGGCCATGACGCACTTGAGCATCATCAGGGCGGTGGTCCCGAACTCGAAACTGTCCGCCCCCAGCAGCGCTGACTTGATGACGTCGCTGGCGGTCTGATGCGCGCCCGAGCAGCGGAGCACAACCTTCTGCCGGATTCCATTGGCGCACAAAGCCTGATGTACCTCGGCTACACCGATTTCCGCCGAGCGGCCCGCATACTTGAGGCTTGTCACGGCCGCCGCGCCGGTGCCACCGGTGTTGCCCGCGACATTGATGACATCGGCGCCGGCCTTGGCAACACCCACGGCAATCGTGCCGATGCCCTCCGAAGAAACCAGTTTCACGATCACCCGGACACGGGCTGCCTTGCAATCGTGGATCAGCTGCGCGAGGTCCTCGATCGAGTACGTGTCGTGATGGGGCGGAGGAGAGACGAGTTCGACACCCGGGGTTCCTCCGCGCGCCGCGGCGATCTGGACGGTTACCTTCGGCGCTGGAAGCTGGCCGCCTTCACCGGGTTTGGCGCCCTGCCCGATCTTGATCTCCAGCTCCTGGAGCATCGGGTCGGCAAGGTATCCCGCCCACACTCCGAAGCGCCCGGAGGCGAACTGCTTGATACGGGAGCCGCGAATGGTGCCGTAACGGCTGATGTGTTCGCCGCCCTCGCCGCAGTTGGAGAGTCCGCCAACCAAGTTGGTTCCGTGGGCCACGGCCTCGTGCGCCGGGGCCACCAACGCGCCGTGGCTCATGGCTCCCGATGTCAGCGTGGGGGTGATTTCACTGGCCGGTTGCACTGAGGACAGGGAAACCGAATCCGGAGCCGTCCTGATCTTCGTCAGGTAGCTCGCCGCTTGGCCGGTCGCCTTCAGATGCAGCTCGTCGCCGATGATCTCCTGGCTGGTGATGTCAGCGCCGAACCGGACCCGAAGCGAGGCTGCCAGCGCCGCGAGCCGCTCGTGGGTGTGTGAGAGCCGCAGCACGAACTTGCCATCGGAGTCCCGGCAGGACAGGCCACGCACCTGAAAGTCGTTGTTTCCGAACCGGGCGAATTGCCCCATTTCCCTGCGGAACTCGTTGGCGGTACGCACGAAATTCACATCGGCGGGCAGCGCCAGCACGTCCCGAAGCGCCGCCGGGCGCCGGGTGCGTTCTGTGTTCATCGCCCGGACAAAACTGCGGTAGCCCGGTGTGATGTCGAAACTATCGACAGCACGCGTGGGCAGCTCGTCAAAGCTGTTGTTGCGGTATGCGCCGTCGTCCAGCCCGAACGCACCCTCGAGTTGGTGCAGTGGCAGCAGCCTCAGGTAGGTCGGGTCGGCCATGTCGGGGTTTTCCGGGCGCGCTTCGTCCCCGAATGAGATGGCTTCCTCGGTCATATCGACGAATCCGCGCACTGCCGTGGTGCCGTACGAGTGGCCCGCGCCCTCGGCTCGCTCTTTGAACAGCCCCAGCAGCGGAACGTCTTTCTCGCCGGTCACCGCCAGTGCACGCGCATGCCAGTCGGCGACAGCTGTCGCGAGAGTAGAGAAACCGACACCGGCGACCGGTGACACGACATTGGGGAAGTATCTGTGCAACACCGGATCAGAGGTATCGAGGTAATTCGGTTCGAAGAACTCGCCGCCGATGTAACTCTCGACGGTACATAGGCCCACGCGGCCCATCGTCTTCATCAGTGACTTCTCGGCCGCCTTGGCGAAATGTTTGAACGCCTTGTCGGCATCGGCCCCGTACTTCTCCTCGGCCCGCATCTGTACGGCCAGCGGGTACACCGCCGACGCGCCGAATCCCAGCACGGCGGCCACGTGGTGCGAGGAACACAGTTGTCCGCTCTCGGCGATCAAAGAAACACGCAGCCGTAGGCCCTCTTCGATCAGCCGCTGATTGATGGCGGAGATGACGATGATGAGGGGCATTGCCGCGCGATCACTGGAGACATGGCGGTCGGAGATCACCGCAATGCCGCCGGACTCCCGCGCGAATTGCTCTACCGCATCGCATAGTTCATCGATGGCCCGCACGATTCGTTCGGCGTTGGATGCCGGGTCGGAGAGCTCGATGCGATAGCGCATCCCGAAACGCCGGACCGGGGTGCCCTGCTGCTCGCGGATCTTGAGCATGTCGAGATGGGTCAGGATGGGGGAGGGCACCACGATCTGCGGTGCGGGCTGAGCCCCGCTGTTGGGCTTTGCGCCGAGCGCAACACGCAAGGTCATTCCATCCGCCTCGCGGATGGAATCCAGTGGTGGGTTGGTCACCTGCGCGAACCGCTGCGAGAAATACTTCGCAACGCCACCTTCCTGATTGGAGAGGGCGTTGATGGCTGCGCCGTAGCCCATCGCGGAAATCTTCTCCTGACCGGTCGCCAGCATCGGATCCATCAGGAACTTGAAGCTTTCCTGGTTGAGTGAGTACGCCACGTATCGCTGGTGACGGTCGAGATCGCCGTCGTATCGTGCCGGCGAGCCCTGGCCCGCCGGGGGCACGTGGGGCAAGTCCGCGATGTTCACGCGGGCCTGCGCCAGCATGGTGGGGTAATCATGGCGCGCGGCAAGCTTTTCGAGAGCCTCGATGGTTCCGTAGGAACGGCCTTCGGCATGGTCGTAGTAGCGCATGCCGCCGGCCTCGATGCGGCCGCGCTCGATCACGGTGTCGGGGTCGAAGTAGATCTGTCCGGCCTCGGACATCACTCCGAGGTACTCGGCCGTCTCGACCGTGCGTAGTGGCCTGAGCCCAAGCCGGTCCAGGCGCGCACCGATGATGTTGCCGTCCCCGAAGATCAGCGCGGCGGGGCCGTCGTTCTTCTCCTCGTAGAGGCTGAAGTATTCGAGCATCGCCGTCACGCCGGGCGAGAGTGTTGTGTCGTTCTCCCATGCGGGCGGCATCATCGCAACGACGGCGGTGACGAGGTCGAGATCGTCCTCAAGCACCCGGCTTTGCAGGGTTTGATCCAGTCGGCAACTGTCCGATTGCCCCACCGGGCGAATAATGGCCCGGTTACGGGCCAGCGCGATCGCATTCTCGGACAAGCGATTCTTCTTGTCTGTGTTGAGCTCACCGTTGTGCGCCATCAGCCGGAACGGCTGAGCCATGGTCGCATTCGGTGCGGTGTTGGTGGAGAACCTGGTATGGAAGAACATCGAGTGCACTTCCATCCGCGGATCGGACAGGTCGCTGAAGTACGGCACCACTTCGTTGGAGTTCAGGCGCCCTTTGAGGACTTGAGTGTGCGTGCTGAGCGAGAGTGGATAGAGCCCAAGCAGTTCCGGGCGCGTGTAGGCCACGGCCTCGATCGCCATGAGCGCCTCATGTGTCTTGCGCTCGGAATCGGAACGGAATACCCATTGCCGAATCGGCAGCTGGTATTTCACGGCGGCAGGGCGAATCGCCCCGTTGTCCACCGGCACATCCCGTGTGAGCAGGATCGTGAATCCCTGTGCCCGCAGGGCCTGTTCGATGACCGCCTCGGCCTCGGGGTGGAATGCGGGGTCGGTGGGCAAGAAGAAGTTGCCCACCCCGAACTTGCCCGGCAGCAAGTCGGGATCGCCGGTCAGTTCGGAAAAGAAGCGCAAGGACAGGTCCATGTTCACGCCGGCGCCGTCACCAACGCCCTCGGAAGACATTCCTCCTCGGTGCGGCACGGCGCAGAGTGCCTCGTGGAGCTTGCGCACGACATCGTGTGTCTGGATGCCGTCTTTACGGGTCAGGAAGCCGACACCGCAGCTATTTTTCTCCTGGCTCTGGTCATACAGCCCGTTCAGCCGATTCTCCTCACCCAGCGCCGCGCACGGCGTATCCAGCGTGTGACGTTGGGTTTCTCGTTCGTTGAGCGAACCCGCCCTGACCAGCGCTCGGCATGGTCGCGACCTGGCAGACGCCGGTTCCCCGGCCTCCTGGGGTCAGTTAAACCAAGCCTAGCCTAAGTCGATGAGGTCTGATAGTCGGCGGGATATACGTCACACCGAGGATCAGGCCTAGCAAGCGTGCCGACGCTTCGATGGACCGGCCGCCACTTCCCATTATGGGGCAGCGGCGGGAAAATCGCCGCTCAGTAGTTATTGCAGGAGTTGGCGACCTGGTTGATCAGGACGGTGTACTCCTGAACGGCCGGCATGCCCCGTACCTCGTTGACCATCTGCTGGCGCTTCACCTTGGGCGACGCCACGAATTGCTGCAGCCAGGCACCGGCGATCGGATTCGCGTTCACCTGCTGTGCCGCCGCGGGCGACTGCTCGTTCAGTGCCGCCATGATTTGCGGGTATGTGCATGTGGTGTTGACGATGGCCGTCACATCCGGGTCGGCGGACGCGATTCCACCGCCTGCAACCAGCGACAATGCCATCGCGCCAGAACCAACAATCAACTTCGCCGTCAAGGGCATTCTCGTCTACCTTCCACCAGTTCCCCCGACGTCCATATCGACGGTCGGCGAGATTCCGTTACGCACAACGCTAGCAGGATCACGAGAGTCCTTAGTCATGCTATCTACCGGCTGGTGAGCTCCAAATGGAAGCTCTGCCAACACGAATGACACGTCGATGACGTGATGAAGCCCACTTTTGTATGGGCGAAAGTCACTGGCAGTGGGGATTTTGGCCCATGGCTGCCGCGCCGGGCGGCCAATAGTGTCGGGGAGGAGGAGCAGAGCCGCCCTATCGCATCGGAGGAGCCATGACCACCACGACACCCAACCCCCACATTCTTGTCGGTGTCGACGGATCGACATCGGCGCTCCACGCCCTGACGTGGGCAGGCGCCGAGGCCCAGCAGCGGAATCTGCCGCTGACGCTGGTGCACGCCGTCGATCACAGCAGCTTCGGGCAGGGCTACAACCTGGGGGCGTCGGCGAGCTTCTTTGATCACCTGGACACCGATGGTGCCGAGTTCCTCAGTCAGGCCAAGGACCATGTCTACGCACTGTTCCCGAATGTCGACGTGTCCACGGTCAAGGCGGCGGGTAAGCCCGTCGCGATCCTCGTGGAGTTGTCCCGAAACGCTGTCATGACGGTGCTCGGGTCCAGCGGGCTCGGCGGATTCACCGGCATGATGGCCGGCTCGGTATCGGTATCGCTGACCGCGAAGGGGCACAGCCCGGTTGTCGTGGTGAGAGAAGCGGCGGGACCTGCAGGGCCGGTTGTCGTGGGAGTCGCCGATTCCGATTCCAGCGACGGCGCGCTTGCGTGGGCGTTCGAAGAGGCCTCGATGCGACACGCCGAGCTGGTGGCGGTGCATGTCTGGAACAACATTCCGCCGGGGTACGTCTACGCGTACACCGCGTGGAGCGCCGTCGATTCGACCACAGAGGAACGGCGCCAGGAACAGATTCTTGCCGAGCGTCTATCCGGCTGGCAGGAGAAGCATCCGGACGTACCGGTGCGGCGCGTTCTCGCGATCGGGCATCCCGCCGATGTCCTGCTCCGCGCGTCCGAGGGCGCGCAGTTGATCGTCACGGGAAGCCGCGGCCGCGGTGACGTCGCGGGATTCTTCCTCGGATCCACCAGCCATGCGCTGATTCACAAGGCTGCTTGCCCGGTGCTGGTGACACCGCGGCCGTAGTCTCAATATGTGACCACCGCGCTGAAGGAATGGAGCGCGGCGGTGCACGCGCTGCTCGACGGCCGACAGCAGATTCTGCTGCGCAAGGGCGGAATTCACGAGAAGCGTTTCACGCTTGCCGATTCCCGGTTCCTGCTCTTCCCGACGATCGTGCACGGCTACGCCGAACGGGTGCGACCCGAACACCATGACGTACTCGAGCGTGCCGCCGCCGATAGCACCGAAACCGACGTAGTGGTGCGAGCCGGGGCCGAGGTTGTCGCCGCAATCGAGGTCACTCGGCCCGAGGCGCTCGAAGAGATTGCGTCGCTGCATATCTGGACAGCCGAATCCATTCGTGAGGACCGCGTGGATTTCCGGCCCAAACACCGGCTGACAGTCTTGGTGGTGCGTGCGTACCCGTTGGTCATGCCTGTGAGAATTCCCCGTGACAACGGGCATGTCGGCTGCACCAGCTGGGTGCAGCTCGAGGTCAACCCGCGGTGGGGCACACCGGTACACACGGAAGGAACACTCGCCGAGGTCGCTCAGCGGGTCCGCGAGTCTGTAGGTGCGTGAGGGAGCTCGGGGGTTGGTGTCCCACCGATAGCGTCGAGCCATCGCCGGCGTACCGGACCCCACCGGCGGTCGAACACCAGGGCCCGCTGCCGCGCTCGTTCGAGCTTCTCCGGCGAGTAGCGCCACCGCGCCCACGGGGATGTCGGGCGGGCCAGGCGAACCGCCGCCCACCAGGCGATGGGGGCGATGAAAATGCCGATCATCGCGGTGGGGTACTTGCCTTTGAGGGCGGTGAGCGCCACCAGCCCCAGGTGTACCAGCAGCAGCATCACCGCGACCCCGCGAGCGATGGCGATGACGCCGGTCAGGCCATCCACATTCAGCGGCGAGACACCGACCGCGGCCAGACCGATGCAGGCGGTGGCAAGCGTGACCATATCGACCGAAAGCTGTCCTTCGTTGGACCAGTAGACGTCCTCCAGATGGAAGATCATCGCGAACTCGTCGAGCACCAGCGATGCGCCGATCCCCACCAGTAGACCGGCGAGGTATGTCCACACCGACAACGGCGGAGAGCCGAGCGCTGTGAACCCTCCGACGATCAACAGGATCACGCCCGGCACGGAATGGTGGATGTGGACGCCGCCACCGGAGATGTTGTGAAACGGGCCCCGTCCGTCACGGATGAGCCGGGTAATGGTGCGCGTCACCACGAAGGTCACCACGAACGCCACGAAGCCGAGCAGCAGGGGACCTTTGTAACCGTCCACCACGTCGTACTGCCACCAGGTATCCAGCCAGGCCACCTTCGAATGTTAGCCGGTCAGAGGTGCGGTACCGGGAAAAGAGAGGGGGAGATCCCCACGGCGTTGCGCGTCAAAGTAAGGTCGCCCTCACCCAGCGCTGGGGAGCAGCCCCGCGCGCGCGAGTGAGGGAGTGCTGTGACCGCCCAGCCGGATTTTTCGTTGATCGTCGGCTATGGCACCGATATGGGCAACGCCGAGGACGCTGCGATGTCGTTCTCCGAGGCCCTGGAAGAGGCCACCGGAATCAAGTCCGAGGCGATCGAGCTCAACCAGATTGATGTCGCGGACTTGCAGTCGGCATCGCATTTCGTCGCGGTGGTGTCGACATTCGGCGATGGCGAGTTCACCGACAACGCACTGCTGTTCTGGGAGGCGATCAGCGCCGAGGCGGCAGGCCGGCTGGAGCACCTGAGTTACGCGGTGCTGGCGCTGGGTGACAGCAGTTACGAGTTCTTCTGCAACGCGGGTCTGCTGCTCGATCAACGTTTGGAGGCGCTCGGCGCGGTGAAGCTCACCGACCGCGTCGATGTGGATGGGCCGTATCTGCAGCCCTCGAAGGAATGGACCACCGACCTCGTCAAGCGCCTGTCCGCGGGCCAGAGCGATGCCTCCACGCCGGCAGCCGTGACCGAGACCCCCACACAGCCCAAACGCGACCGCAACGAACCTGTCGAGGCCCGATTGCTCGTCAACCGGCTGCTCACCACCACCGAATCCGACAAAGAAGTGCGCCACTATGAAGTGGACCTCACTGGCTCCGGAATCTCCTATGAGGCAGGTGATTCGATTGCCGTGCACGCGAGCAACGACCCCGCCCTTGTCGCGGCGATACTTGCCGAACTCGGCGTAGACGCTGATCATCGGGTGACCGGTCACGACGAGCCCCTTGGTGAGCTGCTCTCAGATCACCTGGAGATCCGTACTCCCTCACGCACCCTTCGCAGTCTGGTGGCTACCCGAACAGATGACACTGACGCTGTCGCGGCCCTGGGCGGCGATGTCGTGCCCGCGCCGGGTTCCTGGTTGTACGGGAAAGACGTCCTCGATCTGATCAGGTTGGGGGAGTTGACCGTTGACGAGCTGGTGGACAACCTGCGGCCGCTTCAGTTCCGCGACTACTCCATCGCCTCGAGTCCTCTCATCCATCCCGACAGCGTGCACTTGACCGTGGCGACCATCCGGTACACCGATGCCGAACGCACCTATGGCGGAGTGGCATCGACCTTCCTGGCAGATCGTGGACAGACGATGCGGGTGCATCTGCGCCCCAACCACACGTTCCGGCTACCGGCGGCCGACGTACCCATCATCATGGTCGGTCCGGGCACCGGTATCGCTCCGTTCCGCGGTTTCCTGCAGGAGCGGCAGGCCATGGGCGCCTCGGGGCGTTCATGGCTGTTCTTCGGGGACCGGCGTCGCGCCGCTAGTTTCCTCTATGGGGAGGAACTACAGGGCTTCGTGGATTCGGGCGCGCTGACCCGCCTCGATCTCGCGTTCTCCCGTGACGGTGCTGAGGGGGAACCGAAACGGTATGTCCAGCACTGCATGTCGGAGAACGCGGCGGAGTTGTTCGCCTGGTTGCAGGATGGTGCGTACCTGTATGTGTGTGGCGACGCCGACCATATGGCCAAGGACGTAGACGCCACCTTGCATGAGATCGTCACTCGCTGCGGGGGAATGGACGCCGCTGGTGCCCATGCGTACGTCAACGATCTCATCAAGAACCATCGGTACGTGCGCGACGTTTACTGACGGTTCATTCCCGACCCGCAAGCCACTTGTCGAGCACTCGCCGGTCCCGTTTGGTCGGCCGCCCGGCACCACGATCACGCGCGGCGACCAGTACCGATGGGACAGCGGGCTGTGCAGGTGTTCGGTCGAGATAACAGGTCACCGCATCGACGGCGCCAACCCGTTTCTGGATTACCCGCACCACCTTCACGACTCGCGTGGTGTCACCGACCCGAGCGCGAACCTCGTCGCCGGGGGACACGGTCGTCGACGGCTTCGCCGGTCGATCGTTGATTCGCACATGTCCGCCTCGGCATGCCGCGGCGGCATCCGGCCTGGTCTTTGTCAACCGGACCGCCCACAGCCACCGATCGACGCGGGAGGATTCCATGCCCTCCATCATGAGGTGTCCTGGTGCCGAACTTCCACAACCTTCTAGACGCGCAGTGACAGGATCCGCTCGATCTCGCGCTGCAGCCGTTCGTGATCGAACGGTGGGAAGCCGAGGGCGGCGGCCGTGCGCGCGGACAGGCGTGCGAACAGGTCAACGGTCCGTCGCAAGGCGTCGAGGGTGTCGACAGCATCGAAATGGCCCCAGCACCCGTTGAGCTCCTCGCGGATGTCCGAGTCCATCCAGCTGCTCATCCGGGAGCCCAGATATCTGGTGTCATGGGCGGTGCCATGTCTCGCGGTGTGATCCCACTCGATGACCCGCAGCAGTTCCTCCTTGAGGTCCTGGTCACGTAGCTTGGCCGACCAGAGTTCCTCGCGCACTATCGCTTTCGCACACATCAACACTGCGGCGTAACCCCAGTGCAGACACTCCTCGAACTCCTCCTCGTCCGGTAGCGCACCCTCGGGCGCGCCCACCGACTCCGGGTCCGGCGCGAGATCGTCTTTGTCGAGAAGGACCAGAAAGGGTCTGTCGTGCCGCGCGGTGGCCAGGTCTTCGGCAGGCACCAGGGTGAAATCGAGCTTGCCGCCTGCGTAGTAGATCAGCCGGGTGGGGTACCCAGTGTCTTCGTCTTCCAGGCGCTCGACCACGAGGACCTCGCCCAAGTCCGACCACCAAGAATCGTCGTCCGCCAGGTCATCGGGATCGGGCGCATACAGCTCGATATCGCGATCCGATAGGACGTGATCATCCCCGTTGGCCCCGGATCCGGTGACAATGACCGCCCGGACGGCGTCTGTCTCAGCGGCCCACGCGACCAACTTCTCAAGCACCTCACCGTAATTCACGCCTACATCCTTGGCTCGCGGAGCCGCTGTTCTCAAGAGCTTTTCCGCGTGTCTGGCAGGTGCGCCCGGCGCGTCGCGTAGCCCGCTAGCCGGCGTTGTTCTTATTGGTGCCGTCCGGCACGAACGGGTTCACACCGGGTGGCGTCAACGGATTGGCGCCGTCGTAGGTCGGCTGATGGGCGCCTTGCTGGTACTCGATGTCACCCGGCGCCAGACACGGGTCAAACTCAGTGGCGCTGACACTGGGCTGGTTCGCGTAACACACCGGTGGGGGTTCCGGTGCGGCCGCCGCGGCTGGCGCCCCGATCAGTGTCACGATCCCGAGGGTCATTGCCGAACCCACTGCCGTCAACACGTTCATATCCATGCCTCTCTGCACGTCGAAAATCCAGCTAATCTGTCCCGCCGCGTTTCGCGGCATGCCAATTCATGGCTATCTATGCATATATCAGTTTCAGAGGATCTGTCTACATCGAGCAGGGGAAAATCAGGAAGCTCTCATGGCGAATTCAGTTAATACTCAGAATACCGTCGCCGGGTATGGGTATGAGACCGATCCGGGGGCTATTCAGAGTTGCGCGGAGCGTTCGGGACCGTGGGCGAGCAGCATCTCGACGAGCTGCTCGATCAGCTCGTCCTCACCGACCGCGACGTCCTGATGCAGCCACGCCGCGACGGCCTGGCCCACGCCCCCGATGATGAAATGGGCCAGCACGGGCAGGTTGCCCTGATCGTCGCGACGGAACCAGTCGCGTAGGTGCTGGGCGAACAGCGAGACGAACATCGCGGTGGCTTCGAACCTCTTGCGGACCAGTACCGGGTTGACCTGGCTGGGGCTGTACAGCAGCTGTCCGATGCGCCGGTCGGCGTTGATGACGCGCACCACGCTGGTGATACCTGCTCTGACCTGCAGGCGCGGTGGTGCCGCGGCCACTTCGGCCTCGACCGTCGAGGCAAGCCCCTCAACTGCCCAATCGAAGATCGCGACGGCGAATTCGTCCTTGTCGGCAAAGCTTTCGTAGAAATAGCGTTGCGCCAGGCCGGACCGCTGACAGACCGCGCGCAGGGTGAGGTCGCCGGGTCCTTCCGGGGCGCCGAGGATGTCCAGCCCCGCTTCCAGCAGCTGCTGCCGACGCCGGGCCAGGCGTTCGTCGGCAGGTAGGCCGCTGTAGGAGCGACCGGCGGGGGATGACACCCGACCAGTCTTGCAGGAGCCGGTATTGCCGGTTCAGGCTCTGCCGGTCACGGCAAAATCGGCGCCATGCCGTACGTGACCGATATGAGCCTTGTCGGCACTCTTCGGTCACGTACGGCGTGCGCTTGTCGAGTCGTCTTCTGGAGTCCGGGCTAACGAGCGCCGCCCGCTCCGTCCTGTTCGGCCCACTCGATACGCCATCTGTCGAGGACTGACTTAGCGGAACCTTCGTCGATTTCGACGTGATCTACATCGTTGTGTCCGAGGTAGTAGCGGCGTATGTACTCGGTGGGGTGCCACTCCAGGTCCCGGCCGAAGGCCTCGTCGATGGGAGGGTCTGTGTGGACCCGCCTGACAATTCCTGCTGGGTTTTCTGGTGTGCGACCACCAGCCAAAAGCGCGTAGAAGGTGACTGGTGTCTTACTCATTTACGTTTTCCGTTCGGCGGTAGAGATATCGACGAGCTGCCACTCGGGCGTGGGACCGCGTCGAACGCGTGATTCAGTTTCTGCTGCAGTTCATTGGCCCGCTGCGGTGAGGTACTAGGAAGGCGTTCTTCCTCATATAGGGAGTGCGCCTGCGTCTTGGTATCGAAGCTCGCGGGCGTGTGGAACTGGACTTCAAAGGTATGCCCCGTTGTCGGTTCGCGCCAGAAGCTATTGATGCCTTGATAACCCGGCTTGTCCCATGTGTTCTTGAACTTGACAGGCTCGTAGCCTTCCGCGACCAGGCGATCAATCGCCCGCTGTGTGTTCGCCGTGTAAAGCTCATGGGGCGATTGCACGGTGTATCTCACAGAATCCTTCATATCTGCAAGGTGCTCGGCAGTGCTCAGATTCGGAGTCGTCACGATGGACGTGTAGAGCTTCCGTTTGAATGATTCTTCTGTCTTGAGCCGCTTTCCCAGACCTGTGAGCTGACTGCCCGGCGCATTGTCAACGATGCCTCGGAGGGATTGGGTGATAAGGGGTTCGGCCCGCCGTGCCTGTTCCAGAAACTTGTTGGCCGCGGTGTTCTGCTCAGAGTTGAGTGAAGCTCCACTGCTGTGGGACCTCCATTCGCCATTCGTACTGGGCGAAGGGCGCTGTTCGCCCTTGGCGTCTGCACGATCACCTTCTTTGTGACCCTCTACGTGCTGGGGGCGTAACGCTTTTGAACCGTCTTCGCCAGTTTTGACAGCGTGCCCCGGTTGCGTGCTCGCTGGCTTACCGCCGGGTTTGTGATCAGCTTCGGGACCCACGCCGTTGCCTCCGGCGCCGGATACTCGTGCGGTCTCGGGCGTACCTGGCTTGGGATCTGTTAGTGCTCGCTTCTCTTTGGTCGGAACGCCGCCGCCGGCGACATCTTTGGTCGCCGTGGACGGCGAATCTGCCGAATGCGGGCTGGGCGGGGCCTTCGGCTTTATCGCCGTCGAATGTCCAGGCGCATCGGTGCCGCCAGAAGACTTCGTGCCGGTGTGACCGCCTTGGGTGCCGCCACCGTGCTGTGTTGGCGAATTCCCTGCAGCACGGGGAGTCTTTGACTCATGGCCGGGCCTGGCCCCAGCTGATCCTGAAGCCCCAGAGCCACCAGGTCGCGAACTACCCGGGCCGTGCGACCCAGCAGCAGAGCTGTGCGACCCGCCTGAATCATGCGAACTGCTGCCACTACCCGGATCTGCCGCAGCCGTCGCAGCCAAACCCAACCACCCAGCAGCTCCGGCTGTGGCTAGAAAGCTGGCCGTCACCACATTCACACAAAAGCGATATCCGCTCATGACACCCTTCTACATCGAAAGAAACAATGAATCTCTACCCGTGGACGCAACGTAAGCGGCGGGCAAATTGATTGAAACATGTTGCAGTACAAGTAATTTGATAGATATTGGCGATTGCAGTCACTATCCGGAGGTGGCCACATCCATCCAGTGGTGGCCAGTCAGTCGAGGACGGGGCAACGTCCACTTCGGCCCGCGACCAGACGTCGGTGCGGCTTGGGGCTTTGGCCCCGTTTCCCGCCATATCGGTCTGGATGTGTGTGGACGATCCTGGTCGTTCTGTCAACAAAAACGACGGCCACGGGAGCGGGTGCGGTCGTCATGTTGTCCGACGCTGTGGTGAAACGCACTTGCAGGAGCCGGTGTTGCCCGGGGAGCCGACGCGCATTAATCTGAATGCGCTTGCATCCAGATTAATGCTATTCATCGTCTTCACATCACCGACTCGACGCAACGGAGTGCACATGGACCTGGCCTTCTCGGCAGAGGAAGAACAATTCCGCACCGAGGTTCGGGAGTTCCTGGAAGAGAACCTCACGGAGGACTTGCGTTCGGCCGGGCGCCTGCAAACGAGTGTGTACAGCGACCATGAGGCGAGCCTGCAATGGCAGGCGATCCTGCATGAGAAGGGATGGGCCGCGCCGGCCTGGCCGGTGAAGTACGGTGGTCAGCCCTGGACCGTTGCGCAGCATTACATCTTCGCGGTCGAGTCGATGATCGCCGGGGCGCCGGCCCTGTCGCCCATGGGTATTCGGATGGTTGCGCACGCTATCGTCAAGTTCGGCACCCAGGAGCAGAAAGACTTCTTCCTGCCCCGCATCCTGACTGGCGAGGTGTTCTTCTGTCAGGGATACAGCGAACCGGAATCCGGCTCGGACCTGGCGTCGTTGCAGATGTCGGCGGTCGCCGATGGTGACGACTTCATCCTCAACGGCTCTAAAATCTGGACAACCCATGCACGCGAGGCGAATTGGATGTTTGCTCTCGTTCGCACCGCCAAAGGCCCAAAGAAGCAGCTCGGTATCACCTTCATCCTCATCGACTTCACCTCGCCCGGAATCGACGTCAAGCCACTGGTGATGAGCTCGGGGGAGGAGGTGCAGAACGTCGTCTTCTTCGACAACGTGCGAGTGCCCAAAGCGAATGTCCTCGGTGAGATCGACGAGGGGTGGACTGTCGCGAAGTATCTTCTCGAGTTCGAGCGCGGTGGTGGGGCGGTGGCACCCATGCTGCAGGTGGGTCTCGATCAGTTGACCGCTGCAGCCCAATCAGTGCCCACCGACAACGGCACCCTGGCAGCAGATCCCTTGTTCCGCGCCAAGCTTGCCGACCTCGCGATTCGTGTCGACGTATTGGAAGTTCTTGAGCACCGCGTGCTGGCGGTTGTCGCCGGTGGCGGTAACCCCGGCACGGCCTCGTCGATGCTGAAAATCCTTGGCACCGAACTCTCTCAAGCGTTGACCACGCTCACGCTGGAGGCCGCCGGTCCGCGCGGTCGTGTGTATCAGCCCCATGTCACGAAGCCGGGTGGCCCGGTGGTCGAGTACACCCCGCCCGCCGATGGGTACCACAGCGGTGAGCTATGGCAGGCGGTGGCACCGCTGCATTATTTCAATGATCGGGCTGGATCAATTTACGCCGGTTCCAACGAGATTCAACGCAACATCCTCGCCAAGGCCCAGCTGGGTCTCTGACAGACAAGAGCGAACATCACCATGGATTTCAACCTGACCGACGAACAGCAACTCCTCAAGAACTCTGTCTCGGACTTCCTGTCCAACCGCTATGCCCTGGACACCAGCCGACGTGCGGCGCGCTCGGATGTCGGCTGGCAGCCGCAGGTGTGGAAGTCCTTTGCCGAGGAGCTCGGCATCCTCGGCGCGCCACTGCCTGAGGAACGCGGTGGTTTGGGTGGCGGCGCGGAGGAAGTTCTTGTCATCGCCGAGGTGCTCGGGCAGCATCTGGTAGTCGAGCCATTCATCGGCACCGTGGTTCTTGGTGGCGGGCTGCTCCGGCGCTCGAGTAGCGACCTTGCCACAGAACTCGTCGGCGGAATCGCGTCCGGCGATGTTGTCACCGGATTTGCGGCCCTGGAAACAACTTCCGGCCAGGCATTCCATTCCGTGCGGACCACCGCGCGCCGCGATGGTCCGCACTGGGTGCTCGACGGGGAAAAGATCGTGGTCACTGACGCACCGATCGCGACCCATCTGATCATCACCGCGCGGACCTCCGGTGATGCGGCCGACACCGCGGGTCTCACACTATTCGCGATACCGTTCGATCCCGCCGATCCGCCATCGGGGATGGACGTACACCACTACCGGACGATCGATGACCATCACGCCAGCGATCTGGTGATATCCGGCCTGCGCGTGCCGGATTCGGCGCGCATCTCGGAGGTGGACGAGGCGTGGCCGCTGATCGATGCCGCACTCGACGAGGCCACAGCCGCCACCGTGGCCGAGGCGGTGGGGATGCTGCGCAAGGTCCTTTCCGACACCGTCGAATACACCAAGCAGCGTCAGCAGTTTGGCGTGGCGATCTCTAATTTCCAAGCGCTGCAGCACCGCATGGTGAATATGCATATCGAGGTCGAGCAGGCGGTCGCGGCCTCGTACCTGGCCTCGCTCAATCTCGACGGCGCACGCCGTACCCGGGCGGTGTCGGCCGCCAAGGCGACCATCGCGCGTGCGGCCAGGCTGGTGGGACAGGAGGCGGTTCAGCTGCACGGCGGCATGGGTATGACCGAGGAACTCGCCATCGGACATTACTTCAAGCGTCTCACCGTGATTGAGTCGGAATTCGGCAACCGTGACTTCCACACCACGCGGTATCAGCACGCACGCGGCTAAATCTATCCGACGAGATTGATCACCAGATTGATCGTGCACGCGATGATTACCGTGCCGTAGACGTAGCTGAAAAGACAGTGTTTCAAGACCACGTCGCGGATGTGCGACTCGGTGACGGCGGTGTCAGAGACCTGATATGTCATGCCGAGATTGAACGAGAAGTAGTAGAAGTCGACGTAGCGTGGCGGCACGGTGGAATTGAAGTCGATTCCACCGGGGATGTCCTGGTAATAGATTCGGGCATACCGAGCGGCGTAGATCGTGTGCAGCATCGCCCACACGGTCAGTATCGCTCCTATGCACAGGCCCGCGTAGATGCCCTTGTCCTCGTCATTGGCAGAGACCAGAAGTATTCCGATTGCCGACAGGCTGGCCACCAGTATCAGCAGCATCGCCACATCGCCGAGCTCGTCGTCCATGTCCTCGCTACTCGCACGCGCACGCGTCTGCTCCGGATCCATGGGCCACAAGACAATCAGCGCCCACACGACACTGATGGCCGCGGCGACGATCACCACCGCGAGCAGGGCAACCTGCCAACGCTGCAACAGCGTCCACGTCAGGATGCAGGCTGCCAACCCCACCACGAGTGCGATCCAGAATCGTCTGGTGCCGGTCATGACTCTCCCGCTCGTATCGTCTAGCTCGCAGCGGCTGGCCTAAGCCAACATTCGCGGCTAGGGATGGGGTGTGCTGGTCGCCGTCGTCGTGGTCGACGTGCGGTTACTCGGTGACGGTGCGTCGTCGCGGTCCTGCCACGCG
Organism: Mycobacteroides sp. H003; assembly: GCF_001440135.1. Taxonomy (NCBI): domain Bacteria; kingdom Bacillati; phylum Actinomycetota; class Actinomycetes; order Mycobacteriales; family Mycobacteriaceae; genus Mycobacteroides; species Mycobacteroides sp. H003. The sequence goes on from NZ_LJYL01000011.1 coordinate 122,359, forward strand.
ATGAATAGTGCGGTGAATATGGCCGCCGAGAACACCGCGGCGGCAAGAAACCACAGGAACGGTCGCTGGAACCAGCGCATCCGGTCGGTGTCACGGTAGTCGCCCGGTCCGGGGCTGAAGGTCACCTCGGGGCGAGCGGCGGTGACCGGCGTCGAGTAGTCCTGATACTCCTGCAGTTCCGGGGAAGTATCGGCTTGGGACCAGGCAAAGCTATCGGACTCGACGGTGTCGATGGGCTTGGATGCCGGGCTTTTCGCGGTTTCCTCGCCCGTCGGCACCGGCCGCATCATGGTCGCTTCGAGCGATGGTGTCTCGTCTGGTTGACCGGCCATGACGGCGGCCCCGAATGCGGCGGCGAGCTGGGGCTGTGGTGCGGCGATGATCGGGCATCGCAATCGTTCGGAAAGCTGCTGAGTCACAAGAGGAATGCCGGCGCCGCCCCCGATGGTGAGGACGGCACTGACGCCAGCGGAAGGAATGTTGTTGCGTTCCAGAGTTTCTTGGATGGTTGTGATCAACGCGGCAAGCGGGCCTCGGATCCGGTCTTCCAGCTCGCTGCGGGTGAGCCGCACATCGGCGGTGAGGCCGGGAAGCTCGACGGGAACCACGGTGGTCGTATCGGTCGACAGATGCTCCTTGGCCGCGCGACACCGTTCACGCAGGCGGGTCAAGGCACCCAACGATGCGGTGCCGTCCGGATCCTGGTCGAGGCCGGTAAGGACCTGGGCCAGGAGTTCCTGGTCGATACGTTGTCCGGAGAAGTCGCGATGACGAACAGTCTCGCCGACGGGCTCGAAATTGCTTGTGGCGTCGGCCAACGTGATGCTTGTGCCCGTTCCGCCCAGATCACAGACGACAACCACTCCGTGATTGGGGACGCGATCGCGCAGGCTCACCAATGCCGCGCGCGCATCCGGCACCAGCTTCATCGGCCGCCCGCCTGGCGCCAGGGCAGGCACTTTGTCGATGGCGGCGCGCAACGCGGCGATGGACTGCGCGCCCCAATGCGCGGGGATGGCGGCCGCGAGCGCCGGGGGAGTCTCGAAACTGGCCACCACCGCAGCGTCGGCGATCATGACCCGGATGGCTTCTGCCATGACCCAATCGGCGCTGTGCACCGATCCGTCAGCACCCACGATTCCGACGGGATCTCCGACGCGATCGACAAATCCGGTCAGGCCCAGGCCAGGCTCCTTCGGGATGCCGACCTCGGAGGGCCGATCGTCATGCAAGGTGAGCATCGATGCCCGCACGACAGGAACGCCGTCAGGGTTGCCGTCGGTGGCGACCAGCTGTGTAGCCCCGATCGACATTCCGAGTGAGTTCATTCCCTACCTGTTCGCCTGTTCGATGGTGATTCTAGGCGGGTGCCCTTCGTGGAGAACCTAAAGGGCGTTCGCATCGATGATCGCGGCGGCGAAATCCTTGGGCGCCTCCTGCGGGACGTTGTGGCCGATCCCGTCCAGGATCCGGTGGGAGTACTTGCCCGTGAACATCTTCCGGTAGGTTGCCCCGTCCTTGGCCGGCCCGTCGAAATCGCTACCGATCGTGATGGTTGGCACGCCGATGGTTGGCTTGGCCGCCAGCTTTGCCTCGAGGGCGTCGTAGCGTGGTTCGCCCTTGGCCAGCCCGAGCCGCCACCGATAGTTGTGTATGACGATGTCGACATGGTCGGGGTTGTCGAAGGCGCCGGCCGAGCGGTCATAGGTGGTGTCGTCGAAGTTCCATGTCGGTGAGGCGTTGTGCCAGATGAGCTTGTTGAAGTCGCGAGTGTTCTGCCGATATCCCCGCAGGCCACGGTCGGTGGAGAAGTAGTACTGGTACCACCAGCCCAGTTCGGCCTGTGGTGACAGTGGCTGCTGGTTGGCTTCGAGATTCACGATGATGTAACCGCTGACCGCGACGAGTGCCTTGACACGCTCAGGCCAGATGGCGGCCACAATGTCGGCGTTGCGGGCGCCCCAGTCGAAGCCGCCGAGGATGGCCGACGGGATCTTCACTGCGTCCATGAAGTCGATGACATCGCTGGCAAGTGCGGCTTGTTGACCGTTGCGCACGGTGTCGGCGGACCTGAAGCGGGTACTGCCGTATCCACGCAGATAGGGGACCAGAACCCGAAATCCTTTGGCGGTCAGAAGCGGCACCACGTCCAGATAGCTGTGAATGTCATAGGGCCAACCGTGCAGCAGAATCACCGGTGGTCCATCGGGTGGCCCCTCATCGACGTACCCGACGTTGAGCGGGCCCGCGTCGATCTGTTTGAGCGCAGGGAACTGTGTGCGCGGTCGCGTCGCGTCGACTCGGGCACCGTTCGAGCATGCCCCGAGGGTCGTCGCGCCGATCGCCGCAGCGAGCGCCACTGTGGAAAATCCGCGTCTGCTGATCATGTCGGGGAGCCTAATCATCCGGTGTCGCTGACCAGCGGCTGCAGAATGACTATGCGACGATGAGCCGATGGACGCAGCCAAGCTGTTTGTCGCTGGCGTAATCGTCGCCGGTGCCACGCTAACCCTGTCGGTCCCTGCCATCGCGGATCCCGGGGTGCCCGGACCTGCGCCGGGACCCTCGACTCCGGATGCGGCGGCAGCTGCCACCGGCCCCCTGGGCCCGCCACCTCCGCCACCGGCTCAGCCCGCGGTTCCCGAGATCGCGAACCCCACCTACGGCTCGGGCTCGAGCGGCCCGTTGGGGACCATCCGCGACCTTTGGCATCAAGCCCACGACGGTCCACTCGATACGCCCGAAGGTGTCGCCGGACGGCCCGCCGGCGCGGGTCCCGCTCCGCAGCTGCCACCGGGATACATCTCGACAAATGCCCCAGAGTCCTCCAATCCTGGAAGGATCAGGGACCCGTATGCACCGGCGCCCTCGGGGCCCCCGCTGCCTCCTGGGTATACCTCGCTGAAGGATCCCGCGCCGCCCGGCTATGAGCCCGCGCCTCCGGCCCAGGGCAGCCCTGCGCCGTGAGTAAGCAGGTGCCTGGCGGGGTGGTGCACACGCTGCCCGCAGACTTACGCACCGCGCTGATCGGGAACCCCTCGGCTCTGGCCCTATGGCAAGACATCACACCGCTGGGGCGCAATGAGTTCATCTGCTGGGTGGAGGATGCCAAGCAGGACGCGACGCGGGAACGCCGCATACGGCGGACCCAAGAGGAACTCGAAGAAGGAAAGCGGCGGCCGTGTTGTTGGCCCGGATGCAAGCATCGCGAGCGCACCGGTAAGTAGCCGGCAACGTCAGGCAGAGGAGATGTTGTCAACGGCCAGCGCGTGATTGGCCACCGTCAACAGGAGATCGGCACTGAGATCGATCAGCTGGTTCTTACTGATGGCAAGGTCACCGGCAAGCCAACTCGTCACGCTCTCCATGAGTGCACCGAACAACTGGACGCCCGCAAGGGTGACTCTCTGGTCCAGATCCTGCGATAAGACGCCGGCAGACATACGGCGCGCCTGGGAGCGCATCAACGCGATGAACATGTCGCGTACCTGGGTGCGATGTTGATGTGAGCTGTGCGCGGGGGCTTCGACAAATACCACGCGGGCCTTACGTGGATCCCCGGTGAGCAGATCAATGCAGGCGCCCAACCCGGCACGTACGACCTGACGCTCGTCGGTCCCGGATGCCGCGATGGCATCGGTCATGGCTGCCAAGGTCTGCGTCGCCAGTTCATCGACCAGTGCCATGAAAATCGCGTGGCGATTCTCGAAGTGCTCATAGAAGTACCGGTCATTCAATCCCGTGGTCTGGCACAAACCCGAGACCGAGAGGCTGTTGTAGCCCTGCGAGCCCACAACTTCCAGCGAGGCGTCCAGCAGGCGCGCGCGGCGCTCGGCACGTCGTTGATCAGCAGATATCCCACCGTAACCGCGTATGGCTGCCATGTACCCATTGTGGTGCAGTGCTTGCACAAATACAACTTCTGGTGGAGACTTCCACCAGAATTGCCTCCGACTCCGGAAGGAACCGCTTATGGCGCCCCGTGCAGCCACCTCCATCCCGGCCCGCCATCCTCGAGACCGCGGCAAGGTGCCCGTCGTCGGCCTGCTCGCCAGGGCAATGCTGATCCGCCCGCCAACCGACACCGAATGGCGCACCATCGGCGACGCTTTGAACGTGGGGGACCAGCCGGCGGACGACCTGGTCGATTGGATGTACTCGCACGGGATGGATTCCGCACGAGTGCTTTTCAACGAGGCGATAGCCGAAGGGATCCGCGGCCTCGATAATCCTCCCGAACCGCTGCGCGTCTTCTTCGAGCGCCTCGAGGCAACGCCGGATTGGGTTGATTGGGCACGAATTCGGGCCGGGCAGAAACTCTTTCAGCGTGGCGGCCTCGACACGATCTTCCTGGCCAGAGACGTCCCATTCCTGGGCGGTTTCGCCGCGTCGGGTATCAATCGGACACTTCTTCTCACCAAGACGGGACAAAGTGGGAAAAGTGGGAGCGCTCAGCGCTTCGCCGAAACCATGCAATGGGCGCTCAGCACGATCGCGGATGACGGTCTCTTGCCCCAGGGGGACGGTTACCAGGCGACTCTGCACGTTCGGCTGATTCATGCACTGGTGAGGCGGCATGTCCAAGCCCTACCGGAATGGCGGGGCCAGGACTGGGGCGTGCCGATCAACCAAACCGATATGGCGGCAACCATTCTCGGTGCGATCTACGTACCGGCGGTGCTATCGGTATCGTTTGGCATCGTAGCGACACCTGGCGAACTGGAAGATGTCGCGCACCTGACGCGGTATGTGGGGTGGCTCATGGGTGTCGAGGAGCAATACCTTCCGGTGAGTTTCCGCGACGCGATGAAGCGGCTCTACCACTACCTGATGTCGTTGCATCGCCCCGATGAGACCAGCCGGGCAATGGCAGTGCCGATGGCCGAAGATCCGCTGCATTGGCGTTACTCGAATCTCGAGGCTATTCGCCGCAGAATCGCATGGGCACAGCATATTTCAATTACCACGACGTACATCGGCCGGGCGCAGATGCGCAGACTCGGGTTGCCCACGTACATGCCGCCGTGGTATCCGATGCTGCGAATTCCGGTGAATCTGTTGCGTACCGGCGCGAATTTCGTGCTGCCCGGTGGCCGCCTCAGGCAGGCCCGTGACGGCTCGCGCCGGCAGTACGAGTTCATGCACGCCCTCAGTACCGAGGGCCACTCCAAGATCGGGCATTCCGCCCGTTGGATCGGGGACGCCGCCTAGAGTGGGCTCTGCCACGCATGCGGGTATGGCTCCCCGTGTGGCGCCGAGGATCGGAGACGGCAATGGTAGGCGCGGCCTCGTCGGAATCGGATGTGCCCGCCGATTTCGCTGATCTCATGAGTCAACTGGACCACCCCATGTACGTGGTTACTGTGTGGGGCTCTGATGGTCCGTCGGGATGTCTCGTCGGTTTCGCCAGTCAGGTCAGTATCGATCCGCCGCTGTTTCTCGTAGGGCTGTCCAAGCAGAACCACACCTGGCGAGTCTCGACCGGCGTAAGACATCTCGCCGTGCACCTGATACCTCGGACAGCCTCCGCGTTGGTACGGCTCTTTGGAGAAGAGACGGGCGACCGCATCGATAAGTTCGCCGCGTGTACGTGGAGTGTGGGTCCACACGGTGTTCCCATACTGCAAGATTCTTCGGCGTGGTTCGTCGGTGAGATCACGATGCGTGTTGAACTCGGCGACCACGTTGGTCACGTGCTGGTGCCGGTCGCGGTGCACCAGAAACCTGAGGTATCTGCTTACATCGCGTCCCGCGATGCCAAAAATCTCCATCCCGGGCACGAAGCGTGAGAGCCGAAGAAGGTACACCTGTTGAGGGAGCTCCCGAAACAACGCCTGCTGTGCCGTTTCATCTGATCCAACATCAAATATCCACTACTGGTGTGTAATTCGTCCACATGATGCCATGTAGGTGATTCTGGTTTCCTCATCCGACTGACCCGAGTCATCGAATCATGTTGTGGTGCTTAACTGCCCTCCTCTTGCGATTCTGACGGCAGCGATACGGCTTGAATACCCTGTCAGCCTGAATTCAAACCTCCATATGTCGCCTTCCTTGAGGATGCGGACGCGGCAGAAGGTGGTGCGCATCGCTAGATCCGCTTAGTGTGGGAGAAGTAGATGTAGCGCGCACGTGGTTGGCGTATGAGGCAGGTTCTGCCGGTACAAGAACAGTAATGGCCAACCTTGGAAGACAGGCGCAGCTCGCCGGCACGGATGTGGTCGGCCAAATCGAACGAGCTGTGTCGTGGACAGCGTTGAGAGGGTTCATAAATGGATTGCCCTGTGGATGCTCCGGATGCCGGGCGCGCGGAGGTTAGATCCAGACCAAATGGTGCGACCGACGACTACTCGGACGTTCCCGACATGTTCCTGGCCCTTGTGGGTCTATCCATGGACAGCAGCGCATACCTCCGCGGCCGCGAGCAGATCGTGACCAGGTGCCTGCCTCTGGCCGACAATGTCGCGCGTCATTTTGATCGACGTGGTGAGGATCTCGAGGATCTGGTACAGGTGGCACGCCTCGGGTTGCTCAACGCGGTTAACCGCTTCGATCCCGAGAAGGGTTCGAGTTTCCTTGGTTTCGCTGTTCCCACCATGATGGGGGAGGTGCGGCGCTACTTCCGCGACCATGGATGGTCGATGCACGTTCCTCGCGCTATTCGAGATAGACACGTTCAGATAGCCAGGGCCACTGCTAAATTGACCCAGACGTTGCAGCGGGCGCCCACTCCCGGCGAGCTGGCAGCTGAGTTGGGTATCAGCCATGAAGCAGTCGTCGAGAGCCTGGTTGCGGCAGATGCCTATCAGCCTCGATCGATCGAGGCACCGGTGGCTCAGGGAGATGACGACTCCAAGCACTTGGCAGACGTACTCGGCGACACCGATCCGGCGCTCGAACATGTAACGAATCGCGAGGCAGTGCGCCCGTTGTTGGCAGGATTGCCTCGGCGGGAGCGCACCGTCCTCGAACTTCGATTTTTCAAGGGCATGACGCAGAGCCAGATAGCCGAACAGATCGGCGTGTCCCAGATGCATGTGTCGCGGATCCTCAGCGACACCCTGCGGCAGCTCCGGGAACAGTTGCAGTAGGCGATTTCATCGCAACTGATTAGACCGTGCCGTCGACGGGTATAGATCCACCTGTCGGAGGTGAGTTATGGACTTATTCGGGCTGTTACGACGCGTCGCCGGCTTCATGCGGCAGGACTACCCGCAGAACGCTCCGGCCGTCGGACATTGCCCGCTCGTGGCGCTCATGCCGTGCACCGTCCAGACTGGCCGGCCTCAAGATCGTCAAAATTAGCCTGTTGGCACGAATACCTGACAACACCGGGCACCGAGGTTTGCGATGGAGCGCGGTGATGGCTAGACGCATTGTGCACGAACACGAGTCGGCGTAACGTCGTCAACAGGTTGAGTCCACAGCCGCGCAGGATATGTAGATGCCAGTGCAAGGCTTGGGCTTCTATGTCAGGCGAGCAGCCTGGTGTCTCCAATCCGAAGAATGAACGCTTCGATCGATGGAGTCAGGTATGTCTATCATTGACCAGAATGCAAATCGTTTTGCGGCTCGATCCAAAACCGGTGTCATTTCATTATTTTCGTCAACTGATGACACTGCGCGGTTTACTGCCCACTGGCATCGTCCATCGGCGATCTTAGTAAGCGCCACCGGAGAGATTGACGCGGTGAACGCCCGCCATTTGGCGGAGTATGCAACACGTTATTTGGACGGACATCGCGCCTTAGTACTGGATCTAGAAGGGCTGCGGTTCTTCGGAACTGACGGTCTGGTGGCCCTGGACGACATACGTCGTCACTGCGCGATGCAAGGGATCGAATGGTCAGTGATCCCGGGTAGATCGGTAATGAAACTGCTCGAGATCAGTGGCGACAGCGATACCTTCCCGCTGAGCGATTCGGTTCCCGACGTATGGAACAAGTTGGCGCTCTAGCGAAGACCGAGCGTCAGAGCGGCAGCGATTACCCGTGCGCTACACGCACCGCTGCATTGCTGTCGCGCCGTGTGGTCATGGTGATACCGACAACTCGTCGATCACTGCAGTCCGGGCCGTCCCGCTCGAAGGTCTTGACGTCGTCTACGAGGGAATTGAGGACGTGCCAGCTGAAACTTTCGAGCGGAAAGACATCTCCGGACAGACAGTGGGTAAACGCTTCGATGGCTAACCAGTCCGAATGAAAATTCAATCGAACAGTGAGGATCGCCTCCGGTACTGACGCTCTGATGAGTCGAGTGCACGCTTCATCAGTAGCCAGTTTCAGATCGGCCACTGTATCTATGTCCATGTCATCAAACATTGCGGCCGCCGCAACGACCGTCCGTATCATCGCCAGATTGTCTAGCCGAGCGGATATTTCGAACGTGAGAGACCGCTCGTCCGGACGACTGCCGCATTGCGTGGTGTGTGTCTCGGTCATGTCTCTCCCAAGGTTCCTGTGCTCGAGATTACCTCGATCATCGGTGCGTAACCAATGCTTGCGAGCAACCGCTGGGTATCCACGCCGACCTGCGTGTCGCCGATGATTTTAGGTGACGTGAGTATACGTCTTCTACTGTCGCGACAGGACACGCCAACGGAATTCATCGCTGACCGCCGCTCGTAGGGCGGCACGGGTGGATATCTGCAGTGTGGATGGCTACGTATGCAGTGCAACAATGGAATTCGGTCATCTTGAGCAGTGTTTGTTCGTTCATGATGGGTATGGCCTACCCGCAGCGCCGCGGACCCAATCATCGATTACGCAACTCATAGGGAGTCTGTGCTCTCATGCACCTCGGGCCCAAGGCGTCTAGCAGATTCGCGCGGTGCCGGAGCATCTTGAGCAGCGCACCGGCGTAGTCAAAAACGTGAAAGGTGATGAGAATCGCTAGAAGGACCTCTCCCTTTTGCGGGCACGCTAGTCGCGGCCTCGATCTGAATGTTCTTTCTGCCAAACGGATTCCATTTGGCGCACTCGTTTCCGCTCGATATGGAGCCAGAGCCATCCGAGGAAGAACAGCGCAAGAGCCAGTGCTCCCGCGATCGATGTCCAGGTGTAGAGGCGATAGCCAGCCGCTGTAAGTCCCAGCACTACTGAAATCACACCGAGTGCGATGAGCGCCAATCCGGGCCATGATGCCCTGTCCTTCAAGGACTCGCCAGCATGGGGGCGGAAGGTGCGTTCATGATCCACTGGGTCTTCGTCTGCTTCTCGCATGTGATCTCCTTTCGAAGGGACGGATGTCGGTGGTTGGCGTTAGAGCAGACGTGAGGCCGACCGGCGCACGGCACGGTCGGCCTCACTTTCGCCAGGTGGCTTGTCAACCCGTACGGCTGCCGCGCGAAATGTATTGCCCCCGGGTACCCGCCCGCGGCATGAACAAACGTCGCGGCGCCGCCCGGGCCGCAATGCCTCTGCTAGGAGGGAAGCCGCGGCCCACGCCGCGTCCGCGAGGTGATTCTCGAACGAAGGATCAGCGGCAACACGAGCCAGCAGAAGGTGAATGCCACGAGTGCCACGGCACCCGAAGCGATACCGGCGCGGCGCCCCGAGATAGTTTCGAAGACGATGTCGGTGACTCCGGCCATGGCCAGTCCCAGTGACAGCAGACCGGCGAGCGCCAACCGGTGTGCCGCAGAGACAAGCACCGGCAGACGATGCCGGCGGAACAACACGCGGTGCATGCCAACGGGTGCTATCAACAGCACCGTGGACACAACCGAGCAAGCCACCGTCGCGAGATAGACCAACCGCATCGGGTGATCGAGCACGATGAAGCGCTGTTGGAAGGGGAGCTTGAGCAGCAGACCGGTCAACAATTGGACGCCGGTTTCCAGGACCCGCAGTTCCTGCAAAAGACTGGCCCAGTTCCGGTCAAGCCGTTCGGTCACATTCTCGCGGCGCGCCCTTGCGTCCCACTGCTGGTCGTTTTCCGGGTGGTCGGCGTCCACCTGTCGATGGTCCCCGTTTGAGCCGGGCGAAACCCGGGTAGAGGCAATGTATGCATACGAAAGCCAGAAATTCAGTGAGTGTCGTCATCAGCTCCATGGCGGTGATTGCTTCGCTAGTTGGCTGCGGTAGCGATACGGCCGCTTCTAGCGTCGGCACCACCACTCAAACACCCCCGGCGCCCGGCGGCAGCGGCAGCGTGCCAGGTGGGCCCACCGGCGGGGGCGGCCCGGGCGGGGCTGCGGGCAGCATCCCCGGCGGTCCGACCGGTGGCGGTGGACCTGAGGGTGGCGCCGGGAGCATCCCCGGCGGTCCGACTGGGTCCGGTGGGCCGGGCGGTGGAAGCGGATGCATCCCCAATGTGGGGTGTGTGAACGTACCCTGATCGATCCGATTGCGGAGGTCATGGGAGGAGTGACAAGACTATCCTTGCAGCCCTTGCTATCTCGGCGGCATCAGAGGCGATCTTCGCACCGGTCTGACGATGGCGCGCGTCAACGCGAGGGGCGATCATCGACGATGGCACGGGCCACGTCCACCAGCTTGGTGTTGGACTCCTGAGATAACTGCCGTATCAGCGTGAAGGCCTGGGCGGCATCGATGGCGAACCGCTCCATCAGCATTCCCTTGGCTTGCCCGATGATGTCGCGGGAGGCTAGCGCCGAGACCCACTGTGATTCGCGTTGCGCAGCCACGAGCACGATCGCCGCGTGGGTGGCCAGCGCAAGGCCGGCGTCATAGGAATCCGCGCCGAATGCCTGCGGGCTTCGCGCGTAGAGATTCAGCGCCCCAAGGTTTTCGCCGTACGTGAACAGCTGGAAAGACAGCATCGACCGCACACCGAGTTTGACTGCTGCCTTGGCGAATTCCGGCCAGCGTGTGGTCGTGGCAAGGTCCTCGGCGTACACCGTTTCGTGCTCCCACGCCGATTGGACACAAGGCCCCTCGCGCAGTTCCTGTTGTATCTCGTCGAGAATGCGGGGCACCTCAGACGTGGCTGCCCGGGATTCGATGGTGTACTGACCGGTCACCAGGGTGATGCCGGCCTGCTCAACACCGGGCACATTCTTCAGAGCCGCGGCGGTGATCGATTCCAGCGTCATCTCGACGCTGGAATGCTCTTGCTGCATGCGGCGGGCGGCGTCAGCCATCTTCGCGCTGAAGGCGCCGGGAACAGGGTCGTCGGTCACGATGACCATCGTGCCAGCTGGCAGTCGGGTTAGCGTGATTCTCCTGCCACATGGGAGTCACAGCGTCAGGTCGATCAGCTCCGATGACTACGGCCAGCGGGCGAGCACCTAAACTCAGCTAACTTCCCGGTTATCTCATAACCCCGAATAGGCCACGCGATAGGAGCTCGCCCTGTGAACAGCACGTCGGAGACGCTGACGCGAGGGCTCTCCGCGCGCCACATCCGCTTCATCGCATTGGGTTCGGCCATTGGGACGGGTCTGTTCTACGGATCGGCCGAAGCGATCAGGCAGGCGGGCCCCTCGGTTCTGCTGGCTTACCTGCTGGGCGGGGCTGTCATCTACATCGTGTTGCGGTCGCTGGGGGAGATGGCGGTGCGCAGCCCGGTCGCGGGATCATTCGGCGAATACGCGACGCAATACATGGGCCCGCTGGCCGGGTTTCTCACCGGCTGGACGTACGCCCTGGAGATGGTCGTCGTCTGCCTGGCCGATGTCACCGCGTTCGGTGTGTACATGGGGTTCTGGTTCCCGGGCGTGCCACGCTGGATCTGGGTCCTCTCGATCATCTTCTTCATCGGTGCGATAAATCTGCTCAGCGTCAAGGTGTTCGGGGAAGTCGAGTTCTGGCTCAGCCTCGTCAAGGTGCTTGCCATTGTGGCGATGATCGGTGGTGGCATCGCGATCTTGCTGTGGGGGACATCTACCGGGCATGAGGCGCAGCACGGTATCGCCAATCTGTGGAATGACGGCGGCTTCTTTCCCAACGGCCTGGCAGGTTTCTTGGGCAGCTTCATGATCGTGATGTTCGCGTTCGGAGGCACCGAGATCATCGGAATTACCGCGGGTGAGGCCAAGGACCCCGCGCACACGATTCCCCGGGCCATCAACACGGTTCCCATACGCATCATGCTTTTCTACGTTTTGACACTCGCTGTCATCATGTCCCTGAATCCCTGGCGCTCCATCGATTCGAACAGCAGCCCGTTTGTCCAGATATTCGAGGGGTTGGGGCTTACGTCAGCGGCGACCGTCCTGAATGTCATTGTGGTGACGGCGGCATTGTCGGCGATCAACAGTGATGTCTTCGCCGCTGGGCGAATGATCTACGGCATGGCTCAGCGAGGACAGGCACCGGCGATCATGCGGCGGGTATCGCGTAACGGCGTCCCGTGGATGACTGTGGTCGTCATGACGGCGGCCTTGCTCGTGGGCGTGGTGTTGAACTATGCGATAGAGGAACGTGTTTTCGTCATCATCGCCTCGGTTGCCACCTTTGCAACGATCTTCGTCTGGCTGATGATCCTTCTGTCCCACTTCAGGTTCCGATCGGAAACGGGCGCCGGCGATATGTCAGGGCCGAGCTTTCCGGTACCGGCCTGGCCGTACCTGCAGGTGTTCGCGACCGGATTTCTGGTCTTCGTCATGATCCTGCTGGGCTTCAGTGCGGATACCCGCGTTGCGCTCATCGTCGGTGCGGTGTGGCTTCTACTGCTCGCGGCCGGGTATCGCATGTCGCGCCGGGTTGCGTAGGCGAGATTAACGCCCCACGCCTCGCGGTATCCGAATCATCCCGCTTCCCTCACCGGGGGCGCGCTTGCTTCGGCGCGACCGAAATGATCGGAGAGAAATGCGAATCCTGCCTTCGCGAATTGTGGTGCAGCGGTGAGGTGCTCACCGAAACGAATCGGATGCTCGCGCACGTCGACACCGAGAGCGCTCCACCGCTGCACCAACAGCTCGGCCTGACGGTAGGGAATCACCTGATCTTGCCGTCCGGTGCCCACCAACACCGGAGCTGCGGGCGCCAGGTGTCCCAGGCTGTTGTCGTGCAGTTGCGTGACCCATGCCGGCTCGACAAAGGGGTCCGCACCCGCGAGATAGCGCTGTCGATTCTTGGGTAGCAGTAGGCCCAGAACAATTGCGGCGACAATATGGGTCCGTCGCAACACTGCGGTGACCAGCCGCCCGCCTCGGTTGAGGTAGTCATGCAATCGCAGTTCGGGATAGCTGCTGTCGAGCCCAATCCCGCTGTACAGCAGGAGAAAGGCGAAAAGTCCACCATCCAGTTCGGTGGCGAGTTCGGGGAAATCCACCGGAGCCGCGCCGACGGCCGCGGCGCGCAGTGGCATGTCGGGTGCGTAGCTCGGCTGTAACTGCGCGGCCCAACCGGCAGAGTTGCCGCCCTCGGAGTAGCCGTATATGCCCGCTGGGCCCTGCGCTTCGAGATCGGCCTGGGGCAGCTGTCTTGCGGCGCGCATGATGTCCAAAAGCGCGCGTCCGTTTGTTTTTCCGACGACATAGGGATGCACGCCAGGGGTGCCGAGCCCCGGATAGTCGGTGACGGCCACCACCCAACCGCGCCGTACGGCCGCGGTGAGGAAGGGGGCCTCGTACTCCAGGCCGAGTGCAAGTAGGCGAGACACGGTGGCAGAGCGCGCCAGACCCTGGGTGCCCGGGGCGAATCCGAGTAAAGGCCGTGCAGTCATCGGGGCGGGAGCATCGGGGATGAGCACGACACCGGATACCGCGATGGGGGTGCCGGTGGCGGTCGTCGATCGATACAGCACGCGCCATGCGTGGGTGCGCATCCTGACTCCGGGGAAGACACGCGCGGCCATGGGCGTGGCACGCAGTAGATCGCCGGGAGATCCAGTGTTGTCGAGAGCGGGCGGATCGTAGAACCGATCATGCGCTCGGCGGGTGGCCGGGGTATGAGACATCGTTGTCCTTCGGTGGTGGTGCGGCTATGAAGCGTCGGGTGAATGTAGTTGTGCACGAAGTACTTTGCCACTGGCATTGCGAGGTATCTCGTCAAGAACAACGAACCGTTTCGGAACCTTGTAGCGCTCGAGACCCTCCCGAACATGAGCCTTGAGCATGTCCTCCCGGGGCGCTGAGGACCCCGCCGCCGCAACCACGAAAGCCTGCAATACCTGACCGAATTCGTCATCGGGTACGCCGATGACGACAGCATCCGCGATCGCGGGGTGCGCCGTGAGTCGGTCCTCGACTTCCCCGGGGAATATGTTCTCGCCACCCGAGACAATCATGTCGTCGGAGCGACCGTCGATGTACAGCCTGCCCTCGGCATCAAAATGACCCATATCGCCGGTGTTCACATGCCCGTCGACGACTTCCTTGGCAGCGGCGTGCGCCGTTTTGTCGGGCGTGTAACCCTCGTACTCCAGGCCACCACGGACGAAGATCATCCCCGTATCACCGGCCTTGACCTCTCGGCGGTCATCCCCAAGGATGCGCACCGAAACGCCAAGTGCCTTGCGCCCCGCAGTATTGGGTGCGGCAACGAGGTCCGCAGGGGAGGCGATCGCCACCACTCCGGCTTCAGTGGATCCATAACCGTTCACCAATATCGGTCCGAAGGCTGCCAGCACACCGGAGACCGTGGAGGGGGATATTGGCGCAGCGCCAGTGACGATCATCCGCAAGGGCAGCCCTTGAGCGTTTTGCCTGCCTATTTCCGAGAGCGCCGTCAATAGCCTCTGCAGCATGACCGGTACCGCGAACAGCACTGTGACATGTTGACGCGCGAGATCGTCCATGGCCTGCCTGGCGTCGAATCGGCGTCGGCACAGCACGGTGCCTCCCAGCGCCAGTGGCCCGAGCAGCGCTGCCAAGCCAAATCCGTGGAAGAACGGCGGTGCCACCAGCACCCTGTCCCGGGAACGCAGTCGCACGGTGGCCATCGCGGTCACACACATGAGCACCAACTGTCGGGGTTTGACGGCGCGCGGCACTCCCTTGGCCAGCCCGGTGGTGCCCGAAGTGAGCAGGGTGAGTTTCACCGGACGGCGCACCGGTGGCGGCTTGGGATGCGTTTGTGTCGCGAGTGCATCCAAGCTCAGGAGTCCATCTGCGGCCGCGGTCTCGTGCCACGCCAAGACCCGCAGGCCACGGTAGTTTGCGGCATCGACCGCTTCGGTGTACTCGGCATCGAAGATCAGTACGTCCGGTTCGTGGCGTTGCAGGATCGCCTGCAACTGTTGAGGAGTCAGTTCCGTGTTGATGAAGATGAGTTCGGCCCCGAGCTGTGCACCGGTCAGCATGGCCTCGGCGAATCCTCGATGGTTGCGGCATACGATCCCGACCGAAGTAGGGGCAGAAGGCGCCAGCGCGTAGACGGCCGCGGCGATAGCCTCCGCGCGCTGATGCAACTGGCGATAGGTGATGTGCCCCGCCTCGTCGATCAGCGCGGCCCTGTTGGGAAATCGAATCGCGCTGGCCGCCAACAACAGTGCCGGTGTCGGCCCGTACTGGCAGAGGGCGCGGGCAAGTGCGGCGACGGCCCGTGGACCCATCGGGGTGAGCGCGCCTGAGGTGAGCGCCGCAGGCACCGCGGCAGCCCACTGCCTGAGGCTTTGCCTGAACTCATTCGGCATGAGCACCCACCGGGTCCGATGTCTGGACACGAGTTGGTGCCGGCCGGCCTGCGGTCACCCTTGACAGGGAGGCCTGTGTATCACCCAATCGCCGATAGACGAAACCGAGGATCGGTTCCATCGGAAAGCGCAGCACCGGAGCCAATATCGCGGAGGGATGCCCGTACACCGGCGTCAACGTTCTGGGTTTGTCCACGACGGCGCGGGCGATCACGCGCGCCGCATCAAGGGGGGTCTGTCCCGGAAGCAGCCGCATCCACCGGCTCGGTGCGCTCATCCGGGTATGCATCAGACCTGCGTAGAAAGTTGTCAGGGTCACCCCATCGCCGCGGGCTTCCATTCCGACGGCCCGCATCCAGATGTCGAACGCGGCCTTGGACGACAGGTAGAAGCCCCACTTGGGTACCACCCCGAACATCACGCCCACTGTCGAGACGTTGACGATATGGCCGGTTCCCCGGGCACGCATACCGGGTAGCAGCGCCAGGGTGAGCCTCATGGGCCCCACGTAGTTGGCGCCCGATGTCGCGTTGACGTCTTTGGGCCTGTCGTAGGAGAGGTGTATCGACCGGCGCAGTGATTTACCGGCGTTGTGGACCAGATAGTCGATCGCACCGAAATCATGGAGTACAGCCTCGGCGAACTCTGTGATCGAGGCTTCGGATGTCAAGTCGAGTGGGTAAACCGCTGCCTCGCCGCCCCTTTCGGCGATACCGGAGGCAACCATCCGGAGCTGTTCCATGGATCGTGCGGCCAGCACCACCCTCGCACCGGCCTGCGCGAAGAGTTCAGCGGTGGCGGCGCCGAGCCCGTACGAGGCACCGGTGACGACGACGACCTTTCCCGCCACCTCGCCGCGGAGCCGATCGATGTCCCGTAAACCGCGCGGGCCGATCAGATAGGCGGCCGCGCGTGCGATCGGATGGTGTACGACGGGGGAAGGCCCAGTGGGCAAAATCGTTGACATCTCGGTGCTTTCGGTTACTTGGTGTTGTTAGTTGAGGGACTTATGGAGGCCAGGCCGGCGAGCACAGTTCGTAGTTGCGCATCGGACACCACGGCATCGACCACACGTTGGCTGAGTTCGATATCAGGGTCCGATTGCACGGCGCTCAGGACAGTGCCGAAGAAGTTGGCCATGATCAGATCGCGAACCGTGTCGCGGGAGATCTCGTCGGTATGCATCCAATGCAGCACGATGCCCTCGATGAATGAGAGGCAGCCACTGATCGCCGCACGCAGCACCGGCGTCGATTCGGTTCCCGTGATCTCCACGGCCAAGGCGTGTGCCAGACGTTGGCGATGTTGTTCACGAACACGCCGTACTTCGGCATCGGACACGTCGGCCAGGAGCGCCTCGAAGGCGCCGGGCTCCTGCTGTGCCCGATCCAGAAACTTGCCGACACCCTCGGACAATCGCTCCAGCGCCGGACCGCGCATCTGGACGAGTTCACCCCAGAATTCGTCGGCCGCCTGCTCGACCACGGCCAGGTAGAAGCCGCGCTTACCACCGAAGTGGTAGCTGATCGAGCCCGCGGCCACGCCAAGGGCGCGGGCCAGATCCACGATCGACACCTCGTCGTACCGCTGCGTGCTGAAGGCGACGCGACCGGCCTCCAGCAGGGCGGCGCGTGAGGCGACACCACGTTTGTTGCCGACCATGACACCTCCAGTATTTGAATCTGATTCAGAAAGTAGTCATCGAGAAGAGGGGCGTCAAGATCTTTCTGAATCAGATTCAAAATCTCTGGCGCCCTCGAGACGATCGGGGCCTACAGTTGGAATTGCGCCCGTCGTGGCTGTACATGGAAGGGATTTCAGTCGTGACAGACATATCCGCATTCGCCGAGCTGGTCGATCGTGACCATGGGCTGTGCGTGCTCAGCACGATTCGAAGCGACGGCAGCGTCCAGTCATCGGTGATCAACGCCGGCGTCATGCGCCACCCCCGAACCGGTGAACCAGCCGTCGCGCTGGTGGCGGCCGGGGGCACCCGGAAGCTCGATCACCTGCGGGCGGACCCACGGGCCACCATCGTGGTGCGCGCCGGATGGCAGTGGGTGACCGTGGAGGGAGTCGCCGAGATCATCGGCCTAGACGACCAACAAGCCGGTATCGACGAGGAAACGCTAAGGCTGTTGTTGCGCGACATCTTCCAGGCGGCCGGCGGTACCCATGACGACTGGGACACCTACGACAGGGTGATGGCCGAAGAACGACGCGCCGCAGTTCTCATCGCGCCCGGCCGCGTCTATTCCAATCCCGCGCCGGGATAGCCCGCAATATTGTGCAGATATGTGTATCGCATGCGAGTGGGCGCCGCATTTCTCGTCGTTGAGCACGAAGACCACCCGCCGGACGGCGCTGCGCGCTGCGGCCGCGGTGGCGCTCGGGGCGGGCGCCGTCGCCGCATGCTCTACAGGGGCCGATTCGTCGTCCACGTCAGGTAGTACCAACCCCGACAATGCCGAGGCGGATTTCGTCTTCCGAAACGGCCGCGTCTACACAGTGTCCGGGCATCAGGAATGGGCCGAAGCGGTTGCCGTGAAGGGCAATACCATCAGACATGTTGGTGATGAGGCGGGCGCGATGGCGATGGTGGGCCTGGGCACCCGCGTCATCGATTTGGACGGCAAGCTGCTCATGCCCGGGTTTGTGGAGGGGCACATTCATCCGTTCTTCGGTGCCTTCCTCAGCAGCGGCGTGAATCTGCAAGTTTCGACCAAACAAGAGGCACTGGCGGCTATTGCCAAGTACGCCAAGGAGAATCCGGATGGGCCGATACGCGGATTTGGCTGGCGTATCGACATGTTCGGGCCGGAGGGGCCGACCCGTCAAGAATTGGACAGTGTCCTGCCGGACCGGCCCGGCTTCTTCTTCGCCGTCGATGCGCACAGCATGTGGGCCAACAGTAAAGCCCTGGAAGTCGCTGGCATACATCGAGATACGCCCGACCCGGTCCCAGGCTTCAGCTACTACGCAAAAGATGGCAAGGGCGAGCCGAGGGGCTACATCCTGGAGATCAGCGCGATGCTTGACCTGATCGATGCCATCGAACCGGTTACCGCTGAGAGCATGCGGCGAGCACTTGAGGACTGGCTGCCCCATGCGGCTGCGGCCGGCATCACGTCGGTGTTCGATGCCGGTGTTCCTCCGGTCGGGAGTCAGGCGGCGTTTCTTGGGCTGTACAACGACATTGAGCGCAGGGGCGCGTTACCTTTCCGCGTGGTGGCGTCCTATGTTGTGAAGGCGCCTCCCTTCGATGATGCGGTAGCGATGTTCACCCAGACTCGTGACGAGATCGCGAGCGACCTCGTTCAGGTGGGGATGATCAAGATCATGGGCGACGGCACCCAAGGCGGCTACACCGCCTGGTTGCTCGATCCTTATGCGGACAAACCCGATTCGATCGGAACGTCACCGTTCACCGAGCAGCAGTGGGGCCAGCTGGTCGGCCAGATTGATGCTGCGGGTATCGACATGCATGTGCACGCGTGCGGGGAGCGCACGGTGCGGGCGGCACTGGATGCGTTTGAGGCGGCGATCGCCAAGAATCCCGCCCGGGACCGCCGGCATACAATCGCGCACCTGATCTATGTCGATGACGCGGACAACGCCCGATTTGCCAAGCTTGGGGTTGGAGCCCAGTTGTCCGCGAACTGGTTCTCCGCCGACCCCGACACCGTGGTCAATCTGGCTGCCCGGTATGGCGCGCCCCGCAAGGACAACTTCTACCGGATCCAGGACATACTGCACGCCGGCGGAAGAGTGTCACTGGGAACGGATTGGCCTGCGGCGGGGTACTTCTCCACCTACAAGCCACTCGAATCAATCCAGATCGGTGTGACCCGTCAGCTGATCGGTGACCCGAATGCCGCGGTGCTCGGCCCCACCGACCAGAAGTTGTCGGCGGCGCAGGCGGTGCAGGCCAATACGCTGGGTGCCGCCCACCAGATCCGGATGGAGAACAAGGTCGGCTCGGTGGAGGTCGGCAAGCTCGCCGATCTCATCGTGCTCGACCGCAACATCCTTGAGGGAGACCCACACGACATCCACAAGGCGACGGTCACGATGACGATGATGGACGGCCAGATCCGTCACGAGATCAAGCACTGACCGGCCTACTTAGCCAGTACCAAGAGCGGCTTGTCCTTGTCGACGATGTAGGTTGCCAGTTCTGAACCTTCGTCATCACCGACATTGCGAACGGAATGGAAAGTCTCGGCGGGGACGAAAAGGACATCTCCGGCGGTGACGCTCTGTGAACCCTGACCGTCGATGTCGTAGACCAGCGTGCCCTTGAGCACGTAGATGATCTCCTCGCCGGGATGCTTGTGGCGGGCAGCCGTGGCTCCCGGCTGAAAATCGACACGTGTCTGTAGTGCCTCGTGGCCCGGGATGCTCAGATCATGGCGCTGTAAGTCGGTGCGGCTCACCGGCTCACGTTCGGACACGGGGGTAGATGACCCGCACGCCGCGGCGAGTGTCGCCAGCCCGGCACATGCGCCCATCACGATCGTGCTGCCGATGTTCATGCGGTCAATCCTTCCGGAGAGGCTTGAGTGTGCCGACGCCCGACGGCGGCGCCGTGTTGTCGCGGATGCCATGGTAGATACCGCGTTTGATGATCCAGGGTTGCAGTACGCGCTCGATCGACCACGCGGGGAAGCGGAAGGCGTGACCGGAGGGGGCGAAGACTTCCAGCCCGTCGGGCTGTACGCCGAGAACCGAGCCCCACCGGTACCTGGGTGGGCGGTAGGTACGTAAAGGCCGCCCGGATACTCCGGCGCGAACATTGTGAGCCACCAGCCGGTCAGCTCGATTGCGAGCCGAGGTGCGTAGCGCATCGGTGGCCGCGACGTCTCCGACGGCGAAGACGTCGGGGTAGCCGGGAACCTGCAGTTGTGGCGTCACACGGACAAATCCGTGTTGGTCGAGTACCTCGTCGGGCAGCCATTCTGTATTGGGTTGGACCCGGCCGATCGCCCACAGCACCGCATCGGAGGAGACCGGAGACTGCCCGGAAATCCATTCAACCGGCTCGCCGGTGATTCGGTTGCCGGTGAATCCGTCGGGGATGAGTGCACGGTGTCCGGGGTGCAGCCCCACGCGGAGGTCGTTGAGCCGCTGCCGAATCCGGTGCCATACTCGCGGCGAGTGCTGTGTGAGCGCACGCTCACCAGGGAAATACAGGTCGACACGCAGGTTGGGCCATGTGATCGCGATGTTGGCCGCGCTGCTCACAGCGGCTGCCCCTCCACCGATGACGGTTACCGTGCCCGCCGCGGCCAGTCGCAGGTGCGCCGCGCGCAGCTCCGCAGCGACCTCGACATTGGACTGCAGTGTGGACTGTCGCCAGAAGCCGTTACTGACACCGGTCGAGATGACCAAAGTGTCGTATGGTTCCGCAAGCGATACGCCGTTACTGCTGTGGGCGAAAACTGTTCGGGCGCTGAAGTCGACGCCGGTGAGCCGGGCATGCACGGTACGGACACGGTCCAGTCTGTGGAACCGGTCAAACGGCACCCAGTAGTTCCGTGCCCATTCGTCGGGGCGTGAAAGCCGTATCCCTAACTCTTGGCCACTGACCAACCCGGGTTTGGCGGAGATTCCGACAACATCGCTGTGGCGGGCGAGCCGGATCGCCGTGAGCAGGCCGCTGTCGCCGAGCCCGGCGATAAGGACCCGTCTGCGGCTCACGCCGATTTCCGTGGAGGGCGGGGCACAAATCGGGATACCCGTGCGATGACATCTCGGTACTCGGGCCGCCGCTGCAGGCTGCGCTGCTCCATCATCGGGATGCTCGAGCCCAGGAACATCCCCAACATGCCCGCGGCGCCGAGGCATAGCCACCACGCATCAGCGGGGGAGACCGCAATACCGAAGAGTGCTAGGGAGAGCCAGAAGCTGAACTCTCCGAAATAGTTTGGATGCCGAGACCATGACCACAGGCCGCGGTCCATCACCTCACCGGGACGACGGTTGCCGGTGAAGCGGTGCATCTGCACATCGGCGACCAGCTCCAGAGCTACAGCCGCGAGGCCAACCAGACACGCGATCGTCGTCAGCCAGACCAGGTCGCCGACGGGGCGCGTTACCGCGACATACGCCGGCACCATCCCGAGAAAGACCAGCAGTGTGGGGATGAGATGGATGGCGACCAGATCGGCCAGGAAGCTCCATCGGCCAGCGCTGGCGCGCAGCATCGGGTAGCGCCAATCCTCATGGTGCAGACCAGGGAACGAATACACCCAGTTGGCGGTGAGGCGCACTGCCCACAGCGCGATCACCATCGCGATGAGCCAACAACGCAACTCATGTACCCCGGACTGACTCCACCAGTAGACCAGCAGCAGCGGGGGTATCACGCTCCAATAGGCGTCGTAGAAGCTCGAATTGCGGTACAGCCTGCTGAAGACGAATATCACCACCGTGGCCAGCACATCGGCGATCAACGTGTCCAGCCACATGCGGCCGGTACCTGGACCCCAGATGAGCCAGCCGGCGGCCACGCCCACGGCGATGAGATAGGCGATGGTCACGAGCACCAACGATTGTGACTTGCTTCGGACGATGGCTTCAGAGCTCATGCGGTGTGTTGTCCCTTCGCAACAGTGCGACAAGAAAGTCCGAGTCATCGGTGAAGGGCCTCAGGTCCCAGGTGGACAGCAGGAGGTCCGGAGCGAGACCTGCTTCGGCAGCGTCGTCGAGGAATCGAGCGAACTCGTAGTCACGGCCGGCGCCGAAGCCGATCACCGCGCGGCCATCTTCCGCGAGGTGTCCGCGCAGGCGTTTCAACACCTGAACCCGTGTGCTCGGGGCGAGAAACGCCATCACATTGCCCGCTGACACGATGACGTCAAATGGCTCGGCGATACCGGCCGACGGCAGGTCGAGGTCGGCGAGATCGCTGACGATCCACCGTGAACCGGGATGGTCCTGCTCGGCCGCCTCGATGAGCACCGGGTCGACGTCGACGCCGACCACGCAGTGACCGGCGGCCGCCAGAAACCCGCCCACCCGGCCGGAGCCACACCCGGCGTCGAGGACCCGGGCGCCACGAGGAACCATCGCGTCCACAAAGCGAGCTTCGCCCGCCAAATCCGCACCCTCACGCGCCATGGCGCGAAACCGCTCGATGTACCAATGCGAATGGTTCGGATTGGCCGCGACTTTCTGCATCCAGAGGCTCTGCTCAACCATGCAGCCATTGTCGCAAGCGGAGGTAGCGTCGCAGATCAGGGCACTCGAATACCTCACTCGATGGCCTACCGCGCCGCGATTGCGGTGCTAATCTCATGCCAACCCCGCACGTTATTGCGACGAAGGAGGGGGATGGAAATGCGTTACAGCGCATGTGCCACAGCAGCATTGGCGGCGATGCTGATTCTTGCCACGCCGGCTCGGGGTGAGCCCGAGTGTCAGTTCTCGGGAGGTCTGGGCCCTGACGCCGCCTGCACCCAAAGCACCGATGACGATGAGCTCACGACGCCGTGGATGTGGCCGGGCGACGACGGATTCGGGGTCGGGTTTGGTGGACCCGGCTTCGGTTGGCGCTGATCTGGTACTACACAAGACCTAGATAGCCGAGCACTCCGGCCGCGGTGACCACGATCAACGGATTTGTCTTCGTAAAGACGAAGATCAGGGTGCAGATTCCGGTGACCGTGTAGGCACGCCAGTCGTGATCCGCGGCTCGGCTCATCACCAGGGAGGTCGCCAGGATGAGCCCGACTGTCAGCGGCGCCAAGCCACTCTCAACGGCGGTGCGCCATTTCGACTTCTGTGCCCGCTGCCAGAATCGCGTTACCGCATACACCAGGGAGGCGGCGGGAAACACCATGGCGACCGTCGCGATGACTCCGCCGAGGATGCCTCCCGCGATGCCACCGACAGGAAGGCCCGCGGCATACCCGACCATCGCCACGATCAGAATGCTAGGGCCCGGTGTGGTCTGGGAGATCGAAAAGATGTCGGCGAATTGCGAATTGGTCAGCCAGTGTTCGTCGCGCACTGAGCGCAGGTGCATCTCCGGCAGCACCGCATTACCGCCGCCGATGGACATCAGTGACAGCGATCCGAACAACACCACCAGCTGCCAGTAGGTGTTCACGCGGCCGCCTTCCTGGGCCACGCCCAGAAGAGGGCCAGCGGGGCAAGGAGTGCGAGTGTCGCCAGCAGGGGCCAGCGCATCAGTCCGTTGAGCGCGAAGCTGGCGGCGAACAGGAGCACCGGGATCAGGCTGGTGAGGCACTTCTGTCCGGTCTTGATCACCATCGCCAGGGTGAGCGCTACGGCGGCGGCGGAAGCGCCATGCAGTACGCCCTTGACGGCGGGTACCTCTTTGAAGCGAAAGTAGAAGTACGACACCGTTAACACCAGAACCAGCGGTATCAGGCAGAGCCCGACGACGGCCGCGATGGCGCCCAGTGCACCGCGCATCTTGGTGCCAACGAATACGGCCATGTTGATCTGGTTGGCGCCCGGCAGGATTCGGCACATCGTCATCGCGGACAGGAATTCTTCCTCGCCCAGCCACTTCCTCTCGACGACGAGCACCTCGCGCGACCACGCCGACAAACCACCTCCGAACGAGGCCAGCGCTATGTGGTTGAACGTCCACGCCAAGCGAAAGAGGGACACCCGTGGCAACGGGGGATCGTTGTCACCGCTACTCATGCATGAGTTCCGGATCGTGTGGGAAGTCGTCTTCATAGTGTTGACGTGAATCCAGCGGATCCGGAGGGTCGTACTGATGGGAGAGATCCCAGTCGGTGTCGAAGACGTCTTTCAGCCGGGCAACCACGGGTGGGTCGGTGATGGTGATCCCAAGTTCACGACGCAGGTCGAAGGCGCTGCGATCGATGTTCATCGAGCCCACCAGTGCCCGGGTGTTGTCGATGATGAGTAATTTGGCGTGCACCCTCAGGTTCTTCTGCTTGTGCACCTTCACTCCGATGCGACGCAATGTCCGCAGCGATGCGAACGTGTCCAGAATGTCCCATTCACTGATGCCGTGCCTGCCCCCACACAGCACGCGCACCCTGACACCCCGGTCCACTGCCGCGGCAACACGGTCCAAGATGACAGCATCGACGTACTTCGGATGTTGAATGTCGAGCCGCTGCTCAGCCGCGTCGATGAATTCCGCCATGTGATACCGGGAATTCGCATTGCTCCACAGCAGGCCGTCGAAGAGTGACGGTACCCAGTCGCGGTGTTCCCAGTCGGCCTCGAACACTTCGACGATCTGTTTGACATGACTGGGCACGACCGTGATGACGCCGTAGTCGCGTGTCCGTGTGAAGTATTTCTCGCATAGGTTGAAGGTGGCCACCAGTGCGGCCTTGCCATCGACGACTATCGATTTCTCGTGCGTCACATAGAATTTCGGACTAGACCAGGCGACGTTCACCCCGGCCGTGGTGAGCCTGCCGAAGGTGTCGTCGTTGGCGCGATCGCCCCCGGATCGCTGCGGGTTGAGCATCACTCGAATGTCGACACCCGCCTGACGCCGCGCGATGACGGCGTCGATCAAGCCTTCCTCGGTGAAGGTGAATTGTTTGATGAGAAGCGATGTTTCTGCGCTCTCAATGAACTCACGAACCGGTTCCAGGCCGTCGTCCGGCTCGACGATGAGGCGAGGCGCGAAGGGGGACACAAGAGCAGAAGCTAGCACCAAGATCGCGCAGTGGTCTGCCATTCACATGAACACTTCGATCCGGCTGGCAACCTCATTGAACCCCAATGCAACTGGTGGCGCCGTTACGGCGTCACCGGCCGTTGCGCCGCGGCCGGTGTGGGGGACCTGCGGAAGATCCGGGTTTTGAGCTCGGTGGCCCGCTTTTCCACCACGAACCAACTCGATGCGGCTACCGGCAAGGTGGCCGCTGTGGCGATGACGAAGAACACAACAGGGTTCAAGCGGACAAGCCAGAAGCTGGCAAGCATCTGTTGGATAGGGAATGCGTAGATGTACACGCCATACGAAAGATCGTTGCGCAGCCGAGCTCTACGGATCAGCGCACCCGAAACGATGATGGCGTACGCCAGGGGTAGGGCACCGATGACTCGATAGTTCTGGGTAAATCCGGAAGCCATGACAATGGCGGCGCTGAGCACGACCAAGGACCAGCGGGCCGGTATCCGGTCCTGGTACTGGTAGAACATCGCGCCCGCGAGGAAAACGACGAAGAACCGGGCCAACATCTGTGGCCAGCTGAACATCGGCGGGGTGTAGGAGACGTAAGCCGCCCAGACTGTCGCCAAGACGAACAGAGTGGGAATAACCCAACGGCGCTTCAGAAGTCCCAGGAAGCCAAGGACGGAGACCATTACGTCACAGAGCAGAACGAAGAAAAGGGTCCAGATAGATCCGTTCCAGACCCCCGGAAACGGCACATCGGCGGGAGTGCCGTCGATGCCGATGTACGCCACGTTGAGCAGCGCGTTGTTGATGACGTATCCGAGCTCTGCCGACAACGAAATCGGCGTGTTCTGGACCTTGGCCGTGATCGGAGCGATCACGAAGGCGATTACGAGCAGACACACCCATAGTGCGGGGAAAATACGCAAAACGCGTGAGGCCCAATACTCCTTCAGGTACGGGCGACGCATCCACGCGGCAGTGATGAGGAAACCTGAGATGGCAAAGAATCCGTCGGCAAAAATATTACTGAGCAGCCGCACGATCGGCTCGTAGGCAATCTCGCGGCCGGTAAGGGGCCAGGAATGGTAGAAGACCACGCCGATCGCGAGAATGAGACGCCACAGCGTCAGCGCATTGTGTTGTCGATCAAATACCTGCTCAAGCTTCATAAATTCCCCGAGGCGCCGATGCTGTGTGTTTACTTTTGCGAATGAACATACTGCACAATCCCGAGTGGCACCCGGCTTACCTCGCGGGACGAATCTTCAGACCGCAAGTGCTCAAGTTGTTTGCGAATTGTTCCGGCTTCTCTGAGATCGAACGAGCGAATTCCATTGGTTCCCCATCACGCTTTACCTGCTTGCGTCCGCGGCGGTGCACAATGGCCGATAGCAGCGGATATGTCTGTTTGGGCTCACCACGGTGAGGGCAAGCGGCAAGAATCTCGCGGTACGCATTGATTCATTGCTGTCGAGCTATTGCAAAGCAGTATCCGGAGGGGCTGAGACGCATAGGGATGCGTCGCGGCGACCGAATGCGATTCCGTGCGGGTCCCGTGGCAATAACTATTCCTGAAACAGATTTGCTCGGCGAAGCTGCTTCGCATTGCTTATCCGTACGCTGCGGACAGATGGATTTTGGATACGGCTCTTCTGCCACTCGAGTAGAAACCGGAGCTCAGATAAACGCGTAGCTCAGCTACGGGGCCTCGGGGCCCGGGGAGATCTCGATGGCCACCGATGCCTGCTGACGACGGGTGATCCAGACTCCAAATTCACTCAACGGCCCCAACAGCCAGTACTTCTGATTGACGATCTTGCGGACCCTGCGAGTGTCATCGAAGTCCAGGACGCGCGCGATGCCCGCCACCACCGGTGCATCGGGGATGAGCTGCCCTCGAATACCGCAGGGCTGCAACGTCACCGCTGGGTTGCGCCGAATACGTCTGATCTTGTACGCCGCGACCTCCGAGAAGAAGTAGAGCTTGCCATCGGCGGGAGCAATCCAGACCGGCGTGGATACCGCCGCACCGTCTTTGCGGTAGCTCGTCAACGACACATAGTTCGCCCGGCCGACCACATCCCAATCCGTCATTCGTTGTCCTCTCATCGGCCAGTCCACCCGATTCTGTCGTAGACGGCGCCCGATCGCACTGGGCGCGTCCGGTCCCGAGCGGTCGGCCGAGGCTTACAGGAGCGTTGGCCGCACTGTGAGGTGGGTTTTTCTTTTCCATAATGTCCACGGAAACGATGGGGAAACACATCCGGGTCACTGTGGTGACATGGCCACTCCAGGGGAGATGGGTACGACGCGTACCGCGTGCTCGTACTGCGGTGTGGGCTGCGGTATCGAGGTCCAGACGAAGCCCGGTCCTGGGGGCCCGGTTATCGCACGGGTGTCGGGCGACAAGCTTCACCCGACCAATTTCGGCCGCCTGTGCACCAAGGGGGCTACCCATGCCGAGTTGATGGAGGCGGTCGACGGTCGTCTGAAGACCGCGCTGGTCCGGCCCTCCCGTGGTGCGGAGCTTGTCGAGACGCCGGTGGATGTCGCAGTGACCGAAGCTGGTCAGCGGCTGCGTTCGATACTCGACGAGCACGGGCCCGATGCGATCGCGCTGTACGTATCAGGTCAGATGTCGGTCGAAGCACAGTACCTGGCCAACAAGCTGGCCAAGGGATTCATCCGTACTGTGCACATCGAGTCCAATTCACGACTTTGCATGGCGAGCGCCGGCACCGGGTACAAACAGTCGCTCGGAGCGGACGGCCCACCGGGTTCGTACACCGACTTCGACAGCGCTGATGTGTTTTTCGTCATCGGCGCAAACATGGCTGATTGCCACCCCATTCTGTTTCTTCGGATGGCCGACCGGTTGAAGGCCGGCGCGAAATTGATCGTCGTGGACCCGCGGCGCACCGCGACTGCCGACAAAGCCGACTTGTTCCTGCAGATCAACCCCGGTACTGATCTGGCGCTTCTCAATGGATTGCTTCATCTTCTGGTGAAGTCCGGCGATATCGATGAGGAGTTCATCGCCGAACACACCGAGGGCTGGGCGGCAATGCCCGAGTTCCTGGCCGACTATCCGCCCGGGGTGGTAGCCGAGATCACCGGTATCCCCGAAGCTGATATCCGTGCTGCCGCCGCCATGATCGGGCAGGCCGGCGAGTGGATGACGTGCTGGACCATGGGTTTGAACCAGAGCACGCACGGCACCTGGAACACCAACGCGATCTGCAATCTTCATCTCGCGACCGGCGCGATTTGCCGTCCGGGAAGTGGCCCCATGTCGCTGACCGGTCAACCGAACGCCATGGGTGGACGGGAGATGGGCTACATGGGTCCGGGCCTGCCCGGCCAGCGATCCGTGGTCAGCGCCGACGACCGAGCGTTCGTGGAACAGCAGTGGAGCCTGGCGCCGCAGACCATCCGAACCGAGGTGGGCCCGGGAACCATCGCGATGTTCGACAGCATGGCGGCAGGAAATATCAAGGCGTGTTGGATCATCTGCACTAATCCTGTTGCAACAGTGGCAAATCGGGGCACCACGATCACCGGGCTGGAGACCGCGGAACTGGTCATTACCCAGGACACCTACGCGGCCACGGCCACAAACCGCTACGCGGATATCGTCCTGCCCGCCACCTTGTGGGCAGAAGCCGACGCGGTGATGATCAATTCGGAACGCAACCTCACCTTGCTCCAGCAGTCGATCGGCCCGATGGGTGAATCCCGACCCGATTGGCAGTTGATCTGCCAAGTCGCCACGGCCATGGGATTCGGCGAGCAGTTCAGCTATGCGTCCAGTGAGGAGGTGTTCGATGAGATTCGCCGGTTCTGGAATCCAAAGACGGGCTACGACCTTCGCGGTGCCAGCTACGAGCGCCTGCGCGAGACTCCATTGCAATGGCCGTGCCCCCCAGACGATGCGAACGATCGGCACCCGATTCGCTACCTGAACGACGGTGTCAGCCAGAGTCTTTTCGTCGACGCCGCCGGACATCAACCGCGGTTGGCGTTCGCGACCCCGTCGCGCCGGGCGGTCTTTCACCCACGCCCGCACATGGATGCGCGCGAGCTGCCCGACGACGACTACCCGTTCATCTTGAACACGGGCCGCCTGCAACATCAATGGCACACCATGACCAAAACGGGGCAGGTGGCCAAGCTCAACAAGCTCAACAGTGATCCCTTCGTCGAAATCCATCCAGAGGACGCCGCCGAACTGGGCATCGCTGACCGCCAACCGGTCGAATTGCACTCGCGGCGCGGGCGCGCTGTGCTGCCCGCCCTCATCACCGACCGTGTGCGGCCAGGCAATTGCTTCGTACCTTTCCATTGGAACGACGAGCATGGCGAGTACCTCGCTATCAACGCACTGACGAGCGATGCCGTGGACCCCGACTCGCTGCAGCCTGAGCTGAAAGTGTGTGCGGTCAGGATGCGGCCCATCGCGGTCGTCCAGCAACCCGATCGACCGGAGGCAACATCCATGCACCCCGTCGCAGAAGCGCTCGACCTGGCACCGCAGCCCGTGCCCAATCTGGTCGAGAGCGAACAGGTCTACCTGGCTGGGTTTTTCACCACTCTGGAGCGGGGAGGAGAGGGAGTTCCCGTCTTGCCCGCAGGGGCGCCCGTTAGTGATCTGGTCCGGCTCTGGGTCGACGGAGCGTTGGCGGGAATGTACTCCCGTACCGGCGACTCGGCGCCTGGCCCGCTCGCCGCACCGCTACCTGCCACACGGCCCATGCCGTTGGTGCTGTGGGCATCCCAGACGGGCAACGCCGAGGACTATGCCACCAACCTTGCCGCGCAGCTTAGTTCCACGGGTGCGCCGCCGCGGATCGTGAACATGGACGACTGTGGGATGGCTGATCTCGCCGCGGCCACCGACGTCCTGGTCGTCACGAGCACGTTCGGAGACGGCGGCCCTCCTGATAACGGCGCCGACTTCTGGGACCGCCTGCATGCATCGGATGCGCAGTTGTCTGGGATCCGCTTCGCGGTCTTGGGAATTGGTGATCGTGCGTACGAGAACTTCTGCGGGCACGCCAAATCCATCGACGAACGCCTGGCAAGTCTGGGCGCGGTCCGTCTGATGGACCGGATGGACTGCGAGATCTACGATGACGAGCCTCTAGCGCAATGGGCACGTCAGGTGACGGATCTGATCACGACCCAGGAGGGGCCGGTCACCCCGGCGGCGGTCCCCGCCGCGAGCCCTCGATCGTCGAGCACTGGCGCACCCGAACCGTTCACCCGCAACAGTCCCGTCGCGGCCCGTTTGACCCGTAACACCGTGCTGACACCGCGTTCCTCCTCAAAAGAGGTGCGACATTTCGGGTTCGACATCTCCGAGCATGGCGTCGCCTACAGTGTTGGCGACGCACTCGGGGTCTGCCCGACCAACTGCGACGGCGCCGTCGACGCGTGGCTCTCCGGCACAGGGCTGCGTGCCGACGAAATCGTCGAGGTCGACGGTGTAGAACAGACCCTGCGCGATGCGCTGACATACTCCTACGACATCGGGCGGATAACCCCGAATCTGCTGAGCTTCCTCGCCGACAACACCACCAACACGGCAGCGGTCAAGGATCTCCATGAAGCACGAAAGAACCTTGCATCATGGGTGATTGGCCGCAGCGGCGTGGACGCCGTGCAAGAATTTCCGGTACGCGTCTCCGCCGAGCAGTGGCAGGACGTATTGGTGCGGTTGACCCCCCGCTGCTATTCGATTTCGTCCAGCCCTCTGGTCAGCCCGCATGAGGTTCAGTTGACGGTCTCCGTGGTCCGGTACCGGGGGACTGGCGGCGCCGAACGAGGGGGTGTGTGCTCGACGTTCCTTGCCGACCGCGCCGATGACACACCAGTTCCCGTGTTTCTGCAGAAGTCCCCGCATTTCCGGCCCCCGGAGGAGTCGCGGACTCCGATGATCATGATTGGCCCGGGAACCGGGATCGCACCGTTTCGCGGATTCCTGCACGAGCGTCGCGCGCTCGGCCACACCGGCCGTAACTGGCTCTTCTTCGGCGACCAGCATGCGGCCCAACACTTTTACTATCGAGACGATCTGTCCACCATGGCCGATGACGGCTTTCTGTCCAAGCTTGACGTCGCCTTCTCTCGCGACCAGAAGGACAGGGTCTACGTGCAGCACAAGATGGTGGACAACGGCGCCGAGCTCTGGGCATGGCTGCAAGACGGCGCCCACCTCTATGTGTGCGGCGACGCATCCCGGATGGCCAAAGACGTCGACACCGCACTGACATCAATCATTGAAAAACATGGCAGGCTCTCGGCCGAGGGTGCCCACGATTACAAGCGCGAACTGGTCGCCAGTAAGCGGTATTTGCGAGACGTCTACTAGACCCGACTTGACACAAAGGTGCCACCGTTGACGTACGTGAAAACCGCCCGAGCTGTAACGCGTAATCCGCGCGTCTACACCAGCACTTTGGCGGCTTGGCGTTCGGCGCGTTTGGCCTGGCGCTCCAGGTACTTGGCCTTGACTTCCTCGAAGTCCTCGGAGGTCTTCTTGAGGTCACTGACGATACGGGCCAGGTCCTCGCGGTACCACTCGGCCTCGCCGTTGATGTCGTCGCGCTCGAAGATGCGCCACTTGCGCAGCACCGGCAGCACCACCTCGTCGAGGTGTGACTGCGGGTCGTAGACGCCGCCGGTGGCGATGGTGACCGCGTTGCGGCGGAATCCCGGAATTGTGTAGCCGGGCATGGTGAAGTTATCGAGCACCTTGTGGACAGCCTTGACTGCTTGGTTCGGGGCGATTTCCAGGCCGGCTGTCACCATGTTGCGGTAGAAGATCATGTGCAGGTTCTCGTCGGTGGAGATGCGCTTGAGCAGCTCATCGGCGATCGGCTCGGCGCAGGCCTTACCGGTGTTGCGGTGCGAGACGCGGGTGGCCAGCTCCTGGAAGGTCACGTACACCACCGAGTCGAACAGGCTCTCGGAGAACGGTATGTTCTGGCGGTTCTGGCCAGGGGAGAACCCGCTGGTCATCTGCGCAATGCGCAGCTTCTCGAGTTCGAACGGGTCCACCGAACGGGTCACCACCAGATAGTCGCGGATGGCGATGCCATGGCGGTTCTCTTCAGCGGTCCAGCGGTTCACCCAGGTGCCCCACGGCCCGTCCATGGTGAAGTTCATGGCGATCTCGCGGTGATACGAGGGCAGGTTGTCCTCGGTGAGCAGGTTGGTGATCATGGCGATCTTGGCCAGCTCGGAGAGCTTGGACTGCTCAGGATCCCAGTCCTGGCCGCCTAGTGCCTTGTAGTTCTTGCCCTCTGACCAGGGGACATAGTCATGCGGGTTCCAGTCCTTGGTGACGCCGAGGTGGCGATGGACATTCGCCTCGACCACGGGCTCAAGCTCATGGAGCAGCTCCAGGTCGGTGAAGGCCTTCTGCATGAATACTTCCTCGTAGTGGGGGCCAGACAGAAACCGCAACTAGCAGTACCCGTATCCAGCAGTTACAGAAATCTAGCATGCCTGGATGCCCCGCAGGCATGTACAGCGATTACTCGTCTAATTGAGAGCATTCCGTGACCGTCCCTCTGCGTGCGGCCGACCATGGCGCGTATTCGCCGACGGTGGCGATCGATTGCCATCCCGGTGGATCGAAAGTCGTTGAGCACCAGATATTTACAAGTCACCTCCTCCGAGTCCATGAAAAGGCGAGTAGTGTCCGTGACGTAACTATCGCCGTGGCATGTCCGAGCGCCGACTGGTTTGGCTCATACGGATTTCGTTTGTTTGAGTCCCACTGAGCAACAAGGAAGTACGCATGACACAGGCTGAGTACCCCGGCCCTCCCATTCGCTTCACGCTAGGTCCGCGCAAGACCGGCAGGATGAACGGAGCGTGGTGGCCGCAAGACGACGGATTCATCGCGCGGGAACTCTCCCCTTTGGTGGAAGAGCTGTCCGGGCACATCGGCGGGGTCAGCGAGGTGTCGCTGAACTGGAAGGCGGGGTCGCCTCGGTCGAGCATGAGGTCGGCGGCGATGCCTCCGTCGCTCACCAATCGTCCGTTCCATTGGGTGGTCACGCTTCGAGGTGAGCATCGGACGGTGCGGATTCTTATGGTGCCGGCTCGTACGAACAGGAGTCTGGCGCGGTTGATCATGCGTCTGGCGGCGCAGATGCCTCTGCTTGATTCTCCGAAGGAGGACGAAGTATCCGCGGCGCTCCGGATCATTATGGCCGCCTAGCGGTCGGCGTTGAGCTCGGCGAGCAGATGGCGGACGCGTTGTTCGATGTCGTCCCGGATGGGGCGCACCGCTTCGAGGGGCTGGCCGGCAGGGTCGGGCAGCTCCCAGTTTTCGTAACGTTTCCCGGGGAAGTACGGGCAGGTGTCGCCGCAGCCCATGGTGACGACGACGTCGGCGCCTCGCACGATCTCTTCGGTCCACGGTTTCGGGTACTCGCCGGTGATATCGATGCCGAGCTCGGCCATGACTGCGGCCGCGGCGGGGTTGATTTCTTTTCCGGGCTCTGAGCCGCCCGACCAGGCAACCGCCCGGTCGCCGGCTAGATGCGTGAAGAATCCAAGTGCCATCTGGGAGCGGCCCGCGTTGTGCGTGCACAGAAAGAGCACAGTGGGCTTGTCTTGGGTCATTGGGTCACCTTCTGGCCTGCAGTGTCGATCGAATCCGGTTGAGGGGCATGTGTAATGCGGCGCCGCAGCGCCAAGGACACGTATACGAGGGCGACCAGCACGGGTACCTCGATCAGGGGGCCGACGACACCGGCTAGGGCCTGGCCGGAGGCGGCGCCCCAGGTGGCGATCGCCACAGCGATGGCGAGTTCGAAGTTGTTACCGGCGGCGGTGAACGCGAGCGTGGTGGTGCGTGGGTAGCCCAGCCTGAGGGCAGCGCCGAGGAGGTATCCGCCACCCCACATGATCGCGAAGTAGGCGAGTAAAGGCACTGCGATACGTGCAACATCCCAAGGCCGAGAAGAGATCTGATCGCCTTGGAGCGCGAACAAGATCACGATGGTGAACAACAGTCCCCACAGTGCCCAGGGGCCGATGATCGGCAGGAATCGTGTTTCATACCACGTGCGCCCCTTGACCTGTTCGCCGATACGGCGGGAGAGATATCCAGCCGCGAGCGGGATCCCCAGGAACAGGAGTACAGATTTGGCGATCTGCCACGGCGACGTGGCGATGACGGTTTGCGGCAGATGCAGCCAACCGGGCAGGACGGATAGATAGAACCAACCCAGGACCGCGAACATGAGCACCTGAAACATCGAATTCAGGGCGACAAGGACGGCCGCCGCATCCCGATCGCCGCACGCAAGGTCGTTCCAGATGATCACCATGGCGATGCACCGTGCCAGTCCGACGACGATAAGCCCGGTGCGATACTCGGGCAGATCTGGTAACAGCAGCCAGGCCAGCGCGAACATCAACGCCGGGCCGAGCGCCCAGTTCAAGACCAGCGAGCCGATCAGCAGCTTGCGGTCGGCGGTGACGGCACCGAGGCGGTCATAGCGCACCTTGGCCAATACCGGGTACATCATGATGAGTAGCCCGACCGCGATCGGCAGCGAGATCCCTTCGACCTGAACTCTTTCCAGCACACTGTTCAGCCCAGGGATCCAGCGACCCAGCAGCAGTCCGGCTGCCATCGCGAGTCCGATCCATGCCGGCAGAAACCGGTCCAGCATCGATAATCTCTGTGGCGTACTCACTCAGGACGCCCGCATGTGCAGCCGTCGTCTTCGGGGAGGAGTTCGGGACTGGTGCCGAATGTGTCCGAATCCGCCAAAATTGTGTAGATTTCCCACTTTTCCCGATCAGGTGCGGTGACCCACACCTTGTCTTGTGTTGCGAAACAACACGTGGTGCCGATCTCTTCTTCGGTGAACATGCCTGCATCGGTCAATCGGCCGATCTCGGCGTGGACCTGCTCGCTGGATTCGACCTGTACCCCGAGATGGTTGATCGTGCCGCCGTGGCCCGGGTTCTCCAACAACACCAGCTTCAGCGGTGGGGAATCGATCGCAAAGTTGGCATATCCGGGCTTACGTTTGGCCGGTTGTACGCCAAAAAGCTTTGAATAGAAGTCGATTGACGCATCGAGGTCGTCGACATTGAGAGCCAGCTGTACGCGGGACACCGGTTCACCTCCGGAACTAATGAGATATTTATCGAACTTATCGGATGCGCCCAGTGTGCCATGTCTTTGACATATGTCAAAGCATTCGGGATGCTGGAAGCATGCCCAAGGCTCTTCCCGTGGTAGATACCACCGCTCCCGTGTGCTGCGCACCTGTGGCGGCCGGTCCGATGAGCGACGAACAGGCCCTGGAAGTCGCGCTGCGGCTCAAGGCGCTCGCGGACCCGGTGCGGGTCAAGATCATGTCCCAGCTCTTTGGCGCGCCCATGCGAGAGATCATCAGCGGTGACCTCGCGGGCATCCTCGGACTCACCGAGTCAACCGTTAGTCACCACATGAATCAGTTGCGAAAAGCCGGGTTGGTGGAATCGGACCGCCGCGGAATGAACGTCTATCACCGGCCGGTTCCGGATGCGCTGACCGCGTTGTGCACGGTCCTGGATCCCAGCTGCTGCCAATAGAATCGACCGATGTCGACGACAGCCCGCAGTGACAGCGCTCGTTCATGCTGATCGGTATCGCGGCGGCCGTGCTGGCATGCCTGGGGTACGGAACCGCGTCCGTCCTCCAGGGATACGGTGCCCGCCAATCCGCGACGAATGTTCACGGGCGCTCCGGTAATGGTGCACCGTCGCTAAGCTCCACAATCGCCGCGATGCTGACGCCGGCATTCATCGCCGGGATGGTTCTCGATCTCGTCGGATTCGCGGGCACCCTGGTGTCGGCGCGGTTGATTCCACTGTTTCTCTCCCAGACGATCATGAGTGCGAACCTGGCGGTCACCGCGGTGCTCGGTATCGCAGTACTCGGTGTGCGGTTACAACGACGGGACTGGCTGGCCATCTCGGCCGTATTGCTGTCGCTATGTGTGCTGGCGTTGACTGCCGGTCCTCGTGGCGAGGATTTCGCGACGCCATCGGTTCACTGGGGTGTGTTGATCGCATCGGTGGCAGTGCTGCTCACCGGCCTGGGCCTCATTCGTGTCTTGGGCTCACGCGCCGCGATTCCTGCGGGGTTGTTGGCCGGGATTCTTTATGGCGCAATGTCTGTTGCGGTCAGAGTGCTTGACGGGCTCGATCCGCTACGGGTGAAGGTCCTGTTGTCCGATCCCGTCGCCTACGCGGTGATTCTCGCGGGGGTGGGCGGCTTCTACCTGTTTACCGTTGCGCTGCAAGTGGGTTCGGTGAACGGCGCGGCCGCGGCATTGGTTGTGGGGGAGACGGTCGTACCCGGTGTTACCGGTGTACTGCTGTTGGGCGACGGCGCGCGCCCGGGATTAGGCTGGCTTGTGGCCGTGGCGTTCGTGGTTGCGGTCGTCTCGGCGGTGAGTGTGGCCGCGTTCGGTGCCGTCGAGAACACGCAGTCGACGGCACCGGAGCCGGCGCGCTAAGTCAGTTTGATGCGTTGAGAATCTTGATCGCGAAGACGAGTGTGTCTCCCGGCCGGATACCGGCGCTGGGCTGCCCGGAGGGATAGCCGTCAGCGGGGACCATCGCGACGGCGACGGTCGACCCGACATGTTGCCCCGCGATGGCCTTCTTGAATCCCGGTACCACCCCATTAAGCGGGAATTGGGCAGGCGTGCCACGCGTATAGGCGCTATCGAACACGGAGCCGTCGCGCCCGTTAACGCCCATGTAGCAGACCGAAACCGTGGCCAGATCTCCGACGATCGGTCCGGATCCAGCCTGGAGCGTGTGCACCTGGGTCTCGGCCACGCTGAATGGCGCGGTCACGTTGACACTCGGCGCCGCGGTGTCCGTGGAGCCGGAGACGGCGACGTTCCCGGTGCTTCCCGACAGCGTCCATTCAGGTGTGCCGGAGTTCTGTGGCGCCGCCGTGGGGCACCCGGTGGTGGCGGCGGGCGGGTCGGCGGGTGCTGACTTGGCCTCCGTGTCGGAGCCGCACGCGGCCAGCGTCACAACGAATGAGGCGGCGCAGGCGGCAAGTGCGACGGACGGGTACACGCGCAAGGAGTTCACGGTCGCCACGCTAACAGCTGCGCGGCGACCGCCTGCGAGTGCCAAGTCAATGGCGTTCACGCGGTGGGGGAAGTGGCACTGTCCGGGGATCAGCACGGCCCGGCGAACTCGCTCAATCGTGCGTTCCTCCGTCGGCCCGCGAGTAATTTTCAGATTGGAGCTACCGCTCGACGGCGCTATCCGCCAAGGGCGTATCGCGTTAGCCGAAGCGACTCGTAAACTGCTGCCATGAAATGGTTCTCACGGAGGCGAAGCGAAGACCGCGAGCCCGTTCAGCTCAGCGCTGAGGCCGCCTCTGTGGTTGACCAGCTCGTTGATCACCATCACGATCGTGAGTGGCCCACGGCGATCGGCTGGCATCTGCCTGACGAAGAGCCGCCTTGGGAGGCGTTGCACGAGCTGCGTAGTACGGGTTACTGCGAGGTCGAGCGGGACGGCGACGAGGTCGAGGTCGATTTCACCGAGCTTGGGCGCCGCACCTTCACGTGAGGCTTCTCGCGGGCGGTCGAAGATGCCGTCGCAAGGGGACAATCTCATCGAGCGCCGCACGAGCGTTGAGTCGGCAGGTGAGATAGCCTGGGCAGCAAGTAGAAAGGCTGGCCGGCCAGGGTATCTGGACGGCCAGCCGGGCGCATTTTTCTCGCGCTGTAGGAACTTTAGACGGTCTGCACTGAGACAGCCTGAGGGCCGCGATCGCCGGCTTCTTCTTCGAAGCTGACGCGATCGTTCTCGTTGAGGCTGCGGTATCCGCCCTTGTCGATGATGGCCGAGAAGTGAACGAACAGGTCCTTGTTGCCGTTGTCCGGGGTGATGAATCCGAATCCCTTTTCGGCGTTAAACCATTTCACGATGCCTTGAGCCATGCGATTACTCTCCTGAGTGTCTAATTGCGGGGCCGACATTCGACCCTGGGTCTTGCGGAGGTACGCGAAATCAAAGCAACTGGCAAAAGTCACGGAGATTGGGTATGTGTCCGCCGCGGAAAATCTTCGCGAGCGTGTCACTAAGAAAATCAACCGTTTTGACCTTACCAGAGGTCGAGCCCGATAACCAATGGCTGACAGTAGTTCGGCGCAGCAGCATATGAATCAGCAACCGGATTCGGAACATTGGGGAGTGGAGCGATCCTTCGCTCCATCAGGTGCCGAACAAGTCCCTCGTGACCGGCACGCTTGCCGACTGGGTAGTCCCCGTTCTTGAAGACGCGGCGGACGAGATCGACTGGATCTCAGGGGAGATCCGGATCGACTGCCATACCGAGGCCGTACCGGCCCCCGGCACTCAGCCCTTCTACTGCAGCGACACCCGCCACGTGCCCCGGATCAGTTACTACCGGCCCACTGCCTGGCCCATCCAGTGATGTCGCGACGGTCTCAGTTGGGCAAAGGTACTGCGTCTTACCCGCGATGCGGGGGCCTATCTCCGCCGCGTGGCTTTAGTGTTGGCTGTTATGGCGGGACTTGTCGGTTACGTGAAGCGCTGGCGCACAGCCCTTCACGTAACCGTGTCGGCATCGATACTTGCTGGTCTCGCACTCCCCATTGTGCCGGTAGCTCACGCGGCCGCGGCCGCGGCGACGTTGTCGGTGACATCGACGTGGCAGACCGGTTTCATCGCTAGTTTCACGATCACCAACTTGAGCACGGTGCCGCTCTCCGATTGGCGGCTCGAGTTCGACCTGCCGATCGGAGAGTCCATCCGGCACACGTGGAGCAGCAGTGTGACGCAATCTGGTACCCACTACGTTCTGAGTCCCGCGAACTGGAATCGCATCATCGCGCCAGGAGGTTCGGCCACCGGCGGTCTACGGGGCGTGCTGAGCGGTTCCTACACACCACCGTTGAACTGTGTGCTCAACGGGCAAGTTCCATGCAGCTAGAGGCTGCGGTGCGCAGAAACCAACCAGGCCGGTAACTGGGCGCGTCCGTCGGAGCCGATCGTCACACCGCGATACTCGAAGCCTTCGGGCAACTGGCTGGGAACATTCACCCATGCTCGTGCGCGCCGGATCTCGTCGATGACCAAGTGCCGCCCCACGATGCTGTGCAGCTGCTGTTCGGTGAACGGCCGGGGCCCGAATTCGGCATCTGGCGGAAAGGCCTCGGTCGCAAAAACAAGTGCAAAGAACTTGCCGCCGGGCCTGAGCGCTCGCGCCAGTGATCGCACATAGCTTTCTCTGAGCTCATCGGGTAGGCAGTGAAATACAAGGCCATCAATGACGGTATTAAAATAATTGTGGTAGCCGGTGTCTGCGGTCAGGTCAGCTGTATTGAAAATAGCATCCAAGCCAAGCTGGGCGGCCGCTCTCTGCGCTTTGTCTATCGCACTGCCAGATAGATCGAGACCCACGACTTGGTACCCATGATCGGCCAGCTTTAGCGAGGTCAACCCCACCCCGCACCCAGAATCGAGGATCGGGCTCTCAAATCGACCTTGCCGGTGTAGAGCTGCTATTTCGGGTTGCATCTCGCCGATATTCCACCCCGGATCACCAGGCGCATAAACCGCTTCGCCCCTGTACAACTCGTCCCAGTCCACGGCATTCACATCAAATGTTGGCATATTGCCGATATTAGGTGCGATACCGACGGCCGGCAACAAGTTGTTTTGCTCAAAGCGAGCATTTTTCAAAGGGTAAATTACTCTCCATTGCTGAATGGAGGCTACGCGAAAGTTGTCAATCTGCTGAAAACCGATAACAAATCGGAAACGTATTACGGCGTATTTACGAGACGGTTTAGAAAGATCGCACGTGGGTGGAGGGGGCTCGACAACGCGCTGGAACCTCGGAGGCAGCTCCGGGGGACGTGGCGGCGCTGCGGCTAATGGTGAGCGGAGGCGCACATGGCTCCGAAAGCTCTGCTTGCTGCCTTGAGCGCCGCCGTGATGCTCGTGCCCGTGGCCTGCGCCCAACCTTCGCCGCGGAACGTGGGCGATGACCCCGTTGTCCGCCAGGTGTTCGATTGGCCGACCAATGTGCCTGGAAAGTCCTTGATATCAGTGATCGTGAGTTATCCGCCGGGCACAAAAAGTATGGCTCACCGTCATGCGAAGTCAGCGTTCATCATGGCGTACGTGATCTCAGGTGCGATCCGCAGCCAAGTCGAGGGTCAGCCGACCCGGGTGTATCACGCCGGCGAAACCTGGTACGAAGACCCCGGCGCGCACCACACGATCGGCGAAAATGCCAGCGCCACAGAACCTGCCGAGTTACTCGCAGTCTTCCTGGTTGATACCGGAGATGGACCGCTGACTACCGATCACGCGACCACGCAGTAGGAGAACTTGTGTACACGGTTGATCGAGTCAAGGTCGACGGGAGTATCTTCAGGCCTATGCGATACGCACGAGCGCTCCGAAGCTCCCGGCTTCGCGCTCTGGTGACACTGGCGGTGGTGGGTGCTCTTGCCGTAAGTGCGGTTGCCTGTGGCCGGGGGGACACTCGAACAGCAAGCCCTGCCGGTAGTCCAGACCAACTGGCACTGGCAACGCTGGACCATATCGTGCAGGGTGACAATGCAGCTGCCACCGCCCATTTCGACCAAACCATGGCGGACATGTTGTCGGCTCCGGCGCTGGGGCAAGCATGGATTACCTACCAGGAGCTGCTGGGCGCATACCAGTCACACGGTGATCCCCACGACGTCCAGCGCGGCGAGCTGACCGTGGTCAACATTCCTCTTCAGATGGAGCGTGCACCCGGCCAGTTTCGGCTGACTGTCCACCCGGACGGATCCGTCGCGGGTCTGTACTTCCTCAAGGACGGCGTCCCCGTACCCTGAGTTCGCTTGTCGAGCCCGGGGGCCAGTCGCCACTCCAAACAGCCCGGACGTCGACTTCGCGTTCGGTATCACGCCCGACGTACCAACCATCTTCCTCGTCAGCCGTGGCGATGTCGTCGCCGAGTTCGAACGGCTGGCGCATGCTGTTAACCTGGCGGAATGGCGTCCGCTCGGGCTTTGGGATGTATCGGAGCACTGGCGGCCAGTGGCTTGTCATTGGCGCCGCCTGCCGTCGCTGAACCGCAATTGCCGGATCTGGATCGGTACACCGCGGTGAATACGCCCGACTACACGGTCGCGATCCCGACCAGCGGATACAACGGTGCCGTGAGCAGCGTGCAGTTCAGCACTCCCGCCGGCCAGAACTGCAGTGTGGTGATAAACGTTCGAGGAATGTGGGACATCGCGACGTGCACCGGGCCGATTCCGGGGAACAGCTATAGCAGCGTGACCGCGAGCTACATGGAAGCCGGTAAGTTCGGCAACTCTCCGCCCGGTCCTGGGCAGGCGAAACTGTTGCCGGCTGGTAGCAAGGTGGTGTTCACCCGCGGGGTGTGGACCGGTACGTGCGCGGTTGACCAGGCGATGACCGCCTGTGCTGTCGACACCGTCCCTGGACCTGGCGAGTCAACCTCAAGGGCCCCACACGGTTTCGTACTAGGCCCAGACGACAGCTCGACATTCTAGAAACCTTGGGTAGCGAGCAGCGCGGTCCAAACCAACGGCGGTGTGCGACTGATGTTTACGGCTTAGCCTGGCCGTCAACGCTAAATGATCGGGTGAGCGGTTCCAGCAAGCTGGCCATTCGAGTCGCAAGTTCGTCAGCGGAAACATCGAATTTGCCTTGGCAATAAGCAAAAGTCAGATCTAATCCACCCGCGACGATTATTCGCAGTGCCAGCTCCGCATCGACGGGATCGACAGCCTGGTCCTGGAACAGAATCGAATGATTGGCAAGATAAAGATCAAGGATCTTGCGCCCGACGTGCGCACGAGCGCGTGCCGCTTCACCGTCGTCGGCCTCACGCCCGAGAACATGACGCAGGCCTGGATGTGCGGCGTCCAGTTCTGGAGCCACACTCAGCGCGGCTCGCAGTCGGCTGGTGAGGTCGGTGGCGAGGGTGACTTTAGTCAGCACGGCGCTGATGTATTCGTCGGCGAATGCGTCGTAGACGCCTCCGAGCAGTTTGTCTCTGTCGGGAAAGCTCTCATAGAAATAGCGTTCGGACAGTTGTGCCTGGCGGCATACGGCGGTGACGGTGATCTGGGCGAGTCCTCCCGATTCCAGCAACTCGCGGGTAGCGGCCAGTAGGCGCATCCGGCGATCTGCGCGCCGCTGATCGGCACTCATTCCGCCGTAGGTCCGCTGCGCCGCCACGTGTCGATGCTAGTAGAACGACATGGAAGGAGTATCTGACAAGACTCTTGCCAGAATGGCTTGAGGCGTGCACTATGGCTAGCCGGACCGAAAACAGGGGAGCTATCGCCATGACTGCCGCACGTGCTGAACGCGACACCATCGACAGCGGCAAGGAAACGTCGATGATTGTCGACCCCCGGTTTATCCCTTTGGCTATCAAGTTCTTTCGGGTGTTCAGGTCCCGACGTTCGCTTCGATAGCCTGCCGACTTCTCTAACCCAAAAACCAACCAATTTCATCGAAATGCTTTGTAGCAGTATAAATTCCAGCAAGAGAAAGGTGCGCTGTGGCTGCGAGTCCGCTAGGTCGGGTCAGTGGTAGGCGTTGGTCGCCCGCCGAGATAGCACTTATAACAGCCGACACGCTCACTGAGCATGAGATTGCTGCCCGAACCGGTCGATCCAGTCGCGCGGTAGCAGCTCAGCGTCGACGTCTTGCCCAAAAGCGCCGGATGCGACTGGGGCTTTATCCTTTCCGCCGCCGCACCCGAGAGACGACGATGACCCCGTTCTCGGTGCTGCAGCACCTTCCACTGCCTGCTGGTGCGGCAGAACGTCCCGACTGCAGGTGAACACTGTGCGGGCTTGCGGCCGAGAAAAATTGGGCAACAGGTGAAACGGCGTCAGGGGAGCGGGTGGCAGGCACCTCGGGCTCAGACGTTCACTCCAATGGCTCGGGCGTGAAGGTGACGTCGACCCCGCTTACGGTCATCGTCACCTGACCTTCGATCACCATCACCTGCGCCGAGACCCGTCGATCGACAGTCTGGGCCAGTTGCTGCACGGCTGCATGCGGTATCTGCACTACCGACAGATTCGATAGCCCCGCCACTTTGGGGCCGACGGTGCGCCACCAGGTGGTCACGCCGGCGGCGAATGGGAAGAGCAGCACCCGATCGGCCTGGCTGGCCGCCTTGCCCAATGCGCGTTCATCGGGCTGGCCGACGTTGATCCACTCCAGGATCCGGCCGGTGTAGTCGACGAGCCGCAAGTCCGGCACACCAGGAGTGGACAGGCCTGGCCCGAATGTCAACTCCCCGTCGACGTCGCTGAGTCTGTGTGCGCGAAGCCCAAAAGCCAACAACC
This sequence comes from Mycobacteroides sp. H003, assembly GCF_001440135.1. Lineage (NCBI taxonomy): Bacteria > Bacillati > Actinomycetota > Actinomycetes > Mycobacteriales > Mycobacteriaceae > Mycobacteroides > Mycobacteroides sp. H003. The sequence continues at coordinate 165,967 of NZ_LJYL01000011.1, forward strand.
GCACCACCATCCGCTCATCGGTCTCACTGGGATGACGAGCCACGGTCAGCGCGTGATCGGCGTAGTAACCGTGATCGACATCGGAGACGCCAAGTTCGACTTTGAAGACTGTTGCAGAAAGGGCCACGTCATAGTGTCCACCCAAGTGGTGCCCACCGAGCAGTCGGGCCGCATTCAGTGGTCAGACCCGCCGAGCCAGACGTCCGTTCGCGAACGTGCGGATCATCAGAAGCGGCAGGGGAGAGCGGCCCTCCTGGCCCTGCGCGCAACCCACTACTGCAGGGTCACGTAGATTCTTTGAGAACAATCCGAGCACCTAGCGCAGCATTCAACGAAGGCCATCATGTCCGAGGATCAGAACACAGACGTTCCACCGAATCACCTCTCCATCGATCCGCGTAGCGCCTTTTATAGCGAAGAGGTGCTTCGCCGCGACGTGGGTATTCGCTTTAATGGCGTCGAGAAAACCAATGTTCACGAATACAACGTGGCCGAGGGTTGGGTGCGTGTTGAAGTCCCCACCGCGAAGGATCGCCGCGGAAATCCGATGGTCGTCAAGCTCAGTGGCACGGTTGAACCTTTCTTCCGCTGAGCAAAAATGCGGACGTCCCCTGGATTTCTATCGAGGCGGCCGGAGCGATTGAGAGCGGGCCACCGGCGAACCAACTCCGGTGGCCAGCCACTTCCGTAACCGGATAAGCCGAAACCAGGACAACGGCCTGGACACGGGCAGAATGGCCTACCGGCGGCGAAATCGCCTAGGACCGGCCCACAATCAGTGCTTAGACGCGTACTCAACCTTGGTGACGATCCACCGGTTCTTCTGGTACTCGAGAGTGGTGGCCCAGGTCCCGTGCGCGGTCTGCGGTGCAGGGTTTCTCGGTGTCGTTACCGACCAGGCGATCTGTGACTCAACGCGGGCGTTGGTACCGGAGCACTCGACCTGCTTGCTGGTCAGCTCGGCGATATGCGAGACGTATCGATCTGCGCCCGGAATCGTGCTGACGGAGCGGAATGCCTGTTCGGACTGTGTGTAAACCTCAGGGGATAGGCGCTCCTTGAGTGCGGGCAGGTTCTGATCTGCGAGACCGGTGAACTCAAAGCTCAGGTGGGCAACCTCCGTGGCGGCGGCGACCGTAGTGGCGCAGTGGTTCGAGGCGCGTCGGATCACGAAGTAGGCGGTGGTGCCCACCGCGATGACTAATACCGCGACAGCTGTGACTACCGCCCATCGCATCCGGCGGTACCCGGACGCCGCGGATGGAGGAGGCGCGGGTGCCGGCAAGGTCGAGGCAGCGTTCCCCGATTCAGCAGACTGGCCAGACTGTATGCCCGGTACTATGGGTCCACCGGCAGCCAGAGGTGCAGCGAGTTCTGCTGTCAGCGTGCGCAGCTGGCTATCGTCATCGAGATCGATCTGCTGTTTGAGGGCCTGGTCGGCCAATGCCATCACCTGGTCGCGGCTGATGGTTTGCCCTGTCAGCGCGGTGATCCGCTGAGAAAGCTCGTCGAGCCGGTCGTGCACAGTCATGCTCGCCACCCTAATCACTCCTTGACCGTCCCCGCGGACACCAGGATCCAGTCGAAGGGGCAAGCTGTGTCGACACGATGCTTACCGATCCGGCGCTACGACTAAAAGCATTGCGTTACAGGTCCCGTCCGCCACCAACAAAGGGCAGGGGCAGATCGTGCATGCGCTGCAATAACCAGGACATTACTGGTAACCCGCCATATTCGGTTGCGTCGTATTCCTCCCGCCGCGCAGCAGCGCTTGCGCCAGATGGGGCGGGGGAGAGACACCGATCTCCGGACGGCTTTGCGATGGCTGCTTCTCATACCGTAGATCGGCGTTGCGCGAAGCGGACCGTCACCAGTGGCACCGGCCTGTCGATGGTCGCCTGGAACTCGGTCAGCAGTTGGTTGTTTCGCCGCACCCAATCGGCGAACTCGTCGTACTCGGCACCGGACAGCGTCGTCGCCGTTCCCTGACACGTCTCGTTTCCGATCTCGACAGTGACGGCCGGGTTCGCCCGGATGTTGTGGAACCAGTCCGGATCCCGATCTTCCCGGAACGAGCTGAGGTAGAGCGTATTGCCGCGATAGTTGGGCGCCAGAGGCACTACTCGGAGCTGACCGCTGCGGGCACCAGTCGTAGTCAACAGGATCAGCGGGTATCCGGCGTAGTCACCGCCGACCTGGCCTGCGTTCGCCCGGAACTCGGCAACCACGTCGTCGTTCCAGTTCGATGGATCTTGACCGGTTTCCTGATTCCACGGGGCGTCGGCGTCGTCGTAGCTGATGTCTTGGTTCGCCATGCTTCGAAATCTCCAAACGTCGATCACTGATGGGGGTCGCGGACTTTGCCGAGTGCCTCAAGCAGTGTGTCGTGGATGTAGGTGAGTTCGGGAGTCGGCTCCCACGCCGCCGAATCGTCAGTGGTGTCGGACCAGTCAGCGCCGGTCGAGCTCTCGTCCCAGTCGTTGTCCAGGGCGGTCCCGCTTTTGTAGACCCACCACAGGTTGTGCCAGGGGTCGAGGAAACGGGAGAAGACATCACCGAAGAACTCGGTTGGGCGGGTGATGATCTCGGCACCGCCGGCGGCCGCCCGCTCCAGCACGACCTCGACATTGTCGACATAGACTTGCAGCAGTGCCGGGGTGAATGGCCAGCCGGGCTTCCGTTCGGCGAACATCACAGTGCTGCCACCGATCTGAAGCTCGGCATGCAGGAGGAGACCGTCATCGTCGACAGTGCGGGCATCGGGATGCTCGACGCCGTCGAAGACATCGGTCAGGAAACGGATCAGGCCCTCGGCGTCACGCGTGACGATGAACGGGTTGATCGTTGAGAAGCCGGCCTGTGCGGCGGGGAAAGCAGTCATGGGACTATTCGATCGCGAGACCGCAGGCGAATTCTTGAACCAAAACGACAACTCTTCGGTGCCGACACCGTCGCGGTGTCGTCGGCAGTCGCGTCAGTGCTGCCGACGCCTTTGGGCGGCAATGATGGCGGCCGGGGTCTGACCGCGAATCAACCGCAGTGAGCGAGTCAGATGCGGCTGATCGGCGAATCCGGCTCCGGCCGCCGCTTCCGCAGGCGAGTGCCCGGTCTGCAACAGGAAGTAGCCGTGCTGCGCGCGGTGAAGTTGATCGATCTGCTGAGCGGTCAGCCCGACCGTGCGACGGTAGCGGCGTTGCCAAGTCCGTTCCGAGGCGCCGATCCGATGCCCGCTCAACGCCTTGCGGACCTCCTCGTCGACCAGTAGCCCGCGGTTCTCAGCCAGGGGACCGACCCAGTCTTCCAGATCGGGCCACGCTGGCACCGGCCATCGGTGGTCCCCAAGGAGGACGTGGCCGCCCGATACCGGCAAGGTCACCGTCTCGCCGAGGATCGCCTGCTTAGGCACGCCTGGGATTGCGACGTAGGCGGCGAGTTCGACGCCCCAGTACCGCTCGCCCACATGCCCGTCGACGATCCGATTACGCAGGCTCGGACCATCCAGCTCGGCGGCCAACTCTCCGTCTCGGCGACGGATGAACGACAAACCCCAGTACTCGGATCCGATCACCGAATAGCGTTCGGGACTCTCCACAGTCGCGCGCCAGACTGTGCGTACCCGCGGTGACCGGCCCGCCCGTTCCTCCCACATCCGAGGAAACATACTGGTCGGTTTCCCCCTCCGGGTAGGCCCCGCCCACGGAGCCGTCAGGTGAGCACCTCGCCGCTCTTTTCGCCGGTGACGGCGGGGTAGGAACGCCCCACCAGGAAATTTCGTATGAATACACAGACCAGGCCGACGAGGATGGGTGGGGACCGATCTGATTCATCAGATGAGCACGGCGAGAGAGTTATCTGACATAATGTGTCTTATCGGCGTTTGATATACGCAGGGCGGATGCGAAGGGCGGCACCACCTGCACCTTTTGCGACGTGCGCCTCCCGTGCCGACGCTCGATCTCACCCCCGGCTGCCAACCTTCACGTCCCCACATATGCCCGCGCCGCTCGGCGCGTGTACGTACGGCAACGCCGTGTCGGCTATCCGCCAAGCACGCTCTGCATCAACATCTAAAACCGCTCGGGCGCAGTTGTCCGTTCTCATTGAATCTGGGGCACATTTACTAGTCTGACCTGCATTGCCCCAGATTGGATGAGAATTTCGATCGCGACGTTTCTCATTGAATCTGGGGCAACCCTGCTTCCGCGCCCGGCTGCGAGCGCAGCAGGGTAGCCGGAATGGTCTCCTGTCGATTCCGTTGGCTCGGGTACGTCTTCGGTATAACTACTGTGATCGTGTCTCTCGTGACACACGATCATGATTCTGTGGTGCGCTCGCTCGTGTTGGTAGTTCGGGTGCCGGCTGCGGCCTTTGAGCACCTTGGCCACCGCCCGTTTTAGATTGTCATAGCGGATACGGGCCGGGACATCACCAAAGTGGTTGAACGCCAACACATGCCGATGCAGGAGCGCCTCCTGGCCCTGAGTGGTGAAGTTGCTCCGAGCTAGAGGGCGAACGCTCCGCCTTTGATGAGGATGAGGGCCCCGATTGTGATCAGTGCAACGGGCAGAACGATGTGGCCCCAGCGTGAGAGTGCTTTGGCGATGATCGGGTGGGAGGCGAAATATCGGCCGGCCGCGCACCAGATGGCCACACCGATGAGGAACACGATGATGTAAACACCGATGGTGGCGATCGTTGAGACGGCGAAGATCGGAACGTACACGCCGATGTTGTCGCCGCCGTTGGCGAAGGTGATGACTGCGACCTGCCAGGTGCCAGGCGTCAACAGTGTTGCGGGATCATCGGTCGGCGCCGGTTGGGTGCGGCGATCCCGCCAGGCCAGCCATGCCGCCCGCAGCCCCAACACGATGGGCAGCAGCCCGAAGTACGGCAGTGCGGCTGGAGGAAGCAGCGTGGCACCCAGGAGTGCGCCGCCGACCGAAACTGCCAAGATGGCGGTGAAGCCGAGGTACTGACCGGCGGTCACTCGGATGGCTGCGCCACGATGACCGGGCGCCTGGCCGAACATCACCGCGAGGACCACGATGTCGTCGATATTGGTGATGGCGAAGGTGGCGATCGCCTGAACGAGTGTGGCTGGGCTCAGCACGGCCAATGCGACCAGCTTCGAGTGAAATCCCACCGCATCGGGTGAGCCTACTGCTCAGCAGGCCCCGCGCTCCCGCGCACCAACGACCTCCAGTGGGGCGGAAATTCATGACGACTGCCGGGGTCAACGGACTTGACGAAATACATGCCTCCGGTGCCACGGAGGTGGCTCCTAGAGGTATCGACATACGTCATCGGCGCTGCATGATTCCGGGTCGACGCTTTCGGCGCCCTGCCGCAGCCGGGCGATGGTCTCGCGCAGTGCCACCAGTGCGCTGATCTGCTCGTCGAGGTCGGTCAGTCGGATGTCGAGCAGGTCGCGCACGTGCGTGCACGGCGCGTGGCCGCTGTCACGGATGTCGAGGATCTGCCGAATCTGGGCGAGGCTGAACCCGGCGGCCTGTCCCCGTCGGATGAAGCCGACCCGGGCGATCGTGTCGGCGGCATAGTCGCGATACCCCGCCGGGGAACGTTCGGCGGGCGGGAGCAGGCCTTCGTCTTCGTAGTAGCGCAGCGTCGCGGTGGTGGCCCCGGTCGCCTCGGCGAGCTTCCCGATTCTCACGATGTCTCCTCAGAACACTTGACCTTCAAGCCTACTTGAAGGTCAAGGATGGGTGCATGAGTCAGGGATTGGACCTCGCGGTCATCGGTTCCGGCGGCGCGGCGATGGCCGCGGCGATCCGCGCTACCGCGCTCGGCAAGTCCGTCGTCATGATCGAGCGCGGCATCTTCGGTGGCACGTGTGTCAACACCGGCTGCGTGCCGTCAAAGGCCCTGATCGCAGCGGCCGAGGCCCGGCATACCGCAGCCGACACTGCCCGGTTCCCGGGGATCGCCACCACGGCCGGCCCGGTGGACATGGCGGCCCTGATCGCCGGCACGCACGATCTGGTGGAGTCGCTGCGCTCAGAGAAGTACCTCAACGTGGCCGAATCGTATGGCTGGCAGCGCATTCAGGGCCAAGCGCGGTTCGCCGGAACCCCGGACGCGCCCGTCATCGAGGTCGGCGATGCCACCATCGAGGCCGAGCACTACCTGATCGCCACCGGCGCGAACCCAGTCATCCCGCCCGCATTCGAGGGCGTCGCCTACCTGACCTCGACCACCGCGATGGAAGTCACCGAGGTCCCGGAGTCGCTGCTGGTGATCGGCGGCGGCTACGTCGCGTTGGAGCAGGCGCAACTGTTCGCCCGGCTCGGGTCAACGGTGACGGTGCTGGTCCGCTCCACGCTGGCATCGAAGGAAGAGCCGGAAGTCGGCATGGCGCTGCTGGAGGTGTTCGCCGACGACGGCATCCGGGTGGTGCGCCGCGCCACGGTGAGCGAGGTCGAGCAGGCCGACGATCAGGTCACGGTCACCGCGACCATCACCGGCGGAACGCAGCAGTTCCGTGCCGCGAAAGTCCTCGTCGCCACCGGCCGCCGTCCGAACACCGACGGCCTGAATCTCGAAGCGGTGCAGGTCAAAACCGGCGAGAACAACGAGGTCGTGGTGAGCGACGGGCTGCAGTCGTCGAACCCACGGATCTGGGCGGCCGGCGACGTGACCGGGCACCGCGAGTTCGTCTACGTCGCCGCCCATCACGGCGCGATGGTCGCCGACAACATCTTCACCGACGCCGGCCGCAGGGTCGACTACCGCCATCTGCCCCGCGTGACGTTCACCAGCCCCGCGGTCGGTGCGGCCGGGACGACCGAGGCCGAGCTCCTCGCCGCCGGGACACGGTGCGACTGCCGGGTGCTGCCGCTAAAACATGTGCCGCGTGCGGTGGTCAACCGAGACACCCGCGGTTTCATCAAACTCGTCGCCGACGCCGGCACCGGCCGCATCCACGGCATCACCGCCGTCGCCAAGGATGCTGGCGAGATCGCCGCCGCCGCGGTCTACATCCTCGACGCCGCGATGACCGTCGACCAGGTCGCCGGGTCCTGGGCCCCGTATCTGACCATGGCCGAAGGCATCAAAATCGCCGCCCAGTCCTTCAGCGCCGATATGTCCCGACTGTCCTGCTGCGCATCCTGACGCATGGCTCACTCGAAAGGTTCCTGATGCCCAATTTCCTTGACCGCCTGACCATTCCGGAAGAGTCCGGGCTCGACCCGACGATGCTGGTGCCGTTGCTGCGGCTGCTCGCCGCCGGCGAGCCGGTCACCGTGGAGGCGCTCGCCGCGGCCGTCGGCCTCCCGGTTGACGAGGTGACCCGGCGTCTGGCCGCGGTACCCGACACCGAATACGACGAGCAGGGCCGCATCGTCGGCCAGGGCCTGACCCTGCGCCCGACCCGCCACCGATTCACCGTGGCCGGCCAAGAGCTCTACACCTGGTGCGCCCTGGACACCCTCATCTTTCCCACCATCCTGGACCGGCCCGCCAGCATCGAATCCGAATCACCCGTCAGCGGGCACCCGATCAGGGTCTCGGTCGGCGAAAACGGTGTCACCAGCGTGCAGCCCGAGACCGCGGTGGTCTCGCTGGTCAACCCCGACGACCTCACCTCGATCCGGTCCTCATTCTGCAACCAGGTGCACTACTTCACCTGCGCGCAGGACGCCGCGCCGTGGCTCGCCGAGCACCCCGAAGGTCAGATCGTCAGCGTCGCTGAGGCCCACCAACTCGGCGCAGCCCTGACCACACAAATCCTTACCCAGCTCCATACCCCGCCAACTGCCCACCCCGGCTGCTGCAGCTGACCAGCCGCACCCAACCTGATGAGGAGAAATCAATGAATCAACGTCCACGAAGAAATCCCGTGCTGCTGGGTGCGGCAGCGGTGCTGGTGACGGCCCTGTGTTGCGCCGCGCCAGTCCTGATCGCCGGCGGCGCGCTCGCCGCCGTGTGTGGACTGCTCGAGAATCCATGGGTCATCGGGGCAGCCGTCGCGCTGCTGCTGGCGGCTGTGGTCGCCTTCGCCCGCCGCGGTCAACGCGGCGATCACTGCTGTCCCGCCGACAGCCATTCACCCGCGACGCACACGCTCGACGACCTGACGAAAGGAAGCATCGACAATGTCTGAAACGCGTTCGTTTACACCCCACAGGTGGGCGGGCGTTACGGCTGTGATGCTGGCAGCGGGCGCGCTGACCGCGTGCGGCCAATCGGCCACAACCAGCAATCCGACCTCACCGCCACACGCCAACGCCACAACCCAGGCGACGGCGGCGACACTGACCACGGTGGACGGCAAAACCGTCGAACTGCCCGCTGCCGCCCCGACCGCGATCCTGTTCTTCTCCTACGGGTGCGGCGAATGCGTCGGCGGCGGTAAATCCCTGGCCGCTGCTCGGGCGGCCGTGGAGAAAGCCGGAGGCAGCGCCAAGTTCCTAGCCGTCGACATCGTCCCCACCGAGAAACCCGCCGATGTTCGCCACTTCCTGGACCAGATCGGCGGCACCAGCCTGCCCGCGGTCGTCGATACTAACGGGGCCCTGACCAGCCGCTACCAGGTGACCGCGCCGACCACCGCCCTCGTCATCGACCCGTCCGGGCAGATCAGCTACCGCGGCCACGCCCCGTCCCAGGATCAGATCCTGGCCGCCCTCGGCAGCAGCGCCGCACGGTGAACCTGCTCGCGCTCGCGTTTACCGCTGGCATGCTCGCCCCGGTCAACCCCTGCGGGTTCGCGCTGCTACCGGCGTGGATCACCGGCACCATCGCCACCGGCGGCACCGATGCGGTGCTCGTGCGGCTGGCCCGGGCACTGCGCACCGGGGCCGTCCTGACCATCGGGTTCACCGGCACCCTCACCCTCGCCGGTATCGCGATCAGTGCCGGTGCCCGGACCCTGGTGACGGCTGCTCCCTGGCTCGGGATCACGATCGGGCTCACCCTGGCCATCTTGGGCGGCTTCATGCTCACCGGCCGCACCATCGGTCTGCGTATGCCTGCCCGGACGCGTCATCGGCCGGACTCCCCAACAGCCGGTGGTGTGCTCGCGGCCGGAATCGGCTACGCCCTGGCGTCACTGTCCTGCACCTTCGGGGTACTGCTCGCGGTGATCGCCCAGGCCCAGGCCACCAGCGGATGGGGCGGTCTGCTGGCAGTGTTCACCGCATACACAGCCGGTGCCGCCACCATCTTGATGCTGGTCAGCGTCGGCACCGCCATCGCCGGCACGGCCCTGACCCGGCATCTGGGTATCCTCGCCCGCCACGGGACCCGCGTCACCGCCGTTGTCCTCATCGCCACCGGCGCCTACCTCGCGTGGTACTGGCTGCCCGCGGCCACCGGGCACACCGCCAGCGGCGGCAACCTGCTCACCGGCTGGTCGGCCACCGCGACCGGATGGCTGCAGGACCACGCCCTCCCGGCCAGCGTCATTGCCGCCTTCGCTGTGGTGGTCAGCGCGGTGGCCGCGTACTGGACCACCCACCGCCGGCCAATCACCGGCAAGCAGCGCCGCCGGTGATGATTCACCGGCCGATACACCCAGCCAGATACCACTGTCCCTAACGATTAGAAAGCCGATAGATACAACCGTCGGACACAGTCAGATGCACACCACAAGTGCCTTACTGATAAGGCACATTCAAGACTGCCGACCCCTAAGCGCGACACGCCAGTTCTGCGCCGTCTGAGCGTGTCGTCAATACGGCAGTGGCGAATAGGCGTCGGTACTGCGCCCATTGCTCGACGGGGGTGGCGTCGGCATGGTGGGCGCCGGTGCGTTCGTTGATGCGGTCGAGCAGTAGCGTCGGCCAGGCGGGTTCCGTTGGCGTCCTGGGCTGTTCAACCCGAGGGCGAGCTGTGAGCAATGTTGCGGCTACGGCGATCACATCGGGGTAGGCCACCACGTGCGCTTCTGGGCCATTCTGCAGAATCCCCGCCGCCACGTGACGCTCTGCGTGAGCCCAGAAGACCAGGATGTGGCGGGCGTCGCCCAAGGCGTCATGAAGGTCGACCTCTGAATACTGACGGGCCAAGCGCCGATGCGTGCGCCCGGCACTGAGCACCGTGGGCCGGTCACGAAGATCCACCTGGTCGTCAAGAACGCGCGTTGGTGAACCGATCCAGCGTCGGTGACGGTGGCATACGGAGACATGTGCAGGCAGGTAGCAGTAGACGGGTTCGTGTATTCCCTTGCGTGCCATACATCTTTGACACAAAGGGCGGCGGAGATATTGCTTGAGCGCGGTGGGGTCGCCAGCAAGCCCGCAGAGACGGGACCGGATTACCTGCTCAGGTTGGCCGCTGACGACGGCCAACCAGTCCGGTCGCGGCCGGGCTGCGCATGATTCGGCGACATGGCCGCGCAGTGTGGAGACGCCGATATGGTTGGCGCGGGCCAGCCTGTCGATGTAGGACGATACGGCTTCCCAACGGAACGGTGCGATCGTTCGCGGGAGCCGCTGGCGTGGTCCGCGCGGCCACGGCCTGACAGTTGCCACGTCAGCTGGCCGTGCGGGCCGCGGCCGTGTGGGCGGCGTAGTCGATCAAAATATCGTCCATGGCCTCGCGGGTGATGTGCTCGGTGCCGTCGAGCATCGCTTGGATTGCTGAAGCCCGGATCAAGTGGGCCAGGCTGCCGATCATCCCGCCGGTGCGGCGGTGCAGGTAACGGGCCTGGGCGACAAGGCTTCCCGGTTCGTGTCGATGCAGACGCAAGGTACCTTCCATGGCGGCGACGAGTTGTCGCCACTCCTTGGCGTCGGGGAATGCGCTGGTGTGGATCACCCCGCAACGGCCGGCCAACTGCCGTCCCCGCGTGCCGGTGAACAGCCCCGAGCGTTCCACTTCGATCCCGGCGTAAACGAATGTCGCAGGCAGATGCTCGGTGAAGTATTTGAGGTGGTCGGACAGTTCTTCGCCGGCGCGGGTGTCGAGGTTGAGGTTGTGGATTTCATCGACCACCACGATGTCGGTACGGGCATCGATGAGCACCTGGCACACGGCATCGGAAATATCGGTCACGTTCATCCGCTGATTGAGCGTGGGAAGCCCCAGAAACCGTGCGAACTCCATCGCCAACTTGCGGGGCGACCCTTTCGGCGGGGCCGTCACATACACCACCGGAATCCGGCTCTCATCGCCGGGAAACCGTGCACGGGTGCGCAATTCGTGAAACCGACCCAGTTGCTTGATCGCCGTAGTTTTCCCCGTCGCTGCCCCGCCGGAGATGATCAGCCCGCGCCGGGCCCCGATCTCGCGCTGGTTGAGCAATGTCAACAGCCGGCCCTGATGGGTGATCGCTTCGATCGCCGACGTGGTGACCACCACCAGCTCCGAATGATGCGCAACCCGGGCCTCGTTGTAGGCCGTCCGCTCGTCCTCACCGAGGCTGGCCCACTCGTCGTCGGCGAGCAACGTGAACTCCGGCGGATCGGCATCAACAAAACGCCGCCAGCCCTCCAGCGTCGTGGTCGGCTGGCGGCGATCCTCTAACTGACCCACCGCCGCAATCTCGGTCACAGTCGCCACGTTTGGGCCTCCTTGCGTGCATCAAACACCGGCAGGGGTATGACCTCCGCCATCTCGCCGTCATCGTCGAAAGTCTCGTTGTCGGCGGCCCGTTCCGACGGTGACGGGCCATGATGTTCGGATGATTCCGTCGGGTCCGGCCAGTCCCGGCCGGCGCTCGCGGCGCTGGTCCGTCCAGTCACTCGGCGCTCGGCTTTCGTCTGCTGCTGCGGCCCAGCGGCGGCGCGGTCCAGCAAGTCCTCCGCGATGGCCGCAATCTCCGCTTCCTGGGTCTTCTGGGCCCCTCTGCGGTCGGCTACGGAGCGGGCGTGGCGCCACAGTGTCTCGCCGAACGGCACCGGCGAGGACCGAAGGTGCGTCCACGTCGCGGCCAGCCATCCGTCTTCGTGGTGATTGCGCACCCAAATCCTCGACACGTCATACGGGTCGTAGTGCACTTCCCACTGTCCGTTACGGGCATCGACCCCGGAATGCTGGCGCCGGTATGGGTTGAGCGCCTTGGCGTCATAGGTGCGATGGTTGATCCGGACCCCGTAACTGTTGATTGTGCGCCACTGCACGGGAAGCAATTCGATATAGTCGTCGGCGTCCAGTGGGACCGGTACATAGCCAGCCACCTCAACGAGGGCAGTGTATTTCTCGTTGGGAGACAACGCTTTCCCCGGCGTCACCGGATCCCGCAGGCCATCGTGGGGGCGGTTCTGCCACACCGCGATGATCCACTCGTCCAGCAGCGCCTGCAGCTCAATCATCGACCACACCGCGTCGTCCTCGGCGTTTTTCCCACGCCGCTCCACCGATGAACCGACGTAACCGGCCACGTACTGTGCGAACAGGGTGCCCACCGACTGCAATGTCCGCTCGATCTTCGGCTTATCGGTCGGGCAGTCGGGATGAGCCGGCTGCAGATTGATCCCCAATGTGCAGCACGCTTGCCGAAATGTTTGGGACAGATACGCTTTCCCGTGATCGCAGACGATCGTCTCGGGAGCGATCACCGGCCTGGCCGCAGCATCGGCCAGGCGCTGATCGACACTGGTCAGGCTGTGGTGCGGAAGTACCGACCGGGACATCCGCAGCGCATCGGCCCATCCCGGGCGCATCGGTTCGGGCGTCAATGCCCGCGCCAAGAGCAGTGACGCGTCCACTGCTTTGGTCGTCGGTCGCAGCACCGCGGCCGGGATGGACCGCGTAGCGTTGTCGACCATCGCAGTCAGCTCGACTCGGTCTACCATGCCGTCATCGAGCACTACCCGTACATCCAGAAGGGTTGAATCGATTTCCACCATCTCGCCGGGGCGCACCACGGTGATCGACCCGAATGGGCCATCGGGCTGCTTGGACAGCGATCGCCGCGTCCGTGCTGACCCGAACGTGTGCCGTCCTTCCGCGAGGCGCTTGACCAGCCGGTAGAAGGTGGGCTGCGACGGCATCGCGGGCGCGTCGTCGGCACCATAGGTGGCCACCAGCGTCTTGGCGACCCGCCGTTGCAGACGCTGCACCGTTCCCGTTGACAGGTCGGTCTCGCCCTCGATCGCATCCCGCACCGCGGCGACGACACGGTCGTCCACACGGCCGAATACCGCGCGCCGCCGATTATGGCGCCCGTCAACCACTCCCAGGAGCCCGTCCCGTTCGTAGGCAAATCGGCGACGCTGCAACGCATTCCGACTCACGTCGTGGCCGGCGGCACGCAGCTCGTCCAACTTGGCCAGCTCACGCTGCCGCAGAGATCGTTTCGCCGTGTCGAACTCTGGGCGGGGACGAATGCCCGCGGCCGTCCCAGGCGGGCGGCCGCTGAGGATCTCCACGATGTGGCGCTCCCACCACCGTGCTTGCTCGACGGCTGCCTCGGGAATGCCAGCCAGCATTTCCTCAGAACACAGTGGCGGTCGCGACCCCGACACCAATTCCAATGCCGGATCAACCATCAGCTGCGAGAGCGGCACCACAATCTGCTCGCCGACAGCGTCAACCAGTCGAGCTGATCCGCCCGACAGGGTTACGACGGTGAAAACACCTGCTGATAAACGGATTTCGTCTCCCTCTCGGACGACACCCGTTCGCACGTCAGGTCACCACCCGGTCCCGAGGCCAATCGCCGTGTCGTCGCCAAGTGCCGCTCCTTGCAGATCGGCAACTAAACGGCCGTGCCAGAGCAGATGAAACAGTACGGGCAGCACCACCAAAGGAGTCCCGACCGCGTGCACACCAGCCATCAACGGACGGACCCGAGCGAAGACCTCCGCCAGTTGATCAGCCAAACCGATCTTCAATACTCGCGGATGCCGATAACCCGACAACCAACGTAGATTCGCCCGCAGCACTGGATCGAGGGAACCGACACGCAGGTAATCCCAACCGACCATCGCGCACGTGGCGGCAGACCGATCGAACACGTCCCGATCAGCGTCAGAGATCCGGTCGTCCTCACGAACGTCGACTACGACGACAGATCCATCGCGGCGCCGCACGAAGTAGTCAGGAGCATGCCGCGTGCCGTCACGCCAATGAATCCAAAATGGTTGCGACAGAACACCAACAACATCCGGATCGGCATCCAACGCCATCAACTGGTCACGTTCTACCCAGGACTCGTGACCTACATGTGCGCCGGTTGTGGCGAACCACCACAGCCCGGGAAAGTTACGCTGACCTCGAAACGAGGGGAAATTCCGCACTGGTGAACAGTCCAACTCAAACCGGGTTGCAGCACATCGGTCCAGCGATTGCCGCGTGCATCCCTCGCGGGTGTTGAACTCCAAGTCCACTGCACTCGCTACACCTGGCCCAGCCGAAACAGCCGACGTCAGCACACATAAACGCTAAGCCTCGTGCCCCAGATTCAATGAGAAAGACACGCACTTACCCCAGATTCAATGAGAATGCCCCAGAATCAATGAGAACGGACAGCAGTATATTTGACGACTATGATACCCCTTCTAGCCATCCAGCCCCACACCATCATATCGTCACAGTGACGATATGATGGTGTGGGGCTCTGCTTGGCTCAACCTGCGGACGCGCACCCGAATCCCCGACGGTCAGCCGAGATCGCCTGACACTCATCCGATTCAGACCACGCACGAAACGATGGCTTATCAACAAAAGGCATCAAGACGACCTATTCGCGATCCCCGTCACCTCCGAAAATCCGCGGCGACTCGTTGACCGCCAACAGTGCTCCGCCGCACTTGCGTCTCGATTCGTAAACAGAAGCTGCGCGATCGCGTTAAACCGTCACAAAACAACGCTACCCCACCGGCCTTGCCCTCCCCCGCTAGTCATGCACATTACGTCACTGTGACGAATTGCTCACGAATCACGCAGCACGACAATCCTTTTCACACACTTTGGTGTCCGTTCTCAAATGACCTGTCGCATTCTCATCTAATCTGTCGCAACCGCGTGTCGTTCTCATTTGAGCCGCATCGGGTCGCCGCTGATGCCAGATCGGTGGGATCGATCGGGTTCTTTTCAGTGTGCCGGGATGCTTCTGAGGTTCTCGTGAGGCTGTTTCTGTAGCTGTTGACGCTGTTGAGTGTGTCCGGTTAGGGAGGTCCGCCAGTAGTGCGTGGCATGCGCAAAATCGTTCCAAGGACTCTCAATCACCCAAGTGATGTTGTCGCCGCGATTCGTGCACGGTGAGAGCGCCTGAAACCGCGCTACCCGACCTGGGCTGTCCAAGCCGGAGTATCCTGGACGTAGACGGATATCTAGTACCTGCCTACTTATGGGCGCGGCACCGTCGAACTATTCGGCACCGATTACGGGCCGAGGCTAGGAGCGTCTCATGGCGCATCAGATATTTTGTCCACAACCACTCCAGTCGGCTCTGTGCCTTCATCTGGATCCGAAAACTGGATACGCCGATGGAGCTTGGTGCCCACGATCGAAGGATCTATCGGTCGAGGTTCTGCCGTTGCTTACGCGACTTAGCCTCGATTTGGGTCCCATTGATCGGATTACCTATCGAGCTGGGGAATGGGCACCCTCCTCGCGGAGGGTGCTTTTCCTCAACCGTCTGGTTCACCTGGGTTGGTCACTTCTGCAGCCCGCCAGCACTATTAGCGTTCGAGGGACGAACGGCGCACATTTGACCCTGCTGATTGTCCCCCCTTCCAGGAAATCGCATTCGGAAGCAGAGGATCAATGCGATTTTGGCGGTAGATCCGACCGGGTGCCTAAGTCGCAATCAGCCGGACCGACAACATCATGATCAGCGCGGTCACATCGGCGGTAGAGACACTCGACTGCGACGACTCGATTCGTCTTCGACTAAAGCCCGATGGTGACTGGAGCGGACATATCGACGGCGCATGGTGGCCGCGCTCACAGGACCTAAATCAAGACTTACCAGCAGTTTTGGATGCTGTAGCTTCCCGGTTAGGGACCATCAAGCGCGTGATCTACCGCATCACCGAATGGGACACAGCGCCGAAACAACTGTGCTACTGGGGTCGTATGGTGTCGTTAGACGGGTACCGTTACCAGAGGCCAGACACCATCTACATCAGCGATCTAGACCATCGTCGACTAGTACTGCTGGTTGTCCCTCCGATGACCGACCCGCATCATGCCCACGACGTGATGACTAGAGCTGCCGAACCGGGCAGCACATGTAGCCCAACAGCATTGCTGTCAATCGAACCATTGGCGGCAGCACGCAGAACAGGGTGATGACCTTCACGGGCTGCCTGGATCGCAGACCCGGGATCGAAAGTCGACCCCGGCTTTGAGTAGTTATCGCATGGCACAAGGCACCGTGGAGTGGTTCAACGCCGAAAGGGATTCGGGTTCATCACTCCCTGACAGTGGCAGCCAGCTTGATCGCGGAGCATCGTTAATACCGTTGCCCGATCGCGACCCTTTGGGCGCGGCCCCGCCGCGCGAATCCCATCATGAAATTGGCACAGTTGGCGAACTTCGTTGTGGTCAAACGCATATGCCAGCTGGTCCCATCTGAGCTTGGCGGCACCTATCGATAGTCGTTGCGTCCGGGACTAACTAAGACTCTGGCATTGAGTAACCGTCACGAGGGTTGAATCCCTCAAGCAGCCAAGATTATTCGTAGGGCCGCAGTCACCTGGTCCTGACTCGAGGAATCAAGTAGGGGCATCTGTGCAGTCAGACGCATGATCCTTCGAGCGAGGAGCTTGTTGGTGCGTGCCGGCACCATGAGCATGCGGACCGTTCGATACTCGCCCCGGAGCGTGACCACCCAATGGAACGGCCGATTTGCGAGGTACTGAGGCATCGCAACCGACCTCATGCAGGAACGCGACGAGCCCGGCTTCCAGTTCAGTGAGACCTGACTGACAGTGCCAATGTGCTCGAATAGCTCGTCGATCAGGGGCGACAACTCCCGGGCAATCAGTCCATCGTCCTGGGGCCACCAAGCCCCGTCCATTCTGCCGGTCCTGCTCGACCCTAACGTGAAGCGAACCGGTGAACCAGCACATTCAGCCTGCGTCATACGTACTTCCCTGTCGCTCAACGGGACTCAGACAACGGACCTCAAACGCACCGCACCGCGATAGGATCGCTAACGGCACGGTTGGTGAATGGTTGACACTTTCAACAGATTCAAATCACAGCGCGGGTCATCGGATCTTCTCCGGAACCGAGTCCAGCGCGTGCAACACCTGGACTGCAGCGATCTGGGCAACATCGTTGTCAAGCGTTGACGATGCCATCAGCGCCTGGACCACCAATTCAACGCGCTTCTCGTAGGGAGTCTGGAACGTGATCGTAGAGTCCATGACCTTTGTCCTGTTCAGTCGGAACGGTTTCAAGTACCGCGATGGTGCGGTTGTTGTGACTGCCGCGCATTACCGGCGCCTGGTGCTCACAGAGCGATTGGTTCGATGTTCAGCGCCTAACGTCCCACCTTCGGTGTCCCATCGGTCTTGCGCCTCAAACATGTCGGTACAGACGGGCATGTCGTGGGCTGGTAGCAGCTGAGCGACAGTTGCGCAGCTGCCCGGTGCTGCCGCAGCCATCATGGCGCTGTGAGCACCACTTGCCTGGGCATCTGGGGCTATTACCAAGAGGTTCAGATGGATCCCATGAGCACCTTGGATACTGATTGTGTTAGGTGGCTGAATGAGTGACCAGTTCAAATGTGCGCGGCGATCCCGAAACAGCATGCGCCGCGAGCTCGATGTCCACTCTGACACTCGGTAAACCACGCGGTCAATGGTGCCCAAGCGAACAGTAAGTACCCGGAGCAGCGATGGCAGCTCGATCATCAAGTCTTTCGAGTAAGGCCACCAGGCGCCGTCGACATATCCACTAGGTGACGCTTTTGGCTTTAACCGAAGACGCACGGCAGGCCCGCATCGTGGTTTTGAAAACAGCTGACGCGTCATCGGACGCTCCTTGCTTTGGCTCCGCGCACGGGGCCGAATCGTCGGCACGGTCACACCCATGGATGAGCGGGCACCAAATATCTCGCCGTACCCTCACCCTACCCCCATTCCTCTGGAAGGAGCACATAAGCAGCGGACTAGTTTCGGGCAGCACTTGCGGATTGCACCTTGTGCCGCTGACAATTTACGGTCAGGGCCCCGCTGACCCGGTCGGGTGCGTCTCGGCTGGCCTGTATGGGCTGCGATGCGTGGACGGTTGCTTGTTTTCCACCGACGACAGCCCAGGACACAACAATTAGTTCAAAATCGAGTATGCAAGATTATTCGTACACGAATGGCAAACGGACAACAGATCAAGTCAAGCTGCCTTAGATCAAACTGATCAAGGAACCAAGCGCCAATATCTTCAATCGATCTGCGGTACCGCAGATCAAGTACCGACAGCACCTGCCTTGGCCGTAGCCTTGGCAGGAAACTGACTGGTTCAACGTCAATCCGAGGTCACCGCTGGTTTCAAACACCCGACGCAACACCCTCGCCTCAGGTGCGCTCCACCGCAACACCACCGGATTGCGCGGAACCGTTCTGGCATCAAGCCAGTGACGTTGGCGACGCGAGCCCGCTCGAGTGGACTTGTGACAGATCAAATGAGAACCACTGGGCCATCAACGGTGAAATGAGTTCTCGCTTAATCTGTCGCAACCCTGTTCAGTAGCGGCTTTTGTCGAATAATCTGCGACAGATCATTTGAGAACGGACACTTGAACCCGTTTGGCTGCTAGAGGATGGATGCCCCATCAAGAAATGGCATACGCAGATTTTTCGTGATCGAAACCCCTTCGAACGATCCGTCCGCTAACCGCTGAACTCCTCCATGGGCCGGGCGCGATCGGTCGGGCCGCCGATGCGCCGTTGCCTACCCTACCGCTGGGCGAAGTAAGTACGGCCTATCGTTACGTCACAGTGACGCAAATATCATGAATCTGCCTGCCCGGCAACCTGTTTGACTCCGTTATCCCCAATGCGTGTTGTTGCGCATGTTTGGGCATCCCTATTGGTTTTTGGGGGCGGCATTGCATACGGCTGCGATCTGAGCTATTGACTCCCCGATGGGCTGGCTGGTGTCGATGCGATATGCCATGTGCGATCTTTCCTCGTCGGCGTTAAGGGCCGCAGCGATTGCGGGTGTGGCGTCCGAGATGGTGCGTCCGCGATGAGCAATTCTCTCCTGGGCAATCGATACCGGCAGGTGGCATTCGAATTCGTATAGCACGGAATGTGTTTCGCTGGCGAGGTGGCGGGTTTGCTCCTGTTGATAAGGATTGCGCCATGTCCCGTCGAGGATCACCGACTCGCCTCGCATCAGCAGCATCCGCGCACGCTGCAACACCGTCTCGTACACCGTTGAAACGTTCTGTGCGGAGTACAGGCCGCTATCAAGGGTGCCCGGATCACCGGTGATGACACCTTGCTCCTGTAGCTGTCGGCGCACTGTGTCAGTTGAAATTATCTGTGCCCCATTTTCTTCCGAAAGGGCTTTAGCGAGCGTTGTTTTTCCGGTGCCCGGCCCGCCGCCGATTCGGATCAGGCGGACTGCGCCGGCGCGAAGGTGCGCAAGTGCCAACTCCAGGTGAGAGGTCGCGTCCCGCGCCGACTCGGTACGCCCCTGCGTGAACCGGATACAGTCCACCTTCGCGCGCACCGTCGCGCGGTAAGCGATATAGAAATGCCACAGTGATTGTGGAGTATCGATTCCGCAGGCGCGCATGTACTGTTCGATGAAGTAGTCGGCTAAATCGGTGCGCCCGAGAAACTCCAGATCCATCGCTAGGAACGCGGCGTCGTCGACACAGTCGACGTAGCGCAGAGTGTCGTCGAACTCTAGGCAGTCCAATGGAACAGGGCCGGTGGATGTGTAGAAGATGTCCTCAGCCAGCAGGTCACCGTGGCCATCGACGATCAGACCACTTTCGATGCGCTCGTCGAACAGCAGATGTCGACCATTGATGAATTCTATTGATAATTTGCGCATTTCATCAAGGGCATCATCCGCCACCATGGATCCGGCGACGTCAGCCAGGACGGTGAGGTTCTCTTGCCAGCGGGCCGTGATGGCGTCAACTGTTCCGGATTCGCTGATTAGGGCACCACGTTCAGCTGTTACGTGAAAGCGTGCTAGCAACTCAGCGATTGCTACAAGATTTAGCTCGACATCTACTCCCGTTCTCACCATCGTGGCTAGTCGCGCAGAGTCTGGATAGCGACGCATCACTATCACGGGCTCGCTGTCACCGGACGGCGGGCCGGACAGGTAGGCGACGCCTAGGTAGCTTTCCGGCGCCATCCGGCGATTCAGGAAAACCTCTCGTTTGCAAGCACTTTCACGTAATTTCACGGTACTGAAGTCAAGGAAATCAGTCGTCAACGACTTTTTCACCTTGTAGGCGAAGTCCCCGATTAAGATCACGATCCCCGTGTGTGTTTCATGGATTTGCGCGCCGGCGGTGTCGCTGGGCGCCAATATTTCGGGAGTCTGATCAGTGCGTGGTCGACTAGCGTTCACAGCTCCCATGATCGTCCGCGGTGGCTACGATATCGAGGCCTTGGGACTCTTTCATTGATGCTTATTTCCGCCGAACTGAGCAGAGCACCCCTTGGCATGAAACTGTCGGTCCCAGTCGCCTGACTCGGGACGAAAGCCCCTTCTGTTGATGTGATGCCGCGGTGATAGTACGAGTTGACCCATCTAAACGGGAGCAGCCGATGCTGAGAACACCGAAGGTCCTTGATCGTCTCCGTGTAGTCCTGTCCGTCGTGTATTTCGACGAGATCGCTTGCTTCGCTTTTGATCTGTGCGAATGAGCACCAGGACTAGTGCCCCACTGACGGCTGGGGCCTCATTGTTCCTCAACTTTCTGCCCATGCTTCCTTCGCAGATTCTGTTGAACAACTTGCTGTACGACACCAGTCAGTTGGCAATCCCGACCGACGAGGTGGATATCGAGCAACTCGCCCGGCCGTCGCGATGGAACATCGGTTTCATCCGACGGTTCATGATGTACTTCGGCCCGATCAGCTCGCTGTTTGACTTCGTCACCTTTGGGGTCATGCTGTGGGTATTCCATTCCGGGCCTACACAATTCCGCTCCGGCTGGCTTATTGAATCTCTCGCTACTCAGATCCTGGTGATCTTCGCAATACGCACCAGACGAATACCGCTCTTTCGCAGCACCCCCAGTATGCCGCTGGTACTTTCGGCGCTCGGGGTTGTTGCCGTCGGGGTACTGATACCAGCAACTCCCCTGGCCAACAGCCTCGGTTTTCACCCACTGCCGCTTGGCTTCTTCGCGGCATTAGCGCTCATGGTCGTCTGCTACCTCGTTCTCATCGAGGCAGGAAAGAAGCTCTTCTACAGCACCGCACAAACTACGATCCGTATAACTAAACAGCAGGATGAGCAGTACCACGTCACGCGTCGCGCAACACGCTTCAGTGTTGCGCATTCCTGGAACCCCAGAAGTTGAAACCGGTTGGTTCACACCTTGCACAGGTGAGGTCTCCACCTACTCAGACATATGTGGCATCGAGTGCGAGGCCTACAGTGCCCGCTGGAGACCGCCGATCATCACAGAGTAGGCACTGTGGTGTGTGGCAGATGGTAAGGGGGCAATCAGCTCGGACAGTCCCTGTTTGCGGTGACGTCCAACTACCAGCAGCTGTACTGAATCACGCTCGTGCGCAAGATATTCGGTTATTTTACTTGACGATATGACGACGTCGATGGCGGCGTCGGGGTGTTTATTGCGCCATGGTTCGAGGAGCTTTTCTAGGTGTGCCCGCAGGACGTCGGCGTCAGCGCGGAAGGTACCGTTGCCTTGACGCGCTCGGCACGCGATGACGCGGACACCGGCGTTTCGTAGCGTCGCGGCGCTCAGACCCTGCATCAGCACATCATCGAAATCCAGTGAATCTTCGAACTCGATGATGACGCTGCCCTGCCTTCCGGAGGCATACTCCTGTCCTCGCACAACCACAACGGGACACTGCGCCAGTCTTGACAACGCGGCGGCGGTGGACGTTGTTCTGTGGTCTGCCGCGCGTTCACGACTCAGTGCCCCAACACATACCAAGGCTGCAGAATGAGACTGCCGAATCAGCACGTCTAATGCCGTGCCTTGAAGAATCTCCACTTCCAGCTTGACAGGCTTGTCGCATGACTGCACAGCGAGTACCGCGCCCTGGGTGGCAATCTCGGCGGTCGCGATGTCGTAGGCCGCGTAGATATCCTCGCTTGACGGGGGTCGAGGCTCGATAGCGAATACGAGACGCAAAGGGATGTCCCGATTTACTGCTTCGTCTACCGCCCACAGCGCGGCCGCTATGGCCCGATGCGATCCGTCGACGCCCACGACCACTGCCGCTGCGGGTTTATGGTCCTCATGATCGACCGGGTGCTGTCGACCCTTGTTCGCGGTTCCATTGTCTCGCATCACATTAGCCTTCCGCGGTGCGCTTAATTCGCAATACATTGCTGCGTTAGTAATAAGCATCTACGGATTCGCAAATAGTAATTAGTGCCAAGCGTCCGTTCCCGTGAGGACAAAAGTCCGCGACGCATAGCTCACACCGGGTGACCAATGGCGACGTGGGAGGGACCGCAGACCCCAGTACTCGGCACGGAATGACCCCTAACCTGCGTAGAAGATACCGGTGAAAGGAAGTGCTTGTCATGTACGAATTCACGCAAAAAGCTGGTGTTGTCGTTGCCGTGGATGGCTCTGCAGAGGCTGCGGCGGCGGTCCGTTGGGCCGCCCACGAGGCGGCGCTGCGCCGCGACCATCTGACGATCGTCTCAGTTGTCAGTCGCGACTATCTGTACATTCGTGACCCCGCCACCCAAGACCGCGTTTACCGGTGGCAGCGCCATCACTGCGAGGAGGTGTTGAGGCGTGCTCAGACTATTGCGGAGGATGCGGTGGGCGCTGCACTGCCGGAGATACGAACCGATCTGATCTTCGGCAAGCCCGTTCCTGCGATCGCGGATATCTCGAAAGACTCGCGTGTATTGGTCGTCGGCCGACGCGGTCTGGGTACGTTCGATCGCCTCATGGCTGGCTCGGTGAGTTCGGGGTTGGCGCGCTACGCACACTGCCCGGTAGCGGTCGTCCAGGAGGAACCCGACCGCAATCAGGATGGTCCGGTCATCGTCGGTATCGATGGGTCGCCAATCTCTGAGTCGGCCATTGCGTTAGCGTTCGATGAAGCCTCGCATCGGGGCGTGCCCTTGGTGGCGATGCACGCATGGGTGGACGTTTTGGACACGGCGCCAGAGTTCGACTGGCGTCTGGAGCGTGAGCAAGCAAACGAGCTACTGGGTGAGCGATTAGCGGGCTGGCAGGAGCGCTATCCGGACGTGAAGGTGATTCGCAAGCTGGTGAAAGCGCACCCGGGCCGTTGGCTGATCGAGCATTCACGGAATGCGCAACTCGTTGTCGTCGGCAGTCACGGACGCGGTGGATTCGCAGGTATGTTGCTGGGGTCTGTGAGCCGAAATGTTCTACACGCATCGCACGCCCCGGTGATCGTGACCAGAGGCCATTAGCAGCTGGAGGTCGTCGTGGACATGCTGATTCTCGAGTTCTATCGGTACCTGGCCGCTCGGGTTTGCGGACGCGATCCCGACATCAGTTTTTCAGCACGAGTCTCGGCACTCGTGGAGCTGACATTGGGGATTCTTGCTGAGTTGACGATTGCCGCGATCGCGGCGATACGCACTGGCGCACAACACAATATATGAAAGGAAGCTCATCATGGACACTCTCACACCAGCCGATCCGGACTATCAACAGGCCCTACTCACGCGAATCCGCGATGTAGCCATCGAGCAGTTCGGCCGGAAGGGATTCGACACCGATTTGGTGTCGATCGCACAAGAGGCCGGCGTCGGTCTAGAGCTAACAATCGAGTTGGTAGGCACGGCCGGAGATCTTCGCAGTGCATGCGACGCCCACGTCTTGGAATCCATCAAGGAATCGAAATCAGAAGCCTTGCAGTCCATGTCGCCGGACGACTGGTTCCGGCGACTCGCCCATATCGACTCATATGCCCCGATGATGCGTTACCTGGCCCGCAGCATGATCTCGGGTGGACAGCTCGGCCGCACTTTGATGCAACAGATGATCGACAACGCCGAGGCATATCTCGAAGATGCCGTCCACATGGGCACCGTCCTGCCCAGCCGCGATCCGAAGGCGCGAGCCCGCTTCTTGGCGCTCAACGGGGGCGGCGGGTTTCTCCTGTACCTGCACATGCACCAGACCCCTGACGACATGCCAGCCGTTCTGCGGGACTACGGCCGGGACATGATCATGCCCGCGCTGGAGCTTTATACGAACGGCCTGCTTGCCGGCAGTGCGATGTATGAGGCCTTCTTAGCCCGATCCGAGAATGAGCAGCAGTTAGCAACCTAGAGTCCAGCGCACAGGTAAGTGTGTACTGGCTTGCTAGACAAGAAAGTTCAGAATTGTTTAGGTGAACTGTGATTGACAGGACGATGGAGCATTCTGGCGAACCGCATCAGGCGAGCATAGGGAGTCGGCTGAACTGGTTACGCGCGGGTGTTTTGGGCGCCAACGACGGCATCGTATCGACGGCCGGCATGGTGGTCGGGGTCGCCGCCGCGACCATCGAGCGTGCTCCAATCTTGACCGCCGGCCTGGCGGGTGTCGCCGCTGGTGCCGTCTCTATGGCATTAGGCGAATATGTATCCGTCAGCACGCAACGCGATACCGAGCGGGCACTTCTCGACAAGGAACGAAAAGAACTACGGGATCTGCCTGCCCAGGAGCTCACAGAGCTTGCGTCGATCTATGAATCAAAAGGCCTCTCCCCTGTCACCGCCCGACAGGTGGCTGCGGAGCTGACCGCACACGATGCGTTCGCTGCACACGCCGATGCGGAATTGGGGATCGATCCGCACGAGCTGACGAACCCCTGGCATGCTGCGTTGTCGTCGGCCATATCGTTCTTGACCGGCGCTGTTCTTCCCATGATTGCCATCCTTGCGCCGTCACCAGCTTGGCGAATTCCGGTGACAGTGGTCGCAGTCTGCATCGCTCTACTTCTCACCGGGTGGGTCAGTGCCACCATTGGCCAAGCAAGCCGGCCACGTGCAATCCTGCGGGTAACTATCGGCGGCCTAACTGCTATGGGTGTCACCTACCTCATAGGAACGATTGTAGGACAAGCAATCTCGTAGTTTTACTAGCGCGCGTTGAACGCCTCGATTGCTGTAGGCAACGTGAGGTAGATTCGGTTCTCGCCTATCCGAGTCAACATGCCTGCTGCTGCCAGCGCATCCCGCAGGTCCTGTTTTACCCGCGCCATCGCGAATACCGTTCCTTTGTTCGTCAAGTCTTCCCGGAGTCGGTCCAGTGCATCCAACGCGGTGAGGTCTACGTCGACGTTCGCTTCCGCGTTCAGGACGAACCATTCAACGGGTTGCGCGTTCGCGTCCACTGCGGCCATCGCACGCCGGCGAAAGTCCTCGGCGTTGGCAAAACACAGTGGCGCGTCATATCGGTAGACCACAAGCCCAGGCACTGCGTGTGCACCCGGATAGTCGTCGACATCATGCATTCCGGGCACGCCCGGGACGAACCCGAGCACGCTGTCGTGTGGATGAGCGACTCGACGAAGCAGATCGAGAATCGAGAGCGCCACCGCCGCCAGAATCCCATAGAGCACCCCGACGCCAAGCACCGCAAGAGTTGTAGCCAGAGCGATGATCAACTCGCTGCGCCGAAAGCGGGCGAATCTACGGTACTCGGATACGTCGATCAGTTTGACGGCAGCAAAAATGATCAGCACTCCGAGTGCTGCGCGTGGAAAATGCGCCAATGCGCCGTGCGCGAGTAGCAGAACAGTCAGCACAAGCGCGAGTGTCACCAAGGAATACAGTTGACTGCGACTCCCCGCGGAGTCACCTAACGCCGTGCGACTCCCGCTGGAACTAATCGGGAAGCCCTGCGTCAAGCCAGATCCGATGTTGCACAGGCCGAGCGCGCGTAGTTCTGCATTGGCATCGATATCTTCGTTCCTACGGTTGCCGAACGCGCGTGCGGTCAAGATGTTGTCGGAGAAGGCGACGATCGCGACGGCCAGCGCAGGCATGATGAGACTGCCCAGGCTGCCGAATCCGATCTGCGGTAGCTGCGGGTGCGGGAGCCCCGCTGGAACCTGACCGACGAGTTCGATGTGCGAACGCGCAGAGGGTATGGCCCCTACGGCAGCTGCCGCCAGCACCACTGCGATCAGCGGACCGGGTGCCAGGGGTGCTAATCGTGCGATCGCAAAGAGCAATATGAGCACCGTGGCGGCGAGTACGAGCGTGGGCCAGTTGATCTTTCCTATCTCTGCGGCGAAGGATCGTAGTTGGTCGATGAATTGATCACCAAGGTTCCTGGTGCCGGTGATTATCCCAATCTGGCTGCCTACCATGGTGATTCCGACTCCACCCATGTATCCGACCAGGACTGGATGCGACAGCAAGTTGGCTAGTACACCGAGTCCCGCGATCCCGGCAAGGAAGCACACTGCCCCGACAAGCAATGCGAGCCCGGCCGCCAGGGCACCGTAAGCCGCCATGTCTCCGGATGCCAGCGGAGCCAGTACTACCGCAGTCATCAACGCCGTGGTGGATTCAGGGCCTACAGACAGCTGCCGGGACGAGCCCATCACCGCATAGAGGGCCAAGGGGGCCAGCGCAGCCCAGAGACCCGAGACCGGTTGCAGGCCAGCGAGGGTCGCATACGCCATGACCTGAGGAATGAGGTAGGCCGCAACCGTGATGCCGGCGAGGATATCGCCCCGTAGCCAGCTTTTTGGGTAGATCTGCAGCTGCGCCAAGCCCGGTGCGCAATCCCGCCATCGCATGGTGAAGATCATGGTGCGTCAACGTTCATCATGGGGCTGAACGGCGCACTGGGCCGGCACTCACTGCCACCACACTGGTTGAATCTCCTGGTTCCCTATTCGCCCACGCACTCAGGGCAACGGCACTGACCAATGGATATTGGTGCCGCCGCGAGACGGTGAATTGATGGTCAGCGCTCCCCCGCTCGCGGCCGCCCGCGCCTCAAGGTTTCGCAATCCCCGCCGCTGAGCGGTTGCCGGTATGCCGACTCCATCATCGGTCACATCGACGGTCACGTTGTCGCCGACGGCGACCAGTACGTCAACCTCTGACGCTTGCGAATGCCGCACGGCATTGCTCACGGCCTCACGGACGACAGCGCACGCATGTTCGGCGATGTCGGCAGGTATGACGTCGAGCGGTCCGGTCAACCGGACCGCAACTTTCAATGGGGTTTCGTCAGTCAGTTCGGCGATGATCTCGCGTAACGCCGATCGCAGTGACGGACCTTCTCTGGCAACACTATGCAGATCAAAAATTGCCGTACGAATGTCCTGGATGACGTTGTGCAGCTGATCAATATGCTCCGACAAGCGCGAGGCCACTAAGGGCGACTTAGCCGCCCGGCGGTGTGTGCCCTGCATCGCCAACCCGATGGCAAACAGGCGTTGGATCACGTGGTCATGAAGATCACGCGCGATGCGGTCGCGATCGGACAGCATCTCCATTTCATTCATGGTTGTTCGGATCTCGGCCTGCTCCAGCGCCAGCGCTGCCTGGTCGGCGAAGGAAGCGGCCATATCGAGCTGCTCGGTGTCGAATGCCGTTCGTTTGACGGTACGTACCAACAGCAGAACTCCGGCGGTGGACTCGTGCCCCCGCAACGGGAGCACCATCGCCGGCCCAAACTCAATATCGGTGCTCGCCGCGACATCGAATTCAAGCTGTGGGACCGTACGCGGGGCGCGCTCACGGAAAGCTGCTCCCGACGTCGACGCGGCGACAGGAATCCGCATTCCGGTGAGGTGCTGTGCTTCCGCCCCTGCGGACACCGCAACGACGAGCTCCTCAACGCCGACGTCGGTACCGGCTCCGGCGGGCAGTGCGATCAACGCGTAGTCGGCGCCAGTCAAGGTGGCCGCGTGTGTGGCTATCAGCTGCAGCGCCTGGCCCGGGTCGACCCCCGCGAGCAGCCTAGAGGTCACTTCGCCGACGGCCTGCAGCCACTGCTGACGTTGACGGGCTTCCTCGTACAAGCGGGCATTCTCGATGGCGATCCCCGCAGCGCCGGCCAGAGCCCGCACGATGACTTCGTCATCAGCTGTGAATTCCTCGCCGTTGTTCTTTTCGGTCAGGTACAGGCGGCCGAATACCTCGCCACGCAGCTGTACCGGTACGCCAAGAAACGAGTGCATCGGTGGGTGGTTGGGAGGGAATCCCACCGATGAAGGATGGTGGGCAAGCTCAGAGAGCCGCAGCGGCTTACCTCCTTCAATCACTACGCCCAGGACCCCGTGTCCGGTAGGCAGTGGCCCGATACGTTCTCGAGTCGGCTCGTCGATGCCCTCGTAAATGAACTGAGCGAGCATGCCCTCGGATCCCAGGACGCCAAGTGCGCCATACTGTGCGTCCACGAGTTCAGTTGCCACTTTGACGATCTGGCGAAGAGTCACGTCCAGATCCAGACCGGCGCTGACTGCCATGACGGCATCAAGGAGCGCATCGACACGAGCCCTGGTCTCGGTGATGATGTGCTCTATGCGCCCCTGCACCTCGGCCAGTAGTTCACTAAGCTGGATATGCGCAAGCTGCTTAGTCACCGATTCCTGGGCACCCGACCTGCCGGCCACGTATCAACTGTGACAGAACCTGTGCACACGCACCAGCCGACGGCACATTTTTAATGCCTTGAGAAACGTTCCGCAGAGATGCGTCGTTCGGCGAGTTTGGTCGCAAGCACCGCGGCTTGAGTGCGTCGTTCCACACCGAGCTTGGCAAGCAATCTCGACACGTAATTCTTGATCGTCTTTTCCGAAAGGAACATCCTCCCGGAAATCTGCCGGTTGGTGAGGCCCTCACCGATCAGTTCCAGCAGCGTCTGCTCCTGCTCTGTGAGCGCGGCGATCGGTGATGCCTCGCCGGCAGCGCGTAGTCGGTCCATCAAGGCTGATGCTGCTCGGTTATCGAGAAGTGATCGGCCTGAGCCCACAGTGCGTATCGCGGACAGCAGCTCCATGCCTCTGATGTCTTTGATGACGTATCCCCCGGCGCCAGCCATGATGGCATCCAGCATCGCCTGCTCGTCGGTAAATGATGTCAGCATCAGACAGTTCAGCTCGGGGCAAAGCGCGCGGAGATCTCGGCATAGTTCGACCCCGTTGCCGTCCGGTAATCGGATGTCGAGTACGGCGATATCGGGTTTGGTGGCAGGAATCCGCACCATCGCTTCGGCCACCGTTCCGGCCTGCCCCACCACAACCAGGTCCTCTTCATCGTCGATGAGATCGGCCACACCGCATCGCACGATCTCGTGGTCATCGACCAAGAACACGCTGATCATTCTCGTTCTCCTTCCCAGCGCCAGTTCTGCACTTCGGGGAGGTCGTCTCCGTGTGTGCGGATCCACGCACGATGGCGATCGTGGATTTGATCCATTTCGTCTCGTAGACGTTGGGCAGCTGCATCTTCAAGTAGCCCCGGGGTCCTCTCCAAGACATCGATCACCAACTGAAACCGGTCCATCTTGTTCAGCACCAACATGTCGAACGGTGTCGTGGTGGTGCCTTCTTCCAGGTAACCCCGCACATGCAGATTCGCATGTCCGCCGCGGCGATACGTCAAGCGGTGAATCAGTGAAGGGTATCCGTGAAACGCGAAGATCACCGGCCGGTCCGCGGTGAATAGGGTGTTGTATTCGGTGTCGCTCATGCCGTGTGGATGTTGGCTATCGGACTGCAGCCGGAACAGGTCAACAACATTCACTACCCGAATTTTCAACCCAGACAGGCGCTTCCGCAATATCGACACTGCCGCAAGCACTTCGATGGTCGGGACATCGCCGGCGCAGGCGAGAACGACATCGGGTGTGTCCCCGGCGTCACTGCTCGCCCACTCGAAGATATCCGCGCCCCGCGCGCAATGCAGGGCTGCCTGTTCGGGATTGAGCCATACCGGCGTGTAGTTCTTGCCGGCCACGATGACATTGATGTAGTCGCGGCTAGCCAGACAATGGGCGGCAACCGATAGCAGGGTGTTGGCATCCGGCGGCAGATAAATCCTGGCCACCTCGGCGCGCTTATTGGCGATATGGTCAATGAAACCTGGGTCTTGGTGGGAGAAGCCGTTATGGTCCTGGCGCCACACATGCGATGTCAGCAAGTAGTTCAGCGACGCGATCGGTTTGCGCCACAGCAGTTCTCGGCTGACCTTAAGCCATTTTGCGTGTTGGTTGACCATCGAATCCACGATATGTGTGAAGGCCTCGTAGCAGGAGAACAAACCGTGCCGCCCGGTGAGCAAGTAGCCTTCCAGCCAGCCTTGGCACAGATGTTCGGACAGTACTTCCATGACGCGCCCGTCGGGGCCCAGGTGCTGATCGCCGGGCAGAATCGTCGCGCTCCACTGCTTGTCGGTGACGTCATAGACATCCCCGAGTTTGTTCGATTCGGTTTCGTCCGGCCCGAACAGGCGGAAGTTTCTGTGGCCGGCGTTGCGCACCATGAGTTCGCGCAAGTATCGGCCCAGTACCCTAGTCGGTGATGCGGTTACTGCACCTGGCTGACCGGTGACGACCCCGAAGGTCGCTGGATCCGGGAGGGCCAGCGAAGCCAGGAGCGCGCCACCGTTGGCATGCGGATTCGATCCCATGCGGCGGTCGCCCTGCGGAATCATTTGGGTAACAACACGTGAAGGACGCCCCTGACTGTCGAAGAGCTCTTCTGGCCTGTATGTCCGCAACCACTTGTCCAGCTGCTCCAGATGTGACGGGTCCTCGCGCACATTGGGCAGGGGCACCTGATGTGCCCGCCAGGTGCCTTCAACCTGATGACCGTCGACCATTGC
Source organism: Mycobacteroides sp. H003 (assembly GCF_001440135.1). NCBI lineage: Bacteria > Bacillati > Actinomycetota > Actinomycetes > Mycobacteriales > Mycobacteriaceae > Mycobacteroides > Mycobacteroides sp. H003. Next base: position 196,837 of record NZ_LJYL01000011.1, read on the forward strand.
CGGGCCGGTCCAGCCCTTGGGAGTGCGGAGCACGATCATCGGCCAGAGCGCCCGATGTAAGGTGCCGGAGCGCGAAAGTACTTGGAAATCATGGATTTCCATAACGGCCCTGTCCAGGGCAGCAGCCATTTGTTGATGCATGTCCTCGGGTTGGTCACCGTTGACATAGATAGGGCTGTACCCGTATCCGCGGAACAGATCCTCAAGTTCTTCACCGGTGATTCTCGCGAGCACCGTCGGGTTGGCAATCTTGTAGCCGTTGAGATGAAGGATTGGCAGAACCGCGCCGTCTGTGGCCGGGCTTAGGAACTTGTTGGAATGCCAGCTTGTCGCCAAGGGCCCGGTTTCGGCTTCGCCGTCTCCGACTACACAGACGGCGATGAGGTCTGGGTTGTCCAGAACAGCACCGTAGGCATGCGCCAGGCTGTAGCCAAGCTCTCCGCCTTCGTGGATGGAACCGGGGATCTGCGGCGCCACGTGGCTGGGCACGCCGCCGGGAAACGAGAACTCCCGGAAAAGTTTTCGCATTCCTTCGGCGTCCTGGGCGATGTCGGGGCGCACATCGCTGTAGCTGCCCTCCAGCCATGTGTTGGCGTACAGTGCCGGGCCGCCGTGTCCGGGGCCGATGACATACATGGCGTTCAGGTCGTGGGTGATGATGGCACGGTTCATATGGGCGTAGATGAAGTTCAGCCCTGGTGAAGTTCCCCAATGCCCGAGCAGTCGGGGCTTGATGTGTTCTGCCAGTAGGGGTTGCGTCAACAGCGGGTTATCCATCAGATAGATCTGCGCGGCGGTGAGGTAATTCGCGGCGCGCCACTGCGCGTCGACTGCCAGGAGTTGATCGCCAGATAGCGGACCCGACCGAGGGCGGGTCGCGCCGCGTGTCGCAGTCACCATCATTTGTCTTCCGATGCATGTGCGCGTGCGATCAGTACTGGGCACACCGACTGATGGATCAGGGCATGGCTGGTTGAGCCGAGGAAGAAGCCCCCTACATCGCCACGACCACGACTACCGACCACGATCAATTGGGCGTGCTGTGCCCAGCGCAGCAGCACATCTGCTGGATTACCCTTGCTATGTACGCGGTGGACCGTTACGTCGGGGAATTTCTCCTGCCAACCGGCGAGGCGCTCGGCGAGGATTAGCTCCTGTTCCTGCTCGATGGCGATCCAGTCCATCTTGCTCCATGCGGTGTAGGCGTAAACGTATCCCGGCGGAACCTCGTTCCACACGTGCACCGCCGTCAGCTCGGCACCCCGCATCGATGCCTCCTCAAAGGCCCAGGCGATGGCATCTTCACTTGATGCTGATTCACTGACACCCACCACTATCGGGCCTGCCGCCTGAATGCCTGATTCACGCACGACCACCACCGGGCTGTGCGCCTTGGCTGTCAGTGACACCGATACCGACCCGGCCAGCATTCCCGTGAACCGGCCCAGCCCGCTGGAACCGACGACGGTGAGCAGCGCCTCCTCGGAGAGATCGATAAGCGTGGGTACGGGCCGCGCTGTCACTTGACTGGTGGAGACCTCAAGCTTGGGGTACAGGGCATATGCATGGTCCTCTGCCTGGCTCAGGAAGGCGGCCCCATCCGAATCCAGATGGTCATAAAAACTTGCCGCCGCACCAAGGTTGAAGCCGTACCCGAAACTGGCGTAGTCAACGACGTGAACCAGGCGAAGCGGTAAGTTACGTCGCTCTGCCTCGGCTCCAGCCCAGGTGAGCGCATGGAGCGCGGACGCCGAGCCGTCGATCCCTACCAAGATGTAAGGACGCGGTGTAGTGGTGTTCATGTTGTCCTCCGAGGTAGGTGGCGGTAACTGTTGATCACGACGCTATTGCGGTCGGCCGGATGCCCCTACGGTCGAAAGTCCCCTCCGGACAGGACCCCGGACCTGTAATTCCGGCGCGGTCCGAATGCCCACAACCGCGGGACTAATTGCCCTGACCTGCGTGTCCGGTTGGGGCGAATCCTCTTCATACGAAGACTTGGAGGTATCGAGATGGCACAAGTACTGCTCGATCGTGACGTGGTGGTCAGGGCGGTCCAGGTGGCGTGCCGGGCGCCGTCGGTCCACAACAGCCAACCGTGGAAATGGGTGTTAGACGACGAACTCAAACTCTTTCTTGATCTCACCCGTGTGCTGACTATCGATCCTGCGCGGCGAGAAGCGTTGATGAGCTGTGGCGCGGTCCTGGACCATTTCAGGGTGGCCGCTGCAGCTTCAGGGTGGATAGTGCATCCGGAGTATTTTCCCAACCCCAACGACGGAACACATTTGGCGACAATGAATTTCGCGAAGATGCATTATGTCACCGATGCGCATCGCGATCGGTTGAGAGCTCTGGAACGGCGGCACACCGACCGCCTTCCATTTTTAGGACCGCAACGTTGGGCGGTGACGGAGCAATTGATGCGCCAAGCGGTCGGGAACCGCGCCTTTCTCGATGTTCTTGATGTTCACGCCCGTCCCCGCGTCGTCGAAGCCGCTCAGTTAAGCGAAGGCCTGCGCCAGTACGATTCGACATATAGGGCCGAAATTGATTGGTGGACGGCACCATTCAAGTTATCGGAAGGAATCCCCAATAGCTCATTGTTATCCGCTGAAGAAAGCGAACGCGTTGATGTCGGTCGAACGTTTCCTCTGGCGCTACACCGCGAGCGGCGCTCCAGTGTGAAGGAGGATGAGGCGACTCTTCTCGTGTTGTCGACCGCCGCGGACTCTCCTGACGATTACCTGCGCTGCGGCGAAGCGCTGTCGGCGTTACTACTGGAGGCGACCATGGCGGGCCTGGCGACCTGCACGCTGACGCACGTCACCGAATTGGAGGCAAGCCGGAAAATCGTCGGCGAATTAAGTCAGCGGGACTACCCGCAGGCAGTGGTTCGGGTGGGTACAGTGCCCGCGCTGGATCCGGTGCCCGCGCCTACCCCCCGACTTCCGTTATCGGCGGTACTGCATTTCGGCGGCAAGTAGCCGCCAAATTATGGGACGAGCACGGCGGCGCCGCTGAACCGGCCAGCGGCGAGATCGGCCAATGCCTGGTCGGCATGGCACAGGTCGTAACGAGGTCCGGACAGGTGTAAGCGATGTGATGCGGCGAAATCGAGAAAGGCGCGCGAGTCGGCCCGCGTGTTCGCTGTCACCGATCGGATCTGCTTCTCTTGAAACAGGTGTTTCTGATAATTCAGCACGGGGATATCTGACAGGTGTATGCCCGCGATCGCCAACGTACCGCCGCGATCCAGCGCTTCCAGAGCGGGGATGACGAGTTCACCCACCGGCGCGAACAGTATGGCGGCGTCCAATGACACGGGTGGCCTATCGGCCGGTCCTTGTGCCGAGTTGACCCCGAGCTCGCGAGCGAGTGCCCGCGCCCCGACACCTCGGGTCATGACGTGGACCTCCGCCCCCTGAGCGAGCGCCACTTGCGCTGTGATGTGTGCGCTTCCGCCGAATCCGTAGATGCCCAGGCGACCACCGGGCGGCAGTTGTGCACGCAGGAGCGCACGATATCCGATGATTCCGGCGCACAGCAGCGGGGCAAGCTCAGTATCGGAGTACCCCGGAGGCAGCGCCAAGGCGTACGCGGCCGGCGCGGTGGCGTATTCGGCATATCCACCGTCAGCGTCCCAACCGGTGAATTGCGTTTCTGAACAAAGGTTCTCATCGCCTCGCAGGCAGTATCGGCACACGCCGCAGGTATGCCTTAGCCATGCGATACCGACGCGGTCGCCGATCGAGAATTCGTCCCCAAGTCCGGCGCCCATTCCAATCACCTCGGCGACAACTTCATGTCCCGGCACAACATCTGGCCGATGTGGGGTGAGGTCCCCCTCGGCGACGTGTAGATCGGTGCGACATACGCCGCAGGCTAGGACGCGGACGAGCAGGTCACCGGGTGACGGCTGGGGAAGCGCGGAACGCACTTGTCGTAGCGGACCGTTGACGATGGGTCCCGGCCGATGTACCTGCCAGGCAAGCATGTCCGTGTGAGCCACGGCTATTTCCTTTCCCGTGCAGGAGATGCTCTGAGATCAATGATCACTCTTCCTGGACCCATTGCCATGCACAAGGGCATCGAAATCTGAATCCCAGCGGGCATATCGATGCCGATCGATGAGCCACCGTACTTGCCTGACGACACCCAGAATGAGCCCTACCGAGATCAGCCAGAGCATGGTTGCGAAACCTGCACCATCCGTGACTGCGCTCTCCGGCGCCATGGGTGCCTGCACATGTCGCCCTGATTGGTCCACCCAGATAGAGAAACGATCTCCAACGTTGAGTTCTTTTCCATACCGCACGGTGTCGCGATGCCGCACTCCCGCGTGATCCCACGCAGCAGGGATCAGCACGACGGTGTTGTAGCGGTGTTCAACGACGCTGCCCACACCGACCGCTATTGCTTGCACCTGGTGACGTGAAAGCTGTTGATCGGAGATGTTGCGACGTTCGGCGTCGTACATCGCCGTTCCGAAGGCGCCCGCTACTGAGATCATCGCTATTGCCGTAAGCCAACCCAACACCTGGACTGCGGCGTCTAGGCGATCGGATCCACGAATCAACGGATGTCGCCGGAAAAGTCGGGTCGCCAAGTTCCGGTAGTACCGAAATATCAACGCGGTCATGTCCACTCCTACGCCGACGATTAATCAGGACCATCCGATAGTGGCAAGTCCGTCGTTTACGGCCGAGAGCCCGGAGCCTCCATTCCACCAGGTCATTGGTCGCGTTCTCCGTCGGCATTTCGACTCACTGACGCGCATACAACTGGCTCGGAATCAGGGACTTAGGACTCCGTTAGGACTGCCGGCCCGGGTTCTAACTTCAGGTCAGCCGAAACACCCCGCCGAGAACTGTCACCCTAAGGAGGATTGCGATGTCTGATATCGATCAGCACGGCCCAGTAGTGGTCGGCATCGACGGCTCACGGGCGGGCGTACACGCCGCAACGTGGGCGATTGATGAAGCAATCGATCGCGATGTCCCGTTGCATCTCGTCCATGCGACCCGAATAGCAGTCACCACCAAATCTTTCGTCGATGACTATCAGATCGACAAAGAGTACGCGGAGACCGCGCTGCGCGAGGCCGCTGCCGCAGTCCAAGCGACCGAGAAAGCAGTCAAAGTCGAATGCTTCATCCGTCATGGCTTAGCTTCGGACGCCCTAGCAGATGAATCACGTGGCGCCAGCCTGATGTGCGTCGGCTCCGAAGGCATCGGCCGAGTGGCAAGCGCCTTCTTTGGCTCAACAGCAACTGACGTCGCCATACGCGCACATTGTCCCGTTGCGATCGTTCACCGTCCGGAGTTGTCTGTCGATAAGCGCCCGAAGTGGATTGCCATGCCAGTCAACGGACCTCACGATGCAGACGAGGTCATCGAGGCTGCCATGAATGAGGCACGCATACGTGATCTCCCGGTCCTTGCAGTTGGCACCTGGCAAGAAGATGTGGCTGACTCGCCCCACGATGAGCTCGATCGCACGGTGGACGGACTTCGCGAACGCCACCCAGATGTACGGATGTATCCGGTTGCGACACGAGCTGACATCGGAAGGTTCCTGAACGAATGCGATGAACCTGTATCCCTGGCAGTCATCGGACCCGCCGATGTGCCTCACGTCATTCACATGCGTCCATCGCCCGAGCGGGGCGAGCGAACGATCCTGATAGTCCGTCATTAGTGACACAGCTGACGAGACGGAGGTAGGCAATGTCATCAAGTAACAATGCCGCAATTATCGTTGGGGTCGACGGGTCGCCCTCTTCGGATGCGGCAGTACGTTGGGCTGCACAGGAATCGGCCATGTATCGCGTACCCGTGCATCTCGTGAGCGCGTTCGATATCGAGCGAACCCACGTCCATGAGCAGCAGCGCCGTGAACGGATCTACCAATCACGCGAACGCCAAGCACAGTTGGCGCTGGAGCGGGCGCAGCGAATCGTCAACGCAGTCTCCAACAACGCGGTCCATTGCCACGTTGCCTTTGGACACCCAGTGCAGGTGCTCATGGAGGCGGCGCGAGACGCACGTATTCTCGTGGTCGGTTGCCGCGGACTGCGGCCCATGGATCGGCTTTTGTTGGGATCAGTCAGCACGGCGCTTCTCCATCACGCGCCGTGCCCGGTGGCGGTCGTTCATCAAGAGGCTGCGCCCGACAAAAGCTTGCCGGTGTTGCTCGGCATCGATGGATCGCCGGCTTCCGAGCGGGCCACCGCCATCGCATTCGCCGAGGCATCCCATCGAAAAGTCCCTCTCGTGGCGGTACATGCCTGGCACGACTGGAATGTTGTCGGGCCGGAGATCGACCTCGATGTCACAGTGAATGAGGAAAAACAGACTTTGGCAGAGAGACTCGCGGGTTGGCAGGAGCGGTATCCCGACGTAACCGTTGAGCGCCGCGTGGTCTGCGATCTCGCGAGGCACTATCTTGTCGAGGAGTCCGCTCACACTCAGCTGGTCGTGGTTGGCAGTCACGGGCGGGGCGGATTCACCGGCATGATGCTCGGCTCGGTCGCTTCGGCAGTCGCGCAAGCCTCGCGGGTTCCCGTCGTCGTCGCGCGCCCATCATGAGCGGCGCCGAGCCGTCACCCGAAATGGCGCCACCGATAACTGTCCGAAGTCTCGACGGGTTGCCAATCCTCTTGAGGCAGTTGACTATCCAGGATGCCGCCGCTGTCGCCGAGGTTCACTCGAAACTCACCATAAAAGAGCGCTACCTGCGGTTCTTCACGACGCACTCATCGGCCCTAAGCGATCTCACCGATTCACTCACGACCCAGTCGAAGAACCAGCTGTCAGTGGGGGCCTTCGAAGGGCGACGATTGGTCGGTATCGCGAACTATGCGATCTCCCGTGGAAGTAGCGCTGAAGTGGCACTTGTGGTTGCACATGCCGATCAACATCGCGGTATTGGCACCATGCTCCTCAAGCGCCTCGCTGAATTGGCCCTCCGAAACGGCATCACGCGCTTCACCGCAGACGTCCTCGCCGAAAACCACGCGCTACTGGTCATGCTGCGCGAACTACGATTACCCCACGCTGTCAACCAGACTGGTCGCGATGTTCTTCACCTCAGCGTTCAACTGACGAAACTCACTTCGCCACCAAGCCTCGACACCGCCCAGCCCCACTCCGTAACGGCTGCCCTGCCAAACCGGCGATAGGCGGCTCTGCATTACTGAGTCCATCGACGAGAAGAACGGCGGCGGCCTGACCTGACCGGCGGACCGAGATCGCCTGATATTCATCCGATGTAGGCACACAGGGACAGATCAACTAAAGAAGTAGCCCCAGTGCAACTTTGGCGTGATCACCGAGGACGGCGAGTGGGTGCACCGCAACGCTGCCGCCAAGGAACTGGTCAGCGCCAGACCTGGGAGTGGGACACCCTCCGGGGTGTCCCGGGTGACCGGGCTGCTCGCCTTACTGCCCCGTCACTCCTCACCCCGCGCCACAGCCACGGCTGCGCGACACCAAGGGCGCCTGCGTTCTCCCGAATCCTGATTGGCCGGTCCGATGCTGACAGCGGATTCTCAGGTATGAGATCTAGCCTCATTCGTCGGTCCCGGAATCAACGAGAAGGACGCGATGGCTTTCAGCGTGAGAAATCTTCGCCCCGAAACAACGAGCACACGGATCGCTGCGATTCTGGCAACAGCGCTGTTCGTGGTCTTCGCGACATTGGCTGCAACAGCGCACCACTACGGCTCGGGCACCGCTGTCGATCACCACACGTTGGGCTGGTTGCAGATTCATCGGCATGGTTGGCTCACCGCGGTGGCAGTCGTCGTCACCCACCTCGGTAGCCCGACGGCGGTGTCTATCGCGACAGTCATCGCGGCACTGGTGATCTGGCGTTTCACACGCTCGGTGAGAACCGCTGCCACCGTCGCAGTCGCGGTCGGGTCCGCATTCCTCCTTGCCGCGGTGGCGAAATGGACTGTCGGAGAGCATCGCCCGCCTGGAGACGCTCAGCTGGTTGCCGAAAGCGGCTGGTCCTTTCCCTCCGGACACGTCACGGGCACAGCTGCTCTCGCTGGGATACTGACCGTGGTCGTCGCTTACCGGTACCGCGATTGGCGACGGCATGCGGCGCTATTGGGGACGATCGCTGCGGTGCTGTCGGTGGCCGGCAGTCGTCTCTATCTCGGAGACCATTGGATGGTCGATGTCTTGGCAGGAGTCGTGTTAGCGACGGCCGTGGTGACCATTGCGGCGGCCGTCCTTCACCGGGCTGACGCAACCGCCCACTCTCCCCGGGCCGTGGCCTGAGATGTTCGCACCCGCTGAGCCACTGACCTGGACGATGCTCTGGTGTGCCTGGCATTTCGATGCGGCCGCGGTCGTGTGCACTGTCTTGCTCGGCGCGGGCTATAGCTGGGCACTGGTTCGCGCGCGTCGCCATCAGGTGACGGTCAGTGCCGCCTCGGCGAGCTGCTTTTTCGTTGGAATCGGCTGCTGGGCGCTGGCATGCATGAGCGTCATCGGTGTCTATGCGCAGGCGCTGTTCTGGATGCGTGCACTGCAGGTTGTCTTGCTACTGCTGGTCGTCCCGTTCTTCTTAGCCCTGGGGCGGCCGGTCACTGTTGTGCGCAGCGCACTGCATCCGCGCATGCTGGACAGATTCGATAGCGCAGTGTCGTCGATGCCCGCGCGCGTGGTCACTCACCCGCTCACCACATCTCTGGCGATGCTGGTCACCCCATGGTTGCTCTATCTCACGCCCTGGTACACGGCCTCCCTCACAGTCGGCGTGCTCGGTGCGGCGACAAAAACACTGTTGGTGTTCATAGGGTTTTCGTACTTCTATGCCCGCCTTCAGGTTGACCAGGTACCCCGCAGGTACCCACAGCTGATCTCACTGCTGATCAGCGTGGCCGAGACGATCGGCGACGGGATACTGGGTTTGGTGCTGTGGCAGGGGCCGCTTGTGGCGTCGGCCTATTACCTGGCGCTGCACCGCTCTTGGGGACCGGATATGCGGACCGATCAGACCTATGGTGCCGGGATTCTCTGGATACTCGGCGACGTCCTTGGGCTTCCGTTTCTCCTGCTGCTCATGCGTGCGCTGTCGGCCGACGACAAAGCGCAGGCAGCCCGGATCGACGCGGAACTCGACCAGGCCGACCAGGCCATAGCCGATGTGGGCGACGCGGCGGAGCAGGACGAGGGCTCCTCGACGTTATGGTGGGAGAACGATCCGCAGCTGCGGGAGCGGTTCGGGCAACGCTGAGATCCGCGTCGCTAGTGATCTTTCCCTCGTCAACTTCTGCACGCTTCGTCTATTTTTCGGGCAGTATGGACAGATGGATGTCCCACGGTGCGGCCTGCCGTCGCCCGTCGACTCGCCGTTATCGGAGTCCGCTCCGCGTCAGCGCCCACCACGGCCGTCCTCCCCCGCAGTCGATATCTCGACACCCATCGGTCGTGCCGTCGCGGGCTTCTACCTCGCTTTCGAGGCCGTCGACGATTCCGACAGGCTTCGTGAGGCCACGAATCGACTTGGCCAGCCTGATGCCCCCGAGGCCGACACCCGCGAGAAATACCTCGCGCTCGCCCGCGCCATCACCACCGTGGAGACGATCCGCCGCCACGCCGGGAGCACATTGCGCGAAATCAGCGCCCGCGCCGCACGTACGGCCGGACGCCTCACGCACGATTCGGCGGATCTGCCTTCGGACATCAACGACGCAATCCATGCCGCTGTGCGTAGCGAGTCCATTGCCGTCTGCGAGCGCGCCGTGCAGCTGATCAACGATCAGACCCGCGTGGTGCTGGACCTCGACGAGGTAACGAGCACCATGACGGTGCCTGGCTGGTTAGCGAGCCGTGGCCTAATCCAGTGATGTTCGGGCAGGTAATTGGCTTGCACGCCAGATGCATTGCCGCGAATGCTTTGGTCCGTGGATATGCATGCCGGCCAGCTGGATGTCACTGTTCCCGTGGCGCGCGCCCTGGTTGACGACCAATTTCCTGAATGGCGCGACTTTCCTATCAGGGCCGTCGACGGGCATGGAACGGTCAATGGAATCTTTCGACTCGGTGACCGTCTCGTGTTGCGCTTTCCGCTAGAAGGTGACGACGCTGGGGTGGTTCTGAAGCAACTGGAGGCCGAGTCTGCGGCCGCGCGAAGCCTCATGAGGCGCCTAAGGTTTCCAACACCTCAGCCTGTGGCAATTGGGAAACCAGGCGCCGGCTATGAATTGCCGTGGGCCGTGCAAACATGGCTGCGGGGTGTGGTGGCCACCGACCGCGATCCCGGCGATTCAGTGGGCTTCGCCCACGATCTCGCTGCGCTCATTGGGGACATCCGCGCCATCTCTACCGAAGGCAGAACGTTCGGTGGCGCGGGCCGAGGTGGCGAACTGGCCAGTCACGACGCCTGGATGCAAACATGTCTCGAACGCAGCGAAGTACTAGTCGATATACCCCCACTGCGTCGAATGTGGGCCCGAATGCGACAGCTGCCGCGCGGACCGGAAGCCGATGTCACAAGCCACTGTGACCTGATGTCGGGAAACCTACTGGTGTCCAGCGGCTTACGCCTAGCGGGTGTACTTGATGTCGGTGACCTCGGGCCCGCTGACCCGGCACTGGACTTGGTGTGTGCCTGGCACCTTCTGGATGCCGGTCCTCGCAGAGTGTTCCGAGAACGCCTACATGTGGATGAACCGCAGTGGCAACGCGGTCGGGCGTGGGCATTCCAACAGGCGATGGGACTGATCTGGTACTACGAACAGAGCAATCCCACCGTAAGCAAGATCGGTCGCCGCACTCTTGGCCGATTACTGGCCGATCACTAGTGGGCCGCGGCATCCCAACTGCGGCCGTACCCCACCGAAACCTCCAGTGGCACATCGAGCGGATATGCCGAACCCATGGTTTCGCGGACCAGCGCTTCCAGCGTCTCCCGCTCGCCGTCGGCCACCTCGAACAGCAGCTCGTCGTGCACCTGAAGGAGCATGCGTGACTGTAAGCCCTTGTCGCGCAAAGCGTTGTCGGTGGTAATCATCGCGACCTTGATGATGTCGGCAGCGCTCCCCTGGATTGGTGCGTTGAGCGCGGCACGTTCGGCCGCCTCGCGCCGCAGACGATCGCCGCTGTCCAAGTCGGGCAGGTAGCGGCGCCGGCCGAGCACTGTCGAGGTGTATCCGTCCTTACGCGCCTGATCCACCACGGCGTGCAGGTATTCGCGAACGCCGCCGAATCGCGAAAAGTACTGGTCCATCTGCTCTTTAGCCTCGTCATTAGAGATCTTGAGCTGGGTGGCAAGGCCATAGGCGGACAATCCGTAGGCCAGGCCATAGGACATCGCCTTGACCCGCCGGCGCAACTCGCCGGTGACCTCGTCGATCGGCACCCCGAATGCGCGGGCGGCCACAAACGAGTGCAGGTCCTCGCCGGTGTTGAACGCTTCGATCAGGCCCTCGTCGGCCGACAGATGCGCCATGATGCGCATCTCGATCTGGCTGTAGTCAACCGTCATCAACTCGGAGTAACCCGTGCCGACCACAAATCCGTCCCGGATCTCGCGACCGGCCTCGGTGCGCACCGGGATGTTCTGCAGGTTCGGCTCGGTTGACGACAACCGGCCCGTCGCCGCGATCGTTTGGTTGAACGTGGTGTGGATACGCCCGTCGGCCGCAACGGATTTCAGTAGCCCGTCGACGGTGACCTTCAGCCTGGTGACGTCGCGGTGTGTGAGCAGATGCTCCAGGAACGGATGTCCGGTCTTGTCGAAAAGTGTCTGCAGGGCATCTGCGTCGGTGGTGTAGCCGGTCTTGGTCTTCTTGGTCTTGGGCATGCCGAGCTCGTCGAACAACACAACCTGCAGCTGTTTTGGAGAGCCCAGGTTGATCTGCTTACCGATCACCGCGTAGGCGGCGTCGGCTGCCTCGCGGATACCGGTGGCGAACTGGTTCTGCAGAGAGGTCAGGTGGTCGATGTCGACGGCGATACCAACGGATTCCAATCCCGCAAGCACCCGCTGGACCGGCAGCTCCATGTCGGCCAGCAGACCCGCCGACTCGATACGTTCGAGTTCGATGTCGAGTGCATCGGCGAGGTCGATGACGGCACGGGCACGCAACATCTGGGCCTGAGCAGCCTTGGCATCACCGGCGCCGTCGTCATCGAGTAGTGAGAGCTGTTGCTCTCCATCGTCTTCGGCGCGCAGCTCGCGGCGCAGATAACGCAACGACAGGTCGTCGAGGGCAAAGCTGCGCTGCCCCGGGCGCACCAGGTAGGCCGCGAGAGCGGTGTCGGAGGTGACACCGTCGAGCTGCCACCCACGCCCGGCCAGTGCGTGCATGGCCTGTTTTGCTTCGTGTAGCGCCTTGGGGCGAGCTTCGTCGGCCAGCCACGCGGCCAGAGCTGCTTCGTCCTCTGGTGTGACCGTGGTGGTGTCGATGTACGCACCATCGCCGTCGGCCGACGCGACGGCCACCGCCGTGGCATCGCCGTCATAGGGCGTGTACGCCCCGACGATGGCTAGTCCGCTACGGCGACCATCGGAGGTGTGTGTGGCCAGCCAGTCGGTGACAGTTCCCGGCTCGAGGGCCTGGCCCACCAGCTGGAATCCCTCGTCCACCTCGGGCTCGACGGCTTCCAGGGTCTCGAACAGCCTGTCACGCAGGACCCGGAACTCAAGATCGTCGAAGAGCCGGTGGATCTGATCACGATCCCAGGGAGCCAGCGCCAGTTGGGCAGGGACATACGGAAGCGGCACCGTCCGAACCAGATCGGTGAGCTCGCGATTCAGGACCACCGAGGCCAGGTTTGCGCGCAGTGAGTCGCCGACCTTTCCGCGCACGGTGTCGGCCTTGTCGATCAATTCCTGCAACGACCCGTACTCGAGGATCCACTTGGAAGCGGTCTTCTCGCCGACACCCGGAATCCCGGGCAGGTTATCGCTCGGGTCGCCCCGCAGTGCCGCGAAATCCGGGTATTGGGTGGGCGTCAGGCCGTATTTCTCGACCACCGCCTCCGGCGTGAACCGGGTGAGGTCGCTGACGCCCTTGCGTGGATACAGCACCGTCACGTCGTCGTTGACCAGCTGCAGCGAGTCGCGATCACCGGTGACCACATAGACCTTGAAACCCTCGGCCTGTCCCTGCGTGGCCAGGGTGGCGATGATGTCGTCCGCCTCGAAGCCCTCCTCGGCGAGCACGGTGATACCGAGTGCCTGCAGGACTTCCTTCGTGATGTCGATCTGTCCGCGGAACTCATCGGGCGTGGCCGAACGGGTGGCTTTGTACTCGGGGTACCGCTCCGAGCGGAACGTCTTGCGGGAAACGTCGAAGGCGGCTGCCACATGTGTGGGCGCCTCATCGCGCAGCAGGTTTATCAACATCGAGGTGAATCCATAGACCGCGTTCGTGGTCAGGCCGGACTGCGTCTTGAAGTTCTCGGCCGGGAGCGCATAAAACGCCCGGAATGCCAGCGAGTTACCGTCGAGCAGCAGGAGGGTCGGCTGTTTGGTTCCGGTCTTGGTCGCAGGCGCAGTCACCCTCCTACCCTAAGCAACGGGTGCGACAGCACCTACGACCCCGATGCGTTATCCAGCGCAGCGTCGAACACGGCTCGGTGACCACGGATCTGCACGTGATGGGTGCGTGCCCAGAGCACCAACGCGGCGGAGACGCCGTGCAGGTCGATTCCCAGCGGTGTCAGCGCGTATTCGACTCGAGGTGGCACTTCGGCGAACGCGGTGCGCGTGACGAGGCCATCGCGGCGTAACAGCATCAGCGTGCGGGTGAGCATGCGCTGCGAGATGCCCGGAATGGCCTCGTGCAGCTCGGTGTATCGGCGCGGGCCATCGTGCAGGGTCGCGATGATCAGCACGCTCCACTTGTCGCCCACGCGGTCGAGAACCTCTCGAATGAATTCACCTTCGGCCAGCCCTACCCCGGCACAGATGCTCGGCGACGTGGGGCCGACGGAGGTCATGTCGAGCTCGGTCATCACGCACATCCTTGTTCGCGGGCGCACACGTGTGTGCCTTTTGTAGGAGGTCCAAAACATCTCCATGATGGTGCTACGCACATATCAGAAGAAATGATATGACCTGGAGGTTAGTCATGGACAGAACAATGCTGGTGTTGGGTGCCGGCAGTGGCACCGGAGCAGCGGTGGCGCGGCGGTTTGGGCGCGAAGGATTCCACGTTGCGGTGGTCGGCCGCCGACGCGAACCACTCGATACTTTGGTGGCAGACCTTGCGGAAAGAGGAGTGAGCGCGACCGCGTTTTCCGTGGACCTCACCGATGACATCCGCGTCGAGGAACTTCTCACGGCAGTCGACACCGCATTGCCGCCGATCGAGGCGATTTACTACGGCCCCTCGTCGCCGGTGGCATTCACCCCGGCGCGCGATCTCACCGCGGCCGAGGCCGACCATTACTGGGCGCTGTTCGTGCGGCCACTGATCCGCACGGTGACCGCCGCGCTGCCGGGGATGATTGACCGGAAACGCGGAACGATCCTGGCCACCATCGGCGGTACTGGGGCCAGGGCGAGGCCGGAGATGAGTGGGCCCGGTCCGGCTGCCGCCGCGGCACGAAACTATCTGCAGGGCTTACATTCTGAGATGGCGCCACGCGGCGTGTACGTCGGGCTGCTGACCATCGGGGCCCTCATTCTCGGCAGTGAGATGGCGGCCATGACACCCGGGGACGCCCACGGGTTTCCGACGGTCGAATCGGCGGCGCTGGCTGAGCACCTGTGGGGTATGTCAACTGTGCGCAGCACGTTCGAGAATTTCGTGCCTGCGGACTCGGCCTTCCAGCCCTGATCCCGCTGTGCGGGACACAAAACTGACACACGTTTCAATTCGTTCGCGAGCATGGGTAATCTGACCGGGTGCCTACAGATCAAGCCCCCGCCGTCGACGGTTGGTTCGATACCGACGAATCCGGCCAACCGCATTTGATTGGCGGCAAGTGCACACAGTGCGCCACCATCGTGTTTCCGCCGCGCGCCAACAACTGCCCCAACCCGGCCTGTGACAGTGACGTGCTGGATCAGGTGCCGCTGTCATCGCGCGGCACGGTCTGGAGCTACACCGAGAACCAGTACGCACCGCCTCCCCCGTATCCGCCCTCTGATCCATACGAGCCGTACGCGATCGCCGCGGTCGAGCTGGCGGCCGAGGGCATCATCGTGCTGGGCAAGGTCGTCGCCGGCACCGGCGCCGCGGATCTGAAGGTTGGCCAGCCGATGGAACTCGCCCTGGAGCCGCTGTACACCGACGACGAGGGTGTCGAGCGGCTGGTCTACGCATGGAAGAAGGTTTCCGCATGAGCCGCACCCCGGATCCCGTCTACATCCTTGGCGCGGGCATGCACCCATGGGGCAAGTGGGGTCGCGACTTCACCGAGTACGGCGTGGCGGCCGCCCGCACCGCGCTTCAAGACGCCGAACTGGATTGGCGCCAAATTCAATTCGTCGCCGGAGCGGACACCATCCGAAACGGCTACCCGGGCTTCATCGCCGGTTCGACCTTCGCCCAGAAGCTGGGATGGAACGGTGTGCCCATCAGTTCGACCTACGCGGCCTGCGCCAGTGGTTCACAGGCGTTGCAGAGTGCGCGCGCTCAGATCCTGGCCGGATTCTGCGACGTGGCGCTAGTCATCGGGGCCGACACCACCCCCAAGGGCTTCTTCGCACCGGTAGGCGGCGAACGCAAGGCCGACCCGGACTGGCAGCGTTTCCACCTCATCGGAGCCACCAACCCGGTGTACTTCGCGATGCTGGCCCGGCGGCGGATGGACCTCTACGGCGCGACCGCAGAGGATTTCGCCCAGGTGAAGGTCAAGAACTCCCGGCACGGCCTGAACAACCCGAACGCGCGGTTCCGCAAGGAATCCTCGGTGGAGGATGTGCTGGCCAGCCCGGTGGTGTCGGATCCGCTGCGGCTACTGGACATCTGCGCGACCAGCGACGGCGCCGCGGCCCTCATCGTGGCCAGCGCCGACTTCGTGAAGAAGCATCTCGGTTCGGTCGAAGGCGTGCCCTCGGTGCGCGCCGTCGCAACCATCACCCCCAAGTATCCGCAGCATCTTCCCGAACTCCCCGATATCGCAACCGATTCCACCGCGGTGGTGCCGGCGCCCGATCGCGTCTTCAAGGACCAGATCGTTGACGCCGCGTACGCGGAGGCCGGTATCGGCCCCGAGGACGTGAGCCTTGCCGAGGTGTACGACCTCTCGACGGCCCTGGAGCTGGACTGGTACGAGCACCTGGGCCTGTGCGCCAAGGGTGAGGGTGAGCAGCTGCTGCGCAGCGGCGCCACGACGGTCGGCGGCCGGATCCCGGTGAATGCCTCCGGTGGTCTGGCCTGTTTTGGCGAGGCCATTCCGGCGCAGGCCATCGCGCAGGTGTGCGAGCTGACCTGGCAGCTGCGCGGGCAGGCCGGTGACCGGCAGGTCGAGGGTGCCCGGGTTGGGATTACCGCAAACCAGGGCTTGTTCGGCAACGGCTCGTCGGTGATTGTGGCGCGCTAGCGGCGCTCACCTACGATCGCGGGGCGTTAGCCTCAAGCGATGGTGCGACAGTTCCACGCGTACGGTCCGTCGCACTGGGTGATTCTGGCCGTATTCGTGCTCGGCGCAGGGCTCTTGGTGTGGCAGGGGCGTCGGCTCACCGATACCCCAGCCCGCCTTCTGGGGCGGGTGCTCGGCGCCGTGACCGCGATCATCTATGCCGCCATACTGATCGCGGGATGTATCCCCCCGCGCATCGAGGCCTCGGTGCCTCTGCGGCTGACCGACCTGGCGACCGCGGTCGCCGCCTATGCGCTGTGGTCCCAGCGCACTTGGGCGTATGCGTTGACCTACTACTGGGGCCTGGTGCTCAGCAGCCAGGCGTTGATCTCCCCCGTGCTGACAGGTCCCGACTTCCCGGGGCGGGGGTTCCTGGCGTTCTGGTCGATACATCTGCTCGTGGTGTGGGCGGCCATCTATCTCACCTGGGGGCGGGGCATACGCCCTACCTGGCGCAGCTATCGCATGACCGCCATGGTCACATTGTCCTGGGCTGTCTTCACCATGGCCTTCAATGCTGTCGTCGGGTCAAACTATGGATTTCTCAATCAGAAACCCTCGACCGCAAGTCTTTTCGACCTGATGGGTCCATGGCCGTGGTACGTCGTCACCGCGACCGTACTGGTCCTGACGGTCTGGGCGCTGATGACCTGGCCGTGGCAGCGATCGCTGGCTGAAACCGGTGAACCTCAGACCACGCCGAGATAGGCGGAGCGAATGCTGTCGTCCTGCAGTAATTCTCGCCCGGCACCGGACCGCACGACCGATCCGGTCTCCAGAATATAGGCGTGGTCCGAACGGCTCAGTGCCTGCTGTGCGTTCTGCTCGACCAGAACCACCGTCGTCCCCGAGGCGTTGATCTCCTCGATGATGTTGAAGATCTTCGTGATCAGCAGCGGGGCCAGACCCATGGAAGGCTCGTCGAGCAGAAGGATCTTCGGCCTGGCCATCAGGGCACGTCCAATGGAGAGCATCTGCTGCTCGCCGCCGGAGAGCGTGCCGCCCTCTTGGTGCCGACGCTCGGCCAGCCGCGGGAACAACGCGTTGATCCAGTCGAGACGCTCCCGGCGCTCCGCCCTGGACTTGAATTTTCTTCCGTAACATCCCATTTCGAGGTTCTCGGCGACGGTCATGCCGGGGAAGATTCCGCGCCCTTCGGGGGCCTGCACGATCCCTGCTTTGACGCGCTTGTGCGCCTTCATCTTCGAGATGTCCTGGCCCTCGAAGAAGATCGTCCCCGAACTCAGCGGCACCAGACCCGAGATGGCGCGCATCGTGGTCGATTTACCGGCGCCATTCGAACCGAGCAGGGTGACCAGCTCGCCCTCCCGGACATCGAAGGACAGCGTGCTCACCGCCTGGATCGGACCGTAGTGGACCCCGACGTTGTTGAGTTTCAGCTGTACGGGAGGCATCTACCTCTCGCTTTCGGTATCGGGTGCGGCCGAATCGAGCCAACCGGGATCGGGTCCGTGGAACTCCTCATCGGCCACTCCGAGGTACGCCTCGATGACCGCCGGATCGTTTCGTACCTCGGCGGGCAGGCCGTCGGCGATCTTCCTGCCGAATTCGAGCACCACGATGCGGTCCGTGACGCCCATGACGAGCTTCATGTCGTGTTCGATGAGCAACACCGTGTAGCCGTAGTCCCGGATGCGCTGGATCAGCTTGATCAGCGATTCCTTCTCGCTGGGGGTGAATCCGGCGGCCGGCTCGTCCAGGCAGAGCAGTTTGGGTTCGGTCGCCAGCGCCCGCGCTATCTCGAGTCTGCGCTGGCTGCCATACGGCAGCTCCTTGGCCTTGACGTCGGCTACATCGGCGATGCCGACGAAGTCGAGTAGCCCCAGCCCCACATCGACGGCGTAGTGCTCCTCGCGGCGATGCCGCGGGGTTCGCAGCAGCGCGCCCAGCACCGACGTCTTGTGCCGGGCGTCGGTGCCGACCGCGACGTTCTCCAAGGCGGTCATCTCGCCGAACAGCCGGATGTTCTGGAAGGTCCGGGCGATCCCACGCCGGGTGATCTGGTGGCGCCGCAGCCGGCGCAGTGGCTTCCCGTCGAACACGATGGCGCCCGATGTCGGCTTGTATACCCCGGTGATGGCGTTGAAGCAGGTCGTCTTGCCCGCACCGTTGGGGCCGACCAGCCCGAGGATTTCCCCGCGCCGAATATCGAAGCTGACCCCGTCGAGGGCTTGCAGGCCACCGAATTTGAGCGTCAGTTCCTTGACCTCGAGCAGCACTTCTGCCTCGGCGGAATCGGCCTCGTCCGGGGCCTCCCCGGCGAGGTCAACCGCGGTGCCGGAGTCAATGAGTTCGTCGACTTCCGGTGCGGCCCCTGTGCTGGTCTCGTTGTGCTCGGTCATGCCGTGGTCTCGGCTTCCTCGGGCTTCTTGGCGCCAATCCGCTCAGTTGCCTTGCGCCAGTAGGCCATCAGTTTTTGGTGGGCCGGGAACAGGCCCTGCGGCCGGAAGATCATCAGGACAACCAGCGCCAACCCGAAAAACAGGTACTTCAGATTGCCGAGGTCGACACCCTGCACCTGCACGCCGAGAAGGCGATTGGGCAGGTAGACGATGATGAACGCGCCGAAGATCACGCCAAGCTTGTTACCCTGCCCACCGAGGACGACGGCGCACAGGAACAGCATCGAGTTGATGATGTTGAAGGTGGGCGATGCCACGTATTGCACCTGGCCTGCGTAGAGGGCGCCGGACAGTCCGCCGATGCTGGCGCCGATCACGAAGGCCCACAGCTTGAACCGGAACGTGGGAACCCCCATCATCTCGGCGGCGTCCTCGTCCTCCCGGATGGCCACCCACGAGCGGCCGACCCGGCTGCGCTCCAGATTGCCCATCAGTATCAGCACCACCGCGATCAGACAGAGTCCTAGCCAGTACCACCACACCCCGTAGTTCAGGTGGCCACCGGAATTGCCGCTGGAAAAGACGCCACCACGGACGTACTGCTCCCCCACGTGCGGATAGGCGATCTTGTGTAGACCGCGGGGGCCGTTGGTGACCTCCAGGTTATCGGCCAGCAGGCGGATGATCTCGCCGAATCCCAACGTGACAATGGCCAGGTAATCACCCCGAAGGCGCAGCGTGGGGGTGCCCAGCACCAGACCGAAGAAGGCGGCGATCGCGACCGCGATGGGCAGACACGACAACCAGGCCCAGCTCGAGCTGAAGAAGGCCGATGTCCCCATGCGATTCCAGGGACTGTCGGGACTGGTCAGCAATGCGACCGTGTACGCACCGATGGCGTAGAAACCGACGTACCCCAGGTCGAGCAATCCAGCTTGTCCCACAACGACATTCAGGCCTATCGCGATGAGCGCCACCATAGCGAACTGGGCCATTACCCCGCCGAAGCTGGTATTGGGAGTGTTCAGGTACGGAATCTTCCACACCGGAAGCAGTGCCATGAGCGCGAATCCGATGAGCCCGTACACCCACTGGACCGGACGGGCCAGCTCGGACCACCATCGGCGTATCGAGTCGCCCGGCGCCAGGGCGCGTGCTGCGGTGGTCATGCTTTCGCCCGCCCTAAGCTCTCACCGAGAATGCCGGTGGGCCGGAACATGAGCACGAGCACCAGCAGGACGAAGGCCACCACATCGCGCCACTGGGTGCCGAACACCGCTTGCCCGTAGTTCTCCATCACGCCCAGCAGCAGGCCCCCGAGCAGCGCTCCGCGCAGATTGCCGATACCGCCGAGCACCGCGGCAGAGAATGCCTTGATGCCCAACAGGAATCCGCCGGAGTAGATGATGCCCTGCGGAACTTTGAGCGTGTACAGCAGTGCGGCGGCCCCGGCCAGCAGACCACCGATGATGAAGGTCGTCATGATGATGCGTTCGCGAGATACACCCATCAGCGTCGCCGTCGTGGGGTCCTGTGCGACCGCCCGAATACCGCGCCCAAACTTGGTGTGATTGATCGCGACATCGGTGATGAAGGCCAGCACCAAGGCCGCTGCCACGACGACCAGGGTGACGTTGGTGATCGTGGCCTGGAACGGAATGTGGCGGCCGCCCACATCAAATGGGCCGAAGGTCCATACCGGCCTGGGCGTCACCAGCCGGATTGGCTGTTGCGCGTTGCTGCCGCCGTAACCCTTGAGGATCTTCGGCAGCACGAAATGCACGAATTCCTGGATAACGAAAGACATCCCGATGGCGGTGATGAGGAACGTCAAGGGCCGTGCGCCACGGCGACGCAGCGGGCGGTAGGCGACCGCTTCCAACCCCAGCGCTGTGGTGGCCGATACCGCCATGGCGATGAGCATGGCGACACCGAGGTACAGCACGGTGAGCGAGACGCCCTTGTTATAGGCATTGCCGCCGGGCGAGAACCCGAGCACGACATCCAGGGCGAAGTACGCCCCGAACATGCCCAGCATGAACACCTCGGAATGCGCGAAGTTGATCAGACGCAACACCCCGAAGACGAGCGTGTAACCCACCGCGACCAACGCATAGATGGCGCCCCACGCCAAACCGTCGATCGTCAGCTGACCGATGCTGTTCCACAGTCCGTGCAGATCGAATGAAATTGTGCTGGCCTGCACATCTGTTTGTGCCATCCACCCCGAAATCATTTGCGGCTGAGCCTAGTCCCCTCGTATGTCCTACGTGACCTTATACACCCAGATAAGTGTCGAGGTTAGCTCTCCGTTCTCGTTCCACTTGTATTCACGCGCCACACCCTGCCCCTGGTAATTCCTGACCCAATCAAGCAACCCCGCTCGGGTGGTCTTTCCGGCGTCGATGCCTTTGACCAGGATGGTGGCCAGGTCGTACCCCTCGGTGCTGTAGGTGCCCGGTTCCTGCTGGAACTTGGCCGTGTACTCCTTGGAGAAGGTGTCCGAAGCCGGTCCGCACGGGCAGGACAGCAGTGCGTCCTTCGCGGAATCACCGGCCTGTTTGACGAACTCCATATCCTTTGCCCCGTCCGCGGACACAAATGTCGCGGTCACTCCGGCATTACGCAGCTGCTGGACCAAGGGAGCCGCCTCGGCGTAGTAGCCACCGAAGAACACCGCGTCCGGTGCGGCGTTCTTGAGCTGCGTGACCGCCGCGGAGAAGTCCTTGTCCCCCTTCTTCACCGAGGCATTGCAGTCGGTCCCGAGCGTCCCGCGAACCGCGTTGGCAAGCCCGGATCCGTAGTCGGTGCTGTCGTCGATGACGCAGATCTTCTTGTACCCGAGCGTTTTCTTGAGGTAGTTGGCGACAGCGGGACCCTGCACGCCGTCATTGGCAAGCCCGCGGAAGAACGTCTTCCAGCCCTGCTGGGTGAGCGTCACGTTCGTGGCCGAGGCGGTCGTGGAGACCAGACCTGCCTCGCTGAAGATCTGGCCCGTCGACTTCGTCTCCCCCGAGAACCCCGGCCCGATCAGTCCGACGATGGTGGGGTCGCCGATGATTTGCGGGGCAATGTTGCTCGCGTTCTGCGGCAGGCCCTCGGTATCGAACTCGCGGAGTTTGATCTGGCATCCGGGATTTGCGGCGTTGTGCTTGTCGACGGCGAGTTTCGCCCCGTCGAGGATATTGATCCCGAGCGCGGCATCGGGACCGTTGAGCGCACCGGCCATCGCCAGGGAAACGTTGGCGCACTGTGCTTTTCCGTCACCGGCAGGATCGGCCGCTGATTTCACGTTCGACGCGGGCACCTCGGTCCCATCCTGAGCGATCTGCACCAACGGCGAGATCTTCAGGTTGGTCTGATTGGACTCGTCCGACTGAGTGCCGGCGTGACAACCGACCAGGGCGAGGGACACCGCGCCCAGCATGATCACACTCGCGCGTGCACGCACGATTACCTCCGGATGGCTGGGGCTGACAGGTCATAACAAAATCGCTGATCAGAAAACATAGCCAACCGCGGGGCAACGCGCAGTGCTTACCGGAGTTTCAGCTCGGCGCGTCGGTATCGAGTGTTTCCAGCACCACTTCGGCAACGCGCTTCATGGTGGTGCGGCGGTCCATCGCGGCGCGCTGGATCCATTTGAACGCCTCTGGCTCGGACAGGCCCTGGGTCGACTGCAGAACGCCCTTGGCGCGCTCGACCAGCTTGCGGGTCTCCAACCTGTCGGCGAGCGTCTGAACTTCCTTCTCCAGCGCGGTCAGCTCGCCGAAACGGCTCACGGCGACCTCGATGGCGGGTACCAGATCGGTCTTGGAGAACGGCTTCACCAGGTAGGCCATGGCGCCGGCATCGCGGGCCTTCTCCACCAGGTCGCGCTGGCTGAATGCGGTGAGGATCACAATCGGCGCGATGCGCTTGGCGGCGATCTCCGAGGCGGCATCGATGCCATCGCGACGTGGCATCTTCACGTCCATGATCACCAGATCGGGTTTGAGTTCCTGGGCGAGGTCGACGGCTTCTTGTCCGTCCCCGGCCTGACCTACCACGTCATAGCCCTCCTCGTGCAGCATCTCGACCAGGTCGAGGCGGATGAGGGCTTCGTCTTCGGCGACGAGCACACGGCGGGCGGGCGCCGCCGGTTCGGTGTTCTGAGGGCCGGTCATGGCGACCATTGTGACGCATGTGGTCGTGTGTACGGCGATACCCTGGTGAAAGTGATGTTCCCCATCCCTTAAGGTTGGAGGTCGCGCGACTGGCCGTTGGACTCCAAAACGGCAGTAACGCCAGGCCCTCGTATCCCAACTGGCAGAGGAAACGGATTCAAAACCCGTGCAGTGTGAGTTCGAATCTCACCGAGGGCACCAGAAAGACCACGCCATAGCTCCGCGATATGGAGTCCAAACTCGACCAAGGGCGCCGCGAATCGCGGCCGTCATGCTTTGATTCCCCGCATGAACCGAGCAACTGTGGGTGTGCTGACGCTTATGGTGTGCGCTTCTGCGGTCGCAGCGTGCCAAACATCGCCCGGTATTACCCGCATATCGGACACGGCGTCGTCGACGGCCACCACGAAGACCTTCGCCGCCTCGACCATCCCCCGGTCCACCTCCCTCGCGCCGACTGCCAAGGCCGACGCGGATGACCCGGCCAAGCGCATCCGCGATACCTTCCGGAGCCTGCAGAACCCCGTCATCGCCGCCACGAAGGACGGCACCGGCAGCTATGACATCCCGGTAGCGCCCCAACCATCAGCGTCGGGCCCGGCGGCCTACATCGCGGCCCTCTGCACCGGCGGCCCGGCCGTGAACATCGCGCTGGACAACACCCCGATACCCGGCGGCGGCATATGTGGCGACGACCCCAGCAAGCCCGGGGTGATCGTGATGCTTCTTGCCGTGAAGGCAAATCCGGCGGCCCCCCACACCATCAAGGTGCAAGGAGCCGCCGGTCAGCACAGCTGGGTATCGATGGCCTACGGCCAGATGTATTGACCGCGCCTAGCCGACGTCGGTACAGGTGACCCCGGGGTTCTCGCAGTCGGAGCCGGTCTCGCCGGGTGCACTGACCCAGCCGCCGTCATCGTCATGTCCGGGAGCGATATTGGACTCGGGTGGGTTGTTGTCGGAACCGCACACCACCCAGGCGTTCTCGCACTGAGCGCCGGCGCCGCCGGGGAGGTAGCCCCAGCCGCTGTTCCCGTCGTTGCTCGGCTGATCGACCAGCGATCCATGCGACGGCGAGTTGGGTGCGCCCGGAACCGGAGGTGCCGGCGACGGATCAGCCGAAGCCACCGCTCCGAATCCGACGAACGCAGCTGCCAGGACGCCGGCCGCGGGCGCCACGACAAAACGGGTGAATGAGTTCATGGGCACCTCTTCAAAGGGTGGACGAATACAGGACAAATGTACTCCCACACACAGCTTTTGCAGATGACCTTGGCAGGAACCGCACACCATGTCTAACCCCTGCCGATGTCGCACACGACGCCTCGCCGCGTGCTAAGACTGGCCAGCATGACCCCCGAGACCCTCGTCGACATCCACGAGATCACCGAACTCAAGTACCGCTACGCCCGCACCCTCGACAACAAGTTGTGGGACGAGTTCGCCGACACACTCACCGAGGATGTTGAGGCGACCTACGGCACCGCAGTGCACGGCGCGCCCCTCGAGTTCACCTCGCGCACCGGTGTTGTCGACTACATGCGGTCATCGTTGACCACGGACATCACCAGCGTGCACACCATGAGCCATCCAGAGATCGCGGTGGACGGCGACACCGCTACCGGCAGCTGGGCCATGAGCGACGTCGTCATCGTCCCGGCACACAGCGTCCTCATCACCGGGACCTCGTATTACACCGACCGCTACCGCCGCGACGCCGATGGGAAGTGGCGGATCAGCTACATCTCGTACTACCGCCTCTACGAGGCCATGCAGAACACCAACGACATCGGCTTCAACCTGATCGCGAACCGCTGGTCGCAGTAGCGCCGAGAACCGGGTAACCTATCGCCGGGTTTGGAGACATCCGTACTCCACATAGCTGGCATAGGAGAAACCGGTGCGCTGTCGCCTCTGCGACTCGACGGAGCTGCTCAGCGTCGTCGATCTGGGTGCCACCCCACCCTGCCAGAAGTTTCTGCACGCCGATGAGCTGGATCTGCCGGAACCCACTTATCCCCTGCACCTGCGGCTTTGCCGCGACTGCATGTTGCTGCAAATCCCTGCGTTGATTAGCCCTGAGGACAACTTCACCGAGTACGCATACTTTTCGTCGTACTCCGACAGCTGGGTCGATCACGCCCGCGCATACGTCACCAACTCGATTGCGCGCCTGGGACTTTCTCCCGACGCCCCGGATGACTTCATGATCGAGGTGGCTAGCAACGACGGCTACCTCCTACAGCACGCCGTTGCCGAGGGAATCCGCTGCCTGGGCATTGAGCCCTCGGTGAACGTCGGACAGGCGGCGCGCGACAAGGGCGTTCCGACCCTGACGGCCTTCCTCGACGAGGGCACCGCGGCCCGCGTCCGTTCGGAACACGGTCCGGCCCGCCTGGTCGCGGCCAACAACGTGTACGCGCACATCCCTGACTTGCGGGGATTCACGCGGGCCCTGCGGGGGCTCGTTGCCGATGACGGCTGGGTGAGCATCGAGGTACATCACGCGCTCAACCTCATCGAGCTCGGCCAGTTCGACACCGTCTACCACGAACACTTCCAGTACTACACCGTATTAGCGGCTCAAAGAGCGCTCGCTGTAGGCGATCTGGAAGTGGTCGACGTCGAACTGCTTGACACACACGGTGGTTCGATACGGGTGTGGGCGCGCCCTCGCGAATGCCTGCCCGAGATCGCGAAATCGGTCGCCGAGGTCTTGGAGCTGGAACGGCGGGCAGGTCTGCATGAATTGGCCGGATATGAGCGATTCCGTGCGACAACCGAACGAATCCGCCTGGAGCTCTTGCAGTTCCTGCTTACCTGCAAGGCAGAGGGCAAGACCGTCGTCGGCTACGGCGCGCCCGGTAAGGGCAACACGCTGTTGAACTACTGCGGCATCCGCACCGACCTTCTGAGCTACACCGTTGACCGAAACCCCTATAAGCAAGGCATGTTCAGTCCCGGCACCCGCATCCCGGTGCACCCCCCCGAGCGAATCGATGAAGACAAACCCGACGTGGTGCTGGTGCTCCCATGGAACCTGGAAGCCGAGATCACCCAGCAGTTGCGGCACATCGGCGAATGGGGTGGAAGGCTCGTCTACCCCCTGCCGCAGCTACACGTCGTCGAACCCCATATTGAGCCCGAAGGAGCATCGGTATGAAGGTCGTGCTTTTCTGCGGAGGCTTCGGCATGCGCATGCGCAACGGCGCCGGCGATGTGATCCCCAAACCGCTCCAGATGGTCGGACCGCGCCCCCTCATCTGGCATGTGATGAAATACTATGCGTACCATGGACATAAGGAATTCATCCTGTGTTTAGGCTACGGCGCTGAGGCCATCAAGGACTTCTTCCTTGGCTACAACGAAGCGCAATCCAACGATTTCGTCTTGGCCGAGGGCCAGGTGCGGCTATTGAAGTCCGATATCGCCGATTGGACCATCACGTTCGCCGACACCGGCGCCGAATCGCCCATCGGAGAGCGGCTGCGGCGAGTACGTCACCACCTCGGCGACGATCGCTACTTCCTGGCCAATTACGCGGACGTTCTCACCAACGCTCCCCTGGACGATCTGGTGGCCAAGTTCCACGATTCCGGAGCCGCCGCGTCCATGCTCCTGGTTCCGCCGCAATCGTCGTTCCACACCGTGGACGTGAATGACGGTGGATCGATCACCGACATCACCGCCGTCTCCAAGCTCGACATGTGGGAGAACGGCGGCTATTTCGTGCTCTCCCAGGATGTCTTCGACTATCTGCCCGCGGGCGGCGACCTCGTCGAGGATGCCTGCGGGTCGCTGGCCAAAGAGGGCAGGATGTTCGGCTACAAGTTCAACGGATTCTGGAAGCCGGCCGACACCTTCAAGGAACGCGCCGAGCTTGACGAGGGTTACCGCAAGGGCGTGCGCCCATGGATGGTCTGGGAGCAGGAGCCCGCCACCACGTGATCGAACTCAACACCGGAACCGTCGACGAAATCGCCTTGCTGGCAGCACATTGCGACGATATCGCGATCGGCATGGGTGGCACCCTGCTCACGATGGCGACTCGCCGCCCCGGGTTGCGGGTCCGGGCACTCGTGCTGACGGGCGGTGGCACAGAACGAGAATCCGAGGAGCGGGCCGCGCTGACGGCCTTGTGCCCCGGGGCCGAAGTGACCGTCGACGTACTCGACTTTCCGGACGGACGAGCCCCCGCACATTGGAATCAAATCAAGGATGCGCTATCGGCTTTTCGCCGTGAGTCGGGCGCCTCGCTGGTTTTCGCTCCGCAGCGCCGCGACGCCCACCAGGACCACCGGCTACTGGCAACACTGGCGCCCACCGAGTTCCGTGACCATCTGATCCTCGGTTACGAGATCATCAAGTGGGAAACCGATACCCCGACACCCACCGTATTTCAGCCATTGACTGACCACATCGCCCGCAGCAAGGCAGATCTGATCTACGCGCATTATCCGTCGCAACGCCCCCATGACTGGTTCGACCACGAGACATTTCTTGCCGTGGCGCGCGTCCGCGGCGTGCAGTGCCGCCACCGGTACGCCGAAGCGTTCGTACTGGAAAAGGCAACGATCGAACTCGGAGCCGCACCGTCGGCGACATCCCCACTAGGAGCAGCGTTGTGAAGGTTCTCATCACCGGTCATCAGGGCTATCTCGGCACCGTGATGTCGCAGATGGTCGCCGCGGCCGGTCACGATGTGGTTGGTTTGGATTCGGGGCTTTTCGCCGACTGTGTACTGGGGCCGGAACTCGTCGAACCGCCGTCGCTCGCGGTGGATCTTCGCGACGTGACGGTGGACCAGCTGGCAGGCTTTGATGCGGTGATCCACCTGGCGGCACTCTCGAACGATCCGCTCGGCGCGCTGGCGCCGGACCTCACCTATGACATCAACCACCACGCCTCCGTGCGCCTGGCGCAGCTGGCCAAAGATGCTGGGGTCAGCCGTTACCTGTACGCGTCGACATGTTCGGTATACGGCTCGGCCGGTGAGGACCTGGTCACCGAGAGCGCCCCGCTGAAACCCTTGACCCCGTACGCGGAGAGCAAGGTCCGCGTCGAGGACGATGTCGCGGCGATCGCCGACTCCTCCTTTTCGCCGGTGTTCTTGCGTAACGCCACAGCATTCGGGTACTCGCCCCGCCTCCGCGCCGATATCGTGCTGAACAACCTCGTCGGCAACGCGGTTCTCACCGGCGAGGTCCGGGTGCTCTCGGACGGAACGCCATGGCGGCCCCTGGTACACGCCCGCGATATCGGATCGGCATTCCTGGAATGCCTCACGGCCCCCCAGGACGTAATCCACTGTGCGGCCTTCAATGTCGGTACCGAGGAGAACAACCAGACGGTTGCACAGATCGCGGAGGCGGCCGTCGCCGCCGTGCCCAACTCCACGTTGGCCATCACCGGAGAGACGGGTGCGGATCCTCGTTCGTACCGCGTCGACTTCTCTGCGATCCGTGCCGCATTGCCCGGATACCGGGCGCAATGGTCGATCGCGGCCGGCGCCAAGGAGCTCTACGAGCAGTGCGTGGCCGGCAATCTCACCGAATCACTGTTTCGCCAATCCTTCACCCGCCTGGCGCATTTGAAGAATCTGCGTGAGTCCGGAGCAGTAGACGACACGCTGCGCCCGGTCGCGCGGTGACCCGGTCAGCGCCCGGTCAACGCGGCCCAACTGCCCGCCGCGGCATCCTTGGCGCTGATGACGGTAACCGGGAGCGGCCAGTCGATGCCGAGCTGGGGATCGTCATGGGCGACCGAGACGTCCTCGGTGGAATCGTGCGGCCGGTCGATGCGGTAGCAGAGGTCGGCCCACTCTGTCAGCGCTTGATGGCCATGCAATATGCCGGACGGGACGAATAGGTGCGCGAAGGTGGAATCGTCGAGAGTGAAGCTCTGCCAACGTCCGAATGTCGGTGATTGGGGACGTGCGTCGACAAGTACATCGAACACGGCGCCGCGGGCACAGCGGATGAGTTTGCTTTCGCCGAGGCCCGAGCGTCCATGCATACCGCGCAATACCCCTTGGCGTGAACGTGATTGGGAGTCCTGCAAAAAATCGGCGGCCCGCACCGTGGCACCCGCGGCGAGCTGGTACTCGTCGAAGGTGGCGGCGTCGAATGTTCGGGTGAAGAACCCACGGTCGTCCAGGTGTGGCGTGGGTTCCATCAGCAATACGCCGTCGATCTCGGTGGTGTGGATGCGCACTCCGCCATCCTGCCGTACTGAGGAAACGTTGTGGTGCCAACGGTGATTACGTGCCGGTATTGCGGAGGCCGGGGACTGCGCCGGGTGCTGGACCTGGGCGCCGTACCCGCCGCCGATCACTTCCCCGCCGCTTCCAGCGCACCCGAGTCCGACGCCGTACATCCCTTGGCGATGGTGTTGTGCACCGACTGTGGCCTCGCGCAGCTCGATGTCGATGACACGGACACCGAGGAGCCGCGTGCCGTGGAGCCGCAAGCCCTGCGCGATCAGGCAGCCGACGCGGTTGCCCGAGTTGACGCCGCCGGGCTCCTGAGCGGGCGCACCGTCTACGAGTTCACCAGTCCCCATGGCGGCAGCTGGCTGGATCTCGTCTTTTCCAGGGGTTTTGAGTTCGCCCCTGACGGCCCCGCGGACCTGGTGCTGGATAGCTTTGGCATGATGCACGACAAGGACCAGGCCGACGCTATCCATACTCGCGTCCGCCGGACCGCTGCCGAGGGTGTGCTGCTTCTGCAATTCCACTCGATAGCCACGATCCTGGAACTGGGTCAATGGAATTCGCTACGACATGGACATTTCGCCTACTACTCACTCACCGCGCTGCGCCGAATGCTTACCGACGCGGGTATGTCCGTGGTGGCGGTATGGGAGTTCGACTTATACGGCGGCACTCTGCTGGTGGCGGCGCGCCACGGAGACCATCCCCTGCCGCCTGCCGCAGAGCAGATCGTTGCGCGGGAAGAAGCCCGTGGAGCTGTCGATCCGCATCGCTTCGTCGAGCTGCAGCATGAGGTGGACCAGCAGGTGCGGCGCCTCACGCAGTGGCTTGATGAAAGACGTGCATGCGGAGAGCGGGTGTACGCGTACGGAGCACCGTCACGGGCGGTGGCGCTGTTTCATCGTGCCGGACTGACGACGGAGTCGGTGATAGCGGTCGCCGATGCATCTCTTGCCAAGCAGGGACGACGCATGCCCGGAACGGATATCCCGATCGTGTCACCCGAGGATCTGGTGATTGCCGATCCCGACCGGGTGCTGCTCACCCTGCCAGATTTGTATGCGGAAGTCCGCCTGCGCTTTCCGGAGCTGGAAGGCCGCTGGATGACCGGACTGTGCTAGCGCAGTAATACTGACGCCAGCGCCGGGCTGAACTGTCCGCCGGGTGCGTCGGAGGCGATGCCGCAGGGGCCGTTGGAGCTACCCGGCGCGAGGATCCAGAGGTTCATGTCCAGACCGTCGGGTTGTCCCAGCACCACTGGCGATGCACCGAGCATGCGGCCGGCAGGATTGCACCAATCGAAGTTCCAGTCCGGGTTGCCATTCTGCGATGTGTCGACGACATAGCGTGGATCGCGGACACCGAACCACTGCTGCAACGCCGCCCTGATGCGTTGCGCATAGGCGGTGATCTCGGCGGTCGGCGCGAAGGACGACACATTGACGGCGTACCCGACGCGGTCGGAGACGCCCACCTTCGCCAGCAGTGCCGCCATCCGCTCGGGTGTCACCGAACCGGATGAGGTTCCCGCGTCCACGTAGACGCGGGTGTTGACGTTATGGGCCGAGAAGGTCTGCACCGCGTAACGCAACGAACGGATCCGATCGTCAAAATCAGTGCCCTCCAGAGACTGTCGATCGGCGAACCACAGCGCGTCCGGTTCCACTATCAGCACCAGCCGGGTGTCCCCCACCAGTGCGGACACTCGGTCGATCCAGGCTCGATAGATCTGAGGCGTGACGGCGCGGTGAGGCCCGGAGAAGCCGTCATCGCGATCCGGAATGTTGTACAGCGTCAATTGCGCGGTGCCGCCGGCCTCTCGTGCACGCTCGACGATATCGCCGATGTTGCGGCTGTCGTCCTCGTCATTGCCGATGGCCCACATCGCGATTGGGTATCGTGCGATCCGATCCCGGATTGCCTCGGCGCGCGGATCATTGGGGTGATCGCGCACCCACCACTGCACATCGAGCGAGTTCGGCACCAACGGGCCGGTATCGAGCCGGCGAGCCGTCGTGTCCGAGGCATCCGGGTGCTGGAACTTGCTGGAGTCGCGTGCCAGAACCATCGCAGCTACCAGTGCCAACACCGCGAGCGCGGCGGCGCACATCACCGATGAACGGCGGTGTCTGGCCGCGGGCGCACGGGTCACAACGGGGAACGATACCGAGCTGTTGACCTCTACACTTGGCCCGTGTCCAACTCCGCCCCCGGGCCGGCGCCGGTGCGCGTCCTGGCCATCGGGCCTGCCCCCGCGAGTCCTGAGAGCCGCGGAGGTATGGCAACCGTCATGGCGCATATGGCGGCGTTGACTGACCCTGCCGTGACCGTGCGCGTGGTGCCCACCTATGTCGATGCCGCGCGGTGGCGCTGGTTGTGGGTCGGTGTGCGCGGCATGATGGCGTCATCGTGGTTGGTCCTCACCGGGCGCGTTGACGTCCTGCACGTGCACCTGGGCCATGGTGGAAGCGTCGCCCGCAAGGCAATGCCGCTGTGGGCCGCGCGCATCCGTGGAGTGCCGGCACTCATCCATGCGCATAGCTTCGACTTCTGCGGCTGGTACCGGAGTCAGCACATCGCGGTGCAATGCGGTGTGCGGCGAGCACTACCCGCTGATCGGTGGATCATTCTGGGACGCGAACTCGCCGACGAGTACGCGACCTGCCTGCAGCTCGATCCCGCACGAGTGTCCGTGCTGCAGAATCCGGTGCGCATCCCCGACGAGCCTGCGTCCTCGCGCGGCAGCACGGTGACGGCAGTGAGTCTGGGCAGGCTCGGACAGCGCAAGGGCACCTACGACATCATCCGGGCCGCATCCGTGCTGGCGCCCGAGGTTCGTGCGTCACTGCGTATTCACCTTGCCGGCGATGGCGAGGTGGAGGAGGCGCGTGCCGCGGTCACGGCAGCCGATGTCGCGGACGTGATCACCGTGCACGGCTGGCTGGACGCGGCCGCCGGTGCCGAATTGCTCAGTGGTGCAGATATCTTCGTGCTGCCCAGCTATGCCGAGGGGCTGCCCATGGCGCTTCTGGAGGCCATGGGCGCCGCCGTTGCTGTGATCACCTCACCGGTCGGGTCGATTGCCGAGGTGGTGCGCAACGGAGAGAACGGCGTACTGGTGGCGCCCGGCGATGTCGACGTGTTGGCGGCGGCCCTGACCCGGCTGAGCACCGACCAGACGGAGCGGCGCCGGCTGGCGGCCGCCGCGCGCGAGACGGTGCGCGGTCTCGATATCGCGGGCTGGGAGGCGCAGCTAGTGCGGACGTGGAAGTCGCTCGCAGATCGCTAACAACTTGGCGGCGGCGTGATCCGCGGTGAAGTTTTGCGTGTAGTGCGCTTGAGCCTCCCAGCCGAGTCGAGCGGCGACGGCAGGATCGGCATGACGGTCGAACGCGGCGGTGAGTCCGGATGTGTCGTCGCGGTGCAGTGCCACCTCCGCGGGCGGCTGGAATTCCGGCAATGCTCCCTCGGTGGAGACGATGACGTTCACCCCGAGTTGCATCGACAACGTCTGCACACCGCTCTGCGATGCTTGACGGTAGTGCACGACTGATGCCTTGGCCTCTGAAAGAGGTTGCAGCACAGAATCGTAGCTGTACGGTCCGCGAATCCACCGCACCGAGTCGGGTAACGCCCTGCGGATATCGCCGTCACCGATCAGCACCAGGTTATCGCCTTGCCATGCCGGACCATCGACATGCGCCTGCCACGCATCGAGGATGAGGCCGACGTTCTTGTAGCCGTTGAGTCGCCCGACCAGTACGAAATCCCGGCGCCCGCCCGCGGGAACGAAGGGCGGGACCCGTTGCGGGTCCAGATCACTCGTGAGCGGAACCACCCCGACCGGAGATGACTCACGCGCGCTTATCCGCCGTGCGACGTAATCACTGAACGCCACCCGGTGAGCCGTGTTCTTGTCCCACCGGCGGAACGCGGCGCTTCTCCACCGCGGCACCTCTTCGGAGGCGTCGTGCGGCCGATCATCGTGGATGAGTCGCACGCGCGGCAGCCCCGCGCCGAACACCTGCCAACGCGGGTCGCGGACCAGCTCATCGATCACCACGTCTGGCCGAAAGGCCCGGACTTGCGGCACCGTGCGTGCCCATGACACCCAGCCGGCCGGTTCCTTGAGGGACGGCTCCAGGACCAGCTCGTAGTCCCGCGCCGGACCGGATTCCGGATGCTGATCGGAGGTCACCAACAGCACCGCGGCGCCCCGGGCTCGCAGCGCCTCGGCATGCACACGCGCCAAGGGACGCATCCACGGAGACAACCACAGGATTCTCATCCGGCATCAACCCTTGAACACCGCGGTGAAGGCCTCCTCGTACGAGTCCGCCATTGTCTCGATGGTGTACAGATCACGCATCCGGTCAAATCCCTTACGCCCCAACGCTGTCAGGTGACCGGGCGCGGTAAGGGCATTCTCGAGGGCGGTCCGCCACGCCGGCACATCGATAGGGTCGACCACCACACCGCTACCGTGGTCGAGCATGTCGGGCACCGAGCACACCGCGGAACCGATGACCGGCACGGCCCGCGCCATTGCTTCGAGAATGACCAGGGGAAAGGCCTCGCTTCGGCTGGGCACGCAGAGCACGTCGCAATCGGCCAGCGCATGCTCGGGTCCTGGCGACCAGCCCCGCCAGTGCACACGATCGCGCACGGACTCAGGCGTGAGAGCTTCCAATCGTTGACGATCGGGCCCGTCACCGAATATGGAGAGTTGCCAGTCGTATTCGGTCAAACCGCTCAGCGCCTCCACCAGCAGATGCGGGTTCTTGTGTTCGACTATGCGAGACAGCATCACAAAACGTAACGGGCCGTCCGGTTCCCTGCGCTCGGGTGCTTGCTCGGGAAGTTCGCGACGGCTGACGACCCCGTTGGGAGCGGTGAAGAAACGGGTACCCACCCGCTGGTGTGCCGACACCTCGTCCCAGTGCCGCTGCGACAGCGCGATGAACCCGTCGGCCCGGCTCATCGCCCTCGCGAGCGGGGCCGAATAGGTGCCCGTATTCAGTTCGGGCGGGATATGCGCCGCCACCAGCCATCTGCGGTGCCGTCCGGATGCGCGCCACAGCGTTGCACACCCGGTCTCGGTGTTGGTATCCCCCGACACCAGGATCGTGGGACCATCGGCGGTCTCAAAGGCGGGGCACCACCAGGGTTGGCGTACCACGCGCACCGTCGGCGGGACCTCGGCCACCAACGGGCCGAATCGCTGCATGCATGCGATGGTGACGGAGTATCCACGTCTGTCCAGTTCGGTGGCCAGCAATACATGCTGTCGTTCGGCTCCCCCGTACACCAACCGATTCGTGGTGAGGATTATCTGTGGGCGTCCCGAGCCAGCCCCGATCCGCGCCGCGCGTGCCCGCCGGGCCCCCGGCTGTACCCGGTCCAACACGGAAGTCCCTGCCAGGTAAAGATCGGCGGTGCGCACTCCCCTCGAATGCTCCAGTGTCAAAGCGATGTTCGCACGCAGCAGATCGTCGGAGCGGATGCAGCGCTGCTCGTCTCCTGCGACGGTCCCCTTGGCGCTGTGCATGACACCGGGTTCATCGACGAGAACCAGGCGCCAGCCCGCGGACCGGGCGCGCAGCTGCCAATCCGCCTCCTCGCCGTAGAGGAAGAACTCCTCGTCGAAGCCGCCGACCTCATTCCAGGCCTGCCGGTTGACCAACAGGCAAGCCCCGGTGAGATATCCGTCCACATCGGTGGGGCGTTTGTGGTAGAGCTCGGAGACAACCCGGCCGCG
The DNA here is from genome assembly GCF_001440135.1 of Mycobacteroides sp. H003. Classification (NCBI taxonomy): domain Bacteria; kingdom Bacillati; phylum Actinomycetota; class Actinomycetes; order Mycobacteriales; family Mycobacteriaceae; genus Mycobacteroides; species Mycobacteroides sp. H003. The sequence goes on from NZ_LJYL01000011.1 coordinate 231,894, forward strand.
CAAGGCCGGTGCGTAGCCCACGCGTGACACCAACGCCCGCAGCAGATTGGGAGTGCGATGCGCGTTATCCCACGAAAGCTCACCGGGGTGCGGGGTGGCCGCCTCTATCGGCGGTGCTGCCGCCGCCACCTTGGTTTCGTTCGCGATCTGGGCGCGGGTCAGCGTGAGCGCCCCCCGCACAGTGGCATCGGGATTCAACAGCAGCAGATGCGCTCCCGGCGCGAGATCTGCCAATCGATTGACGGCCGCCGCGAATCCAAGATTTTCACCCGTACCATGCCACTGCACGGCGGGATAGCTCGCCCGCACGGCCTGCATGCCCGGGTAGTCCGGCGCCGAGTTGTCCCATACGTACACCGGCAGATCGCCAAGATGTTCGCGGCAGGACGTCAGACAGGCCGCGAGAAGATCTGGCCTGCCGTACGCCACGATGCACACTGCGGTACCCCCATGCACTTCGCTCACCCGAGGCGGCGGCAGGTAGGCCCGATCGAGTTCGCGGTGCCTAGTCCTAGTCATGTGGATCACCCATCAGTGGCCTCCTTACGGAGGATTTCCCGAACATCACGCAGGTGCACGGGCCCCGCCCACAGGTTCACGCCGACATAGACACCGGCGGCGATGACGGCGGCGACCAACTCGGGGATCCACTGTGCGGCAGTGAGTAGCGCACCCACCGCGGCCACGGTCGGTAGTCCCAACCGCAACAGAAACATCCACGGCGTGTGATAGCCCGTGCAGGTCGTCAACCTGACGCTGGCGGCAACCAAGCCGACCACCTCGCTGGTTACCAGCGCGATCGCCGCGCCCAATGAACCCAGGTGCGGAATAAGCGCGACATTGAGAATGATGTTGGCGGCAAGATTGAACACATTGAGGCGTAGCAGAAATGTCTGATGATGTGCCGCGAACAGCGCCTGGCTGACGGTCCCGGTGAGAAAGGTCAGTCCCACCGCGACCAGAAGCAACGGCATCACCAGGTTTGATTTGTCCACGAACTGCTCGGACCCCAGAAGTGCGACCAGATCTCGTCCCACGAAAAACCCGACGACCGCGACCGGAACCGCGATGGCGAACATCAATCCCATGGATCGCTCGATGAAGGCGGCGAAACGCCCGCGCGAGGCGGCGAATAGCCCCGTCATCGTGGACAGGGTCGCGCCCAGGAAGAAGTTCCCTACCAATGACAAGGTGAACGCTGTCTGGTACGCCAGCCCATACCTGCCGACCTCCGCAGGCGTGCTCAACAGACTCAGTATCACACCGTCGATTCGCCAATAGAGCACCCCGATGATGAGCACCATCGTCTGCGGCAGGCTTTCGCGCACCAGGCCCCACGTCTCACTCGCCGACAGAATGATTCGCAACGGCGTGATCCGATGAGCCGCGATGCCTTGAATCAGCAATAGGGTGGCCGGGGCGACCACCTGCGGCAGCGCATACCAAACATGTTCTGCGTCAACGGTGACCAGGAAAATCGTGACCGCCAGCATTGCTACCCGGGACAGTGTGTCCGCCAGCGCCACCGCCGAAAACCGGACGGAAGACATGAAGATCGGGTTCAGGCAGCTCGACAGTGTCGTCAGGGTCAGACTCGCGCTGATGATGAGCAGCATCGACTGCACCTCGGGGTGATCCGCGTAGATGAGCCAGCCCGAGAGCGCCGCCACTGCGGCAAGCGGAAGGCAATAGCTGAGCGAGAAAGCAAGATTGATACCGACCAAGCGTTGCAGACTGCCGGTGCCAGCCGAGACCCGTCGGACGATCACGACGCCGATACCCAGCTCTGTCAGGCTGGTCCATAAACCGATGAAGAAGATCGCGGCATTGAGATGCCCGTAGGACTCGGGCCCCAGAGCGCGGGTTGTGAGTGCGATCCCGGCGATGGAAGCGATGGTCCCCAGCACCCGGCCACCGAGTTGCCATGCGACGGCACTGGCAATCCGGCGCCCCGAGGCCGGCTCGGCGACCGGGGATCCATCGGCATGTTCGGATGTCATGTGCTACCTTGCGGCGATACGGGATGGGAACAATGCAACGACGACTGCACGCGTATGTGGCTTTGCCACACGGCGTTTCGGCTTCGCGATGGGAGGCCCGGAACCGCGCCGATGAGGTGCCGGATCAGGCGCCCTATGGACTGCACCGGCTGTCCAACTATGGTGTGACGCCGACCTTCAGTGAGTTCTCTTTCGGGCGCCGCTTCGAGCGTGTGGCCGGTCAGATCCGTTATCGAACAGGAGATCTGGAGATCCTGGAAGTCGTCGCAGACCGGGCTGCGCGTCGCGAAAGCGACGTCGTCTTCTGCTACGACGAACGCACCGGAGTGCCCGCGGCCTCTGCCGCCGCGATGCGGATGAGCCCACCGGTGGTGACCGGAGTCGGATGGCTCACCGAGCCCGCGGACTCCTCGCCGATTCATCGGGGACTCGCGCGCCATGCGCTGGCCCGCAGTGCTGCGGTGTTCTCGCAGTCTCCCCCGCAGGTCGAACTGCTGTCGCGGGCCTGGGGTGTCGATGATGCCCGGCTGCATTTCGCGCCGGTGGGCATCGATACCGATTTCTATCGAGTGCAACCGTGGGAGAGCGCGGGCGCTCCCCTGGTGGTCAGCGCGGGTGAAGATGTCCACCGCGATCACGCACTTCTTGTCGAGGCGGTCTTGATCGCCCGCGAACAGTGTCCCGGCCTTGGGCTCGAGCTGGCCACGGCCCTGCCGATCACCGCGCCATCCGAGGTTGTCACGCTGCACACCGAGCGGCTGTACGGACGGATGCGCGATCTGTACCGGCGATCCACACTCGTGGCGATCGCGGTGCGGCCCAACGTGATCACCGGTTCTGGTCTGACCGTCGCTCTCGAGGCCATGGCCAGTGGGCGCCCGGTGGTGATGACGGACAACCCGGGAATAGCGCATTACGTCCGCCACGACGTCGACGGTGTATTGGTGCCACCCGGGGACCCCGATGCCTTCGCCCGTGCGATCGCAGATTTGGCGCGCGATCCTGACCGCGCCCGCGCCCTGGGAGAGGCTGGGGCGCGGCGTGCACGGGCGGAGTTCAGCTCCGAACGGATGGCTGAGCATTTCGCGAGCATTATCCATGGGGTTTAGCCACTACGCGTGCCAAGGCAGTGCGGGCCCGACGGCGGCCTTTCGTAACCGCACCACCGCGGCCGGTCCCTGTATCAGATACCGGCGGGCCATGCGGCGGGGTTCCCGACCCAACCGGTAGGACCATTCGAGTCCGTAGCGCTGCATCCATTCCGGGGCGCGCGTCGCGGCGCCGGCAAGGAAGTCCGCCGATGCCCCGAAGGCCAGCAGTACGCGCGCACCCGCAGTCAGACCGTGGCGTGCAATCCACAATTCCTGCAGGGGCTTTCCAAGCCCCACGACCAGCACATCGGTGTCCGCAGCAGCGATGTCCCCCGCCAGCGCATCGCTGCGATCCGGATCGATGAGATCTGCGCGATCGGGTGCCCAGAGACCGGATACGGCAAGACCCGGATAACGCTCGTGCAGTACAGCGCGCAACCTGTCGTGCACCTGCGGTAGCCCGCCGAGGAATCCGACGCGGTGACCTGTGCCTGCCGCCTGTTCCAGAACCATCGGCAATAGGTCTGCTCCGGTAATCCGTGGCCAATTCTGCCGAGTCTTGAGGCGGGCGCGCGCCACGATCGGCGCCCCGTCGGCAAGCATCAACCAATCCAGCGCGGGACCCAATGCTGCGCAATCGGGGTTCGCGCGACCAGAACCGAAATGATGGAAATGGTCCAGGTTCACCGAGCCGACAACAAGCGGCCGCGCACCACACGCTGAGGCACGTTGTGTCACCGCGTCGAGCACAGCGCGCACCGAGCAAAGATCCACCGTGACCTCGGAGATCGTCACCCTTATCGGCGAGCCCAGCTGATCTGTCGACACGGCGGACAGCCTAGCGCCGTCCATTCCGGACAGCGGGCAAGTGTGGGTTATGCTCGTGACCAATAACGCTGGTTATGGGACGGCGCGCCTGCTGCGGATAGTCCGGACGATAGCGAGAGTCGGAGCGCCCGTGAACGTCAACGACCTGGTCAAGCGGATCTTGAACCGGCGAATTGCGCTACTTCTGGTGATCCTGCTGACGTGCGGCGCGGGCGCCTACGGATACACCACTGGCGTCACCGTCCGGGCATCTACCGCGTCGGCCGTGGTGATACCGCCGCCCACGTATTCGTCGACCGGCGACACGCTCGGTGCCAACCCCATGTTGAACCTCTCGCCGGAGAAGGCCCAGCTCGCCGGCATCCTTGCCACGTCGATGTCCAGCCAGCCCGCGCAGGCCGTGATCGCTGCCGCGGCACCGGGTGTGGACTACAAGGTCTCGAACACCATCGACCTGGGCCCGAGCAATCAACAGCCCTCACCGCAAGTGTCGATTCTGGTGCTGTGCAGCGCTACTTCCGACTGCCAGGCAGGCGCTTCGGCGTTGCTGGACGTTGCCCGCGACAACCTGGTGAAACTCCAGGTGGGTGCGTCCGTCTCCCCCGAGAACTGGGCCAGCCTCACCGTGCTGCAGGAACCCACCGTACCGGTCGTGACGTCCTCCAGCGCCATGAAATCGGCGGGCTCCATGGCGGTCGCGGCGCTGCTGGCAGGCATCATCGGGCTGCTGGTGTACGACGCGCTTGCCGCCCGTCGCCGCAAAGAAGAGTTCACTGATGGCAGAACCAAGATCAAGGCCCGGGCGAAGACGAAGGGCGACGAGAACGCGCACACGAGTCCCACCGCTGCCGAACCCGTCACGGAACCGGCCCGGGCTGAAACGAGCGGTAGCGGCCAGAATGTGGCAAACCCTTCGAAGGCAACGATCATCGATGATGATTTGGACAACGTCGAGATTGACGACGAGGCACTTGCCCAAGCGGTCTTGAACTGGACCCCACCCCGACTCACCGATTTCCGTAGCTGGCGTGACGACAAGCCTTCCTCAGACCGATAGCCCGGCCACAGTGGTGTCCGGCCGCGGGCCTGCCACCGTCACGTTCGTGGCGCTGGCATTGATCGTGCTCCTGAGCACCCGACAGGTGTACGCGGTCTACGCGCTCAAGGGACTGAGCCCCGCCCAGGTCGCGTTGATTCTCGTTGGCGCCCTGGGTGTCTATTGGGTGTTATCAGGGCACCGACTTGCCCTTGGTGCTCGCGGGCTCGCGATCGCGATCCTGGCCTCACTACTGGCAACGGTGGTGTCCTTCAACGTCGTCACCACACACGTTCTTCCGCACGTGGCGTTGATTCAGGCTGGGCAGGGCATCGCGGCGTTCGCGGTAACCGTGACCGCGCTCATCGGTTTCGTCTTTCTCTTCGCCGCCTACCCCGACAATTCCGCGCGCACTATCGAGATGTTGTTGAAGGCGCTCGTCATCGGCGCTGCCATCACCGCGGCCTTCGCCCTGGTGCAGTTCGGCACCGGTGTCGATATCGCGGCCATGATCCGCATCCCCGGCATTATGAAGTTCGGGGATACCGGTGTCGCACACGGGATTGTCCGTGAAGGTGTCGTCCGTGCACAGGGTGCCGCCGCCCATGCCCTCGAGCTGAGTGCGGTGCTGACCACGATCGCCCCCATCGGGGTTGCACTGGTCTACAGCGCCCAGGCCTCCGGCCGTAAGGCCTGGCCCTGGGCACTGCTGACCATCGTGGTGATCGCGGGCTCGGTGGTGACGGTTTCGCGCTCCGCCTTCATCGGATTGGCGGCAGCCATTCTGGTGATGTCGTGGCGCTGGCCGGTGCGGCGGCTCGCGGGATTGGTCGCGGCTGCCCTCGGTGCGGCGGCAGTTGCCGCGGTGAGTGGCCTGGGTGTCTTCGACGCGATCATCAGTACCTTCATGGGTAGCGCCGACGATCCGTCGCTGCAATCACGCGCCCGCGGAATCGATTACGTGATGGCCCATTGGACAGAGCATTTCTGGTTGGGACAGGGAGCGTTCACCTATCCCCTTGGGCCCGAACAGCCGGTCCTCGACAACGAATACCTCAGCCGCCTCATCGAAGGCGGGATCTTGGGCTTGCTGACCCTGATCGTCCTGATGATCACGGCCATCATGTACGCGGCCAGGGCGCGCAACCACTGCGAGGATGTGCCCACCACGGAGTTGATCAACGGTGTGCTCGGCGCGCTCGTCGCGCTCACCGTCGTCGCCTCGGTGTTGGATGTATCTGCTTTCCAACAAATTTCGATGGTCCGATGGCTGCTGATCGTGCTCGCGGGTGCGGCATGGGCGCTGGTAAAACGCAATCAGAAAGTCCAGACATGACACACCGGGGATTCGATCAATCGAACGCATGGCAGGCCCGGCTCCACGACGCGGTGCCGGGAGGCGCACATACCTACGCACGCGGAGCCGACCAGTACCCGCTGGGCATGGCACCGGTGCTCACCCATGGGGCGGCTGCACGGGTATGGGATGTAGATGGCAACTCCTACGTCGAATACGGCATGGGACTGCGCGCGATAACGCTCGGCCATGCGTACGGTCCCGTGCTCGAGGCGGTCCGCGAAACCCTGGCGCGGGGTGTGAGTTTCAGCCGACCCACGGTGCTGGAAGCCGAAGCCGCCGAAGACTTTCTGCGTACCGTGCCGACCGCCGAGATGGTCAAGTTCGCCAAGAACGGGTCGGATGTGACGACCGCCGCCATCCGCCTGGCCCGCGCCATTACCGGGCGCACCAAGGTGGCGGCATGCCGACAGCCGTTCTTCTCGACCGACGATTGGTTCATTGGCACCACCGAGATGAACGCGGGCATCCCCAAGTCGGCGACCGACCACATCGCCAGATTCAGCTACAACGATGTCGATTCTTTGGTAACGCTTTTCAACCGTTTCCCGGGGGAAATCGCGTGCGTCATCATGGAAGCGGCCAGCGCGGCAGCCGAGCCCGCACCCGGATTCCTCGAATCGGTGCGGTCACTGTGCACCGACCACGGTGCACTGCTGGTCTTCGACGAGATCATCACCGGATTCCGGTGGTCGCGCCAGGGCGCCCAGGCGGTCTACGGGGTAACCCCCGACCTGTCATGTTGGGGCAAGGCCATGGGTAATGGATTTGCGATTGCCGCACTCGCCGGAAAGCGGGACTACATGGAACGCGGCGGTCTGCGGACCGATGACCCCCGGACGTTTCTCCTGTCCACCACCAACGGGCCAGAAGCTGTGGGGCTGGCCGCGTTTCGTGCCGTGGTGCAGTCCTATCGTGATGACGCCCCCGTTCACGCGATGGAGGCCGCGGGCCGCAGCCTTGCGTCAGGCGTGGCCGAGATCACCGCAGAACTTGGTGTGGACGAACATATTCAGACCGCGGGACGGTCGTCATGCCTCACCTTCACGAGCCTCGACCCAGACCGGCAGCCCTCACAGGCGTATCGGGCGCTGCTGTTGCAAGAACTTCTGCGTCGCGGCGTGCTGGGGCAATCCTTTGTGATCTCCGCCGCACACACGTCCGTCGACATCGAATTGACGCTCGAGGCGGTGCGCGGTGCCGCCGAGATCTATCGGCGTGCCCTCGATGCGGGCGGTACCGAGGGATTCCTGGTGGGTCCGGCTGTGGCGCCGGCATTACGCTCACTCGCCGAACCCCGACGGATCCCCTAGCCGCACCCATCTTGTGGGTTCATGCGTTTATCGCCCCGCGTTCGCCTCGTTGGCGTATTAGTAAATGTGGCCCGTATCGCGTTGATCTTGGATAGCAACTACTACTACGCTGCGTCGTAGGAGGTGGCGATGAACGCCCTGGACGTATCCCGATGGCAGTTCGGCATCACCACCGTGTACCACTTCGTTCTGGTGCCGTTGACCATTGGGCTCGCTCCGCTTCTGGCCATCATGCAAACCGCATGGGTGGTCACCGGCAACAACTCCTGGTACCGGCTGACCCGGTTCTTCGGCAAGCTGTTTCTCATCAACTTCGCCCTGGGTGTGGCCACCGGCATCGTGCAGGAATTCCAGTTCGGAATGAACTGGAGCGAATACTCCCGCTTCGTCGGAGACGTATTCGGCGCTCCCCTTGCCCTCGAAGGGCTGGTGGCCTTCTTCTTGGAGTCAACCTTCCTGGGTTTATGGATATTTGGATGGACGCGGCTGCCCAAGCTGGTGCACCTGGCGTGTATCTGGATGGTGGCGATCGGCGTCAACGCCTCGGCGTTCTTCATCATTGCCGCCAACTCGTTCATGCAGCATCCGGTCGGTGCCGTCTACAACCCGGAGACCGGCCGTGCCGAACTGATCAGCATTACCGAACTCCTGACCAACAACACCGCACTGGCCGCGTTCCCCCACACAGTCGCCGGATCTCTGCTCACCGCAAGCACCTTCGTCGCGGGAATCTGTGGTTGGTGGATGGTCCGCTCCCACAAGGTCGGCACGCTCAACGATGCACGCACGATGTACCGGCCCGCCGCCATCGGTGCGTGCGCCGTGCTGATCCTGTCCGGTGGTGCGCTGGCGGCTACCGGGGACGTCCAGGGCAAGCTGATGTTCCAGCAGCAGCCCATGAAAATGGCGTCGGCAGAATCCCTGTGTTACACCGAGAAGGACCCGAAGTTCTCGGTGTTGACGGTCGGTACGCACAACAACTGCGCCAGCGTGGCACACGCCATCTCGGTGCCGTATGTGCTGCCGTTCCTGGCCGAGGGCAAGTTCACCGACGTCACTCTCAAGGGTGTGGAAGACCTTCAGAAGGAATACGAGCAGAAGTTCGGGCCGCGCAACTACCGGCCCAATCTCTTTGTCACCTACTGGTCCTTCCGCGCGATGATCGGGCTGGCTGCCGGATCGGCCCTGCTGGCGCTGGCAGGATTATGGGTCACCCGTGGTGGGCGCATCCCCAGTCAGCGTTGGTTCGCCTGGCTCTCGATCCTGGCCATCCCTACCCCCTTCCTTGCCAACAGCGCCGGGTGGGTGTTCACCGAGATGGGCCGGCAACCGTGGGTGGTGGCGCCCAATCCGACTGGGGTGGAGCAGATCCGGCTCACCGTAGATCTGGCGGTCTCCCACCATTCCGCGGCCACGGTATGGCTATCCCTCATTACGTTCACCCTCCTGTACGGCGCACTGGGGGTGGTGTGGTTCTGGCTGATCCGCCGATACACCATCGAGGGGCCCCTCGAGCACGACACCGAACCAGCTTCGCCCGTGACCGATGACGACAGTGTCAAACCGCTGTCCTTCGCCTACTAGCCCAACCAGCCGCGTAAGGAGGTTCCGGATATGAATCCCACAGCATTGCAACAGTTCTGGTTCATCGTCGTGGCGGTGTTGTTCCTCGGCTTCCTCGTGCTCGAAGGGTTCGACTTCGGCGTCGGGATGCTCATGCATCCCCTCGGCCGTGGTGACGACCGTCGGCGACGCGCCGTGTTGAACACCATCGGGCCGGTATGGGACGGCAACGAGGTCTGGCTCATCACCGCGGGGGGCGCGATGTTCGCAGCCTTTCCGCACTGGTATGCAACGGTGTTCTCCGGGCTGTACCTTCCACTGCTGCTCATCTTGGTGGCCATGATCGTCCGGATCGTCGCCATCGAATGGCGGGGAAAGATCGATGACCCCCGCTGGCGTGCCCGCTGCGATCTCGGGATAGCGATCGGATCCTGGATTCCGGCGCTGCTGTGGGGTGTGGCATTCTCGGCGATGCTCGCCGGGCTTCCGGTCGACAGTGCTAAGCAGCTCACCCTCACCATCGGCGACGTGCTCAGACCCTACGTGCTGCTAGGCGGGGTAGTTTTCGTGGGGCTCTTCGCCTTTCACGGTGCACTGTTCATATCGCTCAAGACCGCCGGCGCGGTGCGAGAGGACGCCGTCTCCACGGCACGCAAGCTGGCGGTTCCCGTGATCGTCGCCGCGGGTGGATACGGACTGTGGACTCAGCTTGCCTACGGCAAGAGCTGGACGTGGATCGCACTCGTGATTGCCGCGTTATCGCTGATCGGCGCGGCAACCTTCTCGCGAGTCTCCCGTGACGGATGGGCTTTTGCCTGCACCTGCCTGACAGTGGTCGCGGTCGTCGCGTTGCTTTTCGGCTCTCTTTATCCGAATCTGATTGTCTCCAGCCTTGATCCGGCCTACAACCTGACCGTGACAAACGCATCGTCAAGCCCCTATACGCTCAGGGTGATGAGCTGGGCCGCCGCGGTCACCGCTCCCGTGGTGCTGATCTACCAAGGCTGGACATATTGGGTGTTCCGGCAGCGCATCTCGGCCGACCAGATTCCCGACCCGGTCGGGCTACCCGTGCGATGACGAGCTCGCGCAGTGCCCCGGTCGATCCCCGACTGTGGCGCCGCAGCGCTCCTGCCCGCCGCTACCTGATCCTGACGGTGCTCTGCGAGCTGGTAATGACGGCCTGCACCCTGACGATCGCGGTGGTCCTGGCACGTGCCCTCGCGCTACTGATCACCGATCCGGCGAGCCGCGATATGGCCCATATGGGGCAGCCGATGACCATCCTCGTGGTGCTCTGGACGCTCCGGGCGGCGGCTCAGGGTGTACAGACCCGGTTCAGCGAACGCGGCGCAACCGGGGTGATCGCCGACCTCGACGACCAGCTGCTGTCGGCCATCGCCGAGGCGCAGCCACGTGACCTCGAGCAGTTCCGAGATTCGGCCACGACGGTATTGACCCGGGGACTGGAAGACCTGCGCCCCTACTTCGCCGGATATCTCCCCGCGGTCCTCAGCGCGGCAATCGTGACACCTGCCGCCGCATTGGTGATCGCACTGTCCGATATCCGATCCGCCGTCATCGTCGCGATCACTCTGCCGCTGATTCCCATATTCATGGTTCTCATCGGCCTGCTCACCCGCGATCGAGCGGAGGCCGCACTGCAGGCATCGACTGCGGCCACCGGTCAGATTCTCGATCTGATAGCGGGTATCCCGACGCTGCGTGCGCTCGGGCGCACCGCGACTCCGCTGCGCCGAATCACCGAACTCGGTAATTCTCAGCGCCGTTCGGTAATGGCTACGTTGCGGGTGGCGTTTCTGTCCGCGATGGTGCTCGAAATGATCGCGACCCTCAGCGTCGCGCTCATCGCGGTGGGGATCGGCATGCGTTTGGTTTTCGGGCACCTCGACCTGACCACCGCGCTGACGGTCCTGATCCTGGCACCTGAGGTGTACTGGCCGTTACGACGCGTCGGAATCCAGTTCCACAGCGCTGCCGATGGCACAGCTGCCGCAGACAAGGCCTTCGAACTCCTCGATGCCCTCGGGCCCCCGGCGGCGGCCGGCGGAACGCAGACTCCACGCAGGAATCCGGTCATCGAACTCGACGCCATCAGCGTGACGGACCGAAGTGGTTACGCACCATGGGAATTGACCGCAACAATCCGCCCCCGCGCCGTGACGGTTCTTACCGGGCACAATGGCGCAGGGAAGTCGACGGTATTGCACACCATTACTGGGCTGACCACGCCCGCTCAGGGCCGGGTTCTTGTGGACGGGGTACCACTGGAGCGGATCCAGCGAGACAGCTGGTGGTCAATGCTCGGATGGCTGCCACAGCGCCCGGTGCTGGTACCCGGCACCGTGCGCGAGAACCTCGAGATGTTCGGGCCGCTGGACGATCTCGAATCCGCGCTGATCGACAGCAGGTTCGACAGCACACTGGAGACGCTGCGCGACGGATTGGATACCCGCCTCGGTGCGGGCGGCAGCGGGCTTTCACTGGGAGAACGCCAACGGCTGTGCCTGGCCCGTGTGCTCGGCACCAATCGGTCGATCCTGCTGCTCGATGAGCCCACAGCGCACCTCGACGCCGATACCGAGGCCGGTGTGCTTGCCGCATTGGTTTCTCGTGCCCGCAGGGGTGCGACGGTGGTGCTGGTGGGCCATCGGGCGCCTGTTCTGGCCGCCGCCGACGCTGTGTTCACCGTGCAGGCAAGACATGTCGCACACCTCTGATCCGCTGCGGCATTGGCTGATCGCCTTGCGGGTGCGGCCGGTGCGACTGGCCGTGGCCGTTACATGCGGTGCCTTGGCGCTGGGGAGCGCACTGGCGCTGGCGGGTCTATCGGCATGGTTGATCACCAGGGCATGGCAGATGCCTCCGGTACTCGATCTGTCCGTGGCCGTGGTTGCGGTACGCGCACTGGGCATTTCGCGAGGCATCTGGCGATACTGCGAACGGCTGGCTGGTCACGATATCGCGCTGCGCGGCGCCGCCACCGTCCGGGCACACGTGTACGCGCGACTGGTCGGCGGCGCAGCCGGCGAGGTCCGCAAGGGCGTGGTGCTCGATCGGATCGGCACCGATATCGACGAGCTCGCCGAGACGGTGGTCCGCAGCGTCATACCCGTCGCGGTGGCCGGGGTGCTCGGAGTGGCAGCCACCGCGACAGTTGCGTTCATATCGATACCTGCCGCCGCCATTTTGGCGTGTGCCTTGTTGGTCGCCGACGTGGCGGCACCCGCGTTGGCGTCGCGCGCCGCCAGTACACGAGAGACACGCGGCGCCCGGGCACGCGCCCTGCAGACCGAGACGACGGTCGAGATCCTGGATCATGCCCCGGAACTGCGAGTTCGAGGACTTCTCCCCCGTCAGCTTGAACTGGCGCGCCAACGCCGCAGAGACTGGGCCGCAGCTCAAGACGCCGCCGCCGTTCCCGCCGCATGGTCAGCGGCGGTTCCGACTCTCGCCGTGGGCGCCGCAGTCGTCGGGGCGTTCGCCGCAGCGGTCCAGCTGGCCGGACACGTCGAACCCACGACGCTTGCCGTCCTGGTGCTGCTGCCGCTGGCAGCATTCGAGGCCTCCGCCGCGTTACCCGCCGCAGCCATCGGCATAGCCCGCTCCCGCGCATCGGCGCGGAACCTGCAAGAACTCGTGATGGCAGGGGACGACACGTCCGCACCGGTCGATGTGATGCCTGCCAACGGCAGGGCAGGCGTCCCGCTTGAATGCGTTGACCTAACGTGGCGGACCGGCCCTTCCGCATCGGGTCCGTTGTCCTTTCGGCTGGCTGCAGGCGCGCGGATGGCGATCACCGGGTCCAGCGGCATCGGCAAGACATCCCTGTTCACAACGCTTGCCGGCCTCACGCCGCCGGCGTCCGGTGCCATCCGGATCGACGGCACCGATATCACGGACCTACCCGCCACCGAACTGCCTTCGCTCATCAGGTTTTTCGGCGAGGACGCGCACATCTTCGCCACCACGGTGCGCGACAACCTGCTCGTCGCGCGCGGCGACGCGACCGACGGAGAGCTGTTCGACGTGCTGTCCGACGTCGGCCTGGACTCCTGGATCGAGGCATTGCCACACGCGCTGGACACGGTGCTGACAGCAGGTGCGGCCTCGGTATCGGGCGGGCAACGCCGCAGGCTGCTTCTCGCCCGGGCACTGCTCTCCGAAGTGCCGGTGGTGCTGCTGGACGAACCCACCGAACATCTCGACGGGCAGGCCGCCGAGACGTTCCTACGAGAGCTACTGGACCCCGCGGGTCCACTGCTGGCCGGCCGAACCGTCATAGTCGCAACCCACCATCTGCCCGATTCGGTGTCCTGCCCACGTATCCGGCTCGGCGATACAGTGCAGGTATGACGGAAACGCCGCCGCCACCACC
>NZ_LJYL01000012.1:0-4567 GCF_001440135.1 Mycobacteroides sp. H003
AGTTGCGTCCAGCAGAGTGGTGTACGAGCCGGTGATGACCGGCGTGTCGTAGCCGGATGAATGAAGGTCATCGCGTGATTCTTCGAGGGACCGACCAAAGTCACTCGAGCAAAGGAATCAACGCGATGACCATTGCCCACGATATCGACCTGTCTGCCGTGCTGGCCGAACGACTCACCACCACGCACCCTGATGTGCTGCGCGAGTTGTTGGCCGCCTTCATTCACGCCCTGATGGGCGCCGAAGCCGACGCGGTGTGCGGTGCCGGCTACGGCCAGCGCAGCAGCGAGCGCACCAATTCCCGCAACGGGTATCGGCACCGCGAGTTTGACACCCGCGCAGGCACATTGGATCTGGCGATTCCCAAGCTAAGGCAAGGTTCGTACTTCCCGGACTGGCTGCTGGAACGGCGCAAACGCGCCGAGCGGGCCCTGACCACGGTGGTGGCTACCTGCTACCTGCTGGGCGTTTCGACGCGGCGGATGGACAAACTCGTCGAGACTCTGGGCATCACCAGCTTGTCGAAGTCCCAGGTCAGCGTGATGGCCAAAGAGCTCGACGCCGCGGTCGAGGCGTTCCGGACCCGGCCACTGGATGCAGGCCCGTACACGTTCATGGCTGCTGACGCCCTGGTGCTCAAGGTTCGCGAAGCAGGCCGGGTGGTCAACGTGCACGCGCTGATCGCCACCGGGGTCAACGCCGAGGGCTACCGCGAAATCCTGGGCATCGACGTCACCACCGCCGAGGACGGGGCCGGCTGGCTGACCTTCCTGCGGTCGCTGACCGCCCGCGGCCTATCAGGGGTCCGTCTGGTCACTTCCGACGCCCACGCCGGTCTGGTGGCCGCGATCGGCGCCACCCTGCCTGGGGCATCGTGGCAACGGTGTCGCACCCACTACGCCACCAACCTGATGGCCATCACTCCGAAATCATCGTGGCCGTGGGTACGCACACTACTGCATTCGGTCTTCGATCAACCTGACGCCGGTTCCGTTGCAGCCCAATATGACCGCATCATCGACGCACTGGCCGACAAGCTCCCCAAGGTCGCCGACCACCTCGAAGACGCCCGCGCCGACCTGCTCGCCTTCACCGCCTTCCCCAAACAAATTTGGCGGCAGATCTGGTCCAACAACCCACTATCCGTTAACCGGCTCTCCGGGGACACGGTTCGGGCTGCAGCGTGAGGTTCACGCACAAGCGCTGAGCACGGATGGATGCTGTCTGCATCTCGGTGGGGGAAGGCGGAGCGGCGATGCGGGTACTCAAGAGCGACAGCGGATATGTCCTGGAGGGCGACTGGGACGGGCAGGACGCGGTGAACGCGTTTCTCAACCATTTGGCGGGACGGGGGTTCAGCGCGGCCACGGTGCGGGCCTACGCATTCGACGTCGCCAATTTGAGCCGGTTCCTCGTCCAGCAAGCGGTCGGGCTCGCCGCGGTCGATGCGCCGTTGGTGTTCGACTGGATCGACTGGCAAGGCGTCCGCCGAACGGACCAGCCCACCGGCGGTCACCGCTCGTCGACCCCGCCGGCAGCTTCGACGGTGAACCGCCGGGTCGCGGCAGTGCGCGCGTTATTCGAGTATCTGGTGATGACCGGTGTCTGCACCGACAATCCGGTGCCGTCGCCGCGGCGGGGACAGGGGCTGCGCCAGTCGCAGCGGGGGTTGCTCGGTCATCTGGGTCCCGGGCGTGCACGCAGTGGCGGTAGGTTGGTGCGTCAGCCGCAGCGTCTTCCGGAATCGTTGTCCACCAACGATGTCGACGCGTTCCTGGCGACACTGGCAACGCACCGGGACCGGGCGATGGTGCTGGTGATGCTACTCGGAGGGCTGCGTTCGGCCGAGGCGCGTGGCCTGCTGCTCGCCGACGTCGATATGGGCCGGCGCCGGCTTCGGGTGATCGGCAAGGGCGGCAAGGAACGTCATGTCCCGGTCGATGCGGCGTTCTTCACCGAGCTCGCCGCCTACCTGCGATGGGAGCGGCCGCCGGGGTTGGCGACGCCGCAGTGCTTCGTAGTGCTGCGCGGCCCGACGACCGGTGCACCGGTCAGCGAGGCCGGGCTGCGCAGCCTGTTCCGTCGGCACCGGGAGACCTCTGGCGCCACAAGAGTCCGCCCGCACCGTTTACGGCATACCTACGGCACCGAATTGTCGGCGGCCGGAATCGATCTGCTGGCGTTGCGGGCGTTGATGGGGCATGTCTCGCCGGAGACCACGGCCCGCTACGTGCATTTGTCGATCGAGCAGCTCGCCGCCGAATACGGTGCTGCTCGTGCGACGTTGGCCGGAGCCCGGCAGTGACCACGGTGTTGGTCGGCCAACCCGTAGGCGCCGACGAGGTGGTGGCGGATTATCTCGACCACGTCGCCACCCTGGGTTTGAGCGGGCGGGCGGTACGCGACCGGATTCGGATCGCTCGCGACTTCACCGCACGCCACCGCGACCTGCACGCCTGGATGACGCTGCCGGCAGCCGAGCGGATCGCCGAGATACGGGACACCGGGGCGTGGCCGCTGATCTGTCACACGATCGGCACCGGCCGGTTACGGCTGGACGTCGAGCTGGCCGCGGTCAAACAGTTGACCGGGCTGGGCCGCGCAGTGGAGGACCGGGATCCGAGCGGATTCGCCGCGTTGCGGAATGCGGGAATTCGGTTGGGCTGGAGGAGTTCCTGGGTCGAGACGGTCCTCGGCGAATGTCTGGCGGTAGTGCTGGCACACCACGGCGGAATGGTCGCCGACCTGACCGGCGACGCGCTCGACGACTTCGACGCCGCGCTGTCACGTACCGTGGTGCCGCCATCGTCGCGGCGGGCATACAGGGGGCGGCTGGCCAGCCTGCGGCAGCTGTTGTTCGAGACCGCGGTCATCGACACCGCGCCGAAACGCCGGCGGTGGGCCCGTAGCCTCGAGCAGCGCTTCACCGAGGTGGAGATGCCCGACCCGATCCGTCAGACGTTGCTGCGCTACATCGGCGTGCGCGCGGCGGTGCTGCGGCCCAAATCGGTCGAGTCGCTGATCAACGACCTGCTGCCCTTCGCCGAATACCTCACCGCTCACCATCCCGACGTCATCAGCCTGCGTGAACTCGACCGGAGCTGCATCGAGGGCTACCTGAAATGGAATCGCACCCGGGGCTGGCGTGGTCAGCGCGCCGCCGCGGGCGCCGGGCGCACCGTCTCGGCCGCGGTGGCCCAGTCGGCAGTGCTCAGTCTGCGCAACCTGCTCGACGACATCACCGCCTGGGGCTGGGCGCAGGCCCCACCACGGCGGTTGGTATTCGCCGCCGACGTCCCCAAACTCGACCAGCCGTTGCCACGCGCGCTAGCACCCGATGTGGACGCGGCAGTGATGAACGCCGTTGCCCACCTGCAGGATCCGTTCGCCCGCATCGGCCTGACCGTGCTGCGTGGTGCCGGCCTGCGGGCGGGGGAACTGCTCGACCTCGAACTGGGCAGCATCATCGACTACGGACCGGCCGGAACCTGGCTGAAGGTGCCACTGGGCAAGCTCGCCACCGAACGCATGGTCCCGCTCTCCGCCGCGACCCTCGCCGCGCTCGACGAGTGGGTCGCCCTCCGCGGCACGCACCGGCCGCTGCCGCACCCACGCACCGGCGTGCTCACCGACTTTCTGTTCACCCGGCACGGACGCCGCCTGGGCTACACCCGGCTGCGCAACGGGCTGCTCACCGCCGCTGAATCCGCCGGGTTGCACCGTCCCGACGGCGGCGTCCTGATGGTCACTCCACATCAGTTGCGCCACACCTGGGCCACCGAACTCGCCAACGCCGGGATGAGTCTGCAGGCCTTGATGTCCTTACTCGGGCACGTCACTCCACAAATGACGATCCGCTACGCCACCCTGGCCTCGCCCACCCTGCGCGCGGCCTACGACGAAGCGATGGGCAAGATGCGCCGCCAGTTCACCCTCACCCCGGTCGGCAAACCGATCCTGCCCGACAAGGTCGGCTGGCTGCACAGTGAAATGCTGAAAACCCGCGTTGCACACGGATACTGCGCTCGCCACGAATCCGCGGGCGCGTGCCCTTATGCCAACATCTGCGAAACCTGCGACAACTACGTCACCGCCCCCGAATTCCGCGACACGCTCACCGACCAACTCGCCGACGTCCAGGCCCTCAGAACCGACGCCGAGTGCCGCGGCTGGACCGACGAAGCCGCCCGCCACGACCGCGTCGCCCACGCCCTTACCGACCACCTCCAGCGCCTCGATCGATGAACATCCCACCCCGACGGGTTGACCCGCCCCCGAGGGCCGGATAAAAGAACGACTCAACAAGGAAATCCGCCGGCGCACCGACGTCGTCGGAATCTTCCCCGACCGCAACGCCCTAATCCGCCTCGTCGGCGCGGTGCTGGCCGAACAACACGACGAATGGGCCGAATCCCGCCGCTACCTCGGCCTCGACGTCCTCAGCAAATCCCGCGCCGACCACACGCCATCAACAGAACAGGAGGACACCCCGGCGGCACTGACCGCCTAAACCACCAAGTCGAAGAATCACACGACGACGTCGTACACCACGTCCCTGGACTTGACC
>NZ_LJYL01000013.1:0-119567 GCF_001440135.1 Mycobacteroides sp. H003
TTTGGTCGGTCCCTCGAAGAATCACGCGATGACCTTCATTCATCCGGCTACGACACGCCGGTCATCACCGGCTCGTACACCACTCTGCTGGACGCAACTAGGTACTGGAATCGATAGCCTTTGGCACCGTGGTCTAGTACGGCCACCGGCGTAATTTAAGCGTCGCCGCCGGTTCCGCCATGCGACAGCGAAGCGTCGCGTGGCCATTGACGTCCGCGATAACAGCAATTCAGGCGAGGACATCGAGCAACCTCTCTCGATTAATCTTGACGAGTTCGACCGTGAAACGGTGCGCAGTCTCCGTCATCCCTGGGGCAGAAGCAAATAGGTCCTCAACGGTCCGCCGTTCAAGCGACAGTATCCGTTCACGCCAGTACTCGCGGGTGCTCGGTCCACAGAGTCTGATGGCGTCGCCTGCCAGGTCCACGAGTGTCTGCCAACGCGTGCCCTTGCGATGCTCAAATCGGCTCGCGTGCCCACGTTCTGCCCATTTCATCACTGTTCCGTCGCGTAAGTGCTCGGCGCGCAGTTCGTCGCTCAACGTAAAGCCGAGGCTAGCTGCGTGGTCGAAAGAGGGCTCGGATACGTCCGGCGGCGGCACAAGGACGGCCCAGTTGCGGTCGTGGCGATCTCCATGCGCGATCAACGCGTCAAACAGGAGATATCCTGCGAACGCATCGAAAGCCCGAAACGACGTAGGCATCGATGAGCCTGGCGGTGATCCAAACCGTGTGAGTGCCTGCCTGATAGAGCCGACATTGTATCCGCGCGCTTCAGGATCAGTCGGGTCGTAATCGATAACCACCTCTGGCATTAGCGCCTGCCCTGCCTGCAATTCCCACTCTGGCAATCGCACGTCTTCAACCAATGCGCCACGCACCCCGCCCCGAGTGGCTAGTTCGACCGTGGCCGCCGGCACTCCGACCAGCCGAGCCATCTCGCTTCCGAGCTTCTCCACAGTGTCTTCCCCGAGGGAACGATCGCGCTCTGGCCGTGCGGGTTTGAACAGCCAGGTACGCTCTCTCGACGGATGTTTGAGCCAGTCGTGCGGATGCTGGCCCTGGCTCTCGAGGCCAGCGACAGCCCAGTCGTCGGCAGCCACGACTGACCAGCGAACGGGCACGACGCAATTGTGCCTCGCAGGTGCTAGTGCAATCGCCACTGGCCACGCGCATGTCGCGTAGGGCTCCGCTCGAAGACAGCGGAGAGTCGAGGGGGACGGATCCGATACAGAGTTGGCAGCGACGGCACCTCGTTTTTGGCCCCATATTGGCCCCATCGCCGAGTCCGAATCGGTGATGACGAGTTCGTAGACAGAGCGAAAAGGGGCGCTGAAATGCACAGATACTTGGTGGCCAGGGGCGGGATCGAACCGCCGACCTTCCGCTTTTCAGGCGGACGAGATAGCCACTGACCTGTGGTTTATTTGATTCTGTGCGTTGTATGCGCCGCATTGAGCTGCGCTGACGCATCGAGTCTGTCCGGCGAACGGACATAAACCGGACACGGTGCTTGCACTCCTGACCAGGAGCTTCGGCGCTGCCGCTTGCGTTGTGGGCAGCCTCGGAGTCTCCGGGGAGCAGGCACCCCGATGCCCAGCATCGCAACATCAGCCACCGGATCGAAGCCGTCGGCGGGCTCGACTTTTGCACCTGATGGCCCGGTACCGAGGCCCGGTTCTCCGGGTGCCTCGGTGGACGGGAGGTCGCGAGCGCCCGAGGCCGCCAGGCCGCAGGGCGGGAGAGCGACAGCGGTCGGCCGTATGTCGACCGAGGCGCCCGGCCTCAACCCAGCCGCGGACGGCGGGCTTGTTATATGTGCCGAAAATGTCCGGGAGTCGGTCGACGACCGGATCGCGACGGGCGAGTTGCGGGCAATCGACGCATTGGGGTTGCGGTTCCCGACGCCCGAGATGGTCGCGGCGGCCGCGGCACTATTCGAACCAGCACCACCGTGGGCGCGTGGTCCTGGGCGTCGCGGCGTCGAGCCCGAATCCGGGCGGTTTCGCATTTCTGTCGGTCCTGGTGTGGTTCGGCTCGGGTGGACCAATCCGGTTCGTGCCGAGAAGACCGCCGAACGGGCAGTCAGCCATCACCAACGGGATGTTGACGACGCGAAGTTCCATGTCAGAAACGACCTCGAATGCGTGGCCGGGCACGGTGATCGGGCCGTCGTGTCTTTGACACGACGGAGTCATACGGAAGATGAACAGTTCTGTGCCGGCGGCGTCATCACCGAGTGGTCCCGGAAATCACGGTCGTCGATGTGCCGCACCCTCGCCGAACTTGATTACAGCCCATTGGTGGAATCGGGCCGTGTCCCGGCCATGGTGACGCTCACCTACCCCGGCGAGTGGGAAACCGTCGCCCCAGACGGAGCCAGTGTAAAGCGACACATGGTCCTGTGGCGCAAACGCTTTCAACGCGAGTACGGCGAGCCGGCTCGCCATATCTGGAAGCTGGAGTTCCAGCGACGCGGCGCCCCGCACATACACCTGTGGATGGCGCCTCCGACGTCACCGGGTCGCTCGGGTCGTGGTTTCGCGCAGTGGCTGTCCGAGGCGTGGGCTCAGGTTGTCGATCATCCTGACGCGGAGCAGAAGGCGCGGCACCTGCTCGCCGGCACCGCCATCGATGTGCGCAATGGACTGAAAGCGTGCGACCCCAAGCGGTTGGCCGTCTACTTCACCAAGCATTCATCCCCAAACCTGCACGGCGACAAGGAGTATCAGCACATCGTGCCTGAACTGTGGCGTCAGCCGGGACGTGGACCCGGCAGATTCTGGGGCGTGTACGGACTCAAGAAGGCCATTGCCGTCGTCGAGGTCGGCCAGGATGCGTACTTGACCGCTCGGCGCATCGTGCGGCGGTGGTCACGAAGCCAGGCGGTGTACGGCGATTCTGGCAGCCGCTTCCCCACGGCCGTGGTGCCACGGACGGCCAGGCGCCTTGTCCCTCGCGTCAACCGCGATACCGGCGTAGTGGCGCACCGGCACGTCGGGCGACGACGAATGCTTTGTAACCAAGGCGGATTGGCAGGCGGATACGCACTGGTCAACGACGGACCAAGCTTTGCAGCCCAGCTTGCCCGTGCGATCGCGTAATCCCGTCCTACGCCGCTGCCGGGCATGCGCCGTTGCGCACACCTCCCTGCAAATCGGACATCGCGTGCGCGACGAGCTACTTGACCTATTCACTCCGTGGACGTGGGATGGGCGGTCTGCGTGTATTTCGCAGCGCTGTGACCCACTCATGTGGGTACAGCACCTGGACACTCGGTTCGAGTTGATCCGCGCGGCAGGCTTCACGAAATTCGCGGTCACGGGTTACGCAGTACCTCGGCGATTCGAGGACATCGCCAGAGGACGCAGCAGTACGCATCACGCAACCGTCTTCGCGGTCCAACGGCGGATGGTTGAGCGGATCAAGGACCCTGCCCGCCGTACCGCCATGCGTGAAGTCGAACACCAGGTCGTAGACCAGCTTCTCCAAGAGATCCTCGGCGTTCGCCTGCGTCCAGCCTCTGCCCGCCGCGTCGGTGGCGTTCTCGTGGACCTTCTTGACCACTAGGTCATCGATGTGCTCGCTGGTCCACACTTCTAGACGCTCGCTGGACCCGCTCGGTCCAACCTGCCCCGTCTTGGACATGAGTACCGCACGAAGACTGTCGAATCGTGCGTCGGTCGGATGGGGAAGCGCGTCGTTCCAATGCCCAACCGCTGCCGCTTCGAGCTTGTCCCATTCAAAGGGCTGCGTGATGAGCCCGGCGAGGTCTACGTAGATGTTGACATCGAAGACGACAACCGCAGGCGGCGATTCCCCCACCGTGTCCGCTGTCGAGGATTACCGAGCGGGGCGCGTGCGCGTGCGCGTGCGGATCACGGTCGGGTAGTCACAGACACCCGCCGCCTCCGTCTGGCCACGACCAATAACCGGAGTGGGCGCAGGATGTTGTGCGGGGGCGCCCCAGAACTGCGCGGTCACGTCCGCGATCCTGACGCCAGCGACCAAGGGCTGAGGTGCGGCGACAACGGTCCAGCCGAGGTCACTCCAATCGCCGTTTGACGCCTCGTCGTCACATTCGTTTCCGAACGCACGGCGATCCAGGAATTTCGTACTCACCAACTATCTCGCCTCCTCCCATGCTGTTCTGCGGAACTTGCCTGCCAACTCTGCTGCGACATTACTAGCAGTTTGTTGAGCTTCGGTCACCCGTTTCATAACGTCAGATACATCATCCACACTTCCACCAGTTCGCCAGAATCCGACCTGGTCGACGTACACCGAGACAGGCGGGACATCGCGCCCGGGTTTCGTCCGATGAGCGATTCTTGCTCGTTCATCCACAGGCATCCTGTTTCCAAGTCTGCTCATGTCGGGATGACGCAGCCTGTCCAACAACTCCTGATTCTGGACGATTCCCCACTCTACCTGGACTTTCATGGTCTCGGATGTGAGATCCACAACGGCGGAGCCATCCGTGACTCGCCATAAGGCCGAACCTCCGAAGGCGTCACCCGATGCGAGCGTGCCGAACTGCGCGCACCGTTCGTAGTAGTCGTCGCCCTCTAGCGGAACCACTCCCGTAGACACGTACTGAGTCGCCAATACGGATGACGGCGCCATCACTTTGAACACGCCCTCGACCGCTGGCATGAGCTTCTCGATGGGGACATCAGAAAGGCCAGATTCAAGGGTCATCCCTCCTCGCTTGACCGTTATGCGCAGGTCAGGAGCAAGAAGCGCAACCCCCAGCAACTGTTTGTCGGGGTGGTCGACAAATGCGACTGGCTCGATGTTCTGCTCGAACCAGTCCAGCAACGCAAGGTGCCGCCTGGTGTAGGTGAGGATAGGAGTCCATTGGAACTGGAAGCTGGACAGCCAGTCCTGGTACATAGCGGAAGAGTACCCGCTTGTACCCATGTGCTCTCGCGCTATCGGTCCTGCATGTGGCCTTCAAGAGTGTCGACCGGCTGGGCGCGCGCCACACTGACTACGCAACCGCAATCTGTCGGGGGCCTCTGGCAGTGTCTCCGGTAAGCCGGCCGCGAAGCCGGGAGGACTTCCAGTCAAGGGGCACAGCGTGGTGCAACGAGCCTTCATCAGCTTCGACTACGACAACGACGCACGGTTGAAAGACCTGCTGATCGGCCAGTCGAAGAATCCCGACTCGCCGTTCGAGGTGCACGACTGGTCCATCAAGACGGCCTCACCGACATGGCGTGAAGAGGCCCGGCGCCGCATCCGTGCGAGCGGGCTGGTGATCGTCCTGTGCGGCAAATACACCCACCTTGCGACTGGTGTCGGCGTTGAGCTCGGCATCGCCCAGGCGGAGGGCGTGGACTACTTCCTCCTCGCCGGATACAAGGAAGGCGCGACCCGCCCGACGACGGCGAGGGCGACCGACAAGATGTACGACTGGACCTGGGAGAACCTCAAGAAACTTGTGGACGGCGCGCGGTGAGTGAACCAGCTGAAGCACTGCCCGACCCGCGGGTCCTGGACATCTACAAGCTGGCCGTAGAGATGGCCGACCGTGTCTCGGCCCGGCGTGCGTTGGCCAATGCCTTCTTTCTCACCGTGAACACCACCCTGGTCGCGGTGGTCGGGTTATCTACCACGCAGCCGGATTCCACCCTGCGGTTCATCGCGGTGTGCGTGGCTGGTGTCGCGGTGTCTGTGTGCTGGTGGCTCCTTCTCCGCGTCTACCGCAGGCTCAACGCGGCCAAGTTCGCGGTGATCAACAGGATCGAGGACGAGCACCTGCCCGTCAGGCCTTACACGGACGAGTGGACGGAGCTGATGCCTGATGATGACGTCATCAGCCGCCGCGCAAGGCTCGGCAAGGCCTTGCGCGAACTGGGCGGTGTCGAGCGCATTGTGCCGGTCGTCTTCGGTTTGCTATATATCGCGCTCTTGGTTGGCAGACTAGCGACATGAGTTACCTCGATGCCGACGCTCAGCTGATCCGGAGCTGCCTACCCGCGTGCACCGGTTTACCGGAAGACTCTGACGACCTGTTCGTCCTCTACGCCGTCCTTATGCGCGCCAAGGGCGAGAGCACGCAGGCTGCCGACGTGCACGACGCCTGGTCGGCGTGGATGTCCCGCAGCGAACCAGACCACGAGTCGATCCGCCCCTACGACCAGCTGGCGCCGTCGGTGCAAGAAGAAGATGCACCATTCCTCACCGCAATACACAGTGCCGCCAGAGCTCGCGCCGAGCGTATCTGACACTCACAGAGCCGCCTGAGATGAGGGTGCCACCCCCACTGACATGCGCCGACTTTCGTCGTGGCGTACCCGTTCCAGTGTCTCGATTCATTAGGCTCACCCCGTGAACTTGGTGAGGTCGAAGGAGCGCGTGGCAGACCACGGTGAGGTGTTCACACCCCTGTGGATCGTGGACGCAATGCTGAATCTGGTGAAGGATGAGTCGGAGCGCATCGACTCGCGTTTCCTGGAGTCTGCGTGTGGCTCGGGCAACTTTCTGGTGCCGGTGCTCATCCGAAAGCTCGCCACGGTCCACGCCCGGTACCGGCAGAGCGACTTCGAGCGGCGTCACCAAGCGCTACTGGCCCTGATGTCCATCTACGGCATCGAACTGCTCGACGACAATGTGGCTGAATGCCGCGAGAACCTGCTGGCGATCTTCGCCGACTACCTGGGCATCGCTGCGGGAGAACCCTTCCACACCGCGGCGGCCGCCGTGCTGACCGCGAACATCGTCCACGGCGATGCACTGACGATGACGACCCGGACGAGCTGCCCTGCGCCGATCACCTTCGCCGAGTGGTCGTATCTGGGCAAAGGTCGCTTTCACCGCCGGGACTTCCGGTTCGACACGATGACCAAGATGTCGTCATTTGACGAGGAGGACACCCTCTTCGCTGATCTGGGCAAGCACGAAATCTTCACCCCCACAACCGACTATGGGACGCTGTCGGTCGCCGATATTGCAGGCAGAGGCCCGGGCAGTGACTGATCAAGTTGCGTTCAGTCTGCGCAACCGAAACCCGGACGTGTTGACCTGCATCGCGAACCTGTCGAACGACGAGGTGTTCACTCCGCCGGAATTGGCCAGCCAGATGCTCGATCTTGTCGCTGACGCATGGGCTGGCGCCAATGGTGGGTCGGTCATCTGGGCCGACAAGTCGGTAACGTTCCTCGACCCCTTCACGAAGTCGGGTGTTTTTCTGCGCGAGATCACGGCTCGCCTCACCGAGGGCTTGAAGTATGAGATACCCGACCTAAACGAGCGTGTGGATCACATCCTGACCAAACAGGTCTTCGGCATCGCGATCACCCAACTCACCGCAATGCTGGCCCGACGGAGTGTCTACTGTTCAAAGTCGGCCAATGGCGAACACTCCGTTGCCAAGTCGTTCACGAACACGGACGGCAACATCTGGTTCGAACCCCTCGAACACAGCTGGGCTGGAGCGACCGAGTTCGTCGAAACCGCTGACACAGATGGCAACCCGGTCAGGCGAGGCATCAACGGCAGGTGCTCCTATTGCGGCGCAAGTCAGACCACCCTCGACCGCGGCGCCGGTCTCGAAACCCACGCATACGCCTTCATCCACACTGACAACATCAAGGCTCGGATCGCCGAGCTGTTCGGAGCAGATATGCAGTTCGACGTCATCATCGGGAACCCGCCGTACCAACTTCAATCTGACGGCGGGACTCGGGACATCCCGATCTATCATCACTTCGTCGAGCAGGCGAAACAGCTTGCGCCCCGGTACCTTGCGATGGTCATTCCATCGCGATGGATGGCCGGCGGCCTGGGCCTGGCCGAGTTTAGGGAGACGATGCTCTCGGACACTTGCATCCGCGAACTCGTCGACTATCCGAATGCGGCGGAGGTCTTCCCATCCGTCGGAATCAATGGCGGCGCCTGTTATTTCCTGCGAGACGCCTCACATGACGGCCCTTGCAATGTGACGACCGTTCGGGGCGGACACACCATCGGCCCGATGGCGCGGTCACTGAACGAGTTCGACGTGCTGGTGCGTGACGCACGGTCGCTCACCATCTTGCGCAAGGTCCTTGAGAAGGGTGAACCTTCGATCAACAAGATCCTGGCCCGGGACAAGGAGTTCGGCTGGACGTCCAACTTCGACGGCTTTCACGACGTGCAGCAGCCAGGAGACGTGGCGCTGTATTACATCCGTTCAATGAAGCGCGGCAAGGGATTCATCGAGCGGGAACAGGTCACCAAGAGCGCCCACCTCGTCGATACCTGGAAGCTTCTCGTCCCGAAGGTGGGTTCCGGGCGTGAGCGTGAACGGTCCGGCGTCGACCTCGTGCTCGGCCCCCCGCTTGTTGCCCCGTCCCCATCCGTGTGCACGCAGTCGTTTCTGTTCTTCTATCTCGATTCAGAGGACCAGGTGCGCAGCGTCAAGTCCTATTACGCGACGAGGTTCTTCCGATTCCTGGTCTCTCTGCGAAAGATCACCCAGGATGCCACCCACTCGACGTACACCTGGGTTCCCATGCAGCCATGGGACAGAACGTGGACGGACGCCGACCTTTACGAGAAGTACGGCATCGACGATGAGGAGCAAGGCTTTATCGAGTCGATAATACGGCCGATGGATCTGTCGGATGCCTAAGCCAATTGACGACCTCCTGCCTGCGAAACCCGAAGCACGTTTGCGCATCTACGCGTACTCGATCGAGGATGAAGCCCATGCCGGCTTGCTGAAGATCGGCCAGACCACGCAAGACGTCAAGACCCGCGTTGCGCAGCAACTCAAGACCGCGGCGATCAAGAACTTCACGATTCAGCTCGACGAGTCCGCGGAGCGCGATGACGGTTCGACTTTCAGCGATCACAACGTGCGGGATCGGCTCAAGACGAAAGGGTTCATCAACACCGAGCTGGAATGGGTGGCGTGCACGGTCGCTGATGTGGCGACGGCCATCGCCGAGTTGCGAACCGGACAATCGTTTAGCGGGACGCACCACGAGACGTTCGCAATGCGTCCTGAACAGTCTGCGGCAGTCGGCAAGGCACGAACCTACTTTGAGTCGATCTGGGCAGAGGACGACAACGCTGTTCCCCGGTTCCTGTGGAACGCGAAGATGCGGTTTGGCAAGACCTTCGCCACCTATCAGCTCGCAAAGAAGCTCGAAGCCCGCAAGGTGCTGGTAGTGACTTTCAAGCCGGCGGTGGAGGACGCCTGGCAGAGCGATCTTGAGTCCCATGTTGATTTTGAGGGCTGGCAGTACCTATCCAAGGCAACCGGTACCGATCCGACCACGGCCGACAAGTCGCGACCCCTTGTCTATTTCGGCTCGTTTCAGGATCTCCTGGGCAAGGACAAGCTGGGCAACATCAAAGCCAAGAACACGTGGCTGCACGAAACAAATTGGGATCTGGTTGTTTTCGACGAGTACCACTTCGGCGCCTGGCGTGACAGCGCCAAAGAATTGTTCGAAGGCGAGGACGACTCGGAGGCCAAAAAGGAGGCGGCCGCCGAATACAATCCCGAGCTCGATGCGTTCAACGAAGAACTCGACGAGCTGGGCGAAAGCGAAACCGAGTTCCTGCCGATCACCACCAAGGCGTACCTCTACCTGTCTGGCACACCGTTTCGAGCTTTGGCGACTGGCGAGTTCATCGAAGAGCAGATTTTCAACTGGACCTACACTGATGAGCAACGCGCCAAACAACAATGGGCGCATGACCATCCAGGTGCTTGGAATCCTTACGGCGCACTACCCGAGATGCGGCTACTCACCTATCGAATGCCGGACGAGTTGCTAGCGATCGCCGCTGAGGGGGAGTTCGACGAGTTCGACCTCAACGAGTTCTTCGCCGCGAGCGGTGTCGGTGCGGCAGCGCAGTTCAAACACAAGGACGGCGTGCAGAAGTGGCTAGACATCATTCGCGGCGCCTATTCGGCCACCCAAGTCGACAACCTCAAGCTCGGTGCTAAGAAGCCTCCGTTCCCGTACTCCGACGTGCGCCTACTGCCGTACCTGAACCATTCCTTCTGGTTTCTGCCGTCGGTCGCCTCCTGCCACGCCATGGCCAATCTCATCGCCGAGAAGCAGAACACGTTCTTCCACGACTACAAGGTTCTTACGGTGGCGGGTCAGGGTGCTGGAGTCGGCCTGGCCGCCCTGCCACCGGTGCGCGACGCCATCGGCAACGGACACGACACGAAGACCATCACATTGTCGTGTGGCAAGCTCACCACCGGTGTCACGGTCCCGCAGTGGTCTGCAATCCTGATGTTGCGCAACCTGAAATCGCCAGAAACCTACTTCCAGGCCGCGTTCCGAGTGCAGTCGCCGTGGTCGATCAAGAACCCAAACGGGGACGACCCGAACTTGGAGGTAACCCTCAAGCCGGTCTGCTACGTCTTCGACTTCGCCCCAACACGGGCACTGCGCCAGATTGCCGAGTACGGATCGGGCCTGCGACCGGACGCGGCCAACCCCGAGGACGCGGTGAAAGAACTTGTCGGTTTCCTGCCTGTGCTGGCTTATGACGGGTCCTACATGGTGCCTGTGGACGCCGGCGCCATTCTTGACACCGCGATGACCGGCACGTCTGCGACGCTGCTAGCCCGCAAGTGGGAGTCGGCGCTGCTGGTGAACGTAGACAACGAAACATTGCGCAAGATTCTTGACAACCCAGCGGCCTTGGACGCCGTGATGCGGATCGAGGGCTTTCGGGCACTCGGCAGCGACGTGTTCGAGACCGTGATCAACAAGAGCGAGAAGGTCAAAGACACCAAGAAGACCAAGGGTGACGACATCAGCGACAAAGAGAAGAAGGAGCTGACCGCGGAGGAGAAGGAGTACAAGTCCAAGCGCAAGCAGATCCAGGAAAAGCTGGTGAAGTTCGCGACCCGGATCCCAGCATTCATGTACCTCACGGACTTTCGGGAGAACACGCTTAAGGACGTCATCACGAAGCTGGAACCCGAACTGTTCAAGACTGTCACCGGCTTGAGCGTCGCTGACTTCAACCTTTTGGTGTCGCTAAATGTCTTCAACAGCACGCACATGAACCAGGCGGTGTTCGCCTTTCGCCGTTACGAAGACGCGTCACTGTCGTACACCGGCATTGATAGCCATGAAGGTCTCAGCCATCTTGGACTCTACGACACGGTTGTTGCACGGGAGGCGTGAAGTATGAATCCACTCTTCTCGGTTATTGGGCGATCAGGCTAGTCGTCCACTCGTTGTGAGGGTGCGTCCTGCGTATGGACGGTCGAAGGATCGGAATTGGCAGGAAAAGACTGCCGCAGCGCCTTTGCGGCAGCCTGCCATGCCCTACACGCTTCGGCTGATGTCCTGCGAGCAGCTTCAAACGCATCGAGGACATCCGCCACTTGGTCTGCGGCGAGTAGATCAGTACGCAGCCGCATTGCGAGGCCGCCGAGAACGTCAGCTTGCGCAAGTGCCACACCGGCGAGGTTCCTGACGATGCTGTTGACGACCGCCGGATCACCCACCGATTCAACCTCCCTGATGTCCCCATCAAGGATGTACATACGTGTCCGCAGTGTCTCGGAGTGCAGGATCAGGGGTGCAGCGTCGCCCCACCGATTGAAGTCGGGCATATCCGCACCGGCAGGCAAGCCCGGCTCCTGCGGCCAACGTTCTCTGATCGGTGGCATCGAGCGGACAAAGACACCACGACCGTGCTCAGACACAACAAGCCCTTCGGAACGAAGCTCCTGTATGGCTTGCCTGACCGTCATTCGCGCTACGCCGAAATGCGCGATCAGTTTCGCTTCCGACGGAAGCTGGTCCCCAGGCCGCAACTGATCCGAGGCGATAGCACGCCGCAATATGTACGCGATCTGCCGATACGGTGGCGTGTCCTCAGCCCGATCGATTTGCCCAAGCTCCAACATTCCTCCAGCTCCACACGTCTAGAGGTCAATGTACGCGTCCCGGGCTGGCTAGGTCACGCCCGACACGAGCATCCCAGCCTGCTTCAAGTGCAAATCACGAGCTAGCGAGGCCTGCAGTCCAGATCTCGCACAACAATCGCCCTGCAAACTACTTGACCAACTCATATAGACGACTAGGGTAACTAGTCATCTAGTCAACTCGATATGAAAGGTTCAGTAATGTCCATCCCCAAATGGCTCCAGATCGGCCACGACCAGGTGTTCTCGCTCGGCGCGTTCCTCGTTTCCGAGGTGACACCGATGATCGACTTCGACAAGTCCTCCGGCGAGAACCGCATTCAGGCGCGAGACCGCGATACCGGCCTACCGATGTGGCAGGTGGAAGTGCTCGACGGCGATCCCGCCGCGCCGAAGCGAAGCCGCACGGTGACCGTCAAGTTCGCCGCGCCGACGCAGCCAACGGCACCCACCAATTCCAGCGGAACACCCTTCACACCAGTCATTTTCGACGGGCTGATGGCGCTGCCGTATGTCGAGCGGTCGGGTGATTTCTCTAGGATCGCGTGGTCGTTCCGAGCCTCGGATATGCGGGCGCCGGGTAAGTCATCCGCCAGCGCAACGACAAACCGGGAATCGGCGTGAATCCCGATCCGTTCGCGCCAGTCGATATTGATAGCCCGTTCCGGTTCGACCACGTACTGGACTTCCTCACCAACCTCGCTCTGTACGTGGCGGTCATCGTCGGCGTCACCGGGGCAGCCCTTATCTACTGGCGGCTGTACTCACCAGAGACCTACGAGGAACGATTCGCGACACCTGCCCGGCTCCTGCGCTGGCGATTCTGGGCACATTTCTCGTGGCAGAAGCTGTGCAAGCGCTGCGGTTTGTCCGCCTCCGAGCAAGTCAGGCGCCGTGACAACGAAGGTCGGCAAGTGGCGTCGACGCGCTGGTTTCATCCAAAGTTGTTGGGAACTGACGTGTCTCGTACCACCTTGCGCCTGACGGTGCGAGCACGAATGGGGCAGACTGTCGAGGACCTGGAGCGTGCCGTTCCGGCGATTCGCGATGCCGCGGGTGCTCACTCGGCACGGTCGGTGGTCGTCTCGCCCGGGACGCTGCGGATCGAGCTGGTCATGCGGGAACAACTGTCGACTACAGGCCACGCAACACCACCGACAGCCGTGGCAACTGGCCGAGTCATGCTCGGGCGATGCGAAAACGGCTCAGCCTGGACCTTGCCCTTTAGCGGCCGGCACACCCTCACCGTGGGCTGCTCGGGCGCAGGCAAGGGCTCCATCTTCTGGGGCATCGCCGGCGGACTTGGGCCCTCCGTGGCTGCCGGTGTGGTGCACCTCGTGGGCATTGATCTAAAGTACGGCATCGAGTTGTCGGTCGGGTCCGGCCTATTCACCAAGATCGCCACCACCGAAGCCGATGCCGTGGAAACCCTTGCCGCGCTGGAGAAGCTGATGAACAACCGCGGCAATGCGATGGCAGGCCGAACGCGTGAGCACAGTCCGACCAAGGCGTCACCGCTGGTGGTGCTGCTCATCGACGAGCTGGCCGGCGTGACCGCCTACATGAGCGACCCGGCACTCCGCAAAGAAGCCGCCGCGTCGTTGTCACGCATTCTCACGAAGGGCCGTGCGCTGGGAATCGTGGTCGCGGCGTTCCTGCAAGACCCACGCAAAGAGATCCTGCCGATGCGAGGGCTGTTCACCCAGACCATCGCGCTCCGGCTGCGTTCCCGAGACGAAGTTGCCATGGTGCTCGGCGATGGGATGGCCGACGTCGCGCCCGCACACCGAATCAGCCCCGACAAGCCAGGCACCGGCTACGTCATCGCCACGGACGGACACGTGACCAAGGTGCGCGCCGACTATTGGTCCGATGAACAAATCCGTTCCACTGCAAAGCAATACATCCGGGCAAGCTCGCCCCGAGGGAGGGCAGCGCAATGAGCTCTATCTTCGACCCACCAGACCAGGGTCAAGTCACCCGGCATGCCGACGATCTGATGCAGCGTGCCAACCTCGTCCGCAGAGACGGATGGGACCAGTACCGGCATCTCTGGTCCTGCGGCGAAGTCATCGGCACTGCCCTGGTTCTCAGTGACGACGCCGCGCTCCAGCGCTGCGGCGAGACCACGATCTCCGCTCTGGAGCGGTGGGCATTCGACCTGTGGGGAATCACCGGCGGCCAGTCCGACGTCGACAGCGGATTGTTACGCACGCGCGCATGGTTCAACTCGATCCGTGCAGCGAGGTGAAGCGATGGTCACTCATGGCCTCCGGGACGCTCTCGTCGCCGCAGGCAACTTCCCTGAGCTGCTGACCGCGGAGCAGGTGTCAGCACTGCTCGGCGTCTCCGCCGCGACCCTCAACCGCTGGGCAGCGATACGCGAAACGACCGGCGAGCAGATCGGCCCGCCCTGCTACACGCTGTCAGAGCGGGTACGCCGCTGGGACTGCGCCGAAGTCCGGTCCTGGCTGAAGCAGGTGCGTCGGTAATGGCCGGCAACACACCGCGTGGCATCCGTAAACGGCTGAACGCTGCCGGGGAGCCCCGCTATCAAGTCCGCTATCTGATCCGTGACCCCGACGCCCCATCCGGCTGGGTGGAAACGTCCGCGACGTTCCCGACCCTGCGGGAGGCGAAGGCCTTCAAGTCCGAGCGCGACAACGAGGCCGCGCTCGGCGCCCGACGGTTCGATCCCCGTCTGGGCCGAACGCCGCTCAGCAGGATCTGGACGCAGTTCTCCGACACCAAGAAACCGGCGGTCTCACCAAAGACCTGGAGCGGTTACACCCAGCACTGGGAGCTGCGGATCAAACTGCGGTTCGGTCACGTACCCGTCGACGAGATCAGCCGCGGGGACGTCCAAGCCTTCGTTGACGACCTGACGGTCGGCCCTTGGGCGAAGGTATCGACACTGCGTCTTCTGCGGTCGATCCTCGACGTCGCACACCAGGACGGCCGAATCCACCGCAATCCCGCCCTCGGCGTCTCAGCGGGCCGTATCCCCGAACGGGAGCGTCACCGATACCTGGCTGCCCAGGAGGTGCAGAAACTCGCTACCGCGTGCGGGGACCAGGGCGACGTTGTCACGATCCTGGCCTACACCGGCCTGCGCTGGTCCGAACTCGTCGGCCTCCGGGTCAAGGACATCGACCTGACCGCTCGTCGGCTCTATGTCCGACGGGCCGCACCGGAAGTCGAGGGCCGCATCGTCATCGGGCCGCCGAAGACCCGGGCCGGTATCCGAACCGTCCCGCTCCCCCAAGTCGTCGTCGACATCTTCAAGGGGCGCATCACCGGGCGGGAACCGGACGAGCCCGCCGTCACCTCACCCAATGGCGCGATGCTGCGCTCCAACAACTGGCGTCGCCACACCCACTGGAACAAAGCCCTCAAGAAGACCGACCTGGCGCCATTGACCATCCATGATCTCCGCCACACCTATGCCAGCCTGGCCCGGAAGTCCGGCGCCGACCTCAGATATGTCCAGAAGACCATGGGCCACTCAACACCGACCGTGACCGCGAACATCTACAGCGACCTCTATGCCGATGAGCTGGACCAGGTCGCAACGAATCTCGATCAGCTTCACGCGACTGAGGTTCACACACTGAAGACCGGACAAGAACCGGACGAATCAAACTGACAACCGAGTGCAAGACCCGTGTCGATGCAGGTGAAGATTGGTGGCCAGGGCCGGGATCGAACCGGCGACCTTCCGCTTTTCAGGCGGACGCTCGTACCAACTGAGCTACCTGGCCGGACGGCAGATCCACAGATACTGCCTCGCCGTACTGGCGACCCTGACGGGACTCGAACCCGCGACCTCCGCCGTGACAGGGCGGCGCGCTAACCAACTGCGCCACAGGGCCTTACTCTGCTCCCAGTATGACTGGTTGCGTACCCCCAACGGGATTCGAACCCGTGCTACCGCCGTGAAAGGGCGGCGTCCTAGGCCACTAGACGATGGGGGCCCATTCCGAATCTCTCCGGGGTACCCACAACGCTTGTCGCGTTGGGAGCTCGCCCAGCTTAGGGCACAACCCGCCCAGAACCCAAACCGGATAACCACGGTGCTCGCGTGGTGAGCCAACCAGTATCCTGTCTCTCCGCGCCCCTATAGCTCAGTTGGTAGAGCTACGGACTTTTAATCCGCAGGTCCCAGGTTCGAGCCCTGGTGGGGGCACCACATCGCTGGTTGTGATCAGCGGGAGCAGGAGCCTTATCAGGCCCTCGCCCGCTGCCTACCGTTCGGGCAATGACGTCGACAGCCGAGGAAACCACCGAGACACCCGCGCGGCAATCCCGCCCGGTGACCTTCCGGCAGGCGTTCTTCGTCGCCGTGACAGCGGGCCTCGGGTACGGCTTCGACTCGTATGCGGTGAACATCTACGGTCTGGTGCTGCCCGAGATCAAGAAGACGCTGCACATCACCGAGGCCCAGGCGGGCTACATCGGCTCGATCTTTCTGCTCGGGTACACCATCGGCACCATCGGCTTCGGTCTCGCTGCCGACCGGTGGGGTCGCAAGACCACACTCGGGGCCTCGATCCTGCTGTACGGCATCACGACCGCCCTGGCAGGTCTCACCACGAACGTCGCCGCATTCACCGGGCTACGGTTCCTGACGGGCGTCGGCGGGGCTGGCGAGCTCGCGGTCGGCGCCCCCTACACCGCCGAGGTGTGGCCGGCCAAGACCCGCGCCATAGGCGTTGGCGGCGTCATCTTTTCACTGTTCTCGCTGGGATACGTGCTCGCCGCCGGCGTTGCCCTGGTCCTAGTACCACGGTTCGGCTGGCAAGCCGCATTCGTCGTCGCGATCGTGCCCGCGGTCGTACTTTTCCTTGCCCGGCAAGGCATCAAGGAATCTCACCGCTACACCCAGACGAAAGCCAAGATCGAACGCGGCGCCACCAAACCCAAGCTATGGCATGTCCCCGGTGTGCGTCGACGGCTCATTGTCGGCTGGCTGGTCTACACCGCCAACGCGGTCGGCTACTGGGGCATGACCCTCTTCCTGACCACGTACATCGTCAAGAAATTCCACGCCACTTCGGTGGAAGCGATCCGCTATGCCCTGATCTTCTTTCTGCTGCAGGCCGTCTTCGTCTTCATTGGCACCGCACTCGCCGACTGGATAGGGCGGCGCCCCTCGGCCATCCTCGCCGCAGTCATCGAAATCGCCTCTACTGCACTCGGAGCCACGTCAGACTCACTCTCGCAGTATCTGGTGTTCGGCGCCATCTCCATCGCGACACTCGGTTGGCTGTGGGGCGTCGGCGATACCTATGTCGCCGAACTGTTCCCCACTGTCTTGCGCGGCACCGGATTCGGTATCGCGGTCGGCGGTGGTCGCGTCGTATCCATCGCCGCACCCACCCTGGTGGGCTGGGCCATAACGCATTACGGAATTCAAACGCCCTATCTTGCGCTGAGCGGGCTGTGGATCCTGACGATTATCGGATACCTGCTGGGCCCTGAAACCAGGGGCAAGGAGCTCGAAGACCTTGCCGACGAGGCCTTTACCGAAGATCTGGCGACCTAACGAACGCCGATGGGGGCACCGGCAGCATGTGCCGATGCCCCCACGCGTGTGATTCTCTTAGCCGGCGAGTTCCTCAGCGGCCTCGGAGATCAGATCGGCGATGGCAACGGGTTGCGACGCCAAGGAGGCGTGGCTGGCATCCAGTTCGATGGTCTTGCGAGGATTGATCCGCTGCGCCATCTTGCGCTCGTTATCCGGGTTGATCATCCGGTCTTGCGTGGACACCTGGTACCAGGAGGGCTTGACCTTCCATGCGGGTGCCGTGATGGCGTCACCGAATGTCGATGCCAGTGGCGCCTTTTGAGTGACGGCCATGATGAGTGCCGCATCCTCGGGCAGATCCTGCGCGAAGCTCTCACGGAACTTGTCCTGCTTGATCCACAGATAGCCATCGCTGTCGGGGGCCAGATTGGCCGCCGCAGCAGGCGGCAGCTGCTCGGTCAGCTGACCGGGGCTCTCCCCCGCGTCAGGAGCGAACGCCGCGACATAGACCAGGCCCACCACGTTCGGCAGATCGCCCGCCTCGGTGATCACCGCGCCGCCGTACGAGTGCCCGACAAGGAGTACCGGCCCGTCGATCTGCTCCACCATCTGCCGTGTGCGGGCAGCGTCATCGGCCAGTGACGTCAATGGGTTCTCGACCGCATATAGCTCCCCGTAGCCACGCTTGTGCAGCTCGACGATCACGTTCCCCCAATGTGCGGCGCCACCCCAGAATCCGTGGACCAGGACAATAGCCGGTTTGCTGGACATATCTGCCTCTCAGTAGATGTTGGACGACCTCGACCCCGCCGTGTCCGCTCTCGGCGGCACTGTTGACTTACCGGGGCCCCACCAACATATTTGGACTATGGAGCAAGTGGTATGACCAATAATCCTGAATATTTTGCCGATCAGCCAAAATCGCACAGCTGGTTCTCAGATTCTCCCGATATCGACGCCTTCTCGGGAGTCTTGTCCGCCATCGGGTTGCGCGGAGAAACCGTCATGCGTTGCTCCTCCGAGCCGCCTTTCGACATCGCACTACCTTCGAATGAGCGCGTGCTGCACATCGCAGAAACTCCGGGCCTTCGCGTGCACATCGACGGAGATCTCGAGTACACCCTCGGCGCAGGGGACATGGTGCTGCTGGCACGGGGTACGGCGCACCGCGTCGCCCAGGGCGAGCCAACCTGTGTCCGAAATCTTTCTGCGGCGGACGGGCACGTGAGCGCGCGTGATAGCCGCACCGCAACCCGTTGGGTCAGTGGACGATTCACCGCGGAGAAGAAGGCCGCCGACCCCCTACTGTCGGTCCTGCCGCCAGCCATCGTCGTGCGGACCGACCAGCCCGGACATGAATGGCTATCACTGTCTCTCCAGCTCGTGCTGGCCGAAGTCGTCACGCCCAGCCCGGGCTCCTGGGTGATGCTCTCACGGATCCTGGACCTGCTGTTCATTCACGCACTGCGGGAGTGGTCTACCTCCGACCGCGCCGAACCAGGCTGGCTCACCGCGGCGCTGGATCCCCGGCTTGCACCCGTCCTCACCGCGATACACAACAACCTGGCGCACCCCTGGTCCATCGCGGAGCTCGCCAAATACGCGCAGCAGTCACGCTCGGCCTTCACCCAACGATTCACCGCGCTGCTGGGGCAACCGCCCGCCGGTTACATCACCGAGCGACGGCTCGACCGGGCAGCGCATCTCCTGCGCTTCAGCACCGACGCGGTGAGCCAGGTCGGCAGAGCCGTCGGGTACACCTCCGACGCCGCGTTCAGCCGGGCGTTCCAACGCCGATTCGGCGAGCCTCCGCTGCGGTGGCGCATGCGGCACCGGTCCAGGTGACCATCGTTCAGCGACTTCCCTTGCGGCTCAATATGATTCCTGCGACCACGATCGCCCCTCCCAGGGGTTCATGCCATCCGATTCGCTCGTTCAAGACCAGTGCCCCCAGCAGCACCCCGATCACCGGGGCCAGGTAGGTGACCGAGGACGCGGCGGTGGCACCCCATCCGTTGACGATCTGGGTGTTCCAGACGTACGCCAGTCCGGTGCCCAGCACCCCGAGAGCCGCCATGCTCAGCAGCACGGCGGGGGTGATCGCCATCCGGTGATGGTCAGCGAGCGCCACCACGGCGGTCATCAGCACCGCTCCCAAACCCACCTGAATACCGGCGACCGCAAGCGCGGGTAGCCCCAGCGGCGTGACGTACTTGCGCATGTACACAAACCCGATCCCGTAGCTCATGGTTGCCCCCAAGCACGCGAACTGCGCCAGCACCGGCCCTCCGTGGCCGATCAACTGCCACGGGGCCAACACCACGCACACCCCCAGAAACCCGAGCCCCAATCCGAGCAGCTGCATCCGGTCCGGACGCTCAGCGCGCAAGGCGACAAGGGTCACCAATGTGGTCATCAGTGGGGTCGCCGCGTTGTAGATGCTGGCCAGCCCGGAGTCGATGCTCTGCTCAGCCCAGGGATAGAGCACGAACGGAATGACGCACAAGGTCAGCGAGACAACGCCGATGTGCCCCCACACCTTGAGCTCGCGCGGCAGCGAAACACGCAGCAGCACAACCAGAGATGCCAGCGTCAGGGCACCGAAGTCCAAACGTGCGGCAGCCACCTGTAGCGCCGACAGTCCGTGCAGCCCGACCTTGATGAAAAGGAAACTCGCACCCCATACCAAAGCAAGAGCGGCGAACCTCAAGGGAAGCCAGCGGCTACGGGCAGGGGCGGCAGTCGCGGTGTCCACCCAACAATTCCACAGGACACCCAACCGCCCGCGCTAGCGGTTTTCCGCCATCTAGACGCCGGTACTGGACCCTGGGCGCACGATCATCAGCACGGTCACCGCTGCCCACAACAGGTTGAAGATCCCGGTGAACATCGCCAACCGCGCGAATACCCGCGCATCGAGGGACTCACCATCGCCCAGCTGGACCAACACCCGTTGTTGGCGCGGCAGCATCACAAACACCAGCACCACCGCCGCTATGCCGGTGAGCACCAGCGATGCGATCAGCCAGGGGCTGCCCAGCACCCCCATCAGATCGGCCAGCGGCAGACCAAACATCGGAATCGCAATCCCTACCACGGCATATACCCGGCAGACCCGATGCAGGGTGCGCAGACTTCCCAGCTCGCCGCCACCATCGGGCGTGGCGGCGGCCCGCCGCGAGAATGCCGGAAACATGCTGGCTGCCACGGCGATTGGCCCCACCGCGAGAATCACCGCCAGCACATGGATGGAGAGCAATAGCTTGGTCACGCGCAGACGGTATCGGTACTACCGCAATGCCGAAAGCCTGCAGCTGGCCATATTTCGACGACTTTCGGCCGTATCACGCCACAATCTTGGGAGTATGTGCCGATGGGCCGTCGGATACTGATGTACTTCACCGTGTTCGGAATCGCGATGTGGTTCTTCGGAAACCTCTACGAGGCGGTCGTGATCGGACCGAACATCGCCGGTGACACCAAGGAACAGCTACGGGCCTTTCAGCAGTTCACCGTGGTCACCAACCCGGTGTACTACTACATCCCGCTCACCCAGATCGCCGCCGTCACGCTGATCGTCTGGTTCGTGCGCACCCCATGGCGGGCCCCGGAGAAGCGCTCACTGTTTATCGCGAGCGCCGCCGAGATAGCGGCGGTCGCTCTCTCGATCTACATCATTGTCAAGCTCAACATGACGCTCTTCTTCGGATCGCTTGGCGAAACTCCCGACGAGCTCCACCGTCTCGCACTGCAATGGAACCTGCTCAACCTCGTCCGGGTTGGGGTGACGGCACTAACACTGGTGTTTGCCCTGGGGGCATTGACCAAGGTACGCGCGCGGACATCGACGCAGATCCCTTAACCTGTGACACTCGATCTCATTTAGCCATCTCAGCGAGGAGTGGGCATGCCCAAGACGATCGTCATCACCGGCGCCAACGCCGGCATCGGCCTGGCCAGTGCGCACCGATTGGCCGCGGATGGACACACCATCGTCATGGCGTGCCGCAATCAAGAGAAAGCTAACGCCGCCCGCGAACAAATCCTGGAAGCGACGCCGGGCGCTCGAGTCGATGTCCTGTCACTGGATTTGTCTTCGTTCGGGCACATCCGACGTTTCGCCAGTGAGCTGGCAGCGCAGCATCCCCAGGTCGATGTGTTGATCAACAATGCCGGCGCCTCGCCCATGCGCCAGTCGAAAACCGAGGATGGTTACGAGCTGCAGTGGGGAGCCAATTATCTGGGCCCCTTCTTGCTGACGCACCTGTTGCTTCCTCAGTTGCAGGCCGCACCGACCGGCGATGCCCGCATCATCCATCTGGCTTCGGTCGCCCACAGCGTGGGCAGGATCAACGAAAACACCTGGCGAGGAAGGCGTTTCTACTTCACTTTCTCCGCCTATGCGCAGTCCAAGATGGGCAATCTTCTGTTCAGCAATGCGCTGGCCCGCCGTCTCCCCGCAGGTGTCACGTCGAACGCACTGCATCCCGGTAATGTCAGATCCGACATTTGGCGCGAGATACCGCAGCCGGTGCGGTCAGTGGTGATGCTGGCGCTGATCACACCGGAGCGGCCGAGTCAGCTGATCACCGACATGGCGGTGTCGGAAGAGCACCGCGGACGCAATGGGGAATACCTCGCCGCACAAACACCGAGCCCGGTACGGCGCTACACCAAAAATCAAGCGGCGCAGGACGACCTGTATGCCAAGAGTTGCGAGCTCGTCGGTGTCGAGCCGTTGCCGGTCCGCGGCTAGGAAAGGTTCAGGCGGCGCTCGGCTTCGATGGCGAGATGCAGCTCGGCGACGTCACGGGGGCGCGCGATATCGCGTCCCGTCAGTTGCTTGAGCCTGCGCAACCGATACCGCACGGTGTTGGGATGGCAGAACATCGCACCTGCAGTGGCCGGAATGGAACCGTCACAGGTGACCCACTGCTGAAAGGTGCTCACGAGCAATTGCCGATCCGCGGCACCAATGTCACCGAGGCCACCTAACACCAGATCGCAGTATCGCTCCATGGTCGGTGGATCGGTAACCGCCGCTATCGCATAGGGATTCACGTCGAACGCCAAAACCGCCTCGTCCCCCGTGGCCGCCAACAACGCGGCCTTCGCATAGTTCAGAGCCGAACCATGCGGAGGGTAGCCGTCATAAACCGGGCTAACCCCTATTCGCTGCACGACAAGACCGCGTAGCGCTTCGCCCAGCTCTCCGAGCCGCGAACGCATAACGAGCGCAACCACTCCCACCTGCATATCGGGCTCAACCCGCCATGCGGAGGCAAAGCCACGGTCGCCCAGGGTCTTCTCCGCAGCACGCAACGCGCGGTAGTCGAGCGGCCCCGAATCAATAGCAACCACGACGAAGCAGCCGGATTCCGGTAGCCCGAGTAGATGTGCCGCATCCCCTGCGGTCATGCCCGCTGGTAGACGGCCGTCGATAAGCCCACCTACCAGCGCAGAACGTTCCTGATCCCGGTGGATGAGCTGCTCGACGACGACCTCGCGGTATCCCTCGGCCATCGCGTCGGTATAGATGTCCTGGTTCTGCCACGCCTGTGAAGCTGCGGCCCGCAACTCCTGCCGTGACAAGCCGGCTGCGTCAATCGCCTGCAATATTTGGTCCCATAGAAATTGGCCCCCGGCTCGGTAGGCCGACATCACGTCGGCCAACGGCACCCCTTGCTCTGCGCGCAGCCTGCCGACCCGCCCCGCCACACTCGTATCGGGAGCTCCCGCTCCCATTACCTCCAAGACGAACACCATCTGGTCACGGCCGGCCGCGAACAGATCGTCATCGGTGACCAGCGCAGGATCCCGGTATGCGGCGACGCGTTCACGAATGATCCGACATTGTTCGGCGCACAGCTCGTCCACTCGGACAAGCAGCTGACGTCCGACAACATTCAGATTTGCCTTCGCGGCGTCCGACAGTGACTCACCCACGGTGACCAGGCTACTGCTTCCCCCACGTCACGGATTGTTCAAATGGACAATCATTCTTGGCCTGTACACCATCGACGTGCGACTTATAGCTAGATACGTTGTTCACATAGTCAGAATCAAGTCGATAGAGCACGGTGAGGCGCCACCCGGATAGCCGCGCACGCGCGGCAAGGCAAGAACCCGAATCTGCCGTTGCTACGCCACACAAGACGCAGGAGGAACAATGAGCGATCAGCAGAAGACCATGGCAGTCGTCGGCGCCGGCGTCATCGGACTGTCGTGGGCACGGCTGGCCCGTGACCATGGGTGGCGCGTTGGCATAACCGATCCCCGTGAGGACCTCGATGCGGTGGTTGAAGCAACCTTCGGCGCAGATGACCCCGACGTGTTCGCCAGCCACACACTCGCCGAGGTCGTCGCCGAAGCAGACTTGGTCCAAGAAAACGGTCCCGAA
This sequence comes from Mycobacteroides sp. H003, assembly GCF_001440135.1. Lineage (NCBI taxonomy): Bacteria > Bacillati > Actinomycetota > Actinomycetes > Mycobacteriales > Mycobacteriaceae > Mycobacteroides > Mycobacteroides sp. H003. The sequence goes on from NZ_LJYL01000013.1 coordinate 23,829, forward strand.
CGCCTAGCCGTCAAGCACGACCTTTTCGGCCAGTTCCTGGAGTCGGCCCCCGAGCACGCGGTGTTGGCCACCTCAAGTTCCTCGATCGGCGCGACGCTCATCGCCGACGGCCTCGAAGCAAGCGACCGCATCGTTGTCGGTCATCCTTTCAACCCGCCCGAGTTGATGCCTCTCGTTGAGGTGGTTCCCGGAGCGCATACGAGTGATTCCACGCTTCGGACCGCCCTCGAACTGTATCGAGCTCTGGGCCGCGCGCCGATCGTGATTCGTCGCGAGGTCCCCGGTTTCGTCGCCAACCGGCTCCAGGTAGCACTCACGCGCGAGGCCCTGTACCTCGTCGCGGAAGGTGTGGTCAGCGTTCCGGACCTCGACTTCGCCCTCCAGAACTCGCTTGGCTTACGCTGGGCCGCAACAGGATTGTTCGAAGGAAACGCACTGGGCGGCGGCTCAGAGGGCGCGCGGCATCTGTATAAGGGCCTTGGTGCCGAGGTAGGCAAGATCACGCCGGGAACTCCCCCATCGGACCCACAGATCATCGAACAACTCCTCGATGCAATTGACACCGCGTACGGGACCGGCGACGAGAACTACCACCGGCTACTGACGCGACGCAACGAACGCACCCGTGCGATCTTGGCGGCACTACATCAACTAGATGCCTGAATAGCACGACATCCCAAGGAGAACAGCATGTTTCGACACCTTCTTGCCCTGAATCAGCTCCAGAGGGCGATCCTGAAGTTCCCCGTCCCGGGTGGGGAACCCACCGAATTGGTGACCGAACTCAACGAACTGCCCGACGGCATAGTCGTCGACCCCGCACGGCAGAACATCTATTGGACCAACATGGGCGTGCCCACGCTCACCGACGCCAACCAACCCCTTACCGAGCACAACCTCGACTTCTACGGAAAGAACGGTTCCATCGAGCGAGCAGCCATCGATGGAACCGAGCGATCCTACCTCCTGCCAACAGGAAGTTTTGTTACTGGTAAACAACTTTCGGCGGCGTGGTCACTCGGACGGCTGTACTGGTCCGATCGCGAGGGCGCGGCTGTCCGCAGCGCGCGGCTGGACGGCAGTGACCTACGCGACGAGGTGACCGTCGCGGTGAACGAATCGGACCGCAACATTGTTCGCAATCATTGCGTCGGCGTGGCGGTCGACGAACAAAACGGACTTCTGTACTGGACGCAGAAGGGCCCTACCAAGGGCGGCGATGGACGGATCTTTAGAACTTCCTTGGAGATCCCCTACGGACAGACTCCACAGCACCGAGACATAGAGGTGCTATGGACCGACCTGCCCGAGCCGATCGACATCGAACTAGATCTTGACGCCGGATTGATCTACTGGACCGACCGCGGCGCAGCGCCCTTGGGCAATACGTTGAACAGAGCCAAGATTCCTGCACCCGGACAGGGAGGTGGAGAGGTCACGATTCTCGCTTCGGGATTCAGCGAAGCGATCGGCCTGGCAATCGACAAGGACGCCGACATCGCCTACGTGAGCGACATGGCGGGAGAAATCCGGGCCGTCAACCTCGACGGCAGCGGCGATCGCTCGTTCGCGAAAGTCGAAGGCAACCTCACCGGAATCGTTGGAATCTAAACGAAACTCGCCAATCGTCAACATAGATCGGAACAAAACATGACGTACTCACCCCCGACAAACATCGCCAATCGACCCGTCACCGTCTTGGGAGCGGGCACACTCGGCCGCCGCATCGCCCTCACCTTCGCAACGCGTGGCGGCGCGGTGCATCTCTACGACGTATCCGAGGACTCACTGAAGTCGGCCAAGGAATTCCTCGATCAAAGAATTCCGGAATTGGTCAAAGCCAGAGCCGATGTGGGCGCCACACCGGCGAGTGTCGAGTTCTTCACCGATCTGCCCAGCGCGGTGAAAGACGCTTGGTATGTCGTCGAATCCGTTCCCGAGGTGCAGGCACTCAAAATCGATATCCTCGGCCAGCTCGATGACATCGCCGCACCCGACGCGATCATCGGCACCAACTCGTCGTCCTTCATGAGCAGCGAGCTCATCGGCAAGGTCAAACACCCAGAAAGATTTCTGAACACCCACTACGGCCAGCCTCCCGAAGCGCCGCAGGCCGAGCTGATGACCGACGGGCAGACCGATGAACGGATCTTCGACATCCTTAGTGCAGAGCTGCCTACGCACGGCTTCGTCACCGCCGTCGCACGCACGGAAAGTGTTGGTTTCATCATCAATCGGGTGTGGGCTGCCATCAAGCGGGAAGCCTTGGCCGTCGTTGCCGAGGGCGTTTCGACACCGACAGAATTCGACCGGATCTGGGTCGCGGCACATATGAGCCCGATGGGTGTGTTTCGCGCGATCGATCAGGTAGGCCTCGATGTCGCGCTGGACATCGAAGAAAACTACATCAAGCACTTCCCCCATATCCCCACCACATCGCGGGACCTTCTGCAGCGATATGTAGATGACGGCAAGCTGGGCGTGAAATCCGGCGAGGGGTTCTACAACGACTACCCGAAGCCGTCACACGGCTGAACACGGCCTCAGGCCAACGCGTGAATTCCGTTGTATAGCACCAACACACCGATCACGATCAAGATGGTGGCCATCAGGGCCGCGTTGTTCTTCTCCATCCAATCCTTGAGCCGGCTCATCGTGTCATCGAGCCGGTGGCCCGCCGCCGCGTAGGCCAGTATCGGGATAGCGACGGTCGAGGCGGCGACAACGACAAAGAACGCCGCTGCCGTCCACCGATCAGCGAGATCCAGCCCACTGGCACCAATCGCCAATCCGGCTGGGACGCAAATGAACAGGACATCCGGCCGCACCAGCACCAGGGCCGTCCCGGTGATCGCCGCCCGGGCCGGGCCGATGGTGGAGAACGTTCGCATCCAGGCCGGTGAGTCGGTGTGATGATGCCGGGTCAGCCATCGATAGATACCGAACAGGATCAGCACCGAGCCGAGGACCACCCGCACCCACGAGGCCCAGTTCGGCGCCGATCGGTGTAGCCCGCCGAGTAAACCTGTGGCCGAGACACACAGCGCCGTGAGCGCGGCGAGGCCGAAGAGCCATCCGGCCAGGAAGGCAAGCCCACTCGGCCGTGGCCGTGGCGCTTGCAAGACCAACACTGCCGGGATGACGGTGATCGGCGAGAGCGCGACAACCAATCCGAGCGGAACGAGTCCGGTAAGGACAGAGCCCCAACTTCCTGCCATGAGCAGAAATCATGGCAGGTAGACCGCGCTGTCACCGGCGAAAGGCGAACAACGGCTATGACACCTTGGGGTTGTAGTGGTTGGGGCTGCCCCAGGTATCCAGCGGCGGCAGGTTGCGGTCCGGGGTCTGCGGCAGCGGCGCATCCGCCGGTGTACGCCCAACCGCGCGATCCCATCCGGCGCGGGCCCGGGGGTGACGGCGCTTGCGCTCGGGCACGAACTTGAAGAGCACATTGACGGCCTGCCCGAACTTTCGGTGCCACCATTCGTCGCGCGCAGACCAGGTGTAGCCGAAACGTTCCCGAACGGCCGGGTGGTACAGCCCAACGGTCAGCCAGACAAACATCGGCGCCACCAAACGCCGTTGGAACCGCCACAGCCCCTCGGGAATCCAGGGCGCAAACGGCGGCACCGCCAAAGTGGACAGGTCAAGCACATCGCGCGTGGCCTTGTTGTCCTCTAAGACGTTGGTGCACATGTGATCCCAGTACCCCTGGAAATCCTCCCAGGTCTTCGGCACCGGCCGCATACTCATGCCATACATCCGGTACCACGTGATGTGCTCATCGAAGAGCTGACGCTTCTCGGCCTCACCGATACCGCCGCTGAGCCAGTCCGCGACGACGATCGTGCCCATGAAGAAGGTCGCGTGCGCCCAGTAGAAGACGTCCGGATTGAGTGCGCTGTACCGGCGCCCCTGATCGTCGACTCCCTTGATGTTGACGTGATAGTCGCGCACCTCGGCACCCGTCATCGGTGCGCGATCCCCGTCGAACACGACGCCACCGATCGGATACAACGAGCGCAGGAGCCGCTGCCAACGTTCCCGGAAGAACAGGGAGTGCTGTTCGACGGCCGCGCCCAGTTGTGGATGCATGTTCTGCATGGACCCGGCATAGGGGCCTTGCAGCACCCCACGCCAATCGCCGAAGTACTTCCACGTCAACGATTCCGGGCCAAGCGGCACGGTGGTCGACGAAGCCGCGCCATGACTCACTGGGCAGCCCGACACGAACGCACCGGATTCCGCGGCAGACTGGGCGAGCTCGGACATATCGTTGACCATTCGGAACGCTCCATTGCAGTTCGACGTATAGTGACAATCAGGGTTGTCAACTTTGATATCAGATTAGGAGGCCCGTGACGAACGGTCAAGCGCAGCGACGTAGCTGGGCGGGTATCTCGGCGGCCGAGCGCGCCGATGAGCGGCGGCGCGAGCTCATGGCAGCGGGCGTGCGGCTACTCGGCGTGAGCCCACGGCCTGCCGTCACCGTCCGTGCCGTATGTCGATCCGCCGGCATGACCGAGCGGTACTTCTACGAGAACTTCTCCGACCGCGACACCTTTGTCCGGGCGGTCTACGACCACGTGGGATTTCGTGCGATCGAAGCGCTCAGCGGCGCGCGGTCGGCACACGAAGGTGTCGACGCGTTCGTCCGGCTGATGGTGGACGAACCCACCATGGGGCGAGTTCTCTTGATAGCGCCGACATTTGAGCCAACGCTCTCGGAGTCCGGTTACGACTGGCTGCCGCGATTCGTCGCGTTGTTGCAGGGAAAGCTCAGCACCAATCTGGCCGACGAGGTGCAGCAACAACTGGTCGCGACCAGTTTGGTCGGTGCGCTGACAAGCCTTTTCAGGGGATACCTGAATGAGGAGCTGAAAGTGGAACGCCAGCGGTTCGTGGACTACTGCGTGCAGATACTGCTACAGGGCGCGAACTCGACGCCGACGACAACGACTGGGACGACTACGCCGCCGCAGACTTCGCCTTCTCCTCGGCAGCCTTCTTAGCCGCCGCGACCTCCACCTTGTAGCAGCGCAGGGTCACATGAACCATCTTTCCGCGGTCGTCTTGACCCTTCTTGACGGTGAATGCTTCCTGGTGCGAGACAAGACAGTCGTCCAGCCCTACCTGATCACCGGAACGGCCAGCCACAACGACCGTGTAGCCCTCACCCTTGAGGGTCGAGGAGGCGTCGCTGTAGAACTGCCCGGTGGTATCGGTCGGACCACCCGCATGGGCCAGCCCCGCCATCGCCAACGAAAAACCCGCACCCGCAACCGTGACAATGGCCGCGTTCACTACCGACTTCACTGGTTACACCTCCATCTTTGGGTTGTCAGCAAGCATACTGCGGGTGTACAGGCCTCGCAGCTCGAGCGAGAAATGCCTTCATCCGCACGCCAGAGGGCCCGCGGGCACGTTGTTGTGCGCCACAGTCCGTCCACTTGTATGCAACCGTCGTTTACAGATATATTGACTGCAACTTCCAGATACAGATAACTCTGTCGAACCTGAGGGATATCCATGCAGAAGGAATTCACCGACCTGGAGCTGCTCCATGAGCTTGAGCCCGTGGTCGAGGAGAATGTCCATCGCCACCTCGGCGTCACCAAGGACTGGAACCCGCATGACTATGTCCCCTGGTCAGAGGGCAAGAATTACAAGGCTCTAGGTGGTCAGGACTGGGACCCCGAGCAGTCCAAGCTCTCCGAGGTGGCCAAGGTCGCCATGATCACCAATCTTTTGACCGAGGACAACCTGCCCTCGTATCACCGCGAGATCGCCATGAACTTCACCATGGACGGGCCGTGGGGCACCTGGGTGAACCGGTGGACCGCCGAAGAGAACCGCCATGGCATCGCCATCCGCGACTACCTGGTGGTGACCCGTTCGGTGGACCCGTTCGAACTCGAGAAGCTGCGCGTGGAGCAGATGACTCGCGGCTTCTCCCCCGGCCAGAACCGCCAGGGCGGCGAGGAACTCTTTGCCGAGAGCCTGTTCGACTCGGTGGTGTACGTGACGTTCCAGGAGCTGGCCACCCGGGTTTCGCACCGCAACACCGGTAAGGCCTGCGCCGAGCCGATCGCCGATGAGCTGCTCAAGCGCATCTCCACCGACGAGAACCTGCACATGATCTTCTACCGCAACATGGTCGAGGCCGGTCTCAAGATCGCCCCGAACCAGGCCATGAAGTCCATCTTCCGGGTGCTCGACAACTTCAAGATGCCCGGCTACACGATTCCGGGCTTCCGCCGTAACGCGGTCACCATCGCCACCGGCGGCGTCTACGACCCGCAGTCACACCTCGAGGAAGTGGTGCTGCCGGTGCTGCGTAAGTGGCGCATCTTCGATCGTGACGACATCAACGGCGAGGGCGACGAGTACCGCGAGGGTGTCGAACGCATCATCGGTGACCTCAAGAAGACCTCCGAGGACTTCGAGGAAGTCAAGGCCAAGTACCTGGAGCGCCAGGCCAAACGCGCCGAACGCAACGCCGCCAAGGCAGCCAGGGAAGCGGTCAGCGTCTAATCGACTGACACGTGACCGCATCCGTCGACCTCCCGAAGGCCCGATCCCGCGAACTGCGGATCGGGTCTTTGGCATTGCCTAGCCCGGTCGTACTGGCGCCGATGGCGGGTGTCACCAACGTGGCGTTCCGGACGTTGTGCCGGGAGCTCGAGCTGGCCACCACCGGCACCGTGAGCGGACTGTATGTCTGCGAGATGGTGACCGCACGGGCACTCGCCGAACGCCACCCCGTCACCCTGCACATGACGACCTTCTCCCCCGAAGAGTCGCCACGCTCGCTGCAGCTCTACTCGGTGGATCCGGAAACGACCTACCGCGCCGCCAAGATGGTGGTCGACGAGAATCTCGCCGACCACATCGATATGAATTTCGGCTGCCCGGTACCCAAGGTCACCCGAAATGGCGGAGGGGCCGCGCTTCCCTATAAACGGCGACTGTTCGGCCAGATCGTCTCCGCCGCCGTACGGGCCACCGAGGGCACCGACATACCGGTGACGGTCAAGTTCCGCGTCGGCATCGACGACGACCACCACACCCATCTGGATGCCGGAGCCATCGCCGAGGCAGAGGGCGCCGCGGCCGTCGCACTACACGCGCGCACCGCCTCTCAGCGTTACTCCGGGGCCGCCGACTGGAACCAGATCGCCGCACTCAAGAATCACGTCACAACCATCCCCGTTCTCGGGAACGGCGACATTTTCGATGCCGCCGATGCGGTCGTGATGATGGAGCAGACGGGCTGCGACGGTGTTGTCATCGGTCGCGGTTGCCTCGGCCGACCCTGGCTCTTCGCCGAGTTGAGTGCCGTATTCAACGGTCAGACGATTCCCGAGCCCCCGAATCTCGGTCAGGTCACGGACATCATGCGGCGTCATGCGGTGTTGCTCGTCGACCATTTTGGGGAGGACAAGGCGTTGCGCGATATGCGCAAGCACATCGCGTGGTATCTGCACGGCTTCCCGGCCGGTGGAGACCTCCGCCGGGCGCTCGCGCTCGTCAGTACCCTCGCCGAGCTGGACACCCTTCTCCATCAGCTGGACGCCACGGCTCCTTTCCCCGAAGGCGGAAACGGCCCCCGCGGGCGCCAGGGGTCACCGGGCAAGGTGTCGCTACCCGATGGCTGGCTCAATGACCCCGACGATTGCACTGTTCCCTCGGCCGCCGATGTCATGCACTCTGGCGGGTGACGTGGGGTCACATCTCGGTCACTGGGCATGGTGATCTGCGGCAATGCTCAGTAGCATGTGACGACGACCGTGCCCCGGGCACGGCGCTATGTGCTGCCGGTGTGCCGTGTACTTGCAACTGTCCAGACGTTTTAAGCGAGGTTGAACATGGGTGATGGCCCCAACGCCACTCCTGCCCAACCACGCGCATATGGCGCGGCGCCATGGGAACGCGCCATCGAGCCCGTTGGCAGTCATCCTGACATCGACGTGGCGCCGGAACGATCCAACACACCGTGGACACCACCGCCGGCCCTGAATCACTCGCTGCCTGACCCCACCGACGACGAGTGGACCCGGCGCTTGGAGATCGAGCAGTCGGTGCGCGAGACGCTGCGCGCCGAGCCGTCGTCGCGTTCTCCCCGGCCCGCACCCAGACAGGCCGCACGGCCTCCCCGACCGGCTCCCAGCGGAGCCAAGCCAACTCCCGCGCCGGAGGAGACCGCGCCGTCGGCACACGAGACCGGCTCGCACTCCCTGTCCGTGGCCGACCTCCTGGCCCGCGAGGGTGCTGGCGGTGGGCGCCGATCGAGGCGGCACGCTCGCTCAGAGGACGAGGACCGCGCCGAGGAGCCCACTCCCGGCCCGATCGCCGACGAGAGCCACACCGATGTCCTGCCGCAGGTGCCGCAGGACATGCCCCATCTCGATCACCACCCCGATGAACACCCCGACTTTGTGGACTACCCGGACGACGCCCCCCTCTATGACAAGGCCGCCGCGGGCCGCGTACGGGCATCGAATCTGGACGACAACATCGACACCCGCGCCATTCCGATCCGGGTGGGCAATCCGGAAGCCTCTGTTCGGGAACCTGAACCCAAGCGCTCGCGGCGGCCCATCTACCTCGGACGCTCCATCGCCGCCGTCGTCGCGGTGTGCTCCCTGGCTCTGACCGGCGGTGCGTGGCAGTGGAGCAACGTCAAGAACAACCGACTCAACCGCGTCGAGGCGCTGGACCCCAACTCTCACGATATTCGCGATCCCAACGCTCAATACGGCGACGAGAACTTCCTGATCATCGGCGTGGACACCCGGGCAGGCGCCAATAGCAACATGGGAGCCGGAGACACCTCCGACGCCGAGGGCACCCGCTCGGACACCATCATGTTGGTCAACATCCCGGCGAACCGTAAGCGTGTCGCGGTGGTGTCCTTCCCGCGTGATCTGGCGATCCAGCCGACACTGTGCGAGGTCTGGAACGAGGACACCCGGTCCTACGGGCCCGATAAGGCATACACCGAAACCAAACTCAATTCGGCATTCGCATACGGCGGACCCAAGTGTCTGGTCAAGGTCATCCAGAAGATGTCGGGGTTGAACATCAACCGCTTCCTCGGGGTGGACTTCGCCGGCTTCTCCAAGATGGTCGACGCGCTCGGCGGCGTCGAGGTGTGCACGCCCACGCCGATCGAAGACTACGAGCTGGGCACCGTGCTGGAAAACGCTGGGCGCCAAACGATTGACGGGCACACCGCCCTGCAGTACGTGCGCGCACGCCAGGTCACCACCGAATACAACGGCGACTACGGACGCATCAAGCGCCAGCAGTTGTTCCTGTCGTCCCTGCTGCGTTCGATGATCTCGCACAACACGTTCTTCTCGTTGAGCAAGCTCAACAACGTGGTGAACACCTTCATCGACGACTCCTACGTCGACAACATCAGGACCAAAGACCTTGTGGACCTGGGGCAGTCGCTCCAGGACGTGAAGGCCGGCCGAATCACCTTCCTGACGGTGCCGACCGACGGCACCGATTCCGAAGGCAATGAGACGCCCCGCACCACGGATATCCGAAAGATCTTCGACGCCATCATCAATGATGATCCGCTGCCCGGCGAGCTGCAGCCCGACGGCACCCGCGTTCCGATGCCCGGCACCACCACCCAGGACACCACGCTGGCGTCCAGCGAGCACGGAGCAGCAAGCGAACTCGGCGAAACATCCACCGCCACACCAACTCCGGCCGCTACGCCAAGCGAGCCCGTCGATCTGGTAACCACCGAGCCCAGCGAGATCAATGTGCACGTATCCAACAGCACGGGCCAAACGGGCCTGGCAGCGTCGGCTGCGAGCCAATTGACCCACTATGGATTCGGCATCACCGCTACCGACGACTATCCGTCCGCCCTGCCCTCCACCACGGTCTTTTTCTCGCCGGGGCACGAGCAGCAGGCCGCGACCGTTGCCGCCTCCTTCGGCGGTGCCAAGCTGCAACGGATCAACGGCGCACAAACCACCGTGCGTGTGGTCCTGGGCAGTGACTACGCCTCCACCGCGAACTTGCAGGCTCCGCCCGCCGCCGGCTCGACCGTGCCGTTACAGCTGTCCTCGGGCGCGATGGCGCCCGCCGAGCTCCCCATGGACCTGACGGTCGTCAATGCCGGCGACGCTACCTGCGGATAGTCCGTCTATTTAGACGCTGATCTCAGTTTCTTTCACGGAACCTGTGGCGGCATTCACTCGCCGTTCACGCCAGGGCCATGACTCAACGACGGCGGGTCCGTAGGCTTGATCCATGCGTACCGCGTTTCAGGAGCAGCTGTCCTCACTATCGGCACAGCTGGGGGAGATGTGTGGGTTGGCCGGAGCCGCCATGGAGCGGGCCACTCGTGCACTGCTGCAGGCCGATCTCGTGCTCGCCGAGCAGGTCATCTCCGACCACGAGCAGATCACCGCGATGAGCGCCGCCGCCGAGGAGAATGCCTTCGCCATCTTGGCCCTGCAGGCTCCCGTGGCCGGAGACCTCCGCGAGGTTGTCAGCAGCATCCAGATCGTCGCCGACGTGGACCGGATGGGCGCTCTGGCGCTGCACGTCGCCAAGATCGCCCGGCGCCGCCATCCGCAGCACGCACTGCCCGAAGAGGTCAACGGATACTTTGCCGAAATGGGCCGCGTCGCGGTCGATTTGGGTAACAGTGCGCAAGAGGTGCTGCTGACTCGCGACCCGGAGAAGGCCGCTCGCATCAACGAGGAAGACGATGCGATGGATGACCTGCACCGGCACTTGTTCACCGTGCTCATGGACCGCGAGTGGAAGCACGGAGTGGCCGCCGCCGTCGACGTGACGCTGCTGGGCCGCTTCTACGAGCGCTTCGCCGACCACGCGGTCGAGGTCGCCCGCCGGGTCATCTTCCAGGTGACCGGCACCCTGCCGCCCGAGGGACAGGGCCACGACCACCTGACGTCGCTCTGAGCGGCTAAGGCACCAAAACGATCTTTCCCCGGGTGTGCTGCCGCTCTAGAAGTTCGTACGCATTGCGCACCTCGTCCAGCGGGAACGTCTGCGCGACAATCACATCCAGCTTTCCGTCGACAATCAGTGCGGCCAGCTCGGCGAGCACCTGCGCAGAGGCGCCTTCGGCGTTTCCCACACTTTGCACGCCGTATCGCTCGATCGCCGCGAAATCGATGATGGTGTCGATTCGCCGCAGCTCCACTCCAAGCTCATTGAGCGCCAGCTCCACGTAGCCCCCGCCGAAGAGGTCGAGGAAGGCGTCGACCCGCCCCTCGGGCGCTGCTGCCTTGATGCGGTCCGCCAGCCCGTCGCCGTAGTTGACCGGGATGACGCCATGCGCGGTGAGCCACTCGTCGTTACCCGGCCCCGCGATACCGATCACGGTCGCACCAGCGGCCTTGGCGAGCTGTACGGCGATGGTGCCCACTCCACCCGCCGCGCCAGAGACGGCAACCACGTCACCCGGAGCCAGATCAACCGAGCCGACCGCGGCGTAGGCGGTGGTACCCGCGACGAACAGACTGCCTGCCACCTCCCACGACAAACTCTCGGGCTTGGTCACCAGTTGGCTGGCCGGAACAACGACGAGCTCGGCGTGACTGGCCCGATCGTCGGTATAGCCGAACACCTCGTCCCCTGGTGCAAAACGCGCCACGCTGTGGCCGACCTCCACCACGACACCCGCCAGGTCGCTGCCCTGCCCGGAGGGGAAGGTCGCAGGGAACCGATCGTGCAGCATCCCGGTACGGATCTTCGCCTCACCGGGGTTGATTCCCGCGGCCCGCACCTGCACAAGCACGTCCGTGGGCCCGGGTACCGGACGCGGCACCTCACGCACCTGCAGGACATCGATGTCGCCGTACTGGTCGAACTGCACTGCCTTTGTCATGCCGACTAAGACAGCGCCACGGCCCGAGGTATTCCGCCGAGTCTGCGTCTCACGACGTTTCGAGGCACAAAACCGTCGTGAGATGCAGACTCGGCGCCAATCGTGCGATCTGGATCAGCCGAAACGACCGGAGATGTAGTCCTCGGTGGCCTTCTGGCTGGGGTTGGAGAAGATCTTCTCGGTGTCGTCGATTTCCACCAGCATGCCCGGCTTGCCTGCGGCCTCCAGGTTGAAGAACGCGGTCTGATCACTGACGCGGGCGGCCTGCTGCATGTTGTGCGTGACGATGACGATGGTGAACTCCTGCTTGAGCTCGGAGATCAGATCCTCGATGGCCAGCGTGGAGATGGGGTCCAAGGCCGAGCACGGCTCGTCCATCAGCAGCACGTCCGGCTGCACGGCGATGGCTCTGGCGATGCACAGACGCTGCTGCTGACCGCCGGAGAGCCCGCCGCCCGGGCGGTCGAGACGGTCCTTGACCTCGTTCCACAGGTTGGCGCCCTGCAGCGAACGCTCAGCGACCTCGTCAAGGGTCTTCTTGCTGCGCACACCCTGCAACCGCAGGCCGGCCACCACGTTGTCGCGAATCGACATGGTGGGGAATGGGTTTGGCCGTTGAAACACCATGCCGATGGTCTTGCGCACCGACACCGGGTCAACCCCGGCACCGTAGATGTCGGCTCCATCGAGCAGCACCGAACCCTCGACGCGGGCACCGGGCGTCACCTCGTGCATCCGGTTGAGGGTGCGCAGCACCGTCGACTTGCCGCAACCGGACGGGCCGATGAACGCCGTCACGCTGCGGGGCGGAACCGACAGCGCGACATCCTGAACGGCATGAAACTTGCCGTAGTAGATGTTGACGTCCTTGAGATCGAGACGCTTGGCCATGACTACCTTCCTAGACCTTTTTGGGCGCGAAGAAACGCGAAATGAGTTTGGCGATCACGTTGAGAATCGCGACCAACAAGATGAGGGTGAGGGCAGCGCCCCAGAGCCGGGACTCGGCAAGACCCACCACCGAACCACTGCGCTGATCGAGCATCATGCCCGGGAGTGAGGCCATCTCCCCGCCGAACATGTCGTAGTTGATCAGCTTGCTGTAACCGACGAGCACGAGCAGCGGCGCGGTCTCGCCCATGACGCGTGCCAGCGCCAGCATCACACCGGTGACCACACCCGAGAGTGCCGTCGGCAGCACGATGCGCGCGATGGTCTTCCACTTGGGCACGCCCAGGGCAAAGGAGGCCTCGCGCAGATCATTCGGGACGATCTTGAGCATTTCCTCCGAGGAACGCACCACCACCGGAATCATCAACAGCACCAAGGCCAGTGAGACCGCAAGGCCCGACCGCGGCAGCCCTAGCGTGGCCACCCACAGGGCGTAGATGAAGAGCGCGGCGACGATGGACGGCACACCGGTCAGGATGTCGACCATGAACGTGGTGACCTTGGCCAACCGGGAGTTCGCACCGTACTCGACCAGGTAGATGGCCACGAAGATGCCGATGGGCACCGAGATGATCGCGCAGAACAGACCTTGGAACAGCGTGCCGACGATGGCGTGATAGGCACCGCCGCCCGCGATCCGGTTGGTCATCATGTTCTGCGATTTGAACCACCAGTCCGCACTGAGGACGGCGGTGAATCCACGGTCGAACACCGTGTACAGCACCCACACCAGCGGGATTAGCGCGATCAGCACCGCGGCCGAGACCAACACCGTGGCAAGGGCGTTGGTGGCCTTGCGCCGGCCCGAGAGCGGATGGAAGGCGGGCTCCTTCACGGGCCTGTCGAGAGTCGAGGTCATGCCTGGCCCTTTCCGCCGACGACGGCACGGGCCGCCGAGTTCACCAGGAATGTCAGCACGAACAGCACCAGCCCCGCCGCGATGTATGCTCCGGCCTCTAGTTCGTTATTGAATTCCGATGCATTGGAAGCGATATGGGTTGCAAAGGTGCTTCCGCTGTCGAACAGCGACCATCCGAACGCCACCGAGGTGCCCGACAGGATCAGCATCAGCGCGATAGTCTCGCCCAGCGCACGGCCGAGCCCCAGCATGGAACCGCTGATATATCCGGAGGTACCGAAAGGAATGATGGTGGTGCGCACCACTTCCCATTTGGTGGCACCCAGCGCAAGCGCGGCCTCGATCTGCCCCTTGGGGGTCTGAATGAAGACCTCGCGCGTCACGGCCGCGATGATCGGCAGGATCATCACCGCCAGCACAATGCCGCCGGTGAACAGGTTGCCGCCGCCTCCGATGTTCACGGGGCTATCGGCGAAGAGCGGGATGAATCCGAGATTTCTGTTGAGCCACAGGGCAACCGGCGCGATCGCCGGAGCCAGTACGTAGATGCCCCACAGGCCGTAGACGATGGACGGCACCGCGGCCAGTAGGTCGATGACGTAGGCAAGCGGACCACGCACCCGCGCGGGTGCGTACTCGGTCAGGTAGATCGCGATGCCCAGAGCCACCGGCATCGCGAGTAAGAGCGCGAAGACCGAGACGAAGACGGTGACCTGGAACAGATCGAGCACGCCGAATTGCATGTGCGACGTGTCGTCAGTGCGCCATGGCCCGTTGTAGAGGAAGAAGTTCTCGTCGTCGTTACTCAGCGCCGGCACGGCACGCAGGATCAGGAATACGGCCACCAGACCGATGAGCGCGACAACAAATACACCTGACCCCTTGGCGAGTCCGGAGAAGATGCGGTCGCCGGGACGGGTGACCGTCTTCGTGACCGTATTGGTGGCCTTGGCGGGTGGCTGATGGTCGCCCTCGTCGCTCATGGGTTGTGGCTTCTCCTCGAAGACCGATCCGTCAAGATCCGCCGGACGGGCTACCCCCACGGGATCGATCCCGCTGGTCTGGCTGCTCATTGAACTCGCTGTCTATGTCGTTGATGGTACGTCCCCACCCGGGTCACCCAAGCTCACCGGGTGGGGACGAATCAGCTGCTAAGAGAGCGCCTTGATGGCCGTCTCCAGACGGGACTTGAACTGCGTGGGCAGGGGGGCGTAGCCGACATCGGCCAGACCCTTCTGGCCCTGGTTCACCGCGACCGTCAGGAACGACTTCACCGCGGCGGCGACGTCAGCGTCCTTGTAGCCCTTGGAGCAGACGATCTCGTAGGTGGCCAGCACGATCGGGTAGGCACCGGCTGTCTTGGTCCCATAGATCGAGGCCAGGTCCAGCTTGAGGTCGTTGCCCTCGCCCGCGAACTTGGCGGTCTCCACCGAGGCGGCGGCGGTCTCCGGGGTCAGCGCGACGGCGCCGGCACCGCTGTCGATCTGGGCGTACGGCATCTTGAGGTCGTCGGCGTAGCCCTTCTCCACGTAGGTGATGGCACCGGGCAGAGCCTTGACCTTCTCGGCCACACCCGAGGACTTCTCGGCGCTCTCACCGGCGCCGCCCTCCCAGGTACCGCTGCTGCCCTTGGTCCAGCTCTCCGGCGCGGCGGTGGTGAGGTACTTGCCGAAGTTCTCACTGGTACCGGACTTGTCCTTGCGGTACACGGGGGTGACCTTGGTGTCCGGCAGCGTCACACCCGGGTTGAGGGCGGCGATGGCCGGGTCGTTCCAGGTGGTGATGGCGCCGGTGAAGATCTTGGCGGCCGCGTCCGCGTTCAGAACCAGCTTGTCGACACCGGGAAGGTTGTACGCCAAGGCAATTGGGCCGAAGACGACGGGCAGGTTCCACGCCTCGTTGCCGCTGCAGCGCTCCTTTGCCTTGCCCGCTTCTTCTTCGGACAGCGCCGAGTCGGAGCCGCCGATGTCGACCTGTCCGGCGATGAAGTTATCGCGTCCCTTGCCCGAGCCGGTGGGGTTGTAGTTGATCGACTTGCCGGAGCACGCGGTCGAGTACTCGTTGGCGAAGATGTCGAAGGCGTTCTTCTGGGCCGACGAACCCTCGGCGCTCAGCTTGGCCTTGCCCGCACACTCACCCGAGCCGGAAGCAGCGCCCGATGCGCTCGAGGAGGAGCCTCCCGTGGTGTTGTCGCTGCCGCAGGCGGCGAGGCCGGCGGTCAAGGCGACCGCGGCGGCTGCCGCGAAGATCGTGGTGCCGGTGCTTTTAAGATTCACGGCCTTGAGGTTCACGGCTCTCGCTTTCTCGCATGAGTGATGGGAAGACGGGTGATGGGGGTGGATCTTCTACGCGCACCCCGGAAACTAAAGGCAGACGATGGACGGGCACCCGACCGCAGGTGAACGGAAAGTGAACTCACAGACTTGACAGTCCGGTCGTTATCGCAGGTAAACGCCTTGTCAGGCCCGACCGTATGCCGCGTCGGTGTGGAACACCGCAAATCCCAGCCGCTCATACGTCCGCAGGGCCGCGCCATTGTCCGACTCGACGTACAGCAACACGGTGCCCAGACCGGCGTCAGCCAGATGGTGCAGCCCCACCAGAGTCAGCAGATGGCCTAGCCCCCGCCCCTGCGCGGCTGGGTCAACCCCGACGACGTACACCTCGCCCACTCCGGGCTTGTCCAAATGCGTTTTGGTCCAATGAAATCCGAGAAGATCGCCGGTTTGCGCGTCGTGCGCGAGGAACAAACCACCCGGATCGAACCACGGTTCGGCAAACCGGGCGGACAGATCGTCCTGACCCCAGCCTCCCTGCTCCGGATGCCAGGCGAATGCGGCATTGTTGACCCGCAGAATATCCGAATCATCTTGCGGCCCAGCATAATGGCGGATTACGACACTCGCATCGGCGGAGATGGCAGGCAGATCTGCCAGCGGTCGGCGCATCTGGTGCAGTCGCCGCAACGCGACCAGTCCGAGCGTCGCGGCCAGTGCGCGGGCGGGCGGAAGGTCGCCATGCGCCCAGATCCGGGTACCGTCACCGCCCTCCGCGAGGGCAAGCCGGATCATCGCCGAGCCGATTCCCCGGCGCCGTGCCCCCGGCACGACCACCAATTCGGCCATCGCCGTGGCATTCTCGTCGGCGGCGCCCTCATCGGGCAGCACCAAGTTCAGGTACCCCGCCACATCGTCGCCGTCCTCGGCGACCAGATGCTTGGCCCCGGTTCCACGCAGCTCCCGCAGCACCTGCTCCCCCACCGGGGCAATGCCGTCGACGCGAGTGGCCTCGACGATCAACTCACGTATCTGTAATTGGCGCTGATCATCAAGAAGCGGGACCCATTCGGTCATACCGCCACGCTAGTCGGAATTCAGCCCGCGTTGCGCGCCCCTGGTTCGGCGGTGATGTCCTCGTCGGCGCCGTCATCGAGCACGTCGTCGTCCAGTTCAGCGTCGTCGTCAGAGTCCACGGCACCGGCACTCTCGGATCCGCCGGCATCACCCTTCGCGCGCGGCGGGCGCACCGCCTTGTAACCGACATTGCGCACGGTGCCGATGAGCGATTCGTACTCACCGCCCAGTTTGGCGCGCAGCCGTCGCACATGGACGTCCACGGTGCGGGTGCCACCGAAGAAGTCGTATCCCCACACCTCTTGAAGCAGCTGGGCCCTGGTGAATACCCGGCCGGCATGCTGCGCCAGATACTTGAGCAGCTCGAACTCCTTGTAGGTGAGGTCGAGCGGGCGGCCACGCAACCGCGCGGTGTACGTGCCCTCATCGATGACCAGTTCGCCGAGCACCACCTTGCTGGCGTTCTCCACGTTGACCGCGCCAGCACGGCGCCCCACCAGCAGACGCAGCCGCGCGTCGATCTCGGCGGGTCCCGTGCCGGGCAGCAGGATGTCGTCCAGACCCCAGTCGACGTTGACTGCCACCAGGCTGCCTTCGTTGACCACGGCGACCACCGGAACCGAGGATCCGGCCGCGCCCAGCAGTCGGCACAGTCCGCGCGCCGACGCCAGATCGGTGCGCGCATCGACGATCGCCACGTCGGCGGAGCCCGCCTCTAACAGCGAGGACACCTCGCTGGGCACTGGTCGCACGGTATGGGCGAGCAGCGACAAGGACGGCAGCACCGCGTCCGGATTTGGGTCAGCGGTCAGCAGCAACAGGTCCAACGAGCCCTCCAACACCCGGGTGCTTCGGTCTCCAGGTGTTCCATAATGTACCGCGCCACCTGCTTGTAAGCGTGGATGAGCCGCCTGCATGAACACCAGCAGTCCGTGGCCGAGAACCGCGAACGCGCGGGAGTACGCCAGAATGTGCAGATGCGCAAACCCCTGATCGCCACTATCGCGGCGGTATGTGCACTGGCAATCGTGGCCACCGGCACCGATTTCGGGTTTGCGATTTACGCCGAATACCGGCTGTCCCGGACCCTGCGCGCCGAGGCGAACCTGAGCTCCGATCCGTCCGTCGCCATCTTGGTGTTCCCGTTCATCCCCCAGGCTCTGGCGCACCGGTACAAGGAAGTCGAGATCAAGGCGCACGGCGTGGACCACGCCGAAACGGGGAAGGCAACGCTGGAAGGCACGCTGCACGGCATCGATATCTCCCAGGCGTCCTGGTTGATCCGCCCGGACTCCCCGCTGCGGGTGGATCGGGTGGAGAGCCGGATCATCATTGACTCCAATCACCTGGGTCGATTCATGGGGATCAACGACCTCGCCGTCGAACCACCTCCGAAAGAACAGAACGACGCCACCGGCGGCACCACCGAATCGGGCATCTCCACCGGAACCGGTCTGCTGTTCACCGGCACTCCGAAGACGGGTGATTTCCAACATAAGGTGACCGTGTCCGTAGACGTCTCCGTCGGGGGACGCGACAAGACAGACCTTCAGTTCGTCGCCACATCCGTGGTCACAGGCCCGGGAACGGCCGACCGCGACGTGCCCGAGGAACAGCAGGCGGGTGTGTTCGCCGCGTTCACCAAGGTGGTCCCCCGGCAGAAGCTCCCCTTTGCCATCGAACCAACAACGGTCGGCGCACGTGGATCAGATGTGATCATCGAAGGTATCGCCAAGGGAGTAACCATCTCCCTGGACGCGTTCAAGCAGTCATGACGCCAGGTTTGTCCGCTCTTCCGGCGAGCGGCTCATCGCCGTTGGTGACCGCTGTCATTGCGATCGCGGTCGCGCTGCTGGCGTCGAGCCTCATCGCGGTCGCCATCAAGAGCAAGTCCGGCAAGCTGCGTGCCGGCCCCGGTGGCGCGGACGAGGCGCAGGCCCCGCCAGGTATCGCACTCTCGGCCACCGGACCGACAATCGTGCACTTCAGCGCGGTGTGGTGTGGCCCGTGCGCGGCGGTCCGTCGCGTCGTGGACCAGGTCTCGGCCGAGCAGCCCGAGGTGGCGCATATAGAGGTCGATATCGACGCAAACCCCGACGCGGCTCGGGCCCTGTCGGTCTTGTCACTGCCGACCACCTTCATCTTCGATGCCACCGGACGGCAGGCATATCGAGTCTCGGGAGTACCGAAGGCCGCGGACCTGCGCACTGCCCTGCAAGGCCTGACGCAGCCGGGGTAAACTCGTCGCCGTGCAAGCCCGCCTTGAGCCGATGCTCACCAAACGACGCGCCGTCGATCTGTGCCGCGTCGCGGGCTGCTGCTGTTGTTGCTGCTAATCGCGGCCACCTTCGAGTGTGCCGTAACAGGTGTAGCCATATCCGCCACCCTTAGGAGCACAACAATCCATGACCACTGCCCACTCAACGCCCTCAATCACGCAGGTTGACGTTCGCGGACCCCGCTTCGTCGCCTGGGTCACCACCACTGTTCTCATCGTCACCCTGGCGGTATCTGCCGTGTCGCCGGTGGCGGCCGCGGTCATCCTGGGACTCCAAGCGGTGGTCTTTGCGATCGGCGCGCTGCTCGGGCCGCATCGCGGCCCCTACGGCACGATCTTCCGGACGCTGATTCAGCCCAGGCTGAGCCCGGTGACCGAGCGCGAGCCCATCCCGCCGCTGCAGTTCGCCCAACTGCTGGGCTTCACCTTCGCCGCGGTCGGAACCATCGGGTTCGCCACCGGCGTCACATTGCTTGGCTTGATCGCGACGGCGTTCGCGCTGGGCGCTGCATTCTTGAACGCGGCCTTCGGCATCTGCCTGGGCTGCCAGCTGTACCCTCTCGTCACCCGTTTTCGCCGCACACAACCGTCGGCTCAGTAACCCGACAAAACTAATTACCCTGAAAGGAAGCCCTTTATGGCACGCTCTGACGTACTGGTCTCCGCCCAATGGGCGCAAGACAACCTTTCCGCCCCTAACACGGTGTTCGTGGAGGTGGACGAGGACACCAGCGCGTACGACGTCGGCCACATCGAGGGCGCCGTCAGGCTGGACTGGAAGACCGATCTGCAGGACGCGGTCAAGCGTGACTTCGTCGACCAGCAGCAGTTCTCGAAGCTGCTGTCCGACAAGGGCATCAGCAATGACGACACCGTGGTCCTCTACGGCGGCAACAACAACTGGTTCGCCGCGTACGCCTACTGGTACTTCAAGCTGTACGGGCACCAGGACGTGAAGCTGCTCGACGGCGGCCGCAAGAAGTGGGAGCTGGATGGCCGCGCGCTGTCCACCGACACCGTCTCCCGGCCCGCGACGTCCTACCAGGCCGCCGCCCCGGATAACTCCATCCGCGCTTTCCGCGACGAGGTGATCGCCGCCATCGGTGCCAAGAACCTGGTCGACGTGCGTTCGCCCGACGAGTTCTCCGGCAAGATCCTGGCTCCCGCGCACCTCCCGCAGGAGCAGAGCCAGCGCCCCGGGCACGTCCCCGGCGCCATCAACGTCCCGTGGAGCAAGGCAGCCAACGAAGACGGCACCTTCAAGTCGGATGAAGAGCTGGCCAAGCTCTACGCCGACGCGGGGCTGGACGGTGAAAAGGAAACCATCGCGTACTGCCGTATCGGTGAGCGTTCCTCGCACACCTGGTTCGTGTTGCAGGAACTCCTGGGACACCAGAACGTGACGAACTACGACGGCAGTTGGACCGAATACGGCTCTCTGGTGGGAGCCCCGATCGAGTTGGGAAGCTAGTTATGTGCAGTGCACCGAAGCAGGGCCTGGCCATTCCGGCGGGCGTCGACGTGGAGAAGGAAACCGTGATCACCGGCCGCGTGGTCGATGGCAACGGCCAGACAGTGGGCGGTGCTTTTGTGCGCCTGCTGGATTCCTCCGATGAGTTCACCGCCGAGGTGGTGGCGTCGGCGACCGGCGACTTCCGGTTCTTCGCCGCACCGGGCGACTGGACGCTGCGGGCGTTGTCCTCGGCCGGGAACGGCACCGCGACGGTGAGCCCCACCGGCGCCGGGATCCACGAGGTCGACATCAAGATCGAAAGCTGAGCGCCCTTTTCGCTCTATCTCGATAAGGCACCCAGGTACGTATTCAGCCCGGATCACGTACCTGGGTGCCTTTTCGTGTCAGCAGCTGACCGCCCGACGGATTCAGTTCGCGGTGTCCGGCGCGGCGACCGCGCTCCGGGCCGGTTGCCGAGCCTCCAAGCCGGGTATCGGCGCATCCGGCACGGTCCCCGTGGGGGCCGGATTCTCCAGACCGAGGGGCTGCCCGGTAGGGATGTTCTGCCGGCCGGTGGCGGCCGTCGCCCCCGGCGCGGTACCCCCGGCGGCCTCCGGTGCGCCGGTCCGCTGCATGGGCGACGACGGACGGGCGCCAAACACCTGCCCGAGCGGACCGGCTTCATGGGGCTTGACCGTCACATGCTTCAGTTGCACACCCAGCCGATCGCCCGGCATACCCACATGGGATGACATGGGGTCGGCGTTGGTCATCGCCCTGGTGCCGCCGGCGTCGCGGACTCGGGGTGGCGGAGTCAACGACCAAATGGACTGCAACCCATAGACACCGGGGTAATAGCCGATGTATCCGGGCGGCGTGTAGATCTGCCCGGTGGGGTCCCCCGGAACGGACGGGTCGGCTGCGGCGATGGGCGCGCCCAGTACGCCGGCGCCCACGAACGCCGCGATGACACCGGCCTGACGAATTCGAGCTCTCATACTCTCAGATCCCTCGTGTTGGATTGCGGTGCAGGACAATTCAGTGCGATGCGGCAGAGCCGAGGTCCGGTCCACTGTTGAGTGAGCCAGGCGCGATGGTTCCGTTGTCCTTCGGCTGGACGGACTCGCTGTCGGCAGCCGGTAGTGGTTGATGGGTGCCCGGGACGGGATCTTCCAGGCCACCTGGGACGCCACCGGGCGGGCTGGCACCCGGCACCACACCGGCGGAGGGATCGGGCGCACCGATCGAGTCCATCGGCGATTCCGGCCGCACACCCGGCGCGACTCCCAGCGTCGAGTTGCGCAGCGGTTCGACACCGAGTTCCGAGCCGGGCATTCCGTACTCGGCCGACGCCGAATCGGTATTGCTCATGGCGCTGGTGCCGGCCGCGTCCAGGACGCGGCGCGGCCGCATCCAGAAGCCGAGGATGTAGGTGTAAGCGCCGGGCTGGTGGCCGATCCGGCCCGGCATGTTGTGGTACGGGAGCCCGTCGTACCCCGGCGGCGGCCCCGGAGGGACAGGTGGCGACGGGGCGGCGAGTGCGGTCGGTGCGAGGACAAGACCCGCGCCGAGGAGAGCGACGAGCACTCCCGTGCTCTTGCCGATGCGTGATGCCATTCGGGTGACCGTCCTCGTCTAGATCTTGATGGGTTCGCCATAGATGGCGTACGAGGAATGGGCATTGGTGGTCGAGATCCGCAGGTAGCCGTAGGACCGGATGGTGACGTCCCCACCGCAGGCGTCCACCTTGACATGCAGGTTCGTCACATCCAATGTTGCCCGGCCCGCGGGATTGAGCGCCATGTTCGACATCGGCAGATCAACGATGACGCCGGGTTCCAGATCTGTCTGCACGTATCCCGTGGCACCGGCTCCTGCCGATCCGCCGATGGAGTTGCTCGAGCCTAGCGAGCCCGTGCCGCTCACACCCCCAGACACGGCACCACCCAGCTGCAGCCCGCTGGACACGTCGGACTGACAGCCCAACTGGTATCCCATGATGAAGAGGCTGTCGAGAATCGAGCCCTGCCCGCCGCTGACGGTCGCCGAAGAGTAGAGGTTGACGAAGGCCTCACGGGAGTTCGTGGCATTGGCGAGGTTTGGGATCGAGTTGACGACCTCGTTGTAACTGTTCAAACGAATATGCCAGCCATCCGGCGTCACCTGATCCAGGTCCTCCGGCAGCATGGTCACCGGTTCCGCTAATGCCGCGGGCGCTTCCATTGCCGCCATGGAGCAGAGCACTGCCACAACACATGCAGCGCGTGTAAATCGATCCAGCATTCCCGCCATGTGAACCTTTCCAATGGTTTCGACATCTGCAACACGTCAATGAGAAGCACCCATTCAGGCAGGCATAATTCAGCCGCTATTCCGGTTCATGCTTCGGGCACAATTTGCCCACCAGGAAGGATTCGCAAAGAGATCCAGAAATTAAAATGCTGCGCCCATTGCCCGATAAACGCTCTCCCATTGAACGGATCTCATCTAGCTAGAGAGCCGTTAACGCCGTCTCGAATCTCGGTTAACGGAGACTAAACGCGAAATTTGTTGCGGTTTGCCACTATTGGGCAGGTGGGGTTACCCCCCACACGCACGCGCTGCGGCAACCCAATCAGCGGATCGGAATCGAAATATCCAGGGAAGTGCCGCGCCCGACAGGGCTGGACACGCTCAACTGCCCACCGAGTGCTTCGACCCTGTCCGTCAGCCCAACGAGTCCCGAACCTTTACGGGGATTGGCCCCACCCACCCCGTCATCGCGAATGACCATACGGAGGTTGGGCCCCTCGCATCGCACCGAAACCCGCACCCCACTGGCCGCGGAGTGTTTGGCGGCGTTGGCAAGTGCCTCCGCCAGCACGTAGTAGGCAGCCATCTCCACCGACTCGCCCACGGCACCGTCCACATTCACCTCGATGGTGACCGGAACAGCCGAACGCCGGGCCAGCGTGCACAATGCGGGCCGCAAGCCGCTGGACAGGATCGCCGGGTGAACACCCCGCGAGAATTCCTGAAGATCTTCGGCGACGCCGACCAACCCGGCATTCAACTCGGCCAGTTGGCTGGCCAGGTCCGGAACACCGACGGGCAGCTCCGCTGTCATCATGCCGAGCCGCAGTCGCAGCGAGGCCAGGCGCTGCTGGACACCGTCGTGCAAATCGCGCTCCAGGCGACGACGTGCCTCATCGGCTGCTGTCACGATCCGCGCGCGAGAGGCCGTGAGCTCTTCGCGGGTGTGAGCGTTCGCGATGGCGGTGGCCGCCAGATCGGCGAAGTCATTGACGGGCGCAACCTCAAGGCCGTCCCCCCGTAAGACCGCGGCCCCCCAGGTGTTCCCGCCGACACGGATCGGGGTAGACAAGCTGGCACCGAATCCCAGCGCTTCTTCGGGAGGCACATCGTCATCCAGCGTGAGCTGGGTTCCCGGGACGTGGCCGATCCCTACCTCGCCGGATGCCGCAACGACGGTGACGTTGTTGCCCGCCTCGTAACGCAACAGAACCGCGGTGTCGGCGTGCAGACAATGAACCATCTCGTCGACCAACGCCGCGAAGACCTCCGCCGGCGGTACCTCACGCGCGACCAGGGTCGCTATTCGGCGCAACCCGGCCTGTTGCTCGGCGATAGCGGCCGCCTCCTGGCGGCGCGCTTCGACCTCGTTGGTGCGTGCACGGGCCAGGCTTGCCAACCCATTGGCGACCAGCGCGGCAACCAGGAAAATCACGTGGACCACGCCGTTTTGCAGCTCAACCGACAGCACGTGACCGTTCGGCCAATCCCGGACGTAGTCGAACGTGATGGCACTGGCGATGGAGGTGAGCACCGCGAGCCGCAGGCCCCAGATCGCCGATACGACCAGGATGCCCAGAAGGTAGATGGTGCCCATGCGTTCGGTGGGCGCGATCTGCCGCAGCAGCAGCGCGGCAACGGTTTCGCAGACGAGAAAGCCTGCGGCCACCAGGATTCCCAGAGTCGCCGAAGGGGGCGCACCCGGCCGGAAAGGCAGGGTCAGCCACCCCCGCAGTCTGGGTGACGACGCGCGGTGGTCATCGCCGACCGCGTCGCCGGCCACCCTGGACCGCCCCAGCGGCAGCGTTGAGATGGTGGGGGTCACGTCGGGAAACTTCCTTACCTCCGGGACCCAGATACGTCCCGCCACTTCGAATATAGCCACGCAGGTTGCGCGGCTACCCTGTCGCTGTGGTCGCCTTGCGGGTGGTAATCGCCGATGATGACGTACTCCTTCGTGAAGGGATTGCCAGCCTTCTCGAACGTTCGAGTTTCGAGGTTGTCGGCCAGGCACGCGACGCCGTCGACCTGATGGCCTTGGTCAGGGCTCAACGGCCCGACCTCGTTGTCACGGATATCCGGATGCCGCCGACGCACACCACGGAGGGACTCGACGCAGCCCGGGCGATACACAAGGAATTCCCCGGAATCGGGGTGCTGGTCCTTTCCGCACACGTGGAAGTGGAGTACGCGATCGAACTCGTAGCCACCGGCGGTGGGCGCGGCTACCTCCTCAAGAGTCGCATCGGCGATGTCGCGGAGTTCCTTGACGCACTGAACCGGATTGCCGGCGGGGCCGCGGTACTGGATCCGGCACTGGTCAGAGAGCTGGTGGTGACGCGCCGCCAGGATCACCCGATCGACGCCCTGAGCCAACGGGAACGGGAGGTACTGGGGGTGATGGCCGAGGGCTACTCCAATGCCGGTATCGCCCGCAGACTGTGGATTACGGAGAGCACTGTTGAAAAGCACGTCCACAATGTGATGACGAAGTTGAATCTCACCGAAACCGACGAGTATCACCGCCGGGTGCTGGCGGTGATCACCTTCCTGGCGGGCAGCTGATCCCGGACAGGTAAATCGACTGTCCCCGAAGGTTTTCCGTCCTACCTATGACGCGGTGTTTCCACAGACAACACCCGGGTTCTCACATTCGGGACCGGTGGCGTCGGGCAGCTGTGCCCATTCGGGCTGGCCGCGCTGACTCTGAACCTGGTCGGGGTACCAGATTCCCGTACGGCAGATGACGCCCCTGTCCATGCACTGCGGCCCGGTGCCATCGGGATGGTCGACCCAACCACCGGCACTGTCGCGCGGTTGCTGCGCTTCGGACGGGGCCATGCCTCCGTCGAGCCATTCACCATCGTGGTTCGGCGATGGCACCGGGGTGGGCTTGTCGGTCGCCGCATACGCAAGACCCGGCGTCGCCACCACGAGCGCGAGACTGACCAGACCCATGCCGATGCCCCGGAGTATTGATTTTGATTGCCACACAGTTGATTTCTTATTCACGACGCCCACCGGGCAATCGTCCTGCGTGTACCGGCAGCGGGCATCCAGACGGACACCCAATGTTCATGGGGGATTACCCCCAAAGATCGGGAGCGTGCGCTAGTAGGACCAGCTGCCGGAGGGCTGCACGACGAATCCGTGCTCGCCGTAATGCCGGTCCGGCGGATCCGGAGTGTCCTTTGCCCAGGAATCGGGTTTCTTGGCCTGGCAAGCCAGCGCATCCTCGGCGATGACCGCACAAACAACGCCGTTACCCGGCGCGATCTTGGACCCGGTCGGCAACAGCGGGTAGGCGCGATCGTCGGGCGTCTGGTCGTACTGGGCGATGAGACCCGGCTTGGTCAATGACACCGCCACCGAGTTCATGCCCTGGCCGGCTCCCACGATCCGCCCGGTGCACGACACCCCCAGATCCGCGATCATGCTGCTCTGGCAGGCCAGGCCGCCGGGAGTGCTGAACACCCAGCCCGACATGCTCGGGTGCGCGCCTATCACCTGGTAGTCGCCGAGGTCGACCGCGGGATAGGCGTCGACGTCCGGAAACTTGGGTGGTTGCGCGTTCGCTATGGGCGCAGCGACAAGCCCCGTAGACACCACAAAGGGCGCGAAAAACGCAGATAAAAATCGCCTCCGCAAGATCCTCACACCCCTCCATCGTGGTAGCTGGATCTGACGTTACCCGGCGAGTTGTGGGTCACACCGTTGTCCCAGGTAAGCTCCCTTTCCGTGGTGCTCTTCTTCGAGATCATGTTGGTGGCCGCGGTGCTCGTCATCACCTGGTTCGCGCTGTACGCGCTGTACCGGCTGATCACCGACGAGTCGTGACGGAACCAGATCCGACCGCCGCCGAGCCGCGGCCATCGGTGGGCCGGAACGTCCCCACTTTTCAAGACCTTCCTGCCCCTGCCGATACCGCGAACCTGCGCGAGGGCCCGGACCTCAACCAGGCGATGCTTGCGCTGCTGCCCCTGGTCGGGGTGTGGCGCGGCGAGGGCGAAGGCCGGGATGGCGACGGCGACTACCGCTTTGGACAGCAGATCGTCGTCGCCCACGACGGCAGCGACTACCTCACGTGGGATTCGCGGTCATGGCGCCTGGATGCCAACGGGCAGTTCGAGCGGCTGACCCTGCGCGAGAGCGGCTTCTGGCGGTTCGCGCCCGATCCCGATGATCCCGACGAAAAGCAGGCCATTGAGCTGGTGCTGGCACATGCCGCGGGTTTCGTCGAGTTGTTCTACGGTCATCCGCGCAACGCCTCGTCCTGGGAGTTGGTCACCGATGCGCTGGCCCGAAGCAAGTCCGGAGCACTGATCGGCGGGGCCAAGCGTCTGTACGGCATCGTCGACGGTGGCGACCTGGCCTATGTCGAGGAGCGGGTGGGTGCCGACGGCGGTCTGTCACCGCATCTGTCGGCGCGGTTGTCACGTTTCGCGGGCTAGAACTTCCCCGCCTATCGGCTCGCAGCCGGGTACCTCGGTGACGCCTTTCCGGCCGTCCCCAGAAAGGGGGCGGCCCCCGAACCGTTCGGCTCGATCGGACTAATCGAGGGTTCGGGGGCCGGGTGGCTGCCGTGGATTTGTCCACCGCAGCACATGGCTGCAGCTAGCGAGCAGCCACCTCACATGTCCAATAAGCAATCAATTTGTCGGACCACCTCCTTCCTTGTGTACCGACGACGGTACGACGCAAGAGCGTGTGCGACAAACGATTTATTCTGCGGCGATCAGAACTAGAGCCTGATGGCCTTGTCGACCAGCTCGGGCAGCCGCGCTGCCAGTGGCCCCGCGGGGCGGTCGGCACCGTCGAGCGTGCGCACCCGGGCCGCAAGCGTGATGCTGGCCAGCATCCAAACATCTTGGGCAGCAACTAGATCAGCGGGCTTCACGGCCTCGTACCGGCACGGGATGCCCTCGGCCGCAGCCACTTCGAAGAGCGCGCGCTGAGTGGTTCCGTGCAAGATTCCGTGCTCCGGAAAAGGGGTGACCAGTGCGTCACCGGTGTCCACGATGACCGTCGAGCGCGGGCCCTCCAGCACGAATCCGTCCGAACTGACGAAGATGACGTCCTGAGCCCCTTGAGTTTCGGCGTACCGCAGGGCGGACATGTTGACTGCGTAGGACAATGTCTTGGCCCCCGACAGCAACCAGGGCAGCGGATCGACGGGCTGCGCGGGCAGCCCACGATCCAGGGTGATCACCGAGACGCCATCGCGACGCGCCAGCAGCGACCGCTCGGGCACCGGCGCTATGGTCAGATATGCCGTTGCACCCCCGCCGCTTTCACGCCCACGGGTGTACACCAGGCGTAGCATCGCATCCGCGCTTGATGTCGAGTTCCATTGCCGCACACCAATCTCTACCGCCGTGCGCCAGGCGGGCCGATCAGGTTCGGATAGATCCATCGCTGCGGCCGACGCGGCCATCCGGTCCAGATGCGCCTCCAGCTTGCAGACGACACCGCCGCGCACCAACAGCGTCTCGAACGCGCCATCGCCACGAACGGCGGCGAGCTCATCGGCATACAACAACGGCACCGTCGGGTCGTGCACTTCACCGTCGAGTGTGACCAGCACCGCTACCGCCATGGGCAATGAGATTAGCGGTCGTAGAGTTGAAAACATCATGACGGCCATCTACGTCCCTGAAGGTAACCCCGACACCGGTGCGGTGTGGCACTACGGCGACCCCCTCGGCGAGCAGCGGGCCGCCCTGACCGGTGCCGTTCTTGTCGATCGATCGACGCGTCCCGTCATCACCCTGACCGGCGCCGAACGGCTGAGCTGGTTGCACACGATCTCCAGTCAGCATGTCGCCGATCTGCAGGACGGCCAGACGCGCGAGAACCTCAGTCTCGACGGGCAGGGACGTGTGGAGGACCACTGGGTGCAAACCGATCTGGACGGCGTCACGTATCTGGATACCGAGCCATGGCGGGGCCAGGCACTAAAGGATTTCCTCACCAAGATGGTGTTCTGGGCGAAGGTCGAGGTCTCGTCGTCCGAACTGACGCTCTTCACCCTGCTGGGACCGGACACCTCCGGCCTGGCCGGAAAGCTGGGCATCACGGCGCTCCCCGGATTCGACCGTGCGGTCGCGCTGCCCGGCGGCGGCCTCATCAGGCGCATGCCGTGGCCACTGCCCGATGCGACATTCGACCTGCTGGTGCCCCCCGGTCACGAGCTCCCCGAACGCCTTGGCCTACGCCCCGCCGGACTGTGGGCATTCGAGGCGCTTCGCGTCGCCGCCGCGCGGCCACGACTCTCCCTGGACACCGACGAGCGGACCATCCCGCATGAGGTGGCGTGGATCGCGGTCGACGACGATCCCCGAGCCGTCCATCTGGCCAAGGGCTGCTACCGCGGGCAGGAGACCGTGGCCCGGGTCCACAATCTGGGCAAGCCACCACGGGTGCTGGTGTTGCTACATCTTGATGGCTCTGCCGATCGCCCATCCCCCGGTGACGAGGTGGCTGCCGGCGGGCGTTCGGTGGGCCGGGTGGGCTCGGTGGTCGACCATGTTGACCTGGGCCCCATAGCCCTGGCTCTGCTCAAACGTCCGGTGGTCGAGGCCCTCGCCAAGGGCGATCAGACGCCCCTCACGGCCGGGCCGGCGGCGGCCGCGATCGACCTCGATCTACTGCCCGAACTGCATGGTCAGCAGCCTGGACGCGAGGCGGTCAACCGTCTGCGACAAGGTTCGGCCCAACCGGGCGGTTAGGGCGTGCAGCAGTTGGTGGATCGGCACGCTAAACTATCGTCAGGATCGATAAACAAACTCCACCGGAGCCGCCCTGAAATCGGGCCGCTCCGCTATTGCGCGAGGGGGTTCCCCCATGGGCCGCGGCCGGGCAAAGGCAAAGCAGACCAAGGTTGCTCGCGAGCTGAAATACAGCTCTCCTAACACGGATCTCGAGCAACTCCGCCGTGAGCTTTCGGGGGCTCCGGTATCTCAGCCGGACGATGACCGCACCGGCGATCGCTGGACTGAAGACGAGGACGCCTGGCGCCGCTAGGGCTCCAGGTATCTCTTCTCCCTAGAACCTCGGGTGCTGGCCCACCAGCACCGCATTTTCGCTGCTCGAATCCTTGCCCGACTTCTTGATCGTGCCGAGGGTCCAGCAGTCGATGTGCCGTGCGGTCAGGACGGCGAGCGCCCTGTCCACGTCTTCGGGTGCGACGACGGCGACCATACCGACGCCCATGTTGAAGGTCTTCTCCATCTCGGCACGCTCGATCCGGCCGCGCTGGGCGATCATCGCGAAGATCGGGCCCGGGGTCCAACTACCGCGCTCGAGCTCGGCGACCAATCCGTCGGGAATGACCCGGGCCAGGTTGCCTGCGAGTCCGCCACCGGTGACATGGCAGAAGGTCCGCACCTCGGTCTCGGCCGCCAGCGCCAGGCAGTCCTTGGCGTAGATGCGAGTGGGCTCGAGGAGTTCCTCGCCGAGGGTGCGGCCGAACTCCTCGACCTGGCCGAACAGGTCCATCCGGTCGATCTCCAGCAGCACGTGCCGCGCCAATGAGTACCCGTTGGAATGCAGGCCCGAGGACCTCATCGCGATCACGACATCGCCCGGACGCACCCGGTCGGGTCCCAGCACCCGGTCCGCTTCGACGATGCCGACACCGGTGGCCGACAGGTCGAAATCATCGGGAGCCATCAGACCCGGATGCTCGGCGGTCTCGCCACCGAGCAGCGCGCAGCCTGCAATGGCGCATCCTTCGGCGATGCCGGCGACCAGCTCACTGACGCGTTCGGGCACCACCTTGCCGACGGCGATGTAGTCCTGCAGGAAGAGCGGCTCGGCACCGCACACCACGAGGTCATCGACGACCATGGCCACCAGGTCCAGGCCGACGGTGTCGCGTTTGTCCATGGCCTGCGCGACGGCGATCTTGGTGCCGACGCCATCGGTGGAGGCCGCGAGCACTGGCTCGCGGTACCCGCCCTTGAGGGCGAACAGCCCGGCGAAGCCGCCGATACCCCCCAGCACCTCGGGGCGGTGGGTCTTGGCGACGGATTTCTTGAACAGCTCGACCGCCCGGTCGCCGGCTTCGATATCCACACCGGCCGCGGCGTACGAGTTACTGGGTTTGTCGGCTCGCTCGCTCATATCGGGCCTTAGGCTACCTGTCCCAGCTGGCAGCGGTGTCCGCACAGCCCTACTTGAACCGTCCCGCGAATCCACGCAGCGGCAGGTCGGCCGAGGTGAGGATGCCGGGCGGGGCATCGATGACGCTCCGGATGGCGTTGAGCGCGGGCAGCCCGGTGACGGTCATTCCGACAGATGCGAAGGCGGCCGGGTCGGAGAAATCGGTGCCAGGCCGGGGAATGACCATGTGTTTGCTGTACACGCAGGGGTCACCCTGGATCTTTGTGATGTAGCAGCCCTTGACGTTCCAATGCGGCTGCGTCTTGGGGGTCATCTGCCATTCGACATGCACCTCGACCTTGGGAATGCCGCCCACAATCCCCTGATACTTCAGGTAATTGGCACCCAGGGAGCCCTTGGGCAATCGGTACCAACCGAGGTCGATATCTTCGGTGCACGCGCCCAGCTCATAGGAAAACGTGACGTCGTCGAGCTCGAGGCCGAAACAGTCGGCCATCAGGTACACGCCGTCGGCGAAGACACGGGTGCCCTTCTCCAGGAGTGCCGGGATCTCCGGGTCTTCGATGGGGCGTCCGTACCCGACCATCTCCCAGGAGTCCACCGAGTGATGACAGGACACATCCACCGATTCGATGACCGTCACGTTTTCGATCTCCGCGACATCACAGGAGTGGATGACGCCCAGGATCTGCGTGAGCCCCGGGTTCATCCCGGTGCCATAGAAGGTGGATCCGCCACGCTCGCACGCATCTTGCAGCACCTCGGTTGTCGGCCGCCCCGACGGATGCGGGTGGTTCTGGTCGCGGTGGTGTCCGGTGATCCAGTCGGCGGTGGTGACGATGTCGATGCCCGCCTCGAGCACCTTCACATAGAGATCCTCGTCGGGGAACACACCGTGGAAGGTCAGCACATCGGGTTTGGCGGCAATGATCTCTTCGACGGTACCGGTGGCGATCACGCCATTGGCTTCCAGACCCACCAACTCACCGGCGTCTCGGCCAACCTTTTCTCTTGAGTAACAATGCAATCCGGCCAGCTCGAGGTCGGGATGCCGGGCGATACGTTTGATCATCTCAGTGCCGACGTTTCCAGTCGCCACCTGAAAGACCCTGATTCCACTCATGCTCGGACATCCTCCGGATAGAACTGGGCCGCCCATTTCCGCAGGGCGATGAAGCCTTCGTATTCGGCCCGCACCAGCGCGGGCGGGTCCGAGTAACGCTGATGCGACCAGATGTGGATATCGGCGAGGAACTGGTCGATGATGGCCTGCGCAAAGGCCTTTGCGTTCTGCGGGGGTTCCGCCGCGCCGCCGGGCTCCCCCTCGCGCGGCCTTCCGATGAAGACGGTGAATCTGACGTCACAGGTCTCGTCGTCGACGGGGGTCACCGCCGAGACGGTGCGGTTGTCGATCATCCCCCAGCTCTTGGTAACGGCGACACCCAGTCCGCCGTTGATGGCCCGCACACCACTTCTCATGTCTTCGGCAGACATGCCCGGCACCTCGTCGAAGGCGATGGTGAAGTCGACATAGGAGACGGGCCGCTCGAACTCCTGCCGGGTGAACTTCGGAATGAAGGGAGTTTTGTGCACGTATTTGAAATGCGCGAAGTCAACGCCGTTTTCGAGAACGTACTGCGGATGTAGTTGGAGGCGTTCGCGATACAGGGTGCTGTGCGGATATCCCGGGTAGTAGTCCCGGGCGCTGCTGCCGTCTTCGAATCCGGTGAAGACGTCCGGGACGTCGAAATACGGGTCGAGGCCATCGACGTCGTGCCAGATGTACACGGCCTCGTTGCGTTCGATGACCGGGTAGCTTCTGATGCGCCGCAACGGATTCGGCCGCTTTTCGTAGGGGATGCACACGTTCTTGCCGTCGCGGTTCCATTCCCAGCCGTGAAAGGGACAGACGATGCGATCGCCCTCGACATGTCCACCGTGCCCGAGGTGCGCGCCGAGGTGCTCGCAGTAGGCATCCATGACGGCGAGTTCACCCGAGTGCGCGCGCCAGGCCACCATCTCGCGCCCGAAGTAGGTCATCCGGTGCACGGCACCGACGGCGATCTCCGCCGACCATGCGACCTGGAACCATCCCGTGGGCTTCATCGACAACGGCGGCTTCGGCATCGGCACCTCCCTACGCGGCGACAGTAATCCACTCCGCGCATTTTTCACAGAGACTTCTATGAAAAATTCTTCGGCGGCTAGCATCACTGAGATGAGCGAAGGGGTAGCCACGGGGCGGCGCGCCAACCGTCGCGGCCTGGCGACCCGGGAGAGCATGCTCGATGCCGCGCTGCGGGTACTTGCCTCGGGTGATCCCACCGCCGTGTCGGCGAACAGAATCGCCAAGGAGTGCGGTGCCACCTGGGGCGCGGTGAAGTACCAGTTCGGTGATATCGACGGCCTGTGGGCTGCGGTGTTGCAGCGCACCGCCGAGCGTCGCGGCGACCAGCCGTGGCGGTCCGATCCCGAAGGCCCGCTGGATCGCCGGGTCAGCAAGATCGTCGAAACCCTCTATCGAGGGTTGACGTCGCCTGACTCCCGGGCCATCGAGAACCTGCGCCGGGCACTGCCCCATGAATCTGCCGAGTTGGAACGGCTGTACCCCCATACCGCCGCCGAGCTGGCCTCATGGAAGCATCGTTGGGCGCGGGCGTGTCAACTGGCGTTCGACGGCTTGGATGTGGATCCCGTCCGGGTGCGCGAGGTGGCAGCCTTCATTCCCGGTGCCATGCGTGGACTTGTGTCGGAAAAGCAGCTGGGAACCTATTCGGATCTGGAGGAGGCCCGCCGAGGGCTGACCAACGCGATCGTCGCCTACTTAGGAGGTCACGCATGACACGCGTGCACGCATTCACCGAGGACGCCCTGGGCGACCTGGATGCCACCGGGGTCGCGGAGCGGATCGCCTCGGGAGAGGTCACCGCCGCAGAGTGTGCCGACGCCGCCATCGTGCGCCTGGAGCGCGTCAACCCTGCGCTCAATGCGGTCGAGTTCAAGGATTTTCCGCGGGCACGGGAACGCGCACAACAGATCGAGGATGCCGCCGAAGACTTCGCCGCTTTTCGGGGCGTGCCCACCGCGACAAAGTGCAACATCCATGTCGCGGGCATGCCGCTGACCGAAGGCTCCGCGGCGATTACACCGATACTGCAGACCGCAGACGGACCATTCACGCAGCAGTTCCTCAGCACCGGGTTGGTCCCTATCGCATCGACAACCATGCCCGAATACGGCTGGTCGGCCAGTACGGAACGTTCGGGCGGCTCGGTCACCCGCAACCCCTGGCATACCGACTTCTCGGCCGGAGGATCCTCGGGCGGCTCGGCGGCACTGGTGGCCGCCGGGGTGGTACCGATCGCCCACGGTAACGACGGCGGCGGTTCCATCCGGATTCCGGCGGCGGCCTGCGGTCTGGTAGGCCTCAAACCCAGTCGCGGAAGGCTTTTGGGCGATCCGTCGAGCAGCTCAGCGCCCGTGAAGATCGTCGCCGACGGGGTGCTGGTGCGCAGCGTCCGCGACTGCGCACGGTTCTTCGAGGCGGCCGAGCTGCACTATCGCAACTCCAAGCTGACGCCGATCGGCCGCGTGGATCGCCCGGTGCAGCAGCGGCTGCGCATCGGGTTGTGCATGGATTCCCCGTTCACTCCGGCCACGGATACCGCGACCCGGCAAGCGGTGAATTCCGCGGCGGAATTGCTTGAATCCCTTGGCCACACCGTCGAGCCGTACGCACCGGCGGTCCTGCCCTCTTTCAAGGTCGACTTCGAGGATTACTGGTCCTTCTTGGCGTTCGCGGTCGCCAAGGGCGGCCCCCGGTTATTCGACGGGTTCGACGCCTCCCGGCTGGATCCGCTCACGGTCGGGCTCAGCCGCAGGTTTGTCCGGCGGTCGTATCGCACGCCGCTGTTCTTGGCCCGGCTGGCCGCATCGGCCCGGGTGTACGAGCGAGGATTTACCACCGGCATCGACGCGGTGCTCACTCCGGTGCTGACCCACACCACGCCGCGGATCGGGTACCTCACCCCCGACCAGGATCCCGAGGTGTTGCTGGACAAGCTGAGCTCCTATGTGGGATTCACTCCGGTGCACAACGCATCCGGTGCTCCGGCGATATCGCTGCCGCTCGGCCAGGATCCCGACGGCCTGCCTATCGGGGTCATGTTCAGTGGCCGTCGCGGCAGTGAGCGCACGTTGCTCGAGTTGGCATTGGAGATCGAGGAGGCGCGGCCCTTCTCGCTTCTGGGCTAGCCGACCGCACGCCCACCGTGATGCCAGTCACAAACTGCCAGTGTTGCAACAAAATTGGCGTTCTCGACATGCGATCGGCCGGTTGAACACCTACCGTCGTCTTCATGCCGACGGCGTCGCACCGCGCGAGCAGTGACCTCCGGAATCCGTCTTCACATCACCCGCGTGCTGGCAGGCTGCTCGTCCTGCTGGCCACATCCATGGTCGCATCATTGGTTGTCACAGACGGGACGCCCGCTGCCCTGCGGGTGAGGCCCCAGCAGTCCGTGTCCGGTCCGGTGACACTGACGGTCGAATCGGGCTTCATCTCCCTGACCTCCAGCTCGACACCTCTGGAATCCTTGACGATCACCCGGCGCGCCACCGTCGCACTGAACCCGGGCGAGAACGGCCGGGGACTCGACGCGGTCATCACGTCCGAATCCCTCACGTCCCCCTCCGAAACCGGCAGCCCCACACCCGGGAGTATCCCGGTGGTCTTGGTACACGGGACCGCCGAGAATCAAAAGTACTGGGACGCGATGACGACAAGCCTGCACGATGCCGGAATGAAGGCATTCACTTTCGAATACGGACAGAAGGGATTCCAGGGTCTCGTCGGGTCGATCGGACAAAAGATCGGGCTGCGCGGATTCGGTGACGTCGAGGTGTCCACCCAACAACTCGCCGACGAAGTAGCGACAGTCTTGGACCGAACCGGCGCGGGCAAGGTAGACCTGGTGGGCCACTCACAGGGCGGCCTCCTGATCAAGAATTTCGTGGCGCAGGACAAATCTGACAGGGTCGCCAACGTCGTTCAGTTGGCGCCGTCGACTCACGGCACCACCTTCAGCGGGCTTGCGGACTTCATCGGCCCCGTGGGCAATTCCGTCGATATCAACGGCTGGAAGCCCGTCAAAGACGTGATCTACACGGCCGCAAGCACATTGGCGTGGCCGTCGTTAGCGCAACAAACCGTCGGCAGCCGATTTCTTGAGAAGCTCGACAAACTTCCGGACACCAAACCTGGTGTCGACTATCTGGTGGTGAGCACCAAGGACGATGTGGTGGCCACGCCGTACCGAGCTCAATTCATCACAGCGGCACCGGGTTCCACCGCGGTCAACATGGAAGTACATTCCTTGCCCGGCGTGCCGCGAGATGGGGCGGTAGACCACGGCCTGAACACCGGAGACGTCATCTCAGCGGTGACCAATTACCTCAAGTCCAGCCAGTCGGCGCCGCGCACGGCCGATCAGGTCAAGGCCAATCCGGGTACCACGCTCACCCGGGACGGTGGCACGACAACCGTGTCCGAAGGCGGGAAGGTCGTCGCGACCATCGACGAGCAACCCGGGACTGCACAACAGAACCCTGCCAAGCAATCTCGTGAACCGGTTGGTAAGTCTGTCACCGGCACCACGGTCACCACGCCCTCGGGAGCGACCCTCGCGGTGGCGGGGCGCGATGTCACGCTGAAGCGCAACGGCCAATCGGTCTCCATCAGCGAAGCGCACGGTGTGACGGTCGCCAACAGCCCGGCCGAACGGGCGCCGAGCTCCAAGAGCTCCGCACCGGCGGATCACCCCATCAAGGCAGACCAGAAGCCTTCGGTGCCCCAGCCCACGGGAATCACACCGAAAATCGGCATCGGCGCCAATGGGGTGGCCGAGCGCAGCGGGACAACGACGGGTACCAAACCCGCAGAGCACCCGACTGGCGGCACCGCAACCGATTCGCCGTCTACGAAGGCCTCGAAGACGGCGACGTCGTCGACGGATAGCGCGACGAGCGGCACGGCGACCACAAGCACCGGCACCGGGGTGCACGCCACCAACGGCACCTCCACACGCACCGGATCATCGAGCAGCCTCGGCGGGCAACAGTCCTCCACACCGAAGGCGACCACAAGCACGTCGGGATCAGGCCCTAGATCGGCAGCGGGTAGCGGCGACAGCAAGGCGGGACATTCGGGTGCGGGCTCCAGCCCGGATTCCGGCAACCACAAGAAGTCCACGGACGGGCCGTCCCACGAACACGCCGCGGGCAACTCTTAAAGGCTGCGTTGGCGACTACGTTGGCGCTCGCGTTGCTCTCTCGGATCCGGAACCGGCACCGCGGCCACCAATGTGCGGGTGTATTCGGTGGTGGGGTTATGCAGAATCTCGCGGCGCGGACCCAACTCTTCCAGGACACCATGGCGCAGCACCGCAACCTCGTCGGCCAGTCGATCCACCACGGCCAGATCGTGACTGATGAACAGGCAGGCGAACTGCCACTGACGCTGTAGTTCCTCGAACAGGTCCAGGACGGCCGCCTGCACGGACACGTCAAGCGCGCTGGTGGGCTCGTCGGCGACCAACAGGTCGGGTCCCAGGGCAAGCGCCCGGGCCAGGTTGGCACGCTGGCGTTGCCCCCCGGACAGTTCATGGGGATAACGGTTTTCCGTGCCGGCCGGAAGCTGTACGGCATCGATCAACTCGGCCACGCGGGTGAGAATCTTGCGCTGATCGCCGTATCGGTGTACCCGCATGGGCTCGGCAATACAGTCACCCACACGCATTTTCGGATTCAGCGAGGTTGCGGGGTCCTGAAAGACGAACCCGAACTTGGCGCGCAGCGGACGCAGCTTGCGTTGGCTCATGCCCACAAGCTCCTGCCCGAGCATCCGCACCGAACCCGAGGCAGGCTGCTGCAGCGCGGCCACGCATCGCCCGATGGTCGACTTTCCGGAGCCCGACTCCCCCACCAGCCCGAGGGTTTTCCCACGACCGATACTGAAGCTCACATCATCGACCGCACGGAAGGACGAGCGACCCAACAGGCCGGGGAATTCCACGACCAGTCCGGACACCTCCAGGACAGGCTCGGCCGGTTCCCCGGCCTGGGTGGGAGCATGTTCGGGATCTCCCTGCCCCAGGTGCGGGACCGCCGCCAGCAAGGCCCGGGTGTACGGTTCGGCGGGTTCAGCGAAAAGCTGTTCCACCGGCGCTATTTCGACGACCTTCCCCTGTTTCATGACGACGACTCGGTCCGCGATATCGGCCACCACACCCATGTTGTGGGTGATGAGCACGATCGCACTGCCGATTCTGTCACGCAGATCTCTGAGGAGTTCCAGGATTTCGGCCTGCACCGTCACGTCCAGGGCCGTGGTCGGTTCATCGGCGATGATGACCGTGGGGTCACACGCGATGGCGATCGCGATGACCACGCGCTGTTTCTGGCCACCGGAGAGCTGATGCGGATAGCAGTCGTAACGACGCTCCGGATCGGGCAGCTGTACAAGCTTCAGTAGTTCGATGACACGTGCGCGGGCCTGTGCGCGTGTCATATCCGAGTGCGCGCGGACTGCCTCACTCACTTGGTATCCGATGGTGAACAGTGGATCCAGTGCCGCACCCGGCTCCTGGAAAACCATGGCGATGTCCTTGCCGCGCATAGCTGTCAGCTCGCGAGCCGACAACGTGGTCACGTCGCGGCCGTCGAGCAGGACTGAACCGGTAATGCGCGCGGTCTCGGGGAGCAGCCGGATGGCAGTACGCGAGGACACCGACTTGCCCGAGCCCGACTCCCCGACGACTGCCAGCACCTCTCCCGGCCTGACGTCGAATGACACATCTTCGACGGCGGCTACGGAGCCGCTGTCGGTGCTGAAGGTCACCGATAGCGACCGGAACGACAGAGCAGCCAACGGTTCCTTCTCGCTCATGCTTCCCCCCGCCTGGTCCGCAGGAGCGGGTTGATGATCTCGTTGAGACTCTCGCCCACCAGCGTCATCCCGAGCACCACCAGCACAATCGCCGTACCGGGAAAGACGCCCGTCCACCAAATGCCGTTCGCGACATCCGATAGCGCTTTGTTCAGGTCATAGCCCCATTCGGCGGCTTGGGTGGGCTCGATACCGAAGCCGAGGAACCCCAGTCCTGCCAGCGTCAGGATGGCCTCGGCGCCGTTGAGGGTGATGATCACCGGTAGGGACGAGGTGACATTGGACAGGATGTGCCGGAACAGGATTCGTGGAGTGCTGGCACCGGTGACCCGTGCGGCGTCAACGAACGGCTCTTGTTTGACGCCAACGGTGGCGTTGCGTACCACCCGGAAGTACTGGGGCACGAAGACGGCCATGATGGCAATGGCTGCGGCGAGAATGCCTCCGCCGGTACTGGATTGACCGCCAGTGACCGCTATCGACACCACGATGGCCAGCAGCAGTGAGGGCATCGCGTACAGCGCGTCCATCACCAGCACCAGCACCCGGTCCAGCCAGCCGCCCAGGTAACCGGAGGTCAGACCCAGCGCCACGCCCACCGGCAGGGACACCACCAGCGAGGTCACTATGACCAGCAGTGCGGTGCGGGCACCGAACAGCACCCGCGAGAACACATCTTCACCACGCACCGAAGTCCCGAACCAGTGCTGCCAGGATGGTGCCTGCTGACGGACAAAATCGACACCGTCCGCACTGGTCTGGGCGAACCCGTACGGCGCCAACAGGGGCGCCAGTATCGCAACGAGAATGAACACCGCGACCAGGACCAGACCGGCCAGCAGTGTGAACCGCTGCAGGCCATGCGTGGAACGCAACAGACCCACACCCGGCACGCCGCGCAGCCGGTCCCCCAGAGGTGTCCTGACCGATGCCGTCATCAGAACCTCACCCTCGGGTCGATAAAGGCGACCACCACATCGATGACGAAACTCATCACCGCGACGATGATCGCGATCACGGTGACGATGCCCTGCACGGCGACGAAGTCACGCGCCGAAAGATAGTGCGCCAGTTGTGAGCCCAATCCATTCCATTCGAAGGCTGTTTCGGTCAGCACAGCACCGGCGAGCAGCATGGCAATCTGCATACCCATCACCGTGACCACCGGCACCAGTGAGTTCCGGAAGGCGTGCCTCCCCACGACGACTCTCTCCGAAAGCCCACGGGCGCGGGCCGCGTCCACATACCCCGCACGCAACGTCTGCAGGAGATTGACGCGCACCAATCGCAGGAACACCCCCGCGGTCAGCAGCCCGAGCGCCAGCACCGGTAGCACCAAATGTTTGAGCGCGTCCATGAAATATCCACTGTTGCCGTACAACACGGTGTCCACCAGCAGCAGGTGGGTGCGGTGCGGCATGGCATCCAGCGCGATCTCGGTCCCTACGGTGCTGCGCCCCGAGGCCGGCAACCATCCCAGTTTCACCGAGAAGAAGAGCTTGAGCAGGATCGCGACGAAGAACACCGGGGCCGCGTAGAAGAACACCGCCGCCAGCCGCAACGACACGTCGGTGACCTTGTCACGATGCGTCGCCGCCAGCCGCCCCAAGGGAATACCCACCAGCAGGGCCAAGAGGATCGCACCGGTGGCAAGCTCGAGGGTGGCGGCACCGTTGACCACGATGATGTCGGTGATCGATCGCTTGTCGGTCAATGTGCGCCCAAAGTCCCCGCGCAGCACGCCGCTGAGGTACTCCCAATATTGGGTCCAGATGGGCCGGTCGAACCCCGCCTCGGCCTTGCGTTTGGCGATCTCTGCGGGTGTGAGCCGCCCACCAGCCTGTGCGGTGATGGGATCGCCGATACCGCGCATGAGCACGAACACCAGCGTCATCAGGATCCATGCCGTCGGAATGATCAGTGCCAGACGTACCCCGAGATAGCGCAGCAGCGTGGTGCTCATGCGGCGCTGCCTGTCTTCTTCAGCGGAGTGAACTGGAATTTGAATGAGGGGCCGAGCTTGATCCCGTCGACATTCTTCACCGACACCGCAATCTGTTTCCCAGTCAGCAGCGGCAGCGTCGAAATGTGGTCCCGTGCCATCATGTCCTGGATCTGGCCGATGATGCTCAGGCGCTTGGCCCGGTCAGGTTCGGTGGCCTCGGCGGTGATGAGCCGCGTGATGGTGTCGTTCTCGAAATGGTTCACGACCATGTTGTCCGGCATGAAGAATGGCGTCAGATAGTTGTCAGGATCGGGGAAATCGGGAAACCAACCGAACTGATATACGGGATACGAGTCCGATGACCGCCTCTCCTGGTAGGCGACCCACTCTGTCGACTGCAAGTCGACCCGAAAAAGGCCGGACGACTCGAGTTGTCCCTTGACCGCCGCGTACTCCTCCGATGAATTGCTGCCGTAATGATCCGGGTTGTACTGCAGATTAATCAGCACCGGGACTGAAATCTTGGCATCGGACAAGAACTTTCGAGCCAAATCTACGTTGGGTTTGGCCCCATAGAGCGTCTTGAATGATTCGGTAGCACCTGCCATGGAGTCCGGCACCACCGAATAGGCCGGGGTATAGATTCCCTTGTACACGTTGCGGGACAGTGCTTCACGGTCGACCAACGAGGACACTGCCTTGCGGACGGCGA
Organism: Mycobacteroides sp. H003; assembly: GCF_001440135.1. Classification (NCBI taxonomy): domain Bacteria; kingdom Bacillati; phylum Actinomycetota; class Actinomycetes; order Mycobacteriales; family Mycobacteriaceae; genus Mycobacteroides; species Mycobacteroides sp. H003. The sequence continues at coordinate 65,628 of NZ_LJYL01000013.1, forward strand.
GCTTCTGGGCATCCGTGCCGCCCGGCATGGTCTTGAGATTGAAGACGATGTACCTGAGCTCGCCACCGGGCCCCTCATGTACGGCAAGGCGCGGATTGACCCGCAATGTCTCGATATCGTTGGGGGACAGACTCCGGTAGGCGATATCGATGGCCCGGTTCTCGATGTCGATCTTCAGGTTCTCGCCACCGGTGTAGTACTTGATACCTACTAGCTCCCATTGCGGCTTACCCAGTCCGCCAATGTATGTGGGATTGGCCCGCAGCCCGATCAGCTGGTTCTTGCTGTGCGAGGTAATGGTGTAGGGGCCTGCGAACGGCTCGGCGCGCGCGATGGCGTCGTCATCGAGCAGCCGGTCCGCCGGGAAGACCTCTTCATCGATGATGGGTCCGGCATTGGTGGCGAGCACCTGAGGAAACGTCTGATCGTTGGGGAGTTTAAGCCGGAAGTCGACGGTCAGGTCATCGGGCGTCTCAACACGATCGAGATTGGCCAGCAGCGACTGCGGCCCGTTGGGATCGTCGATCACGCGCTCGCGGTCATACGAATACTTCACATCCGAGGACGTCAGCTTGTGCCCGTTGGCGAACACGGAGCCCGGCTTGAGCGTGCAGCTGTATACCGTGGGGTTTTTGAAGCCGCACGATGACGCCAAGTCGGGTTTGAGGTCGCCGGTCCCCGGGGTGAAGTTCATCAAAAATGGGTAGACCTGGTTCTCGACCTGAAACGAGCCATTGTCGTAGGCCCCCGCCGGGTCGAGGGTGGACACGCGGTCCGTAGTGCCCACCGTGAGGTACTCGCCGTCGACAGCTCCCGGTGGCCTACCCACCCCACACCCGGCAACGAGCAGCACGGATGCGGCCACGGCCAGTTTGCGCATCCGACGAGTATGGCAACACTTGCCCCAACCCGCTGAGGTGCGGTGCAATACATGTCACAAGGCCGACCAAGCGAGCGTTAGGTAGGTTGGTTGCGATCCCGCCGTCCGCGTCAGCGCCGGGCGGTCACGACACCCGAGCCACATGAGGGACTGAAATGAAGACTGCCGTCACCGGAGCCGCCGGCTTCATTGGTACCAACCTAGTCAATCTCCTCGTGGAGAACGGCCATGACGTGGTCGCCATCGACCGCGTAGTGCCCAGCTCACCGGAGACCCGCAGCGCCGTGACCTGGGTATCCGGCGATGTACTCGACCTGGCGTCGATGGCCAAGGCCCTCGAAGGCGTCGAGGTGGTCTACCACCTGGTGGCCGTCATCACCCTCAAACACGAAGACGAGCTGTGCTGGCGCATCAACACCGAAGGTGCGCGCACCGTCGCGCAGGCCGCCCTCACCGTCGGAGCCCGCCGGATGGTGCACTGCAGCTCCATCGACTCGTACTCCAACAGCGTGGCAACCATCGACGAGAAGTCGCCGCGCTCGACGGGTGCCGACTTGCCCGTCTACCAGCGCTCCAAATGGGGTGGAGAAGTAGCTGTGCGTGAGGTCATCGAGTCCGGGCTCGATGCCGTCATCGGCAATCCCACCGGGGTTTACGGTCCGGTGGACCTGCCCAACCTGTCGCGGATCAACCAGCTGCTGTTCAACAGTGCGCGCGGCCGACTGCCCGGCATGGTGAACAGCCAGTACGACCTTGTCGATGCCCGCGATGTCGCGGCCGGCCTCTACCTGGCCGGAGAGAAGGGCCGCACCGGCGAGAACTACCTCCTTGGCGGCTACATGGGCAGCCTGTTGCAGGTGTGCCGACTGGCTGCTCAGCACGTCGGCAAGCGCGGCCCGTTGTTCGCGCTGCCCATGGGACTTCTCAACGCCGCCATCCCGGTCATCGAGCCGATCGGCAAGCTGCTGAAGAACGATGCACTGAGCCGCGCCGCATTCAACAAACTGACCGTGTCACCCGCCGTCGATATCACCAAGGCCCGGACCGAGCTCGGCTATGACCCACGGTCCACGGCGACAACGGTGACCGAGCTGGTGGACTTCTTCGTCAGTTCGGGTCGGCTCTAGCCCCACGCGCGAGCCCCACATTGGGCACCAGCACATCGATCGGGGCGTTGCCAGGTTCCCGTATGAGGTCCTGGTCGAATTTCCCTGACCTGCCCAGGGAGGCCAGGTCAGCGGCCACCTCGTGGATGCGGCAGCCGGATCATCCATGTCGAAATCACGGACATAGGAAGGGAAATCGCGACGACCTGCCCGTCAGGGAACGGATCGAGCTATTCGCCCATATTGGTCGAGATGGCAGAGGCCCTGCGCGCGCGTGCAATTGACGTGCCGCAGCGTCGTGGTAGTTGAAACTGGCAACAATTTATACCAAGATCACCTCTCGAATCTTGAATCTGGAGGTGACGTGGAGCAGCTGTCCATCCCGCCGCATTGGGGCACCGTGGCGACGGAACTGGCACAGCGACAGGGCATAGACCCCGCCAAAATACTGATGGATGTGCAGGTTTCACCGCGATTCCTTACTGGCGAGCCTGCGGTGCTCAGCCGCGAGCAGATTCGAACCATGGTGTGCGAGGTACTTGCCCGCACACGCGACCTGTCATTCGGCATCAGCCCCATGCCGGTCCCGCCCGAGACGCTTCAGGTCCTCTTGTTCAGCCTCGCAACCTCGGAAAATGCCGGCGCGGCATTGGACCGCTGGACGGCATTCCGGGACGCGATGCCGCTGGTACCGCATATGACGGCAACCAGATCCGGAGATCGCGCCACCGTGGAGATCGAGGTATCCGCGCTCAAGCTGCCCGACGCCACGGTGACCGAGTGGAGCCTGGCCATCGTCGTGCGAGTCTGGAGCTGGTTGACCATGCGGTCGATCCGCGTCGAACGCATTCGCGTCCCGCAAGCACGCCCGATCGGACGGTCGGATCACAGTAATATCCTCGGGGCTCCGATCGAGTTCGGTAGTGCTTCGGCCACAATGATTCTGGATGCCGAGGTCCTCGACGCCCCGATCTTGCGCACCGAGGCGGAGATAACATCGCTCCTCGACCATCCCGAAGAGATCTGGTTCGACGTCCGAGGTTATGACCAGCAGTTACCCGAGCGTATCGAGCGAATCGTCAGATCGAGCATCGGGCAGAGGATTCCAAGCGTGAGCGATATCGCGACCGCTCTGAACATGACATCCTCGGCCCTACAGCGTGCCCTTCGAAGCGAGTTCGGCACCTCGGTGCGAGAAATCAGGGACGCCGCACTCCGCGATGAAGCCATCAGGAGCCTGGAGAGCGGAGCAGAATCTCTCAGCGATCTATCGATCCGCCTTGGCTTTTCGGAGTTGAGCGCTTTTACCCGCGCCTTCCGGCGCTGGACGGGAGCTTCGCCGGCTCAGTACCGCGACGGTGCGCGTTCGGTCAAGTAATTCGCCCAATTCGGTCATCGCACGCTCCCCTTCCATCCCGTAACCTCGGGCCAACGCGATCCGAGGGGGAGAGTTTGCTATCGGCTGAACGGCGTTTCGAGTTCTCCCGCAGTCTTGAGGAAATCTCTTCGGTGGCCGACTTCGAGCTACCGTCCTCCAGCGACATCGAACCCGGCAATCACGCGCCGTTCGCGTTCACCGATGGAGCTCGTCGGCTCGGTGATCTCACCGTCGGTGACGAATTCACCACGCAGACCGGAATCGCCGGTCTCATGACACCCATCGAATGGGTCGTCGTCGAAATCACCCACACGACACAACTTCTCGCCGCCCGCCGGGGCCGCTATCAGGTGGTGTCGCAGGGATTGCAGGGGGCGACCGCCACCGTCGTGCTCAACGTCTACGAACAGACACCGTCAGTGGTGGCGGAACTGTTCGTCCTGATCGACGAGGTAATCCTGACCGGTGACCTTCAGCATTCGTTCATGACAGCACTCGACGGCATGATCGACACCCAGGTTGAACTCATCAAAGCCAACTCAGAAGTGCTTCGGGACGTCACCGTCGTTGAGGAGTATCCACCGCGGGGACGTCAGCCCTAACGCGCTTGAACGGGATCCGCGCTGTCGCTTGATGTCTCCCGTGCGGTCGCCGCGAGCATGTTTTCGACCACATTCTTGCCGAGCGCCGTTTCCTTCGGCAGCTCGATCGGGTACTGACCGTCAAAGCATGCACAGCACAACCGCGACCGGGGCTCCTGGGTGGCGGCGACCATTCCTTCGGCAGAGATATACCCCAGGCTGTCGGCACCGATCGCGGTGCGGACACCATCGAACATCTCGTCGTCCGACTCCACCGCGTTGGCGATGAGTTCTGCGGGAGAAGCGAAGTCGATGCCGTAGAAGCATGGCCAGCGCACCGGCGGCGACGCAATGCGCACGTGCACCTCGGCCGCCCCGGCCTCGCGCAACATCCGCACCAGTGCCCGCTGGGTGTTGCCACGAACGATCGAATCATCTACCACCACAAGCCGCTTGCCTCGGATCACCTCGCGAAGAGGATTGAGCTTCAGGCGGATGCCGAGCTGGCGGATGGTCTGCGACGGCTGGATGAACGTGCGGCCCACATAGGCGTTCTTCATCAATCCCTGCCCATACGGAATACCCGAGCCTTGCGCGTACCCGACGGCCGCCGGGATCCCGGATTCGGGAACACCGATCACCAGGTCCGCGTCTACGGAGTGTTCGGCCGCAAGCCGGCGCCCGATCTCGACGCGGGTGGAGTGCACGGAACGTCCGTCGAGCATGCTGTCAGGCCGGGCCAGGTACACGTACTCGAAGACACAGGTCTTGGGGGTCGCGTTGGCGAATCGGCTGGAGCGAACGCCGTCGGCGTCAATGGCCAGTAGCTCGCCGGGCTCGATGTCCCGCACGAAGGAGGCGCCCACGATGTCCAGGGCCGCGGTCTCCGAGGCGACCACCCAACCGGTGTCGAGACGGCCCAGGCACAGCGGCCTGACCCCGTGCGGGTCGCGCGCCGCGTACAGCGTGTTCTCATCCATGAACACCAGACAGAACGCGCCACGAACGGTGGGCAGCAGCGACATCGCCGCTTGCTCGATGGTGGTATCGGCGGCACCGTGCGCCAACAGTGCGCCCATGATGTCCGAGTCGGTCGTGGCCATACCCGGAGTCTTCGGGTTGATAAGCCCCGCGTCGCGCGCCCGTTCGGTGAGTTCGGCCGTATTGACCAGGTTCCCGTTGTGTCCCAACGCCACCCCGGTGCCTGCAGCTGTCGTCCGGAACACGGGTTGAGCGTTCTCCCAGGTCACCGAGCCGGTGGTGGAGTAACGGCAGTGCCCGATCGCGACATGTCCGAGCATGGCGGCAAGCGTCTGCTCGTCGAACACCTGACTGACCAGACCGAGATCCTTGAACACAACCACCTGCGAGCCATCGGCGACAGCGATACCGGCGGCCTCCTGGCCGCGGTGCTGCAGCGCGTACAGGCCGTAGTACGTGAGTTTTGCTACTTCTTCGCCGGGTGCCCAGACCCCGAATACGCCGCATTCTTCACGAGGGTCGTTTTCCAACTCAATCGGCTGTGCGGTCACTATGGCTGCTCCCTGGTGGGGGGGGTGGGTGACCACATCAGTCTACGGGTGAAGGTAGCTGAACGCTGAATCGGCAGGCCGCGCCCGGGAAAAGTGCCCGTGGATAGCGTCGCGACGTGATCGATGCCACTGCGGGGCCCTTATCGTGGTGCCCTGAGCGACGAGTTCCACGACGCCTGGCTAGCCGAGCGGCACCAACGGCAGCCAGTCCGCGATCTCGGCGGCACGTGATCCGGACACGGTGACAGTGCGTCCGGCGACGGCTCCGTCCAACGTCAGCAGACCCGTCGCCAAGAGCAGCCAGGTACGCGGGGTGGTCTCCACCACGTTGGGCGGGGTGCCGCGGGTATGACGCGGACCCGAGATGCATTGCACTGCGACGAAGGGCGGTACCCGTACTTCTACGGACGCCCCGGGAGCATCTGCGGCGAGAGTTCGGGCGGTGAATCGGACGGCATCAGCGAGTGCCGCGCGTTCCGGCTCGGGCGCTTGCGCATCACGCAACCAGTCCGCGATCGCGAGTACTGCCGCCCGCGTCGAGGACGCGTCGGGCGGGCGAGCTGGCATGCTCGCCAGCCTATCCGTGGAGCGCCGGAGCCCGGCCCGGGAACCTACGCCCCGTCGCAGATTCCCGAGTCCCGAATGGTGTTGCCGTAGACATTGGCCGTGGCGATGTTGGCGTTGATCACGCCGGATGGCAACTGCTGCTTGATCTTGTCGCTGATCTGAGTGAACTGGAACCACAGGTGATAGAACGAGTCGCCGTTGTACAGCGGCGAGTACTGGCTCTGATCTGGGTAGTTGGTGATGTACAAGGCGTGCACTCGAGGATCCAGGAACGCCGCAGATTGGTCCAGGTTGGCGGTCACCACGTTGCCGACAGTGTCCGACCCCGAGGCCGCCCAGACGTCGTGGTGATCACGTAGGTAGTTCTGGAATCCGTACACCGACCCCATCAAGGTGCCGTACTGCGCGTTGAACCACTGGCAGGAATCACGCAGCGCCGTGACCTGCTCATCGGTCGCGCGGTTCTGCCACATGTTGTACGGGAACACCGAGGTGTCCGGCGACCAGTCCGACGGGTACGGGACGAACACGGGTAACGACGCGCCCGCTCCGGGCTCGGCGCTTGCCGGTGCGGCGAGCGCCACTCCGGCGGCCAGCGCCATACTGGCCAGCACTGCACCGGTCCTGCTCATCCACTTCGAGACCATCTGTGCAGTATTCCGCCGAATGTCGACTTTTGGTATCAGTTGCTCGCACTTTCTCGCCCCAACCCGACATTCGACCGGGAAACGTACAGGGTTGCCACCGCGCCCGCCTCATTGAGCGCCAGGTGGGTGAGCATGGGCGCCGCCACGCTCCCCGATCGCTCGCGTAGCCAGCCCAACAGCCAGCCGAACATGCCGGTGACCAGCACCGTTCCCAGGATGGAATCTCCCGCTGCGCGCGCGGGCCGGATATGAGCCAGCCCAAAGGCCACCGCCTGGACCACAGCACCCAGCCCGCGGCCGAAGGCCCCGATGGCCATGGGCTGCAGCACCCCGCGGAAGGCGAGTTCCTCCGACCACACCGTGCCCACCGGAATGTGCAGACCCAGCCAGGCCGCGGGATGCAGGCCGATATCCCGCTCCCGCATGGACGTGCGCACCGCTTTCAGCGCCGGAGAGGCACCGACGATGGCGGCGACCACTGAGGCGGCCACGCCACCGAGCCGCAGTCCGGCCGCCAGCGGATGTTGTCGAAGCCCCAGCGGGATGCCCGCGGCGGCGGCGAGCACCCAGCTGGCGCCCGCCCCGATCAGCGGGCGCCAGCGTTGCGGGAATCGTTCCAGGGCCGCCGGCCAAGCCACGAGCGCGATGGCGAGGATGAACACCCTGACGCGGGTGATCACGTATCGGGGCCGTCGAGCGACGCGGTGTCGACCAGAGCCCTCCGGATGCGTTCGGTGTCCTGCGGGGTCCAGCCGTCGGGCGGGGCAACCGCCGCCCAGCCGTTCACCGACGATATGCCGTAGTTGTGTCCGTGCCCATCGGGCACGGACACGGCGTTGGCCAGGTCTGCGGCGACCTGCCAGAAGGTGACGATGGGGTACCAGCGCATGGCGACAGACCGATCCCCTACCGGCGCCTCCCTGAGCCAATCCGGTTGGCTGAAAAGCAGATCCGTGGACCACCAGGTCACCGGGTCTGACGGATGCTGCACAAAGAGGACCCGAGGGTTCTGCCACGGCGGCCTGGCCAGTGCGTCGATATCGGGGCCTATCGCGAAACGCGCCGTGAATCCGCTGTCGTAGACCGGGAGCGCTTCCAACGTGCCCCGGTCGCGCTTGGACACCAACTCATTCCAGATCTGGCTGAAGTTGGGCGGACCGGTCCACAACACACCGTCGACGCCGGCCGCACGGATGTCGCCTAAGCCGTCGAACGCACCTTGTCCCGCAAACGATCCCAGGCTTTCGCCGTAGATGAGCAGCTTGGGGCGATGCCCCTGCGGCTGCTGCGCCCACCGTTTCTGAACGGTGTCGACCAAGAGCCTGCCCGAGGCCAGCGCCTTCTTCTTGTCTGCCAGGAACGAGATCCAACTGGGCAGGAAGGAGTACTGGGTGGCGACGATCGCGGTATCGCCGTTGTACATGAGCTCGATACCGCGCGCGGCGGCCGGCGTCACCCATCCGGTTCCGGTGGTGGGGACGATGATCAGCGCCTTGCGCTCGAAAGCCTTGGTGCGCTCCAGTTCCCGCACCAGGATGTCGGCGCGTTCCTCGGCGGTGTCGGCAGTCTCCAGACCCACGTACACCCTGATGGGTTCCTTGGCCTGGCGACCGTTCACCTTGGTCAGCTCATCGGCATGTAAACCACCGGAAACGAAGTTGCGCCCCTCGTAACCGAGGCTCTCCCACGAGGCCAGCGACGCCGGACTTCCCGAACGCTCCGGCTGCGTGGGCTGTTCCACCCCCGCACGGGTGGTGTCGTTATGCGGACCGAATGAGGCATTGGCAGCGGAGAAGAAGCCACGCACCAGCACACCGTTGAACAACATGATGGTCAGCACCGCGACGATGGCGGTACCGATGAGAAGGGACAACTCCTGACTCAGCCGCAGCCGCCGGATGAGGAACCGGGCCAGCAGCCGAACCAGGTCACGCAAGACTCGTGCCACCGAGATAAACAGTGCGCCAACGGCAATCGAGACGAGGAACGATTTTGAGTACTCAATTGTTGTCGGCCCTTGAGTCTCCATGAGCGCCGCGATCTGACGTTGCCAGCGGGCGGCGGGCACGATCATCGCCAGCGAGCACACTGCCGAGAGCAGCACCACCCCGAGCTTGGCGGTCACCATCACCCGATCACGTAGCGGCCACCACTTCTGGTGACGGAGCCAGAAACGCAGCACCAGTTTGGAGAGCACGACACCGATGCCGTAGCCGATGGCCGCGGTGGCTCCGCCAATGAGGCCCTGGAACAGCCAGGTACGCGGCATCAGCGACGGAGTAAGCGACAAGCAGAAGAACAAGGCGCCGAAGGCGATTCCGCTGAAGTCCAGCCGCAGCAGATTCCATGCCCAGGCCACCAAGGGGTGCCGGTCCTCGAGATGATCCTCTAACTCCTGGAACGCCAGCCAACTGCGGCCGATCCAATCATCGGGATCGACGGTGCTCGTCGTGACCGGGACTCCAGGAGTCTCGCTCATCCGAACAATCCGGGCAACACACCTTCATGGACTTCGCGCAGCTCGGCCAGCGTCACCGAGAACTGGCCCTGCACCTCAACGGAATCCGAACCCTGATCGACAACACCGATCCGCACCGCGGGCAGCTGCCGCGCCTCACACATCGCGACGAATCTGCTCTCCTCGGTACGCGGCACCGCGACCAGCACCCGCCCGGCAGACTCGGAGAACAACGCCACGAAGGGATCGGCCCCCTCGGGAAGCAAGATGCGGCAACCAGTTTCGCCGGCAAGCGACGACTCGATGACGGCCTGGATGAGCCCGCCCTCGGACAGGTCGTGAGCGGCGGACACCAGCCCGTCCCGCGACGCGGCGGTGAGAACCTGGGCAATCAGCTGCTCGCGGGCTAGGTCGACCTTCGGCGGGGTGCCACCCAGGTGATCGTGTGCCACCTGCGCCCAGATGGAACCGTCGAACTCGTCGGCGGTGTCGCCCAGCAGGATCAGCGTTTCTCCGGGTTCGGTGCCGAATCCCGTAGGGATACGCCGTTTTACGTCGTCAATAACGCCCAGTACCCCGACCACCGGAGTGGGCAGGATGGGGGTGGTGCCGGTCTGGTTGTAGAAGCTGACGTTGCCACCCGTGACCGGGATGCCCAGTTCCACACAGCCATCGGCGAGACCGCGGACCGCCTCGGAGAACTGCCACATGACGCCCGGGTCCTCCGGGGAGCCGAAGTTCAGGCAGTTGGTCACGGCGACGGGGGTCGCACCGGAGGCCGCCACATTGCGGTACGCCTCAGCGAGCGCCAAGCGGGCGCCGTTATAGGGATCGAGCACCGTGTACCGACCGGAAGCATCCGTGGCCAAGGCGATTCCACGCCCGGTCTGCTCGTCGACCCGGATCACGCCGGAGTCGGCATGCTCGGCGAGCACGGTGTTTCCGCGCACGTACCGGTCGTACTGCTCAGTGATGAAGGCACGGCTGCACAGGTGCGGGCTGCCGATCATGTCCAGCAGCGTCTGCCGCAGCTCCCCGGCTGTGGCCGGGCGCGCCAAACCTGCTGCAGTGTCTGCGATCAGCGCGTCCTGGGTGTCGGGCCGGGCCACCGGGCGCTGGTAGACGGGGCCCTCGTGAGCAACGGTCCGCGGCGGCACATCGACAACGGTCTCGCCGTGCCAGGTGATCCGCAGCCGGTCACCATCGGTCACCTCACCGATGACGGTGGCCAGCACATCCCACTTACGGCACACGGCCATGAAGGCATCTACGTTCTCCGGGGTCACCACCGCGCACATGCGCTCCTGAGACTCGCTGGAGAGCACCTCAGCCGGTGTCATTCCGGTCGCGCGCAGCGGCACCTTATCCAGATCGATGTGCATGCCGCCGTCCCCGGCCGAAGCCAGTTCCGATGTGGCGCAGGATAGTCCGGCACCACCGAGGTCCTGGATGCCGACCACCAGATGTGCCGCGTACAGCTCAAGGCAGCACTCGATGAGCACCTTCTCGGTGAACGGGTCGCCCACCTGCACGCTGGGGAGCTTCTTGCGAGAGGCACCGTCGGCCTCGTCACCGCCAAAGGTCTCCGAGGCCAGCACCGACACACCGCCGATACCGTCGAGACCGGTGCGTGCGCCGAACAGGATGATCTTGTTGCCGGTGCCGGAGGCGAAGGCCAGATGCAGATCTTCCTTGCGCAGCACGCCTGCACACAGCGCGTTCACCAACGGATTACCGGCATAGGAGGCATCGAACACCGTCTCACCGCCGATGTTGGGCAGCCCCAGCGAGTTCCCGTAGCCGCCGATACCGCGCACCACGCCATCGAAGACACGGCGGGTGTCGGGGGCATCGGCAGCACCGAAGCGCAGCTGATCCATGACGGCGATCGGCCGGGCGCCCATGGCCATGATGTCGCGAACAATGCCGCCCACACCCGTGGCAGCGCCCTGGTATGGCTCGACATATGACGGGTGGTTGTGCGACTCGACCTTGAAGGTGACCGCCCAGCCATCGCCGATGTCCACCACTCCGGCGTTCTCACCGATGCCGGCGAGCATCGCCGAGCGCATCTCCTCGGTGGTGGTCTGCCCGAAGTAGCGCAGGTGCACCTTGGAGGACTTGTACGAGCAGTGCTCGCTCCACATCACCGAATACATAGCCAGCTCGGCGTCCGTAGGACGGCGCCCGAGGATCTCGCGGATGCGGGCGTACTCGTCGTCCTTGAGCCCTAGTTCAGCGAAGGGCTGCGGGTGATCGGGGGTGGCTGTTGCGTTGTCGACCGTATCAACCCGTGAAGTCACGAACAGATTCTAACGTCGAACCCGACTTACCCTCGCTACATGCCATGCTGCCCGTACGGAGCGGCGATATCGGCAGGGTGGATAGGCCTGGCCGGATTCGCGATCATGCACAGAGCGCGCAGTTCTCCACGCTTTCCGACCAGGCCCGTCATACTTGGAAAGTGCTCCGTGCAGCTTTGCTGGTCGCAGTTGGGATCCTGACGGGTTCATCGCTGCTGGCGGCCGGCGGCTGTGCGGCAGGTCAGCCCGACCCGTCTCGCCCGATCGCCCAGGCGATCAACGGCCTGCCCGGTGTGGAGAGCACCAGTCACAGCTTCTCAATCGGCTGGTACGACACATTCACTGTGTACCTGGACGCCAACGTCCGGCCTGAGATCACGCCAGAACAGCTCACTGCGATCTGGGAGGTCTTCAGTCATCAGGTAGAGAAGGCCGGGGCCGGGCATGCACATGTCAACGTCAGGCTGACCATCAACGACTGCCCGTCCATCACCGCTCAGCCGGACCGTTACTGCGGTGGGATCTCCGAGACCACCGACATGGAAAGTGCCGAACCCGTGCCCAACTGGCAAGAGTGGCGGGCGCTCATCCGGGGGCACTACGGAAACGACATCCGCGTGAACACCAGCCATGTGAAGGGTCAGTCGCGCAAACAGATCACGGTGGCGTTAGCCCCATGGTCCGACGGGAAGCCGAGACAAGCCCGCGTACAAGACTTCTCGTCGCTCTTCCGCCGTGTTGCCACCGACTTCCCGGGCCTGCGCGAGGCAGCATGGACCGCTACCGCCGTCGGCGGACAGGCACAGGCGCCGGCACACGGAAACGATCTGGAACTCGGTACCTCGCGCGGATTGCCCACCGACGCCGAGTTCGGTCTCTGGGAAGCGCTCTCTGCCATTGCCCCGGTGAAGATGAACCTCGTCAGGGAGTCGGAGACCAGCGACGAGAAGTCATTGGTCACCGTCACGCTCCCGGGCAGCGGTGAGACCGCCTGGCGAAGTGCAGCACTGAGCCAGCTGATGCTGCTCAAGGCGTATCAGCATCGGGTCAAGTACGAGGCGACGTACGGCAAGGACACGCTATCGGTCGTTGTGGGCGGGTGCTCGCCAGAGTTCGATACCGGGTTCCCGTTGCAGAACGAGCTTCGCCAGTGGTTCGAGACCTGCTCCTAGTGATCTGCCCCGATCAACACCTTCAGCAGCTCGCGCCGGCGCAGCGCCAGGGCCGCCCAGATCAACAATCCGAAGCCGATCGCGAAGACGACCGGGAACCACGCCTCCTCGTGCATGTCGATGGTGACCGCACCACCCAGGTAGGCCGTCAGCCCGACGGCGCCGAGCACCGCGGTACGCGGGATGGCGAACACGACAGTGCACGCCAGCAGCACCCAGCCGATCAGCGCCGTCTGATACGGCGGGAAGCCCAGCGCCTCCGTCGCGGTACGCGCGAACTGCGCCCCGAAGATCTTTGGTACGGCGTCGGCCAACAGGAACAGCACGATGATCGCGGTCAGCGCGAGACCAATCTTCTCCGGTGGCGTCCGGGCCGCGAACGCGGCGTTAACACTCGACACAAAACTCTTGGTCTCGGCCATCACGGGTCCCTTCTCATATCGACCCTTCAACAGTATTGATGTCGACCGACAAGGGCACCGAGGCGCACCGAGACGCCATACTCCACCCCATGGGAATGTTCGGCCGGTGCGGCGGCGCGCTTGGCGTTCTGGTGCTCAGCGTCGCATCCTTGGTCGCCGGCTGCGATTTCACCGGCTCGCGGACAGCCGACCGTATCGATGACGCGCTGCGACCGCTCGCTGGGGTGTCGTCGGTGTCCCACACCGTGAGTCGCAACGGCGGCTTCGGGCCTACCAGCGTCACCTTCGACGTCTACGTCCGCGGCGAGGCGTCCGCCGATCAGCTCTCCGCACTGACGCACGTCTTCACGGATCAGATCCACGATTCCCGCGCGTTCCGGTCCTTAACTGCGACCCTCAACGTGAGGCGCTGGCCGGAGGGCCGTCACCTGGATTCCACGATGTATGTCGAACTGCAGCCGGCGACGGCTACCCCGGAGCCCCCGTGGCAGGACTGGCTGAAGCTCTCCCGGGGCGAATACGGATACGAGATCACGGGCTGGGCATCGCCGTCCACCTACGACCGACCCGCCGGCACCAGCCTCAATGTCACGTTGTTCGACGGCAAGGATCGGCGGCCGGACAATATCGGCGCCACCGAATTCGCCACGGCAGTGCGCAGGCTCGGCACCGACTTCCCCGGCTCCACCAGCGACTGGGTAATCACCAACTCCTTCATCTACTCCAACGATCCACCCAGCATCCGATCGGGCCACGGTCTGCCGACTGCGGCACAACTGGACTTGTGGGAGGCCCTGGACACCATCGCGCCCGTCCACGGCGCATTCAATCTGGGCCCGCTGCCAGGCAACCGCGATCAGCCGGACCGAAATCGAATCCGGCTCAACAAGCCGGCCGGCCGAAACGTGGATCGCATTGCGGAAGAACAGCTTCAGCTGATCAGAAAGTCGAAAACGGCGACCGCGTACACAATCGACGACGCCCAGATCACGGTCCGTCCCGGACGCTGCTCCGCGGGCGTGCGGGAGCCTCAGCCCAGGACTGCCCCCGATGTGAACCTGCAGAGCGCGCTGCGCGCTCAATTCGAAACCTGCCCGCGTTGACTTCTCGTAGGCTCGCACCATGACCGTCACGATCGTCGCCAAGAATCCCGTCGTCGCCGCTCTGGCCGCGGAGTGGACCGCGTTGGACGAGCTCGGCGCCACCTTGACCGATGAGCAATGGGCCGCTCCGTCGGTGCTGCCGGGGTGGACGGTCAAGGATGTCATCGCGCACGTGGTGGGTACCGAACGCCTGCTGTCCGGCGACCCGATCCCAAGCACTGATGAGGCCGTCGCCAATCTCCCACACGTGCACAATCCCGTCGGTGTCCTCAACGAACGGTGGCTGGCCTACTACCGCAAGCTGCCGCCCGTGGCGGTGCTGAACGACTTACGCAGCGTGACCAGCGCGCGCCTTGCCATCCTGGAGGGCCTGTCTCAGGAGCAGTTCAACGCTGAGACATCGACACCGGTGGGTCCGGAAAGCTACGGCCGGTTCATGCAGATCCGCGATTTCGACTGTTGGATGCACGAATTGGATGTGCGTGACAGCCTCGGGATGCCCGCACCGGCAGACCCGGTGGCAGCGACGCCGGCCCTCACCGAGCTGATCAACGCATTGCCGTTCCTGGTCGGAAAGCGAGCGGGTGCACCCCAAGGCAGCCGGATACGTTTCGTGCTCACCGGAATTGGTGCACAGAACATTGATATCGAAATCCCCGACCGGGCCCGCATCGTCTCGACGCTCTCCGGCGCGCCGCACGTGACGCTCACCGCGGACACCTGCGAGTTCGCCCGTCATCTGGGTGGGCGAGCCAGCGCGAGCCGCGACGGATTCGCCCTGGACGGTGATCCGGACCTAGGTTGGCACATCATCGCCAACCTGCGCTTCACGATGTAGCGGGCAGCTCCAGAAACGCTTGCAGCGCATCGGAGTACATCGGAACGTCGTGCGCACCCATCAGTTCACGCACCGAATGCATGGCCAGCGTGGCGGCACCGACGTCGACGGTGACGATGCCGGTGTGTGAGGCCGCGAACGGGCCAATGGTGGAGCCGCACTGCATATCCGCCCGATGTTCGTACTGCTGATATGGGACGCCGGCCCGCTCGCAGGCCAGCGCGAATGTCGCCGCACCCCGGCCATCGGTGGCATACCGAACGTTGGGATGAATCTTGATCACCGGCCCGGCATTGACGCCAATCTGATGACCCGGTTCGTGCCGATCCGGGTAGTTGGGGTGAGTGGCGTGCGCCATATCGGCCGAGACCATGAGCGAGGCGGCCGCACGCCGCAGGAAGTCCTCCCGGGTGCCGTTGCTGGACAGCACGATCCGTTCCAGAACTGTCGACAGTAGGTCCGAATGGGCGCCGTGACCGGACACCGAGCCGATCTCCTCATGGTCGAAGAGCGCAAGCACGATCGTCGAGCTGGACTCGGCGGCAAGGAACGCCTCCAGCCCGGCGTAGCAGCTGGCCTGATTGTCTAGACGCGGGGCACTGACCAGGCTCTCGTCGGGACCTATGAGCGCCGCGGCGGTCAGGTCGTGCGCCATGAGATCACGTCCGAGAACATCGGCCGCGGCGACCCCCAGCTGTCCGGCAATGAACTCGTCGAAGCTCTTCCCGCCGCTCCATACCGAATTCACATGCCACTGCGGGTCGATCACCCATTTCTTACGCTCCTCGGCGCTGACCATGTGAATCGCCAGATTCGGCACCCGCAGGATCGGCTGATCGATGCGAATCAGGGTGGACCGCACCGCATCTCCGTCACGAACCAGCACCCTTCCGGAGAGCCCCAGATCGCGGTCCAGCCAGGTCTGCACCCATGCCCCGCCATAGGGCTCCAGGGCAATCATGGGCCAACCCGCCTGCACGCGATCGGCGTTGGCCTTCACCCGGAGGTTCGGGCTATCGGTATGCGCCCCGATCACCCGGAAGGCCGCGTTGTCGTCTTCCATGTCGACACCGCGCCAGGCCACGATCGACCCCGACCGCACGGTGAAGTAGTCACCCGAGTGCCCCGGCCAACGCTGCGCCTCGAACAGCTCGGTGAAGCCTTCCTGACGGAGTCGCTGTGCCACCGTGTCCACCGCGTGAAACGGAGACGGTGAGGCGTCGATGAATTGGCACAGTCCTGATGCGGTCGCGGTCACGCTTCCCATGATGGCTGACTGGATTGGGTCTAGGGTCGAAGCGTGACCGATCCCGTGCCACAGCCTGTTCTGGAACCGCTGTCTTCGTCGGCCATTTTCCTGGTGGTGACTGTCGACGCGGGCGCCGAACAAGCAGTTCACGCTGCATTGCCCGACTTGTCCGGCCTGGCTAAGGCCATCGGATTCCGCGACCCGGCACGGCGATTGTCGCTGGTTACGGCAATCGGCTCGGATGCCTGGGACCGCCTCTTTTCCGGGCCGCGCCCCGCTCGGCTGTGGCCGTTTCAGGAGGTGCGTGGCGAGCGACACACCGCCCCATCGACACCTGGTGACATGCTGTTCCACATCCGTGCGAGCACTATGGACCGCTGCTTCGAGCTGGCCACGCGCATTACGGCCACGCTGGCCGGTGCCATCACCGTGGTGGACGAAGTACACGGCTTTCAGTACTTCGACAACCGGGACCTGCTGGGATTTGTCGACGGCACCGAGAATCCCGATGGTGAGGAAGCCGCGTCGGCAGCCCTCGTCGGCGCCGAGGATGCCGACTTCGCCGCGGGCAGCTACGTGCATATCCAGAAATACCTGCACGATATGGCCGCCTGGAGCGCGTTGCCGGTCGACGAGCAGGAGAAGGTGATCGGGCGTACCAAGCTCGACGACATCGAATTCGACGATGCCGTCAAACCCTCGAATTCACATGTGGCCCTGAATGTCATCGAGGACGACGAGGGCAACGAGCTGCAGATCCTGCGGCGCAACATGCCGTTCGGCGAGCTGGGGAAGGCCGAGTTCGGGACGTACTACATCGCTTACTCACGCACCCCGGATGTCACGGAACGCATGCTGCACAACATGTTTGTCGGGGATCCCCCGGGGAACACCGACCGCATCCTGGACTTCTCGACCGCGGTCACCGGCGGGCTGTTCTTCGCACCGTCCGCGGACTTCCTCGACGCTCCCCCACCGCTGCCTAACCAGGTAGCCGCGAAATCCACTGAGTACCAAGGGTCCCTATCCATCGGCAGCCTGAAAGGAACGTCGGCATGAACAACCTGTATCGCGAACTCGCCCCGATCACGGATGAGGCGTGGGCAGAGATCGAGACCGAGGCCACCCGCACCTTCAAACGCCATATCGCCGGACGCCGGGTGGTCGATGTCAGTGAGCCGGGCGGCCCCTCCAGCGCGGCGGTGAGCACCGGCCACCTGTTGGACGTGGCCGCACCCGCCGACGGCGTCCAGGCGCATCTGCGCGAGAGTAAACCGCTTGTACGACTGCGTGTTCCGTTCACCATCAGCCGCTCGGCCGTCGACGACGTGGAGCGCGGCTCCCAGGACTCCGACTGGGATCCGGTCAAGGTGGCGGCCAAAAAGCTGGCGTTCGCCGAGGACCGCGCCATCTTCGAGGGATATCCCGCCGCCTCGATCGTCGGCATCCGTGAGTCGAGCTCGAATCCCGAACTCAAGCTCCCCGAAGATGTCCGCGAGTACCCCGACATCGTTGCTCAGGCGCTGTCGGAATTGCGTCTGGCCGGTGTCGACGGCCCGTACTCGGTGCTGCTGTCGGCTGAGGAGTACACAAAGGTCAGCGAGGCCTCCGATCGCGGCTACCCGATCCGCGAGCATCTCCGCCGGTTGGTCACCGGGGAAATCCTCTGGGCGCCGGCGATCGATGGCGCGTTCGTGCTGAGCTGCCGCGGCGGCGACTTCGATCTGCAGCTGGGCACCGATGTCACCATCGGCTACCTGTCCCATGACGCCGACAGCGTGCAGCTGTACCTTCAGGAGACCCTGACGTTCCTGGCTTACACCGCCGAGGCCTCGGTCGCACTGCTGCCCTAGACGAGCCCCGGCTCTAACACACTCGTGTATGCCCACCTTTGTGCGACAAAGCAATTCGTTATCGTCCCCGTCGCTCAAAGGTGTGCAGCGGGAAGATCACACGGCCTGGAGTTTCCCGATCGCCGAGTGCACGACCCGGTCGAGCCTCGCCCGCCCCTCACCCGCATCCCACGCGAAGGATCGCACGACAACCAGCAGTCCACGAACTCGAACCCACGTCATCAGCTGGCCGGGAATCTCTTGGTCCATGTCGGCGGGCCGCATCAGCGCCGTGACCGACGGATACGGCGCGGTGTTCGGGCCGGGCGCGGACGAAACCTGCACCGAAACGGTGCCCATCTCCAAGGTGTTCAACCCCTGCGCCGGCACGATGGACTTCGCCCACGCGATCATGTCGACCCCGGGGTTCTCTTTGCCGTAAAGGACATCGATCGATTCTGTACAGTGCGACAACGCTCGCAGACGAACCAGAAAGTTGACCTTGGCGCCATTCGCATCACCAGCCTGGTGACACAACTGGTCACCACTACTGGTCGCACCGGCGAGATCGTCCTTCTCCACCTTCCAGTCTGCCGGGATGGCGTCGTCCGGAAGCAGGGAAATCAACTCAGAGCTTGGTTTGTCGGCCAATGCGCTGTCGGCATTCGCCGTCCCGGCGAATCCGAGAATCGCGATCACAATCGATACGACGAGCACCGCGCTCCGCCGCGTAGCCCTGGCTGCCTGACCCATAGACATGCTCCCTCCTCAGTTGACGGGAGCATAACTGTAAGAAGGGATAATTGCGCAATTGTCCAGTAGATACGCAGATAAACGCTGGTTTGAGCTTTGCCATCTATCGCCGCTCCACCGCCATGCACGATCGAGCACCGTGACAATGAACCACCGGGTCAGACAGTGCCAAACAGCCGTCACGCCGGACCGTCAGCAACGCCTACCGGCGAAGGAAATTAGGCGCTGAGCACGGCGTCGAGCGCCGAGTAAAAAATGCCGAGCCCGTCATCGCTCGGGCCGGTCAGCGGCTCGGTCGCATGCTCCGGGTGCGGCATGAGCCCCACCACGCGGCCATTGGCCGAGGAAATCCCCGCGATATCGCGCATCGACCCGTTGGGGTTCTCGCGGTAGCGGAAGACCACCCGGCCTTCGCCCTCCAACTCGTCGAGCACCTCATCGGAGGCCACGTACCGGCCTTCACCGGACTTCAGTGGCACCAGGATGTCGGCACCCTTGTCGTACCGAGACGACCACGCCGTGTTGTTGGCGTCGACGCCCAGCCACACGTCGCGGCATACGAAGTGCAATCCGGCGTTACGTGTCAATGCACCAGGCAGCAGGCCTGCTTCGCACAGCACCTGGAAACCATTGCAGATACCCAGGATTGGCAGGCCTTGTGCGGCGGCATCAACCACGGAACGCATCACGGGGGCGAACCGCGCGATGGCCCCGGCACGCAGGTAATCGCCGTAGGAAAAGCCACCGGGCACGATCACCGCATCGACGGACTTCAGGTCGGCATCGTCGTGCCACAACGAGACCGCCTCGGCACCGGAGAGCCCGGCCGCACGGGCTGCGTCGACGTCATCGAGGGTGCCGGGGAACGTGATGACACCGATGCGTGGGGTCATTCGGACTCCCGCACGATTTCCCAGTCCTCGATGACGGTGTTGGCGAGCAGCGCCTCGGCGATCGACTCGAGATCGGCGTCACCGATTTCGCCCTCGAACTCCAACTCAAAGCGCTTGCCCTGCCGGACGTCTGCCACACCGGCATAGCCAAGGCGGGCGAGTGCGCCCACGATCGCTTGCCCCTGCGGGTCCAGGATCTCGGGTTTCGGCATGACGTTTACGACGACTCGGGCCACGGCCTGACTTTACCGTGTGGGCCCGGACACATCCCGCCTAGACTCCCTTCATGCAGCTGACCCACTTCGGGCATTCGTGCCTGCTGGCAGAATTTCCGTCTGAAAATGGGAGCACGACCCTGCTGTTTGATCCGGGCAACTTCTCGCACGGATTCGAGGGCATCACCGGCCTGTCGGCCATCCTGATCACACATCAGCATCCCGACCATGTGGACCTGGCACGGCTACCCGCGCTGGTCTACGCCAACCCGGGGGCCGCGCTGTACGCCGACCCAATGACGGC
Organism: Mycobacteroides sp. H003; assembly: GCF_001440135.1. Classification (NCBI taxonomy): domain Bacteria; kingdom Bacillati; phylum Actinomycetota; class Actinomycetes; order Mycobacteriales; family Mycobacteriaceae; genus Mycobacteroides; species Mycobacteroides sp. H003. The sequence continues at coordinate 85,861 of NZ_LJYL01000013.1, forward strand.
GGCGCAGCTGGGCGAGCCGTGGCAAGCGGTGCATGCCGGTGATAGCTTCACCGTCGCGGATCTGAGTGTGCGTGGGGTGGGTGGGCAGCACGCGGTCATCCATCCGGAGATCCCACTCATCGACAACACCTCGTATCTGATCGGCGACGCCGGCCATCCCGCGCGGCTCATGCACCCGGGCGACGCGCTCTTCACTCCCGGCGAGGAGGTCGACGTGCTGGCGCTGCCGGCGGCGGCGCCGTGGATGAAGGTGTCCGAGGCCATCGAATACCTGCGCGCGGTCAACCCTGCTCGGGCGGTGCCGATCCACCAGGGCATCTTGCAGGAGGCCGCATACCCGTTCTTCTACACGCGGTTTCGCGAGATGTCTGACGCCGACTTCCAGGTGCTGCCGCACGAGGACGCGGTGGTGTTCTAGCCCCTTCAGCGCCGAAACCGAGGTTGTGGCGGGATCGTCTCGCACATTTTCGCCAGAACCCCGGTTTCGATGAGCACCCTAGCCGATATCCTCGGCGGCGCCCCGGCCCGCGGCCCGTCCGCTGAAGATGCAGCCGCCCAGGAACGTGCCCTCCAAGGCGCGATATCCGTGCACACCGCCGCCGCCGAACCCGGCGACCTCTCCAGCCGCATACAGGCCCTCGAAGCAACTTCCGTCGGCCCGCAACACCCGCGAATCCAGATCAGTCTCCAAGCCGCCCAACGTCTTTCGGGTCAAGATATGCAACTTGACGGCGATCAACGGACCCGCCTTGGGGTCGGTGAGGCGGTGCGGAGCCACCACCCGGACAATCCGATCGGCGAGATACCCACGCGCGGCGCGGATGGCGGCTATCTGCGGGTCCTTGCCGAACGGGTTGGCCACCTCACGATCGCGTGCCGTTACCTGCTGAGCGATCGTCGCGTAGTCCAGCGGGGTGACGTCCGGCAGCGCGTTCATCTTGGCTACCAGATCGGGCAGATTCGTGGCACTGACGAAGTCGACGCCCTTATCGACGAACGCCTGCACCGGCGCCGGCGCGCCGGCCTTGCCACGCCGGAGCACCCCCCGCACATCCTTGCCCGTGAGGTCGGGATTCTGCTCTTGCCCCGACAGTGCGAACTCCTTGGCGATAATCCGCGCATTCAGGATGAACCACGAGTAGTCGTGCCCGCTACGGCAGATGTGCTCCAACGTGCCCAAGGTGTCGAATCCGGGGAACAAGGGCGCTGGAATTCGAGATCCATTGGCGTCCAACCAGAGTGATGAGGGACCGGGAAGGATGCGAATCCCGTGACCCGGCCAGACCGGGTCGTAGTTGGTGATGCCCTCGGTGTAATGCCACATGCGGTCACGGTTGATCAGGTGGGCACCCGCACCAACCGAGATCCCGAGCATGCGCCCATCGACATGCGCGGGCACGCCGGTCAACAGCTGCTCCGGAACACGTCCCATCCGCTCGGGCCAGTTGGCCCGCACGAGATCGTGGTTGGCCCCGATGCCGCCACTGGTCACGATGACGGCTTGCGCACGGAACTCAAACTCTCCCACTGCTGTTCGCGAGGAAGCGATACCCCTCGCGTCGGTGGAAGGCTCCAGCACGGTGCCGCGGACACCCACGGCGGCGCCTTGTTCGACGATCAGCTCATCGACCTGGTGGCGGTAGGCGAGGCGCACTTGCCCCCGGTCCACAGCGGCGAGCACGCGCCGGGCGAAGATCTCCACCAGGCCGGGCCCGGTGCCCCAGGTGATATGGAATCGCGGAACCGAGTTGCCCGGCCCCAGCGCGTCCTTACCGCCGCGTTCGGCCCACGCCACCACGGGAAATGTTTGTAACCCCCTGGCGCGCAGCCAACTTCGCTTCTCGCCTGCGGCGAAGTCGACATACGCGTGTGCCCATTGACGAGGCCAGTGGTCCTCCGGCCGATCGAAGCCGGCGGTACCGAGCCAATCCTGCAAAGCCAGCTCGTGGGAGTCCTTGATGCCCAGGCGACGCTGTTCAGGACTGTTGACGAAGAACAGGCCTCCGAACGACCAGTACGCCTGCCCGCCCAGATTGGCGGCGTTCTCCTGCTCGACGATGACGACATTCTTGCCGCGGTCCACCAACTCACAGGTCGCCACCAATCCGGCAAGACCTGCGCCGACGACGATGACATCGGAACTCGCGTCACTCACCGGTTCACCGTAGCGGGGTCGATTGACGATTAAAAGGTCCAACTACCTTGCGGTGAAAGCACAAAGCCATGTCCCGCGCGTCGGGGCAGCACATGCGGCATGCCGTTGAAGCTTCCGTCGAAATCGCAGTTCGAGGCGATCGCCACGATTCCCGAGTAAGAGACTGGGCAAACTGTAGCGACTAGGCCACGCTGTGCAATACCTGCTTGGGCGACCATTCGTAAACGCCCGGAACCGAGCCGTGCAGCAGCGAGAGGTCGATGGCGTCGATCATGGCTTGCCGCGGACCGGGCTTACGAAGGTGCTTGGCCGAGATGGCCACACGCACCACACCGTCGCGGCGCGCGGTCCGCGCGGCCGAGAGCACCAGCATCCGGCACCACCAGGGCTCGGAGAGGAATCCCTCGCCGATACCCAGCACCCGAGCCCGCACCGAGGTGCCATGGACCAGGTCGGTGATCTCGGAAAGTCCGATATTCAGACGGAAACCGTTGCGCGGCAGCATTTCCACTGCGCCGGCCGAGGCCATCCACCCCGGTGCCGCGAACAGGCGCGTACGCAGGCCGGTCTGCTCCATCACACGGTCGGCAGCCATCAAACGCAGGTTGGCCTCGTGTGCGGGCAACGCGGCGAACTCATCGCGACGCTTCTTGGTGGCCGCCTGGTCGTATCCGTGCAGGACGATGGCATCGCCCCGCGACCGGCGTGCGGCCAGCCAGTCGACCGTCGGCTGGTCCTCCACGAGGCGGTACTTGCCCTTCAAGCGCGGGGACACGAGGAACGACAGCGGAATCGACCGCTTATCCATTTCCTCAGTAAATACAGCGATCTCGTCGAGAGTGCGATCGCAGATTCCCGACACCGATACCAGCAGCTGTCCTGCCATGCCGCCAGTGTGGCAACTCCAGATGTACGCAAGGTGTCAGACACCCCGCATCGAAAAGAACGCTCCGGCGCGCTACCCCAGCTCCTTCTCGATGGCCGCGATCACCTCGGGAGCATCCGGCACCGTCGTCGGCCGAAACCGGTTGACCACCGAACCGTCCCGCGCGATCAAGAACTTCTCGAAGTTCCACTGCACGTCCCCGGCCGTGCCTTCGGCATCAGCGGTCTTGGTGAGCTCGGCGTACAGCGGATGCCGGCTCTCACCGTTGACATCAGTCTTCTCCAGCAGCGGGAAGCTCACCCCGTAGGTGGTGGAGCAGAACGTCTGAATCTCCTCCGCCGTCCCGGGCTCCTGCCCCATGAATTGGTTACACGGCACGCCCAGCACTGTCAGGCCACGGTCGGCGTAATCGGTGGCCAGCTTTTCCAGAGCCGCGTACTGCGGGGTGAGGCCACATTTGGACGCGACGTTGACGACCAGCACGGCGTTATCACCGAAATCGGCAAGTGACAGCTCTGCGCCGTCGAGTGCGGTCAACGGAATGGAGGCGAGATCGGACATGCTCACCACGTTACCGGTGTTGCGATGGTTGACTGTTCGCACATTACGCAACGTTGCGGGAGGTCATATGAGCGAGGAGGACGAGTTCTCCTCAGGTCGCAGTGCCCTGCGGATCGCCTCGGTGGCGGCGCTGGGCGGACTGCTCTTCGGGTACGACAGCGCGGTCATCAACGGCGCCGTACAGGCGATCCAGGACGAGTTCGCCATCCGGGATGCGGAGCTGGGATTCGCGGTCGCGTCCGCGCTCCTCGGGGCCGCTGTCGGTGCCATGACGGCCGGCCGCGTGGCCGACAGGATCGGGCGGGTGGCGGTCATGAAGATCGCCGCCGCGCTGTTCCTGCTGAGCGCGGTCGGCGCCGGGCTGTCCACCAACATCGAATTGCTCGTCATCTTTCGCGTGATCGGCGGAGTGGGGGTGGGTGTCGCCTCGCTGATCGCACCGGCCTACATCGCAGAGACCTCACCGTCGAACATCCGTGGCCGGTTGGGTTCTCTACAACAACTGGCAATCGTCACCGGCATCTTCCTGTCCCTCACCGTTGACTGGCTGCTGGCGCATATCGCGGGTGGATCGCGCAGTGAATTGTGGTTGGGCCTCCCGGCATGGCGCTGGATGTTTCTCGCGATGGCGCTGCCGGCGCTCGTCTACGGCGCGCTGGCCTTCACCATCCCCGAGTCACCTCGTTATCTCGTTGCCACCCACAGAATTCCCGAGGCACGCACGGTGCTGACGAGGCTGCTCGGGGAGAAGAACCTGGACATCACGATCACCCGAATCCAGGAAACTCTCGACCAGAGCACCGCGCCCTCGTGGCGTGATCTACGCAAGCCCACCGGTGGTCTGTACGGCATCGTGTGGGTTGGTGTGGCGCTGGCGGTATTTCAGCAGCTAGTAGGGATCAACGTGATCTTCTATTACTCGAATGTGCTGTGGCAGGCCGTCGGATTCGGCGAGAGCTCGTCCTTCACCATCACGGTTATCACCTCCATCACGAACATCGCCACAACGCTGGTGGCCATCGCGTTGATCGACCGGGTGGGCCGCAAGCCCTTGCTGCTCATTGGTTCGGCCGGGATGGCCGTGACGCTCAGCACGATGGCAATCGTCTTCAGTTCGGCCACCGTCCTGGACGGCAAGCCGCACCTGGGACCCGTCGCCGGACCCGTCGCGTTGGTGGCTGCCAACCTGTTTGTCGTGGCGTTCGGAATGTCCTGGGGCCCGGTGGTGTGGGTGCTGCTCGGCGAGATCTTCCCCAACCGAATCCGGGCGGCGGCCATGGGAGTGGCCACGGCCGGAAACTGGGCTGCCAACTGGCTGGTGACCGTCAGCTTCCCCGCGCTGCGCGACTCGTTGGGAATCGCCTACGGGTTCTACGCGATCTGCGCGGTGGTGTCGCTGGTATTCGTGGCGCGCTGGGTGAACGAAACCAAGGGCCGGACACTGGAAGACATGGATTCGGCCATCATCTGAACAGCTGGCCGGACCGCACCGCGGCGACCACTCCTCCGTCGACCAAAAGATCGGTCCCGGTGATGTACGACGCCTCGGTACCGAGCAGGAAGGCCGCTGCCGCGGCAATATCGTCGGGCGTGCCGATCCGTCTGGTCGCCGATCCGTCGATCATGGCCTTGGTGACGGCACCGGTCTCCGAGGCGAGTTCCTGGTGTCCCATCTTGGTGGACACCACCCCCGGGCTGATCGAGTTGAGTCGGGCGTCGCGCGCACCCCATTGCCGGGCAAGTGCTCGCACGCGAATATGGTTGGCGCGCTTCGATAACTGGTAGGCAACCGCGGGATACTCGATGCTCTGAACGTACGGTAGCGCGAGCAGATCCTCAGCGCCGGTGCTCGCCAGTTCCCGCTCCTGCTCGGCCGAGAGTTCCATGGGCATATGGCCGGCCATGCTGGCGATCACCACACCCGCGCCGCCGGAGGACACGACGTTGCCGAACTCCTCCAGAACCAGGGCCACCCCCACCAGGTCGACGGCCAGAATGGCTTGTGCCGGGGCCTGCGCCGGAGAGAGACCGGCGGTGTGCGCCACCTGGGTGACCCGCCCAAGCTCTGCGGCGACGGCGGCGAGCCCGGATACCGACTCGCGCAAGGAAACGTCAACGCGGTGCCCGATGACGTTGTGTCCATCGGCCTTCAGCTCGTCGACGACCGCTCGCAGTGCCTGCTCGTTGTAGTCCGCGATCACCAGGGTCTTACCGATGCCCTGGCGGCGGGCGATGACCTTGCCCATCCCACCAGCGCCGGTGACAACGACGACTTCGTCGGACAACCGACTACTCCTTCACGGCACCAAGAACATCGAGTACCCAGGCGAGCTGAAATGCGCTTTCTTTCCAGCGCTCGTAGCGTCCACTGATACCGCCGTGCCCGGCCGTCATCTCGGTGCGCATCAAGATGGGACGATCGCCTGTAGTCGTGTGCCGCAGCTCGGCAACCCATTTGGCCGGTTCGACGTACAGCACCCGCGAATCATGCAGTGACGTCATCGCGAGAATGGTCGGATACTCGGCGGCACGAATGTTCTCGTATGGCGAGTACGACTTGATGTAGTCGTAGACATCCTTGTCTTCCAGGGGATTTCCCCACTCGTCCCATTCGGTAACGGTGAGCGGCAGCGTCGGGTCACAGATGGTGGTGACCGGATCCACGAAGGGCACTTGCGCCAGCACCCCGGCGAACAGTTCGGGCGCCAGGTTCACGGCGGCACCCACCAACAGACCGCCCGCGCTCCCGCCCCACGCCGCGAGCCTGTCCGGCAACGCAATTCCAGCATCAACGAGATGTCGTGCTGCCGCTACGAAGTCGGTGAAGCTGTGCTTCTTGTGCAGCATCTTGCCGTCCTCGTACCAGAGGCGGCCCATCTCACCGCCACCGCGCACGTGGGCGATGACGAACACCACTCCCCTGTCCAGCAGCGAGAGGCGTCCAATGCTGAACTGCGGGTCCTCGCACATCTCGTAGGCGCCATACCCGTAGAGGATGGTCGGCGCCGGTTCACGAGTGTCCGTGCGATGAACCACCGACAGCGGTATCCGGGTGCCGTCCTGGGCAACCGCCCATTCCCGTCGCTCCACATAGTCGTCCCGGCGATAACCGCCGAGAACGGGTTGTTCCTTGAGCAGCGTGCGTTCCCCGGTGTGTACGTCGAGGTCGTACACCCGCGTCGGTGTGATGAAGGATGTGCAACCCACACGCAGCAGCGGTGAGTTCCATTCGGGGTTGTCGCCCAGACCGGACAGCATGAGCTCCGAGTCGAACTCGACCTCCTGCGGCGCACCGTATCCGTCGGCCTCAATCGGCCATACCTGGATGCGTGGCAGCGCTTCTCGGCGATAGCCGATCACGAAACGCTCGGCGAAGGCTTCCACACCGTCCAGGCGCACATCGTCACGATGGGCGATCAGGGTGCGGGCCAGTGCCGGGTCGGCTGGTCCGTCGGCGACCGCGGCGCACGGTAGGTCAGCGAGCGCGAAGTTCACCGCCCCGTCGTTATGCAGGATCAGGAGCCGATCCTCACCGCCGACCACAACGTGATCGACGGTGTATTCGATACCGGTGCGGCGCAGCCAGACTGGAGAGAAGATGGTCGCGGGGTCTTCGGCGTCGCCGATCAGGATCTCGGACGTCACCGACGAGTGCACGCTGATGGCGACAAAGCGGTCACTACGGGTACGGCCCACGCCGATCCAGAAACGCTCGTCCGGCTCGGAGAACACCTCGACGGGCTCCGTATCACTACCCAAGGTGTACCTGCGAATAGCGTAGGGCCGGAACGCTTCATCGATCACCGGGTAATACAGGGTGCGACTGTCCATCGCCCAGGTTGCGCCGGCACCGATGTCGGTGATCTCGTCCGGGTACATCTGCCCGGTCCGCAGATCCTTGAAGCGCAGGGTGTACATCTCGTGGCCGACGACGTCGACCGAGTAGGCCAACGTGTTCCCGTCGGGGCTGACGGTCGCAGCTCCCAGGGAGAAGAAGTCGTGCCCCTCGGCTTCCACGTTGCCATCGAGCAGGATCTGCTCGCCAGGAACATCGTGATCCAGCGCCGGAGGCCGCCAGCTGTCGATTCCGACGGATTCGCCTATCGGACAACGACAATGAGTACCGTACTGCTTGCCCTCGAAGCTTCGGGCGTAGTACCACCACTGCCCCATCCGAGTGGGAATCGAGAGATCCGTCTCCTTGGTGCGGGACTTGATCTCGCCGAAGATGCTGTTGCGCAGGCCTTCTAGGTGGCCAAGCTGGTCATCGACGTAGGCGTTCTCTGCCTCCAGGTGCGCGATGACCTCTGGGCTCTCCTTCGCGCGCATCCATTCGTACGGATCGACGAAGGTATCCCCGTGGTACTCGCGCAGGGTGTCGATGCGGTTCGCGGTGGGCGGGCGTACGGGCCCGCTCACGCCGACGGGCCGATCCAATCAGCGAAGCTGAGCCCCGAGATGCGTTCATATGCCTCGATGTACCGCTCGCGGGTGGCTACCGCCACCGCCTCAGGCAATGGCGGCGGCGGCGTATCCGACGCGCGATCCCATCCCGATTCGGGACCGGTGAGCCAGTTGCGCACGAACTGCTTGTCGAAGCTGTCCTGCACCACACCCGCCTTGTAGTTGGCCGCGTCCCAGTACCTGGACGAGTCGGGGGTGAACACCTCATCGGCCAGCACCAGGGTGCCTTCGATATCGACACCGAACTCGAATTTTGTGTCGGCCAAGATGATTCCCTTGTGCAGGGCATGTGCTGCGGCCCTGGTGTAGATCTTGATCGTCTCGTCGCGCAGTTGGTTGGCACGCACGCCGCCGACAAGATCCACCACGGCGGCGAAATCGACATTCATATCGTGCTCTCCGATGTCGGCCTTCGTCGCCGGGGTGAACAACGGCGGATCCAGTCGACTGGCCTCACCAAGCCCCTGTGGCAGCACGTGACCGCACACCGCACCGGTGCGCTGGTAGTCCAGCAGTCCGGACCCGGTGAGGTATCCACGTGCCACACACTCCACCGGGAGCATGTCGAGCCGGCGCACCAGCAGCGCCCGGCCCAGCACCTCCTCGGGTATGCGCGGGTCATCGGGCGGTCCGGCCAGATGGTTCGGCACGGTCAGCAGCCCGAAGAAGAAGACGCTCATCGCGGTGAGGATGCGCCCCTTGTCCGGTATCGGCGTGTCCAGGACGAAATCGAACGCGGAAATTCGGTCGGTAGCGACGAACAGCAGGTGCTCGCCGTCGACTCGGTACAGCTCACGGACCTTTCCGCTGGCCACATGCTGGTAATCGGACAGCGGAGGACGCATCGTGCCATCCTACGATTCATGCGATTCCTGCCCTACTCGACCCGACCGGGACGGTTGCTCGGCCAGTTGTTCAGCGATGTAGCGGTCGCGATCTGGAGCACGATCTGGGTGTTCGTCGGGCTTGCTGTGCACGCCGCGGTGTCGACGATCGCCGAGGTAGGCCGGCAGGTGAAGGATGGCGCCGATGGTATTTCGGACAACCTGAACTCCGCCGGCGACAGCGCACACCGGATCCCCTTGGTGGGCGACAAGGTGGGCGGACCGTTACGTGCGGCCAGCGAGGCGGCCGCCGATTTGGCCGGGGCCGGCCACAACCTGGACACCACTGCGACCTGGCTGGCGATCGTTTTGGCGATCGCCGTCGCCGCGCCTCCCATTCTGGCGTTCGCAGGGCCGTGGATCTTTTTGCGGATCAGGTTCTTTCGCCGCAAGCTGGTCGCGGTACAGCTGGCGGCCACCCCCGCCGGTGAACAGCTGCTGGCCCTGCGGGCACTCGCCAACCGGCCGCTGAAGAAGCTGGCGGTGGTCACGCCCGATCCGGTGGCGGCCTGGCGCGCTCAGGACACCGCGTCGATGCGGGGCCTGGCGGCCATCGAATTGAGGGCCTCGGGTATCAGCACACCGAAAACCTGGCGCACCTCCTAGCCGATCACGGCGCGTTAGGAGGCCGCCACAAGCAGATGGCGGATACCGGTATGCCGGTTACTGCGCGTCCATTCCACCGGCCCGGCCAGTTGCAATGACGCAAAACGCGGCAGCAGCTCCTCGAACACCACTCGCAGCTCCAGACGAGCCAGATGTGCCCCCAGACAGAAATGCACGCCCTGTCCAAAGCCTAAGTGAGGATTCGGTTTGCGCGTGATGTCGAAGACGTCCGGCCGGTCGAAAACCAGCGCATCGCGATTCGCCGAGCCCTCCCAGACCACTACCTTCTGTCCTGCGACGATCTGCCGCCCGCCCAACATCACATCAGCGGTTGCCGTCCTGCGCTTGGACGGTGACGGCGAGGTCCAGCGCAGCATCTCCTCGATAGCCGTCGGCAGCAGCGCAAGATCTTCACGCAGGGAACGGAATTGGCCGGGGTTGTCCAGCAGTGCCAACAGGCCACCGGCAATGGCATTGCGCGTGGTCTCGGCACCGGCACTGAACAACAGGCAGAAGAACAGATAGAGTTCGGCGTCCGACAGCGCGGGCGCGTCCGGATCATCGACCGTCGCATTGGCAACCACAGACAACATGTCGTCGGCGGGCGCCGCACGTTTCGATGCAACCAACTCCGAACCATATTGATACATACCGGAGCTGGGATCGCCCAAAGAGCTGGTGACGTGCGATTGCCGTGACTTACCGAAGTCGAAACTGGGCTCAACCGCCTCGAACAGCCAATGCCGTTCAGACTCCGGTACCCCCAGCAGGATGCAGATCATCTGCATGGGCAGCTCTGCGGCGATATCGACAAGGAAATCAAACGGCACGGTCGGCTGCACCGCGTCCAAGAGCGCCCGGCAGCGCACCCGCAAGTCATCCTCGACCCGCTGGATCATGCGTGGGGTCAGTCCGGAGCTCACCAACTTGCGGATCTGGCGGTGTCGCGGATCATCCATCATGTTGAGCACCTGCCCGGCGATCGGCAGGTCCTGTATGAGGGTGCCGCCGTAGGGCCGGTCACCCCCGGTCACCGATGAGTACATCACCGGATCACGCAGCACCTCAAAGGTTCCGCATAAGTGGCCACCGACCAGAAGCCCTCGTTGTCCGGGGTGTTCTCGGTGGGCGCGTGCCAGTACACCGGCGCCTCGCGCCGATGCTGTGCGAACAGGGCGTGCGGAAACCCGCCGGCGAAGTTGTCCAGGTCGGTCAGGTCTATGCCACGAAGAGCCGCGCAGCCCATGAACTACAGAATGGCACCCGGGTTGTAGGCCGCGGCCTCGGGGTAGGCGTCGACAAGCGCGGCAACATCGGCCACCACCCGATCGACCTGGTCGGCTGCGGCACCGGTGAACGAGGCCCGATCTGCCAGCGCAGCTTCCAGGGTCGCAGCGTCCAGCGGCAGCCTCGGATCTTCGGCCAGCAAGCCCAAAAGGTCTGGTTCGGCACCCTTTTCACGCATAGCGAGCGCTGTCGCGACGGCATGCTCCTTGATGACCTCGTGGGCTTCTTCGCGTCCAACCCCGGCGCGCACCGCAGCCATCAGCACCTTGGTGGTCGCCAGGAACGGCAGGTAGCGACGCAGCTCCCGATCGATCACCGCCGGGTAAGCACCGAACTCGTCGAGCACCGTCAGGAATGTCTCGATCATCCCGTCGATGGCAAAGAAGGCATCGGGCAGCGCGACACGCCGCACCACCGAGCAGAACACATCGCCTTCATTCCATTGCGCCCCAGCCAGTTCCGCAGCCATGGAGCCATACCCACGCAGAATCACCTGCAAGCCGTTGACCCGTTCACAGCTGCGGGTGTTCATCTTGTGAGGCATCGCCGAGCTACCCACCTGCCCGGGCGCGAAGCCCTCGGTGACCAGCTCGTGCCCGGCCATCAGCCGAATGGTGTGCGCCAGCGAGGAGGGGCCGGCACCGAGCTGCACCAGCGCGGACACCACATCGTGGTCCAGAGAGCGTGGGTACACCTGGCCAACGCTGGTCAGAGCAGCCGAGAACCCGAGGTGCTCGGCAATACGCTGCTCCAACGCGGCCAACTTGACCACGTCCCCGTCGAACAGATCGAGCATGTCCTGCCCGGTACCCATGGGACCCTTGATCCCACGCAGCGGATACCGGTCGAGAAGCTCACGCAACCGAGTGAGCGCGATCAACGTCTCGTCGGCCGCCGATGCGAATCGCTTACCCAATGTGGTGGCCTGTGCGGCCACGTTGTGACTGCGTCCGGCCATCACCACATCCCGGTATTCGACGGCGTGACGCGCGAGCCGCGCCACCACCGCGACACCGTGGGCATGGACATATTCCAGCGACCGCCGGATCTGCAGCTGCTCCACGTTCTCGGTGAGGTCGCGGCTCGTCATCCCCTTGTGGATGTGCTCATGCCCGGCGAGGGCATTGAACTCCTCAATACGAGCCTTGACATCGTGACGGGTGACACGCTCGCGGGCGGCGATGGAGTCCAGGTCAACCTTCTCGACCACGCGCTCGTAATCCTCGATAACGCCGTCGGGAACGTCGATGCCGAGATCGCGTTGTGCGCGCAGCACAGCGATCCACAACTGGCGCTCCAACAGCACCTTTGATTGCGGCGACCAGAGCGCTGCCATGGCATCGCTCGCGTACCGGGATGCCAGGACGTTAGGGATTTGCACAACCAGAGTCTATGGGGGGAAGGAAATCGACTCAGCCAGCTGTTCCACTTCCAACGGTGCGAGCACATCGATGACGTCCACCAACATCGCCGTGGCAGTCGCCTGTGGGCTACTGGCCGCCTCGGTGAGCGCACCCACCATCGCCCCATCGATGGTCGAAATCAGCACCGCGACACGGACGTTATCGATGGACCGACCGGACCGGCGCACCACCTGCGCCACGGCATCGTCGCGCTGTTCCCGGAGACGCTGCTGCACCTCGCGCAGTTCGGGATGGCGACTGCACGCCAGTTCACGCTCGTACCGCGATACCAACTGTTCCCCGCCACCGAATCCCGGCGTGCCGAACAACAGCTCCACCACCGCCTCGGCGGTAGCGGCAGCTCCGCGGCGCCGATACTGAACCAGCGACAGCCGTTCCTGGATCTGCTCCAGCTCGTGGGTTCCCGCGTGTTCGACAGCTCGCGCGATCAAGTCCTCCAACGAGGAGAAGTAATAGGTGGTCGAGGCCAATGGCAGGCCGGCACGCTGCGCCACCGCCCGATGCCGAACCGCATCAATGCCATTGTCCCGCAACAGATCAGCGGCAGCGCTGATCAACGCCCGCCGCCGTCGCTCCCCCTTCGGGGTGGCTTGCGGACGGTGCGCGGCATTCCCTTCGGGGAACACCTCGACCTGTTGCCTGACTGTCACGTCATGTCATGCTGCCAGCAGAGACGCGTCCCCACGGGCGTTTTGCGCTATCTCATGCAAGCGGCCACATCAGGCCCTGCCGAGTCGCACCAGAGCCTCCTCGATCGCATCTGTGCTGCCGGCGAAGCTCAGGCGGATGGTGTGGTGACCACGCACGGTGTCAAAGTCGATGCCGGGCGCGACGGCTACCCCAGTGCGCGCCAACAGGTCCGCACACCACTGCTCGGCATTACCGGTCAGGTGCTCAATATCGGCATACGCGTAGAACGCGCCATCGGGCGGCGCGATCTTGGTAATGCCCGCGTTGATAAGACCGCTGATGAGCAGCGTCCGGTTCGCCGCATACCGGCGCACATGCCCGTCGAGCTCGACGCGCGCCTCGGGGCTGAACGCCGCCAGCGCACCGTACTGCGAAACAGCCGGCGGGCAGATTGTGAAGTTCGAGGACAGTCTGTCGACGGCACGCAGGAACCGGCGCGGCACCAGCATCCAGCCCAACCGCCAACCCGTCATCGAGAAGTACTTGGACACCGAGCCCATAACCACCGATTCTCGACTGAATTCCCATGCACTGGAAGTCATTTGATCGCCGTAGGACAGCCCGTGGTAGATCTCGTCGGAGATCAGCAGTGTGCCGTTGGCTTCACACCACAGCGCGAGGGCCTCCAGCTCCCTCGCGTCGATGATGGTGCCGGTTGGGTTGGCAGGACTGGCGACGATGAGACCGGCAGGGGGTCGACCCTCCTCCTGCAAAAATGCTTCCAGCATCGCCACCGTCGGCTGGTAACGCGTCTGGAGCCCGCAGTCGATCTCGACAACCCGACAGCCAAGCGCGGCAAGACAATTACGGTATGCCGGGTAACCGGGCCGGGTCATCACGACCGTATCGCCCACATCGAAGGCCGCGAGGAACAACAGCGTGAATCCGCCCGAGGATCCCGTGGTGACGACGACGTCCTGCGCCTCGACCTCGATACCCGAACGCTCGCGGTGGTACCCGGCGATCGCCTCACGCAGTTCCGGCAACCCGAGTGTTTCGGTGTATCCGAGCACCTGCGTGCCGAGAGCCTCTCGGATCGCATCGAGAACCACAGCGGGTGCGCCGGTCGACGGCTGCCCTGCGGCCAGGGAGATCATGTCTCCGTGCGTGCGCTGCCGTGCGGCGGCCGCCGTCAGCACGTCCATGACATAGAACGGCGGAACGTCCGAGCGCCGCGAGAGACCTACCACGGCTGCGACGGTATCGAATATCTGGATCTGGACGGAACCGGCATGATGTCCCCATGCGTGATCTGTCTCGACGCTCCCTGTTCAAGCTCGGCGCAGCAACCGGTGCCGGTGCCGCACTGGCCGGTCTGGGGGCTTTCCCTGCCCATGCCGACGGCGCCATTGCCGCGGGCTCCTTTGTCTCGGCGGCGCGCGGCGGTGTCCGCACCGAATGGCGTATTGCCCGGCCACCAGGGGTAACCGGCCCCATCCGGCCCATCATCGCGCTGCACGGCAAGGGACAGACCGCCGCCGGAGTCATGGAGGGCGGCGTGGAGAACATGCTGGCGCAGGCCGTCACGGCGGGAGCCAAGCCCTTCGCCCTGGTGAGCGTCGATGGCGGCGGCGGTTACTGGCACAAGCGGTCCTCGGGTGAGGACTCCGGGGCGATGGTGCTGGACGAATTCATCCCACTGCTGGCCGAGCAGGGACTCGATACTTCGCGTGTCGCATTTCTGGGCTGGTCGATGGGCGGATACGGCGCCATGCTCCTGGGCTCACGCCTGGGCGCCGGCCGAACTGCCGCCATCACCGCCGTCAGCCCGGCGCTGTGGACATCCTCCGGTGCCGCCGCACCCGGCGCCTTCGACGGTCCCGAGGACTACGCCGCCAACTCGGTATGGGGGCTGGCCGCACTGAACTCCATTCCGCTGCGCATCGACTGCGGTGACAGCGATCCGTTCTACAGCGCCACCAAGCAGTTCATCGCCCAGCTTCCGACACCACCTGCGGGCGGCTTCAGCCCCGGCGGTCACGATGGCTCGTTCTGGAGCTCACAGATCGGCGCCGAGCTCGCGTGGATGTCGCCGCTGCTCACCGCGTAGGGCTGTTCTCCCGCTGTTGGCTGGACCTCGACGGGTTTGCCATCCGCTGGCATTATCGATCCCGTGACCGAAATGAGCCGACGTCGCCTGTTGCAGATGGGTGCCGCGCTCGGGGCCGGTGCTGCGCTTCTTCCGACGCTCGCGGCACCCGCACGGGCCGCGGCCGATGTCACCAGCGGTTCCTTCATCTCCGAGGCCCGCAGAGGCACTCCCACCGGATGGAAGGTAGCCAGACCACCCGGAGTCGACTGGCCCGTGCGTCCGGTGATCATGTTGCACGGCCGCGACGAGAACGCCGATCGGACCATCTACTGGGGATATGAGCGGATGCTCGGGGATCTGGTCGCCGCCGGGGCGCCGCCCTTCGCGGTCGCCGCGATCGACGGGGGCAACAGCTACTGGCATCCGCATCAGAACGGCGACGACCCCGGCGCGATGATCATCGACGAGTTCCTGCCGATGCTCGCCGAGCAGGAGGGCCTCGACGTCTCTCGGGTGGCCTTCATGGGCTGGTCCGCGGGCGGCTATGGCGCGCTGCTCAACGGTGCGCGTCTGGGCGGACCCCGAACCGCAGCCGTCGCCGCGGTGTCCCCGTCGATATGGCTGTCCTACCCCGAGGCCACCGCTGACGCCTTTGACAACGAGGAGAACTGGGAAGAGAACTCGGTTTTCGGTCGGCCTCAGCTCAACGGGCTGCCGGTGTGGGTGTCGTCCGGCTATGACGACAGGTTCTACACGGCCAGTAAGGTTTTCGCCGAGCAGCTGGCGGCGCCCCCGGCCGGAGATTTCGGTCCAGGCGCACACGAGGGCGGGTACTGGCTGTCGCAGGTCCCACTCGCGCTGGGCTGGATCGCACCGATCCTGGCCGCCTAAAGCCCCGGGTTTGGCGGGATCTCGAAGGTCGTCGAGGGCTCTTTAGGCTCCTGAACGCAGCTCATCGTCCACCAATTGGCAACCGACCCCGACCGGCGTCCTTCGCACTGGCGTACTTGTTCCTGCCTGATGGCTTCGAAGTCACGGGTTATGTCGCAGGAGCGGGCCGCCGACTGATGCGCGAATTCGTAGCGGAGAACCAATGCATCGACCGAAAGGAGCCCGTCACGGCGGGCGAGCTTGTCGGCGAGCACAACATCGTTCTCTGCCATGCCACGGATGTCCGCCTCCAGAGTCAGTCCATGGTCGGCATGATCGTCCGGCATCAGCGTCCGTAAAGACTCTGCCTCACGCCGCAACGCCGTGCTGAACGCCGAGGCAGCGGGCCCGACCCGCGGGTCCTCCCATGACCACG
Source organism: Mycobacteroides sp. H003 (assembly GCF_001440135.1). Taxonomy (NCBI): domain Bacteria; kingdom Bacillati; phylum Actinomycetota; class Actinomycetes; order Mycobacteriales; family Mycobacteriaceae; genus Mycobacteroides; species Mycobacteroides sp. H003. Next base: position 102,156 of record NZ_LJYL01000013.1, read on the forward strand.
TGCGATTCCTCGTCAATTTCGAGAAGTCGTCGTACGCGGATTCTGCGCGCTCCGCCACGGCGAGAACGGCCGTACACAACGACAGCTCGTGGATGTACGGGGCCGGCACCGCCTGCGATCGGTTCGACCGCCAGGTGATCGCCAACAGCACGATCATGGCGAGCACCAGCGCCGCCGCGCCCAGCGCATACCAGTTGCGACGTGCCACCGATCCCCCTTGCCATCCCCCTAGAGGCTGATACGCCCTTCGGCAGCAGCCAATCCGATATCAGTACGGAAGTGACTGCCGGGCAGGCGAACTGCCTCGATCTTTGCGTAGGCGTCGGCGCGTGCGGCCTGCAGGTCCTTGCCGGTGCCGACGACGGAAAGCACCCGCCCACCCGAGGACACGACGGCCCCGTCTTCCCGACGGGCCGTCCCGGCATGCAGGACACCCTCGGCCTCCGAGCCGGTGATCACATCGCCGGTGCGCGGACGCAGCGGATAGTTCTCGGCGGCCAGCACGACGGTCACGGCACTGCCGTCCTGCCAGCGCAGCGGGCCGAAGTCGGGGAGGGTTCCGGTCGCGGCGGCATTCAGCAGCTGCCCCAGCGGTGATTCCAGCAGCGCCAACACCGCCTGGGTCTCAGGATCGCCGAAGCGGCAATTGAATTCGACGACCGAGGGGCCGTTCGAAGTGATCGCCAGGCCGGCGTACAGCACGCCAGAGAATCGACTGCCACGCTTAACAAGTTCAGCGGCAACGGGTTTGAGGATGGTGTCAACAATTTCGGTGACGGTCTCATCGGGCAGCCAGGGCAGCGGGCTGTAGGCGCCCATGCCGCCGGTGTTCGGACCGGTGTCGCCGTCACCGACCCGTTTGTGGTCCTGTGCGGGCAGCAGCGGCACCACCGTCTCGCCGTCGACGATGCACAGCAGCGAAACCTCGGGGCCGTCCAGGAAGGACTCCAGCAGCACCGGATGTCCGTCGTCGAGCAGGCTGGCGGCGTGGGCGCGGGCCGCGGCGCGATCATCGGTGACCACCACACCCTTACCCGCGGCCAGCCCGTCATCCTTGACCACCCAGGCCGGCTCGCTCGCGAACCGGTCCAGCGCGGCGTCCAGATGCGCTGGGTTGTCTACTATCTCACTGCGCGCGGTACGCACGCCCGCAGCCGTCATGACGTCCTTGGCAAAGGCCTTGGAACCCTCGATGCGAGCGGCGGCCGCCGACGGGCCGAAGCACGCGATACCCGCCGCGCGAACAGCGTCACCCACGCCCAGTACCAACGGCACCTCGGGCCCGATCACCACGAGGTCGATGTTGAGCTTGGCGGCCAACGCCGCGACCTCGGCACCGGAGCTGATGTCGACGGCATGCTGTTCGGCCACCGCTGAGGTCCCCGCATTACCCGGGGCTACCGCCAGGTAGTCCACGTGCGGGTCACGCTTCAGAGCGATCAACAGAGCGTGTTCACGGCCACCGGACCCAATGACAAGGACGCGCATGCCCCAGACCCTATCGGCTTGGGTATGCCTGGCTATGCATCCGGGCGGTATCCCCGCAGTAGCTTGGCAAGCAACTCGTCCCTGCCCGCGACGAGCTCCGGATAGGGACGCAGCGTCTTCACCAGTGCCTCCCCGTCGAACATGTCGGTGATCATGAAGACCAACGTCACCAGCTCCGTGTCGGACAACCGGTCGGTTCCCGGCACCGAGCGCGCCAGCGTGACCATCTGAGCGCCGTACTCGGCGACCGCGACCTGCAAGGTCTCCCGCAGCTGCGTGTCGGTGCGCGCGGCCACCATGAGTTCGTAGAGCACGGCGTTGATGGGCTCCTCCTTGAGCGAGCGCATCACCGCCATTACGTCCTCGAATTCGGTGAGGCGGTCGCCCGCCTCGTCGAACTGTGCGCGCACGGTGGCCAGCTGGCGACGCAGCGTCTCGCGCGCCACCGCGGCCATGAACTCACCGACAGTCGGAAAATGCCGGAACAGCGCCCCGTAGGAGAGCCCGGCCCGCTTCGCGATCCGCTGCACGGAGGCACGCGAATATCCCAGCTCAGCGATGGTGCCGATACCGGATTCGAGCAGTCTCGCGATCGTGGATTCACGGCGCTCGGCCTGGGTGGGACTCACGGGTGCACACTAGAGGAATGCAACTCCAATGTGGCGCCCATCACTAACATTGTGATTGGTTGCCATCTTTTTTAGACTCGCCGTAACACCCAACGAAGGGCAGCCCCCATGAGCGACTACGACCTGATCATTCGCGATGGCCTCTGGTTCGACGGCACCAATTCCGAACCTCGTAGGGCCAACCTCGGTATCAAGGAGGGGCGCGTTGCCACCGTCTCCACCACGCCCCTCGACGAGACCGATTGCCCCGAGGTGATCGATGCCGGCGGCAAGTGGGTTCTGCCCGGGTTCGTCGATATGCACACCCACTACGACGCCGAGGTGCTGCTCAACCCCGGCCTCGATGAGTCGGTGCGCCACGGCGTCACCACCATCGTGTTGGGCTGCTGTTCCATGTCGACCGTCTATGCCAAGCCCGACGACGCAGCCGACCTGTTCAGCCGCGTGGAGGCGGTGCCTCGCAAGCATGTGATCGGCGCGCTCAACGAGTTCCAGGACTGGACCGATCCGGAAAGCTACGTCAAGAAGATCGACGCGCTGCCGCTCGGCCCGAATGTGACCTCTTTCCTTGGGCATTCGGATCTGCGCACCGCCGTCATGGGACTGGGCCGCGCCACTAACAACTGGTCCTTCCCCACCCGCACGGAACTCGACCGCATGGCTGACATGCTCGAGAAGGCACTCGATGCCGGCATGCTGGGGATGTCGGGAATGGACGCCCCGATCGACAAGCTCGATGGGGACCGCTACCGCTCGCGCGCGCTGCCGTCGACCTACGCATGGTGGCATGAGCGGTGGCGCCTCATCAACGTGCTGCGCAAGCGCGACCGCATCCTGCAGAGCGCCCCGAACATCAACAACCCGGCCACCGCGGTGCTGTTCTTCCTGTCCACGGGAACACGTTTCTTCAAGCGCCGCAAGGCTGTTCCTGTCAGCCTGCTGGTCGCGGCCGACTCCAAGAGCATCAAGGGCGCCAACGTGTTCTTCAGCGCCGCAGCACGAATCGGCAACAAGATCTTCAAGTCCAACGTCAAGTTCCAGCACCTGCCCGTGCCGTTCACGCTGTACTCCGACGGCATCGACCTGCCGGTGTTCGAGGAGTTCGGTGCGGGCACCGCCGCCCTGCACATCAAGGAGCAGCTCGAGCGCAACAAACTGATGGCCGACAAGGAGTATCGCCGCAAATTCCGGCGCGAGTTCGCCATCAAGAAGCACAAGCCAGGCCTGTGGCACAAGGACTTCCACGACGCCGTCATCGTGGAATGCCCCGATGCCTCGCTGATCGGCAAGACCTTCGGTCAGATCGGTGATGAGCGCGGAATCGAGGGACTGGATGCCTTCCTGGACGTCCTGGTCGAGAACGGCGAGAAGAACGTCCGCTGGACGACGACCGTCGGCAACCACCGTCCCAAGGTGCTCGACGAGATGGCCAAGGACCCCAACTTCCAGATGGGCTTCTCCGATGCCGGTGCGCACCTGCGCAATATGGCGTTCTACAACTTCCACCTGCGCTTCCTCAAGCGCATGAACGACGCACAGAAGGCCGGGAAACCCGTCTTGTCCCTTGGCCACACCGTGCATCGACTCACCGGCGAACTGGCCGACTGGTTCGGGCTGGACGCCGGACACCTGCGCGAGGGCGACCGCGCCGATTTCGTCATCATCGATCCGGAGAAGCTGGACGGCAGCGTCGATGCCTACAACGAGGCGCAGGCTCCGTTCTTCGACAACCTGTCTCGCATGGTGAACCGCAATGACGAGACCGTCATTGCCACCGCGGTCGGCGGCAAGGTGGTGTTCCGTCTCGGTGAGTTCATCGAGGGGTACGGGCACGATCTGCAGACCGGCCGGTATCTGAAGGCCGGTGAGAAGCTCGCGGTCCGATGAGCGCGGCGACACGCCTGTCGACGTTCACCAATGACGGGCTGACCTTCGACGTCATCGACGAGGGCCCGCTCGACGGACCGGTGATCGTTGCGCTGCACGGTTTTCCCGAGCGGGCCGACAGCTGGAGCGGTGTAATCCCGATCCTTACCGCCGCCGGGTTTCGGGTGCTGGCCCCGGACCAGCGGGGCTACTCCCCCGGCGCCCGCCCCAAAGGCATACGGAATTACACACTCGACAAGCTGGCCGGCGACATCCTGGCACTTGCCGATCAGGCCGAAGTACCGAAATTTCATGTGCTGGGACATGACTGGGGTGCTGCCGTCGCATGGCAGCTAGCCGGCCAGCATGCCGACCGCGTGATCACCGCATCCATTCTCTCGGTGCCACATCCACGGGCGTTTCTCTCCGCCTTGCCGCGCGGGCAGATTCTGAAGTCTTGGTACATGCTCTTCTTCCAGATCCCGTGGCTGCCGGAACGACAGACCACAGGGAACGGCCTGCTCGTCCGCAAGTTGGCACGCGATATGAGGCTCAGCGACGCCAAGGTCCAGGAAACACTGGAATTGGCACGCGAGCCGGGCGCCGCCACCGCGACCATCAATTGGTACCGCGCTATGCGGTATGCCAAGCCGTCCGGTCCTGGGCAGGTCCAGATCCCGACCTTGTATGTATGGAGCACCGACGATGCGGCGCTGGGTCGCAGGGCCGCCGAAAACACCGCCAAATACGTCGACGGGCCTTATCGATTCGAGGTGCTCGATGGTGTCTCCCACTGGATCGCAGCGGAACGACCGAGCGAAACTGCGGCTCTAGTGCTGGAGCATGTTAGGGCGCATACAAATCGAGTCGCGGGACTATAGGTCCACCACAATCCGGGCGCCCGCAGATGTCGCCCGCGAAACGCAGACCAACATGTGGCCCGCCGCTCGCTGTTGCTCGGTGAGGGTTCCATCACGATGCTCTACCTCGCCGGACAGCACGCGCTGTATGCACGTCCCGCAAAACCCTTGTTGGCAGGAATACCCGATGTTAGGCCGCGCGACCCGCAACGCGGCCAACACGGTCTGCTGCGGTGCGACAGCCAGCACGTCTCCGGTACGTGCCAACTCCACCTCGAACGCCATACCGTCAGCGACAGGTAGCGGCGAGAATCGCTCGGTGTGTAGCTCGACGCCCAGCGGGATTGCTCGAATCACCGACTGCGCCATCAGTGGCGGACCGCACACATAGACAGCCGTTCTTCTGTCAAACCTGCCGAGAAGCTCACCGGCACAGGGCAATCCGCTCTGATCATCGGTGCGCACCCGCACCTTGTCTCCGAACGCAAGCAGTTCGTCCACGAACGGCAAGCTGCCCCGATGTCGACCGGTGTAACACAAGGTCCAGGGCACACCCAGCTGCTCAGCCACCCGGATCATCGGCAAGATCGGTGTGATGCCGATGCCCCCGGCGATGAAGTGCAGACTTGTGGCACGCGACGACACTCCGGGCAACGCCAGCATAAAGGCATTGCGGGGACCACTGATCTCGATTCGATGACCCGCGGCCAGCCCATGTATTTCCACGGACCCACCGCCTCCATTCTCGATGCGGCGCACTGCGATTCGATACTCTAGCGGTTGCAGCGGATCACCGCATAGGGAGTACTGGCGTGTTCGCCCCGACGGTAGGTGGACGTCGATGTGCGCCCCCGGATGCCAACTCGGCAACGGCTCGTCATCATCGGCTACAAGCGTCAGCTGTACAACATCCGAATCACCGGCAAGCACCCTACGATCCACCACTCGTACCGTTCGTCGGTTTGTGACGCACGGAAGCTCGGGCAGTTCACGATCGCCGCCAAGACGCATAACCAACGACACAAAGTGCGGAACTGCCGCACCCGCTAAACGGATCAAGGCGTCAGGGCGGGTGTCCCGGTAGAGCCCAGGGGGCGGCTCGCCCGTGTACGGCTTGAGTAAACCTCTTGCGAGCCGTGACAATCGGCCCTTAGTCATGGAGAAGGCGTGCCGCCGGGGACGTGGCCAGATAGGCGACCGCCTGTGCAGTGCTGCCCTCATCCACCGGGCTGTAGTCGCGTTTGAGCAGCCGGAGTCCGCTGCGAACTATGTATCCGGCAGCGGGCACCGCACCCCGCCGCCCGGAAGCGCGCAGCTTCCACAAAAGCCGGATATAGCCGATATTTGGCAACGCCGGATCTTCGTGGACAAGAAACCTGGTGCCGCGCAGCAGCATTACGAAGAAGACAACGCTAACCATGACCCCCGACACGACTTGGGCGAGATAGTCCATGCCGAAATACTTCGCCACGTTGTACGAGACGTGCCGGTGTTCCACTTCTTCGGCTCCATGCCACCGGTACAGGTCGCACAACATCGGGTCGGCGTTCATTTCGCCCCATGAGTTGTTCAGTGCCCAATGACCCAGCACACCGGTGTAATGCTCTGCGGCACATAGCGCGTGGGTTCCGGAGGCCAGCGCCTTACGCCGGTTCGTCTTATTCGCCCGTGCGGAACGATGGCCGTATTGGGCCACGACCCACTCCAGCTGACGCGTGAACGGCACCGGATCGATCCCATGCCGGCGCACATAGTCGACCAAGACTTCATCGTGCGTCTTCGCATGCACTGCTTCCTGCCCGATAAAGCCGACAATCTCCTCGCGCAGGCGCTCGTCTCGCACGTATTCCAGCGCATCGGATAACAACGCGCTGAACCAGCGCTCAGCCACCGGCAGGAACAAATTGAGCGCCGTCACGACATGCGATGCGTACGGATCGCCAGGAATCCAGTGCAGCGGCGAGGCTCCCCAGTCAAAATGGACATTTCGTGGGCGCAGCGCCACTTCCTCGGGAGCAAACCTATCGGTCGCCATTGACACTCCTCACCGATAACGTGCGCAAACTACACCGATCGAGCCGATGTTCATGCGCTTTGGGAGTAATTCGATGCCAACGGCCCTCTGGACGGGTGTCTGTTGCGTCGGTTTTCACAAAGATCTCGCCGATGGATGGGAGACCCAACCGGCCGAGCAGACACCACAGCGACTATCCCGACTGCAGTACCGCCGCCGCGTCCTGCAGGCCGCGGATCGCTGCGGCAATCGCCGGACGGTGCTGGGCACCGGGACGGACCAGCACCTCGTAGAGCCGTCCTGCCCGGACCTCACGGATGACCAGCCGTGCCACCCGCGGACTCCGGCTCACGTATCGCGGCATCAGCGCGATGCCATGGCCGTGCGCCACCATATCCTCGACGATCTGGAAATCCTTGAAACGGAACCGGACTCGGGGTCGAATACCCGCCGACACTCCGAGTGAGACCAGCACATCGTCCACCGGAAATCCCTCCGGGACACTGATCCAGGTCTCGTCGGCCAACTCGGACGGAGTCACCGATCCTCGCCCCGCCAGCGGATGATTCTTGTGCACCAGCAGATCGATGGGCTCACGCATCAGCGTCATCGACCACACCCGTGCAGAGCTCAGCACGGCGGCCCGCTCGTCACGGTGGGTGACGACAATGTCGTACTCGGTCAACAACCCGGGAGCCTCGCTGTACGTCACGTCCTCGTCTGCCGGACGCACATCGACCTCACCGGCCACCGCGGCCACCAGCCTGGGCAGCAGCAGGCTCCCACCGGACGGGAACGACGCGATCCGCACGATCGGTTGTGTCCCCTCCCGATACGCCACCATCTCCTCGGCCGCGCGGTCGACGGCGGCAATCACCTCGTCGGCCCGCAATACCAGCGCGCGGCCTGCCTCGGTAAGAGCGATACCCCGCCCGTCTTGCCGCAATAGCGGCACACCGGCCTCCCGTGCCAAGACCTTCAACTGCTGCGACACCGCCGAGGGGGTGAGCCTCATCGCGTCCGCCACCTCGCCGACGGTGCCGCGATCGGCAAATTCTCGGAGAATCTGCAGGCGGCGCACATCCATGAAGGAAATCTACATCAATAGTGCACATTAATTAGATTGTGCTAAATCGATTGGATACGCAGGATCGACGGCATGACAACCCGGCACCGTCTCCTCGGACTGACAGTTGCAGTGTTGTGGGGCCTGAACTTCGTGGCGATCCACGCTGGGCTCGAGCATTTCCCGCCGATCTTCTTCGCCGGACTGCGGTTCGCGGTGCTGGCGATCCCGGTGATCCTGTTCGTGCCCCTGCCGCGCGTACCGCTGCGATGGTTCCTGCTGTACGGGATCGGCTTCGGCACCGTTCAGTTCGCGTTCCTGTTCCTGGCCATGGCGAACGGAATGCCGACAGGGCTCGCATCCTTGGTGTTGCAGGCCTCGGCGCCGTTCACGGTGATCCTCGGCGTGCTGCTACTCGGCGAACGGATGTCGCGCCTGCAGGTCGCGGGGATCACCCTCGCGATCGGCGGCATGGCTCTCATCGCCGCCGACCGGGCCGTGCATGGAGCCTCTGCCGCCGTGGTGCCAGTAATCCTGACGCTGCTCGGCGCCCTCGGCTGGGCGTTCGGCAACATCGCGAGCCGAAAGGCCATGGCAGGCAACAACGATCCGCGTACCCCCGTGCGACTCACCCTGTGGATGTCGGTGGTACCGCCGATCCCGCTGTTCGCGCTCTCGGCGTTCACCGAAGGGCCGTCGGCCGGATGGCACTCGCTGACGTCACTCGGCGAGCGCAGCGGGCTCATCGCCCTCGGCGGCCTGGCGTACATCGTGCTGCTGGCCACCATCGTCGGCCTGGGCCTGTGGACCTACCTGATGGGCCGCTACCCCGCCAGCCGGGTGGCACCGTTCTCGCTGCTGGTTCCGGTCGTCGGTATCACCGCTTCGTGGCTGGCACTCGGCGAGCGCCCCACCGCGATGGAACTCCTCGGGGCGGCGGTGGTGATCACCGGATGCCTGATCGGCATGACCGCGCGCCCCGCCACCACCGCGGCTGCCGATACGAGCGATGCGCACGACCCCGTGCCCCTCGAACTGTCCGCGACCTGCGCCTCGCGAACGGCCCACTAACCTATGGGCATGTCGAGCGTGTTCACGAAGATCATCAACGGAGAGCTGCCCGGTCGGTTCGTCTATGAGGACGAGGACGTCGTCGCGTTCCTCACCATCGCGCCGATCACCCAGGGCCACACCCTGGTGGTACCGCGCGCCGAGATCGACCAGTGGCAGGACATCGACGCGGCCGTCTTCGCGAAGGTCAACCTCGTCGCGCAACGCGTCGGCCGCGCCATCCGTAAGGCCTTCGACGCCCCACGCGCCGGCTACATCATCGCCGGGATGGAGGTGCCCCATCTGCATGTGCACGTCTTCCCGGGTTTCACGCTGACCGATTTCAGCTTCGAGAACGCCGACCCCAATGCCTCGGCGGAATCCCTCGACGAGGCGCGGGCGAAGATCAAGGCTGCGCTGGCTGAGATCGACTAGTCCGCACGATCTTTGGCGCCGTCTCGGTGGTGTCCAGGTCGTCCGGTCCGGCGTCGTCGTCGGTCATGTCGGCGCGCGGCAGCCGCACCTCGAATCGGCAGCCCTCACCCGGCGCGGTGTGCACGGTGACCGTGCCGTCGTGTGCGGCGGTGAGGGCATCGACGATCGACAGCCCCAGCCCCGTGCCGCCGCTGCTGCGGGTACGTGACGTGTCCGCGCGATAGAACCGCTCGAAGACGCGTTCGGCATCAGTCTTCGTCATGCCCGGTCCCGCGTCGATGACCTCCAGGACGGCGTCATCTCCCTCGGTGCCCACCCGAACCCGGACGGCCGCGGTGGTGTGCCCGAGCGCGTTACTCACCAAATTGCCCAGCACCTGACGCAACCTCAGTTCGTCGCCGATGACCTCCGGGGTCCCTGGCCCATCAAAGACTTCCAGTTCCACATCACGTTCGGGCGCAGTGGCTTTCGCGTCGTGCACGGCGTCGGTAGCCAGCACCAGCAGGTCGACGAGGCGCTGTTCCATGGGCCGATGTGCGTCCAATCGCGCCAATAGCAGCAGGTCCTCCACGAGCTGACCCATGCGGGTCGACTCGCCTTCGATACGGCCAAGCACCAGCTCGATATCGGTGGCCGCGCCCTGGCGGTAGAGCTCGGCGTAGCCGCGGATGGTGGTCAGGGGTGTGCGCAATTCATGGCTGGCATCGGTGATGAACCGGCGCATGCGCTCCTCAGAGGTGCGGGCCGTCTTCGCGGACTTCTGCGAGTCGGCCACCGCACGCTGAATCTGCGCCAGCATTCCGTTGAGCGCCAACGATAATCGGCCCACCTCGGTGCGCGGGTCGCGTTCGGGTACCCGTCGATCGAGATGACCGGCGGCGATATCGGCGGCCGTCGCCTCCACCTCGGCCAGCGGCCGCAGGCTGCGGTGCACCAACCAATATCCGGCAATACCAAGCACAGTCAGCACGGCGGTCCCTATGGCCACCTGCAACCACAACAGGTCCCGGGCCGTAGTGCGCACATCGGTGATGTCGCGGGCAACGGTGGTGTACCCGCCCATCGCGTCGTGGCGGGACACCGCACGCCACTCGGTGGTGCCGTCGGCAGAGCGCACCGTCACGGGACGGCCGCCCACATCATTGTCGAACGGCAGGTCCGGATCGGCCCGGGCACGGTCATTGAGCATGATGACCACCCGCCCGCGGTCATCGGTGGTGCGGATGAAGAACAAGGACGGGGGCCGATGCCGGTTGGTGTCGAAAGTCGGCGGCGGCGGAGGGGGCCGATTGGCCCACCCATTAGCGGCGTCGATCAGCTCCCGATCGGCGCGGTTCATCATGGTGCGCTGCATGGTGGTAGTCACCGCGATGCCAGATGCCACCAACCCCAGCGCGACCAGAACCAAGGTTCCGACCACGAGGCTCACCCGCAGCGGTACACCCCGACGAACGCCGGGGCGGGTACTCACCGCGGCTCGCGCAATACGTATCCCACGCCACGAAGCGTATGCAACAACCGCTTCTCACCGTTGTCGATCTTGCGCCGCAGATACGAGACATAGGACTCGACGACGTTCACATCGCCACCAAAGTCGTAACGCCACACATGGTCGAGGATCTTCGGCTTACTGAGCACGGTGCCCGCGTTGATCATGAAATACCGCAGCAGCGTGAACTCCGTGGGCGAGAGCGCGACGGGCTCGCCGGTCTTCCACACCTCGTGGGTGTCCTCGTCGAGCTCGATATCGGCGAAGCTGAGCCGCGACTTGCGGGCGGGCTCCGAGCCCATCCCGGAGCGGCGCAGGATGACGCGTAGCCGGGCCACCACCTCTTCGAGGCTGAACGGTTTGGTGACGTAGTCATCGGCGCCCAGCGTCAGCCCGGCGATCTTGTCCTGCAGTCCGTCACGCGCGGTGAGGAAAAGCGTCGGAGCATCGATACCGTCGGCGCGCAGACGCCGCAGAACGCCAAACCCGTCCATCCCGGGCATCATCACGTCGAGGATCACCGCATCGGGGCGAACCGTGCGGGCCAGATCCAGCGCGGCAGCCCCACTATCGGCGGTATAGACGTCAAACCCCTGGAATTTGAGACTGACCGAGAGCAGCTCGACGATGTTCGACTCATCGTCGACCACCAGCACCTTGGCGGGCGTGGTGCCGTTGACGGGAAACGTTCCTTGGTGTGTCTCAGTCGTGATGCTCACCTCCGACAATCTTCCCCTCAAAATTTACGGTGCGCTGGATCTTCGCTGTGAGGTTCCTGTGAGTTCTTCACAGGAGATTGTCAGCCAACCGCGCAAACTCGCCCTAGAGTTGTGCCATGAAGCTGGTGTCGCTGATCACCGCGCCGCTCAGGATTTCGCTGGCCGTTGCCGATACCGGCTTGGCGGTGGCCGCCAAGGCGATCGATACCGGGCGCGAGATCCTCGCCGAACTTCCCGACGGGGAGCCCCACGACGGTCGCCGTGACGCCCCCGGCGCGGGCCTGGTCGGCACCGTCGAATCCCTGCTGGGGATGGCCGGGCGTAAGAGTCCGCTGCAGTCGGCGATGAAGGTTGCCGAGCTGATGGAGGAGGACAAACCGCTTGGCAGAGCGCTGCGGCCGGGCGGGCCGGTGGAGCGTGTCATGGCGCCCGGCGGGCTTGCTGATCGGCTGACCGAACCCGGCGGCGTCCTGGACCGGCTCTTCGCCAAGGACGGGCCCGTCGACAGATTGACTTCACAGGATGGCGCCCTGGACCGGGCGCTCGCTCCGGGAGGGCTGGTCGACCAGCTGCTTGCGGAGGACGGGATTCTGGAACGGCTGATGCGCGAAGAGGGCGTCCTGGACAAATTCACCGCCACAGACGGTCCGCTGCAGCAGCTGGCCAATCTGTCGGAGACCGCTGCCAAGGTGGCGCCCAACATTGACGCGCTGACACCCACCATCGAGCTACTGACCGATACCGTCTCGGCGCTCAGCTCCGTGGTCGGTCCGCTGGGCGGCTTCCTGCCGCGACGGCGTCCGTCCCGGCCGTCCGGTTCACCGCGGCCGATACGGTCCGAGCGGGTTATCGAAGGCGAGATATAGCGGGCGGGCTAGTACGACTTTCCGTCGGCATAGCGCTGCCGGCGAAAACTGCGGCCCCTACCGCGATTGCGGCTCTTGTAGGTCGGCAGTTGCGAGTCGCAGTTCGGGCAGACGAGTCGCAGATTCTCTCGACAATTGTTGGCGGGGTTTCCGTCGATATGGTCCAACACCAGTACAAGCGGGGAGTCCTGCCAGATGCTCGCTCCGCTGCAGATCGCGCAACGGCCCAATTGGGCCTCGGCGAGAAAGAGCCGAATGAAGTGACCCTGCTCGCTGCGCACCCGGGCCTCACCGGATTCGAGCCACAGTCTGGTACTGGCGTCGCGTCGGGCTGCTGCCTGACAAGCATTGCCGCAATAGACCTTCTGACTTCGCCTGGAAAGTGGTGCGCCGCAACCAAGGCACAGTCTCATGGGCTGAAATTACGTGACGGCACCGACATGCCAGATAACGCGTTGAGCCCCCTGTCAGGATTGAACTGACGACCTTCGCTTTACAAGAGCGGTGCTCTACCACTGAGCTAAGGAGGCAATGGAACGTCGTACAGCTTAGCGGTCTTAGTCGATGACATGTTCGGAGCCCACCCGCGCGGCCTGGCACATCGCTAGCCCTTGACCAGCAGCGCCACCAACAGCACGACCATCCCCAGCAGCAGGACGCTGAGGAAGGTCGGCATGTGACTCGGCGGCAGGTCGGCGTCGCGGCGCATGGCGTCCTGCACCCGGCGACGGCGTCGCGCAGCCGCCATCGCCAACAGACCGCCCGTGGTCACCAAAAGGATGCTCACCACATGCCGGGCACCCGGAATCCAGAACTCCGGGACGAACTGCATGAGGGCGACACCGCTGGCGATAAGCGCCAACGAGGTGCGCACCCACGCAAGATATGTCCGTTCGTTGGCGAGCGTGAATCGGTAATCAGGTTCGGCGCCAACGGATTCGCCGATGGTCACGAGCCGTACTTCAGCCACAGCGGCAACACCTTGTTGAGCCGGTCCATGAATTTCTGCAGACCGACACGGTGCTCACCGAAGCCCATCGGGTCAATCCGATACTCGGGGAACGCGATTCCCACACCGAAGAGACCAGGGGCGATGATCCCGTTGGCCGGGTTGTACTCCAGCTTTCCCCACTGCGGCGCCGCGGGCACCGGCCGCGGGCTGAATCCCACGGTGTACAACGCGTAGTCGCAACTCTGGAGCAGCTCGGGGAACTCGGGGCTGTCGACGAGGCATCGCTGCAGTCGGGCAGGCAGCACCCCGTCGATGTTCTCCCGTGCCCACCGTGCCGCCTCCCCCTTCAGTCCGGTGTCGTCGAACAGTGTCCAGTCCCCCATATCGACCGCGTAGCGCAGCGGCCCGCGGTAGAAGTTGATCACCTTGGCCGCCGGCCCCGCCAGGAAGTTGGGCAGCGCGATCATGCTCGAATGCGAAGCGCCGAAGACTGCGACAGTGGCGCCCTCCAGCGGCAGCGCGGCCAGCTTCTCAGGGTTGAGCGCCGCCTCGAGCGGGATCTCGTTCAGCCACGGATAGTCCAGGTTTTTGGGAACCGAGCCGACGGCGAGAATCACGTTCTTCGAGGTGATCTCGCCCGTTTCGGTCTCTACGGTCCACCGGCCGCCGTGCAGCGACAGCCCCGTCGCGGTGGTGCGCAGGGCGCTCACCTGCTCGCGGAGCTGGCCGGTGATCCATACCAGCGGGTCCGCAACATCACCGAGCAGACACGTGTCCGTGGGCGCAAGGTCGTTCAGCGCGAAATGCGGCGCATGCGCGAACCGGAAGGACTGCGCATCCGTCAGGTAGTTGATGAACAGCTTGACCGACGTATTACTGGGCACGGCACGCCATTTCGTACCAAAGTCACCTGCGGCGAACTCCGGGTCGATCCAAGCGATGGAGCCGGACGGCACTCCGCGATCAAGGAGCTTCCCCACTGCCGCAATTCCCGCGGGGCCCGCACCGACCACTGTCCATCCGTACTCGCTCACTGTTCTGCCCTTACTCTGCGTCGAAAATCTCGGAACGCCACCGCTGCACTTCCGGTGACTGTCTTCGATTGTTCTGCGCAACGACAGGCGCGAGTAGTGACTAATCCGTGAACAGCTCCAAAGTTTTACTTATAAACACAGGTAAGACGGCTACGAACGTTCCGTGTCTTCTATTTCCCAGGTACTGGGGAGCATGGGAGCCACCTGCCGGGTGTCATCGGAAGCGAGTCTGACGGTCCGGGCGCTGTGCGTATCCGTGGCGGCGCGCGCGGTACCTGCGAATCCCAGCGGGCCGGCGCCTCTGCTCGTGGCCGCGCGCTCGACGGTCTCGGCGGAGTGCCCGACCGTCGCGCCCATTCCGGCTGTCTCCTCCAGGTATTCGTAACGTTGGCCTCCGATGCGGGCCTTGCTCTTGGCGCGCTGCCTGCGTCGAGCCTGGGCTAGCGCCGTCGCGCTTGCCGCTGCGGCGGCATCGACGGTGTCGACGGCATTCTCCGACGACTTCGCGGCACCCTTGGGACCAAAGCTCACTCCAGGTGGCACTAAACCGGGTATGGCATAAGTGATTCCACTCAACGGCGCGGGCGCGGGAGACGGGGCCGGCGCGGCCCCGCCCGATGTGGGAGTGATCGCCGACGAGCCTCCCGACGGCGTGACGGACATGGCCGGCAGCGCTGCGGCCGCCACACCCGGCTCCGGACGGTGCACAGCGCGGAACACCGGCCGCTCAGCTGATGGGGCCGGTGCCGGAGCCGGAACCGCCGCCGGAGCGGGACGCAGGTGTATCAACGCCGCCAATCCGCTAAGCCCGCTGAGGGCTGGAATGAGGAACGGCAGCAGGTACGAGGCGTAGTACGGGTACCAGAGCAGGTCGTAAAGGAACAGCATGATCACCGCCAGCACCGCCGAGGTCGCCGGGTTGAAGCCCATCTTTTCGAACCACTGCTGGAATCCCTGCAGCATCTTCGAGATCTGGTCCGGTGAGCCCGGGATATCCGACTGGTCACTGCGCGCTTCGCCGCCGGGCGCGAGAATCGGGGGTGCCTGTTGCGTCGGCGGGATCGCCGAGGTCATGGCCTCCGTGGTCGCCTGATACGTGCTCATGGTGGCTGCCGCCTGCACCCACATCCGGACATAGTCGGCCTCGTTGAGCGCGATCGGAATGGTGTTGATTCCAAAGAAGTTCGTGCCCACCAGCACTGCGTGTGTGACATGGTTGGCGGCAAGCTCCACCAAGGTCGGCATGGCCATGAGCGCGCTACCGTAGGCTGCCGCCGTTGTTTCGTGTTGCGCGGCGATGACACCGCTCTCGACAGCGGCCTGCTCGAGCCATGCCAAGTACGGCGCGTGGGCAGCCACGTACTCCGATGCGCTGGGCCCTTGCCAACTACTTGCCTGTACCCCGGCCAAGATCTGGGTCAGTTCAACCGCCGTGCGCGCGTAGTTGTCCGCGATCTCTTGCCACTGCAAGGCAGCGGCAAGCACCGCCCCCGGACCGGGTCCCGCACTCAACAGCGCCGAATGCACCTCCGGAGGCTCCGCCATCCATATCGGTGCCGTCACACGCCGCCTCCCTGCCTAATGGGCGCAACAGTTTCACGCCACAATTGGAGTAGTCGTACTGAGTAACGAAAAGTTCCCACACAACCAGAATCCGCGTCTGAAATCACATTTATCGTTGCGCGCCAGGAATTCCCACGCAGTGTCACCGTCCCGTACAGTCGGCCCCATGCCAGTCATCGACGCTCGACACCTCGACGGTGTGTCCGAGACCGCGCTGCTCACCTTGCACCAACGGGCAACGGAAGCGGCCCGGCCGGACGGCATCATCGACGACCCGATGGCCGTTGCGCTGCACGCCGGCCTGGATTACGACTTTCAGCACTTTGGCCGCATCCATCAAGCTACTGCCTTGCGTGCCTTGATATTCGATAAGGCAACGCAGGAGTACCTTGCGGAACAACCCCGGGCGAATGTAGTGGCGTTGGCCGAAGGATTGCAGACGAGTTTCTGGCGCGTCGACAACGGCGAACTCACCTGGTTGTCGGTAGACCTTGAGCCCATCGTGCGGCTACGCCAGCAGCTACTCCCGCGATCGGACCGGTTGCGCTACAGCGCCCAATCCGCGCTCGACTACTCGTGGATGGATCGGGTGGATGACTCCAATGGGGTGCTGATCACCGCCGAGGGCCTCTTCCAGTATCTGGAGCGCGAGCCGGTGTTCGATCTGATCACCGAGTGCGCCAGGCGTTTTCCCGGCGGCAGGTTGATCTTCGATTCGGTGCCGAAGTTCCTGAGCGCACACTCGCAACGCGGCATGAGACTCAGTGAGCAATACACCGTGCCGCCGATGCCGTTCTCGTTCACCGCCAACCAGTACGGTGAGCTGCGCGCCATTCCCGGCATCCGCAGCGTGCGTGAGCTGCGGATGCCGGCGGGGCGTGGCAAGGTGCTGCGCTGGGCCGGCCCTCTCCTCTATGCACTGCCCGGCCTGCACCGGCTGCGCGCACCTCACACGGTAATCGAGTTCGGCTGAGGTAAAAGACCTTTCGGCGAGTGGCCGCTATCCGGCGGCGACAGCGAAATCGCCACCGGCCCTGACGAGCGTGTCGTGCACTTCTTCCACGGACAGCACACTGTCAGTCAGGACACGCACGGTCGAGGCTCCCTTGGGATCCAGGTCGACGGATACCTCACGCACCGGGTCGAGTGCGGTCAGCGCCTCGGTCACTCCCATGACGCATGAGTTGCAGTGCATCCCGCTGATGGCGAAGATCTGCTCGGACATCGTGTTTTTCCTCCTGAGATATTTGTTCACAACGGATTTGGTGGAACGAAACCTTCTAGGGCGTTTATGCGCCCCATTTGGCTCCTTCTGCCATGTCGCGGGCGTTCATGGACAGGGTGTTGGTTTCGTGGGTGGTGCCCATGGCGCGGTAAGCGC
>NZ_LJYL01000014.1:0-951 GCF_001440135.1 Mycobacteroides sp. H003
GTCGGTCCCTCGAAGAATCACGCGATGACCTTCATTCATCCGGCTACGACACGCCGGTCATCACCGGCTCGTACACCACTCTGCTGGACGCAACTGGGGTTGGAGACGATGACGATAGAAAATGCGTCGGTCATGCTCACCGCTCATGAAGTTCGAGCGATGACCGGAGTTCCGGTCTCAACGCTGCATGAATGGGCGGCCAGGCGGGAACGTGGGATTGATGCGCCTGGTCCACATCACCTCAGGCTTAGCGATCGGCACCGTCGATGGTTACTGGATGACGTCAAAGATTGGCTGGAATCGACTCGGGTGTAGAGCGATTCGCCCTCACCCAACTACTTAGCACAACCGCTGTCAACGGCGGCCGAAAATTGACCCCTTTTCGACGGGGTGGGTTCTACTCAACGTCGCAACACCGACGGATCACTCGAGACTAACAGGGCAGCGAATAGATCGGCGGGGCAACGGTCTTGGAGGACCATGCGGGGGCGATGGTTGAGTTCGTGTTCGACGGCCAACAACTGCTCCGGCGGGTGGCTGATGAGGGTGACGCCCTTCGGGAAGTAGTCGCGCAGCAGTCCGTTGGTGTTCTCGTTCGTGCCGCGTTGCCAGGGTGATCTGGAGTCGCAGAAGTAGACGGGCGCGCCGAGCTTGTCGGTGGTGGCAAGGTGGCGCGCCATCTCGGTGCCCTGGTCCCAGGTGATCGACCGCATCAGCGTGGGTGGCAGATCCTTCATGCGGGCCACCAAGGCCGCGTGCAGGGAGTCGGCGTCACTGCGAGGCAGATGCACCAACCGCAGCATCCGGGTCTGGCGTTCGACCAGAGTGCCGATCGCCGAGAGGTGGTTATTACCGATGATGTAGGGGTCGGACCGGGGCGCGGTGCCGGGATTGCTCCTGGCCCGTTTCCCCGGCCCGCCCTCCGCACCGGACGTGCGACTCTCGTCGCAT
>NZ_LJYL01000015.1:0-190201 GCF_001440135.1 Mycobacteroides sp. H003
GGGCGTTCCACTCCGGGGCGGGCTCGTTCCACACGGGCTGGGGGACAACCTGCTCCGGAGGCGCGATGGGCTGGGGTGTCGGATCCCAGTCCTCGCCGTCGGCCGCGGCATCCCAATCCTCTTGTCTGGCAGCCCAATATGCTTGCTGCACAGGCTCTGCAGCGGGCGGTGCCGCCGGAACCGCGGGCTCCGGCTGCGGCACCGGGGACTGGGCCACATGCGGCTCCGGCTGCGGGCGCCAATGTGTACCGGATGAGACCGGCTGTTGGTACGGCTCCGGCTCGTGAGGTTGCGCGGCACCGTAATACGGAGGCGCCGGATACGGCGGCGTGGGAGGCGCCTCCGCCTCATCGACATGATGGGGATCTTCGGCGACATCGATGATCGGGTACTCCGATGTCCGGTTGTCCTCTTCGACCGCGGTCACGTCCTGGTACTCGGCGGCCGGCGCGGGTTGGGGCTCGCGGACGGAGTGGGTGAATGCGGCAGCAGGTGCGCCCACGTTCGGTGCGGGCTCGGGCTCGGCTCCCGGCCAGGGCCCCAACGCGCGAATCGGGTCATGCTCGATCGCCGGACGCTCACTGAGCTCGGTGTTGAAGAGGATCTCCAGATTGGTGCGCAACGCGGCAAGCTCGGCACGCAGGGTCGCGATCTCATCAGCGGCCTGCGCCTCGATCTCCCCAGCCAGCTGCTGGCGCAATCTGCTCTCAACCGTCAGCTCGTACTCGCGGCGCGCCGAAATCTCCCGCTCCAACTGCAGGTCGTAAACCAGCTTCTGGTCGCGCACCTTCGCCTGGTCGGTATCGCTCTGCCGGCGGTAGGTCAGCGCGGCGAATGACGCGATGACCGCGGCCCATAACGCCAGCAACAAGCCGACGCGTAAATAGATGGCCTTATCGGTGAAAACCAGGGCGATCCCGGAACCGATCGCCAGCACCAGCAACGCGGTCAGCAACGCCCACCCGGGGCGACGGCTGCCACGCCGAGGCTTCGCCGCTCGGGTCGGAATCGTCATGGGGGTGACTGTACCCGGACAGTGCAGTGTGCTGGCCGACCTCGAATCGGCGATTCGACATGGGCGGGTGCTATCGGGCGGGGGTCGCGGGCGGGTCGGGTGGCGACTTACAGCAATGCTGTAGCCACAGCCCGGCGACCACGAGCGCCAACGCACAACCGGTGGCGATCACTACGCCGAATGTGTCCGCCGCCGCCGCGGCCAGCTGCGCGCGCCGCGGCAGGATGTAGACCAGCATCGCCAGCCACCATCCCGTCATCAGCGTGCCGAGCCATGCCGAGGCCTTCGCGACCACCACTGAACGTGCCACCACAAGCGCCGGCAAACGTCCCGTGCCAACCCCGATCTCAGCGTCAGTGACCTTGTTGCGGATGTAGAACGCCCAGCCACCCTCGGCGATCGCCAGCGCCAACAGCGAAACACCCCCGAGCAGCGGGATCGGCGGCAGGGAACCGTAAGCCACTGAGACAAAGAAAAAGCCGAGGATCGCCGTAACGGCACCCCCCAGCAGCAGTTCACGGATCCGAGTGGGCCCCATTACGCAGCCGGACCAGTCAGAGTGCCATCCACACGGCGGACGCCGGCACGTTCGGCTTCGGACAGACTTGCCACCAGCTCGGCAACCGGACGGAGCCGCCCCTCGACCGTCAGTGCGGCCTCCGGATCGAGCGCCAGCCACGGCACCAATACAAAGGCGCGCTCGTGCGCGCGGGGATGCGGCAGTGTCAGCTCTACGTCCTCGGAGAGGATCTCGCTAGCCACTGCGGTGTCGTCGACATCCTGTCTGCAGCTGATCACGTCAACGTCGAGAGTCCGCGGGCCCCAGCGTTCCGCGCGTACTCGCTGCGCAGACTGCTCTAGGCGATGCGCCACCTCGAGCCATTCCCGCGGTTCACGCCCCTGCGCGATGACCACGGCATTCAAGTAGTCAGACTGCGGAACCGGTCCCCACGGTGCGGTTTGATACACCGGTGAAACGCCGATCACATCCGCGCCCAGCGCGTCGACGACCAATTGCAGGTGCGCGAGCCTGTCACCGAGATTGGATCCGATAGACAGCACCGCGCGGGTCACTGCGGTGATCCCCCGGGCCGCGATCTCCGGGAACGGCGGGCCACCACCGCAACATCGCTGAACGTCAACGGAATTGGCGCATCGGGCTTGTGTACCACCGCCTCCACTGCGTGAACCCTGGCATCGGTCATCACATCGTCGGCGATCGCACCGGCAACCGATTCGATGAGATTGCGCGGCGGACCGGACACGATGGCGGCCGCCCGCTGGGCCAGTTCCCCATAGTCGAGGGTGTCGGTCAGCTGATCCGTGGCCGCCGCGGTATCGAGGTCCAGCCAGACGGTTACGTCTACCGAGAACTCCTGGCCGTCGCGACGCTCGTGCTCGAAAACTCCGTGATAACCAAAAACTTTCAGGCCGCGCAACTCGATGCGGTCGGTCATTTCGTGCCGCCCTTGGTGCCGCGCTGGGCAACCTCACGACGCCACTTGCCCCCTGCGGTCTTACTGGGTTCGGGTCGAGCGGTCCGCACGGTCACCTCCATGGTCACTTCGTCCTGAGCGATATCGGTGGCGGGCGTGGGTTCGGGCTCGGTCTGCTGTTCCGGGTGGTGCTCGCGCCCCTCTTCCTCGTCCTCTTCGATGGTCTCGATACCGCCAGTCTCCCAGGCTCGCACCACCTTCAGCGCGTCCATGGATGCCGTGACGTCGTGAACCCGCACACCCCATACCTCATGAAGCGCGCCGAGCGCGGTGATGACGGCCGTTGCGGTTTCACGCCCGTCGGCCGGACGCTCCACGCCGTTGAGGTCGGTAAGTAGCGCACCCAGGAATCGTTTCCGGGAGGCGCCGATGAGAATCGGATAACCCAGCTCCTGTAGGTCCGGAATCGCTTGGAGTAACAGCCAATTGTGGCGGGCTGTCTTGGCGAAGCCAAGACCCGGGTCAAGGATCAGCTTGTCCTGAGAAACCCCGGCCTTGAGCGCGACCTCTACCGACTCGATGAGCTCGCGCGAGACATCGGCAACCACGTCACCGTAGTTCTTAGCACTCGATGTGTGTATGAAATCCTTTGAACGCCAATGCATCAGAATCCACGGCAAGCCCAGACTCGCCATCAGCGGGGCCATCTCCGGGTCTGCCCGGCCGCCCGAGACGTCGTTGACCATGTTCGCGCCCGCCTCCACCGCGGCGGCCGCGACCTCGGCGCGCATGGTGTCAACGCTGACGTTGATCCCATGGCTGGCAAGCTCTTTGATCACCGGGATGACCCGCTGCATTTCAATCTTCTGCCTGATCGGCGTCGCGCCCGGCCGCGTCGACTGCCCGCCGACATCGATGATGTCGGCGCCCGCAGAGGCAAGCGCCAGCCCGTGCGCCACCGCATCCGATTGCTTGATGAATTGCCCACCGTCAGAGAAGGAGTCGTCAGTGACGTTGACGACTCCCAGAATATGGGTCAATGCGGGGGTATCCGTCACGCCGGCGATCATGCCCTCATCATCAGGTCGAGAACCTCGGCCCGCGAGGCGGCGTCAGTCTTGAACTGGCCGCGCACCGCGGAGGTGGTTGTTGTCGCTCCGGGCTTGCGGACGCCGCGCATGGCCATACACAAGTGCTCGGCTTCGACCACGACGATCACCCCGCGCGGCTCCAACTTGCGCACCAACGCGTCGGCGATCTGTGCCGTCAATCGCTCCTGCACTTGAGGCCGTTTTGCGTAAAGGTCAACCAGCCGAGCGATTTTCGATAGTCCGGTAACCCGGCCATGCTTGCCGGGGATGTACCCCACATGTGCCACACCGTGAAACGACACCAAGTGGTGCTCACATGTCGAATACATCGGTATCGATTTCACCAGCACCAACTCGTCGTGCTGTTCGTCAAAGGTGGTGTTCAACACCGTATCTGGGTCGGTGTAGAGACCGGCAAATATCTCCTTGTACGCGCGCGCCACGCGGGCGGGCGTGTCCACCAGCCCATGCCGGTCCGGGTCCTCACCAACTGCTAAGAGCAGTTCACGGACCGCAGCCTCGGCACGTGCCTGGTCGAAGACGTGACCAGCCGGCTGGCCGTTACGCTCGGCCGTCTCGGGCGAGTTCATATCAGCTCTTGCTCTCGCTGCCCTCATCCGGAGCCGGCTGCTGATGCGGAGTCGGCACGGGATACGGGTAGGGCTGCGGGACATGCGGTGGGTACGGAGCGTGTCCCTGCGGCGGGTAACCCGGCTGCGGGTACGGAGGCTGCCCCTGGGGCGGCCAGCCGGGTGCATACCAGCCCGCGGGTGCACCATAGTTGGCGCCCGACGGCTGACCCGGATGACTTCCTGGCGGAACCGGTTGACCGCCTTGACCATTCGGCGCAGACTGCGCCCCATTCGCGGGCACCGCAGCGGCCGCCTGTTCGGCGATGGCCTTCTTGAACGCGGGCTCGGGGACCGGAGGAGGCCAGGGTTCACCACGTTCGATGGCGAGCTCCCCCGGGGTCTTGATGGGGGGCTTATCGGACGGAATCCGGCCTCCGAAGTCGTCGAACATGGTCAATCGCGGACGACGCTGCACGTCCTTGAAGATCTCCTCGAGATCCTTGCGGACCACCGTTTCCTTCTCCAGCAGCTCGCCGGCCAACGTGTCCAGCACATCTCGGTACTCGGTGAGGATGGCCCACGCCTCGGTATGCGCGGCTTCGATGAGATTACGTACCTCCTCATCGATTTCGCGAGCGACCTCGTGGGAGTAGTCCGGCTGCGTGCCCATGGTGCGTCCCAGGAACGGGTCGCCGTGTTCGGTGCCGTAGCGCACGGCGCCGAGCTTGGCGCTCATGCCGAACTCGGTGACCATGGCGCGAGCCTTCTTGGTGGCCTGCTCGATATCGGACACCGCGCCGGTGGTCGGCTCGCGGAATACGAGCTCCTCGGCGGCGCGGCCGCCCATGGCGAACACCAGCTGCGCAATCATCTCGGATCTGGTGGCCAGACCCTTGTCGTCCTCGGGTACCGCGATGGCATGCCCGCCGGTACGCCCGCGCGCCAGGATGGTGACCTTGTAGACCCGCTCGATATCTGGCATCGCCCACGCCGCCAGGGTGTGCCCGGCCTCGTGATAGGCGGTGATCTTCTTTTCGTGCTCACTGATGATGCGGCCCTTGCGGCGCGGACCGCCCACAACCCGGTCGACGGACTCCTCCAGCGCCGCGGCCGTGATGACGGTGCCGTTCTCACGTGCGGTGAGCAGGGCGGCCTCGTTGATGACATTGGCCAGGTCAGCACCAGACATACCCACGGTGCGCTTGGCCAGCCCGTCGAAATCGACGTCGGGGCCGAACGGCTTGCCCGCCGAGTGGACCTTGAGCACGGCCTTGCGGCCGGCCAAATCGGGGCTCGACACCGGGATCTGCCGGTCGAAACGACCGGGGCGCAGCAGCGCCGGATCGAGGATGTCGGGACGGTTGGTCGCGGCGATGAGGATGACGCCCTGCCGGTCGCCGAAGCCGTCCATCTCGACCAGTAGCTGGTTGAGGGTCTGCTCGCGCTCGTCGTGACCGCCGCCCAGACCCGCACCGCGCTGGCGGCCCACGGCGTCGATCTCGTCGACGAAGATGATGCAGGGGCTGTTCTGCTTGGCCTGCTCAAACAGGTCGCGAACACGCGAAGCACCAACGCCCACAAACATTTCCACGAAATCGGACCCGGAGATAGTGAAGAACGGCACTCCCGCCTCGCCAGCGACCGCACGCGCCAGCAGCGTCTTACCGGTACCCGGCGGGCCGTAGAGCAGCACACCGCGCGGGATCTTCGCCCCAAGCGCCTGATACCGCGACGGGTTCTGCAGGAAATCCTTGATCTCGTAGAGCTCTTCCACGGCCTCGTCGACCCCGGCCACGTCGGCAAAGGTGGTCTTCGGCATGTCCTTGGACAGCTGCTTGGCCCGTGACTTACCGAAACCGAAGCCCATGCCGCGACCACCGGACTGCATGCGGCTGAACGCGAAGAACAACACCACCAGCAAGATCACCGGCAGCAAGTACAGCAGCAGCGATCCCAGGATGCTGCCCTGGTTCACCGTTGTACTGACGGCCGCACCCTTGCCGTTCAGCTTCTCCAGCAGCGGCACCCCATACCCGGTCGGGTACTTGGTAATGACCTTGTCCTTGCCCTCGGTATCACCGTTGCCGGCCTTGAGGTCCAGCCGCAGCTGCTGCTCACGGTCGTCAATACGAGCGCTCTTGACGTTGTCGGTGTCGATCTGCTTGATCGCGACCGTGGTGTCCACGGGTTTGTAACCGCGGGTGTCGTCGCCGAAGTAGAAGAACGACCACCCCAGCAGCAGCACCACCACGATGACGCCCAGGGTGCGAAACACGTTTGTCCGGTTCATACAGCGTCGGCCGCGGTCAGCGGCCCGGTCCTTCCGTCGTCATGGGGCAGGCCATAGGCATACGTAATGAACTCTCAGGCTACCTCACCTGCATGTTCGCATCTGTGGCGCGCACTACGCCGAGGGAGAAAACGGAGGTAGTCCCCAGGCTCAATACGGGGCTAGGTGTTGAACAGGCTGATATGCAGGTAGACCTCATCGGGTGACCTGACATCTTGGACGATGGTGCGATAAACCCATGGCTTCTCCACATGGTCTTGGGCCTCTTTGACGTTCGTGGCGCCCGACAACGGCGGACCTGCGATCACCGTGAGGGTCGCGGGGTTCTGCACCGGGCGGAACAGCCCGGTGAACTTCGAATTCCGCAACATCATGTCCACATCCCGTGCCGTGGCCCGCAGCACCACCGCATAGAGCGTGTCCTGGAAGTGCGTTCGCCTCACTTTCAGGACCGCGACACCGTCCGGGACGTCAATCCGCCCGAACGCCTCGGCCTCGGCGAGCGGAACCTCGACCGGGTCATCACCGAATGTGAATACCGAGCAGCCAGCTAACAGGGCGCAGAACATCACCCCCACCAATACCCGCATGTTCCCCCTTTCACACCCCTCAAGTGCCTGCTCAGGCCGCCAGAGCGTGATCTTGTTCACGGTACTATCCCCCGAGCCTCACGACGCGGGCACCAGGTCTGCGTGCGGCCGAGAACGAAGAGGTCCAGTCATGCCTGGTCGCCACAGTGAACGCAATCGCAGAAGACAACAGTCTGGCCGCACGAGTCTGCCCAAGTGGATCGCACTGGCGGTAGTCGCCATCTTGCTCGGCGGGCTCGGGTTCTTCGCATACAAGAAATTCTCCGGACGATGCGCAGACGTCACCCCCTTCACGGTGGCCACCGACCCGGCCATCGCGGCGGCCGTCTCGAAGGCAATTGGCGGCGCGAGCGCCAAAGAAATCGGCTGCACAAAACTCACCGTGGAGGCGAAACCGTCCGCGGCAACAGCAGCGGCGCTCGGCAAGCCCGGAGGTGCGCCCGCATTGTGGCTCCCCGATTCGTCCATTTGGCTGGCAAGGCAGATGCGCGCCACCGGGTCCCCCTTGGATTCGGCGAGTCAGTCGGTGGCCCGAACCCCCGTTGTGGCGGCCGCCAAGCAGGGCGAAACGCCGACATTCGACTCCTGGCTGAGCGTGTTGAAGCAGCCCGCCCTGCGGATTGGTAATCCACTCGAAGACACCGTGGCGGCAGGCCCGGTGATGGGCGCACTCGCCGAGGCCGAACAGGGAAAGAGCGATCCCAACGCCATCACGGCGGCCG
Source organism: Mycobacteroides sp. H003 (assembly GCF_001440135.1). Taxonomy (NCBI): domain Bacteria; kingdom Bacillati; phylum Actinomycetota; class Actinomycetes; order Mycobacteriales; family Mycobacteriaceae; genus Mycobacteroides; species Mycobacteroides sp. H003. Next base: position 7,717 of record NZ_LJYL01000015.1, read on the forward strand.
TGCTTGGTCAGCGAAACAGCGATCGCGCTGACATCAAACACCAACAGCAGCGCACCCAACGCCGCACGGATGTTGGCTGTTACCTCACCGCAAGTTACTCCGGGAGTGGGTGGTCGTCGACCTTTATACGGAAGTCGACCTTATCTCCCTCGACCTTTGAGACGGTGAGGGTCAGACCCGCTTTCTGCCCGTCCTCGCTCATCACGCATCGCTGGGTAGCGCCCACGGTCGCATCAAGAGGCCCCTCGCATACAACCGACTCCACCTTGCCACCAAATTGAGCTTCAAGACGCTCGGCCGCGATCTTTCCAGCCTCTTCTTTCGGAATCTGTCTTACGGATGAGGTCGGTGGTGTTTCGGCCGTTACCGTTCCTGCATGCCATGTCGACTTGACTGAACACCCTGACACCACAAGGGCGGTCAAGATAAGAGCTACCGATGCCAGCCTGTATTGCATTATCGCCCTACTCGCTTTCTTTCACGAGGATAGAATCGAACAGCTTCCTGAAATCCAGTGCACAATCTTCAAATACAGACTCTGGCGCTGTCAAAAGGAAACTCAAGACACGTGATTTGAATCCTGGAAAAGTAACCAAAATCTCACTCTGGATTATCGCAACACGATCACCTTGAGGCACCTTGGTCTCGAACGAGATTTCTTGACCGTACATTTCGGGGTCACGGTCGGAGATGAACTCACCACGACGAAGCCGAACCTCATCATAGGTGTCGGCCACAACTGCGCGACGCGAGGAAGCGAGCACCTCCAACGACGTTTCTACATCGGGGAGTTCCACGACCGAGATTAAGATCTCTGGCACAATCGGCTGGCCAGCTTCGCTGTCCCTTGTGACGCAGAGAAAGGTATCGCCACGCCGGGCCTGCTCAAGGCTCACGCTCCAGCCAACAGGAGCGTGGCCTTCGAGCCCAATTTCAAGAGTGGTCATTTCCACCTCCGCCTGTCGATTCATTCGACTTTAGCAACTTCACGGACCGAACACCGAGGGGATTCCGCTGGATATCCATTGACCAGCCGGCCCCAAGGCGCCCTGGATGAGCTGGGGCACATTCACAACCCCTTGTATGGTGCTACCAACCTCGACCTGCCGCCACGCCGTAGTCAGGGGCAAATTTACGTAGAAATTGCCACCACCAAGATTTTGAAATGTAGTAGTAGCACCGATAGGCGTGCCAGTGGTCGCACCTGTACTAGCACTGGGGCCCACTTTCAGCGTATTAGTGATAATGCCCTGAACGCCGGGGCCCGATATTAGGTTCTTGTTCTCAAGATTGTAACCTGCAAATGCTTCTGCCTTGGGCAGCACGGGCTGCGGGCTCTGCGGATTCAACACCGCCGAAGCCTCTACCTCACCACCCAGCTTTTGCTGGAATGTGCTTTCGAAGTTGTATTCCCCCATGGTCGCTTTGCCAATAGAGACGGGATCCTTGTTTTGTAGGCCGTGCCTCCCCTCGATTCCGAGTTTCTGGCTGCCGTCCGGAAAATTCTTGTTAATTGGTTTCAATTCGCCAGTGATGTCCCAGGGCTTCTCCTCAGGAGTTCCCTGCTTAGAGGCGCCCTTGATCTTCTTGGGATCCTTGGGCGTCTCCTGAGTTTGCTGCGTCGACGTTGGGGTTTGTTGAGTCTGCTGATTTTGCTGGGTCGACGTCGGGGTTTGTTGAGTCTGCTGATTTTGCTGGGTCGACGTCGGGGTTTGTTGAGTCTGCTGCGTGGCCTGCTGCGTGGTCTGCGGCGCCTGCTGGGTCTGCGTGGGAGTTTTAGGCGCTTGCTGAGTCGCTTGTTGCGTGCCCTGTTGCGCAGCCTGCTCGCCGGCTTGTTGCGACCCACGACGAGTCGCCGCCGACGCCAGATCCGTCGGGTCCATCGGGCTGTTGTCCTTATTCGGCAGCCCAGGGTCTTTCTGCGGCTGCTGCTGACCCGGTTGGCCCTGGTTTGGCTGGCCCGGCTGCTGACCGGGCTGGCCCTGAGGCTGCTGCGTGCCGGGTTGTTGCGGCGCCTGCTGTACCGGCTGCTCGGGCGCCTGCTGCGCCGGAGGCTGTTGCCCGGCAGGGTTCTGTGGCGCCTGCGCGGGCTGCTGCGGGGCCTGGGGTGCTTGCTGCACCGGGGGCTGTTGTGGCTGAGCGGGCGCCTGCTGTACCGGTGCTTGGGCGGGAGGTTGGGCGTCGGGTTGCCAGGGTCCGTAGTTGGGTAGCGGTTCGCCATGGGCGGCGCGTTGACCGGACATTTGTGGGCCCATGTTTTGGGAGCCTTGCTGGCCGCCGCCTTGGGCGGGGTTTTCGTTGTAGATCGAGATTCCCGAGTTTTGGTTCAGGGGCGCCTGGTTGATGCCGCCTTGATAGTCGGGTTGCTGGGCGGGCATGTCCGGTGGTCTGAACTGGCTGCCGCCCCCAGGAGGACCGTCAAGGCCGCCTCCGCCGCCGCAATCCGGTGGGCAGGCGGCACGCGCCAGGGGTGCGGCGCCGGGGCCGGTGTAATCGGCCGGGGACGCCAGTCCAAATCCCATGGCGCTAAACCAGATGAGTGCGATGACGGCGCCGCCGGCCTGCATCTGCCCGAGCGGGCTGGTTCCGCCGCCGCTGCTGCCGTGGGTGTGGGCCCAGGTCCACCACCCTGATAGTGCTTTCCACCACCACGTATTCGCGAAGAAAGCCACGGTCAATATCGCAGCAATGGCCGCCAAGGCAGCCATCGGGTCGTCGCCGGAAAGCCACCCCGACACCCGCGGAACGACGTACCCGGACAGGAACACCAGCGCGACCCCGCCGGCGAGCAGGGTTAAGCCGAGGCCAGGGTGACTGGACCAAAACAGCGCCCATCGCTGCTGCTGGCTGAGGTTGTGTTGGCGTTCTCGGGCGCCTGAATTGGCGAAGATCAGCGTGGCAAGGGTTTTGGCGCCGCCGAATAGCAGCGCACCAGAAACAGCGATCAGCGCCACAACCACCAGCTGCGAGATCAACGTCCACTCGGTCGCGCCGCCGGTGCCGGTGATGTGTGTCCACCAGCTGGCGGCGTGTCCGCGCATCACCCACCAAATACCGCTGGCGCCAATGACGATTCCGGCCGTGGCACGCACAGGGGCAGAAATACTAGCCAGCGGCACCAAGGCTGCGGCAGTGACCGGGGCCAAGGCACGACGCAGCAAGGTGATGCCCTTGCCCAAGGCAGTAAACGCCAAGCACAGCAGCATAACCCAGCCAACCGACCCCACCGCACCGCCACCGGGAGTCAGCACGTGCAGGCCCCACACCCCCGCAGTCACCAAGGCGGCCCCGATAATCCCGGCACCGACGCCGGTCAACTCCGGCGCTCGCAACGGCGCTGCTGCGGGCAGGGTCTGCGTGGGCGCATCCTCATTCATCGACAAGATCCTTTTCCCCGGAATTGTGCTGCGAAAAGTGCTGTGTAGGTATACATGTCAGGCTCCCGTTCCTGCGGCCGTGGGACCGGGAACCATGTTTTCTTTGGCCCAGCGGGTATGCCCGTTGGCCGCTGCTAGACAACCCTCGTAGTCGTCGCCGTCGTGCCCGACCGCTGTGACACACGCGTTCGTCAGATCAGCCATAAACGTGTTCTCACACGTCAAGGCGCTGGTGCGGGCGGGGGCCGCGCTCATGCACGCGGCCAGCCGGACGCAGGACGGCACGAAATCAGCAGCTGCGCCAGGGGTTCCATCGTTGTCGGCGCCGCGGAATTGCGGCGGACCGGACACACACCGGCCATCCTTGGCGACCGGCGGACGCTGAGGTCCCTGATCACCCTGAGCCACGGTTGGGCTAGCGGTGGTGGCGCGGTAGGCCACGGTGATCGTGACGGGAAAATTGAGCAGCCCAACCTCGCCGACGTTCAGATTCACATCCGATTGCTGATACAGATAGCTTCCCCCGATGGACGGTGTCACCGAGATCGAGTTTCCGGCGCCGTCTTTCGCCTCAGGAATGCTCAGCGCGCCGATAATCGCCGCGGGCTTGCCCGGAGAAGCGTCAGTCTCAACCACCACCGCTTGAGCGGCTTGGCGCAGATGAGTGCCCTCCGGATACCTCACCCCTAACGTGAAGTCGCTCGGCGAGATGAAGGTTTTGCGGATCATGCGAATATCCGCACCACCGCCAGCATCAGGAATCACCACATAGTCGACAGGGCCTGACCCGTACGCAGCCGCACCACCCTCACCCCAATTAGCAGCGGTCAAGGCTCGTTCGTTGGGCAGGTGAATGATGACTTGCTTACCTGGCCAAGCGGTCGCGGCGTGCACACCATCGGACGCGATCGGAGGCACCGCAGCCACCGAGCGCTCACGCGGCTCAGCCAACGGCCGCCCCATGCCGTTGCCCATGCCCAGTCCTGAATTCGTACTGGTGCGCGCACCACCGATGAACGCATCACGCGGTAGCGAATCAGGTTGAGGCACTGCCAACGGCGGCGGAGCCGGCGCAGGCGGGCCTGGAGTGGCCGGATCAGCTCCGGCTCGCCAACTGGCGCCTGCGGCCAGCAGTACCGTTGCCGCCACGGTCAACACGGCCTTCGTCATAGCGACGAAAGCGACGTAAGCACCCGGACGCGCACTGGACGCACAGATAGGTTGCTGGACAGCAGCACTTGCATGCAGACGGCGGCAGGTGATCACCCGCACCGCCATCTGGGCCATAACCGCCATCCTCCGCAAGTTAATAGTTTCCCACCACTGGGTCACACGCGGTATCCAGCCACTCAATAGAGGCCGTTTCAACTGACAGTATGGCTGTGTAGTTACCAAGTCAACCTGATAGTTGAATGTTTCCTCATTAGACACGGTGCGACCCGCGGAGATTGGGCGTGTCATCGTCATCGCAGCTGGCATGATTGTCGATTCCTGGCCTACTTCTAAAGGTCTTTGGGTTCGCCATAGACGGTTTGGGTGTCGTTACCGTTCTCGGTACGGATCCGGAAGGTGGCATACGACTGGATCTTGACCTGACCACCGCAGCCGTCAGCTTCAACGTTCTGGTTGCGCACACGCGACACCGCGCGCATGTTGCGGAAATTGATCCGATCCATCGGCAGCTGTGCCAGACCACCCGGTTTGAGCAGCACACGGATGTAGCCGCCGATATGTTCTTGGGCACCCAGCGATCCACCACCGGAGACGCCTCCGAACCCACCGCCTCCGCCACCACCGTTGGATCCTTGGCCGTAGCCACCGCCGTAGCCTTGCCCGAAAACAGACTGGTTCAGCGTCAATCCCAGATCGCCGCCGGTCTCCACGCCCGCTGAAGAATCCGTGCGACAGCCCACGAAGTAGCCGGTCTCCAGCTGCCCGTCCTGAATCACAGCGCTGCCCTGGCCAGTGATGGTGGCCTCCGCCCGGTACGACACCCGCGCCTGCCACGAATTACTCGCCCCGGCGATGTTGTCGATGTGATCGATCACCTCGTTGGACATGGTCAACCCGACCGTCCAGCCATCATCGGTCACGAACTGCTGATACTGATCCGGCATCCCCTGCGGATCAGCAACAGCGGTCGGCATTGTGGCCGACATTGCCACAATGGTTACCGCCGCCGCAGCCCATACTCGCGCGGGTCGAAGGCCGTGTGTGGGCCGCTCCCCGCAGGAGCTCGCTGACAATGCCATACATTCGCCCCCCTCATTCTCATTTCCCCGAGACCTGATCCAGCAACACCGGAGCACACCCGACACGGGCCCAAAGGTCTGCGTGGCCGGTACGCTATGCCGTCGCTAGAGATCATGTCAACCGCACCAACATGGGACCTTGATCGTGCATTGGCTTTGCTTGAGCGACCAGGCATCGTGCAACCCGGCGCACGGCCACGGCGCGGTTGGCAATGTGTGCAAACTGTGCAAGCTGGCAAGCGCCAACTGCGCACTCTCACCACATTCTCATGATCTGGCAATGGTCCGCATACCGCGCTCGCGACCCTGCCCTTGATCTGGCCTAGCTACATAGGGTGCTCGCGCTAATTTTTGCTACCAGCGTTCCGGGCACGCAGCGTAGCGATAGCGCGCCGACTGCGGCCGACCTCCCCGGACCTCTGCAACGGAGACCATCAATACCGGCGACGGAGTGCTACGCGCCGTCTCCCTCGCCTGCGGCTCGTGCTCGCACGTTGTAGACGGTGGCGCGTGACACCCCGAACTCGCGCGCTAGATCTGCTGGATGCTCGCCGCTGGCCAGCCGCTCCAACAATGCCGTCGTCTGCTCCTCGGTCAACGCTGGCTTGCGGCCCTTGTAGACGCCCTTGGCTTTCGCGAGCTCGATGCCTTCCCGCTGACGTTCCTTGATCATCGATCGCTCGAACTCCGCCACCGCGCCCAGCATCGACAGCAGCAGCGTGGACATCGGCGAATCGTCGCCCGTGAATGTGAGGTTCTCCTTGACGAAGTGGACCCGCACACCCCGAGCGGTCAGCTCCCGCACGGTGCGCCGTAGATCCTCCAGCGACCGCGCCAGCCGATCCATGGAATGAACCACCAGAGTGTCACCGTCGCGTACGTAGCCGAGCGCCTCGGTGAGCGCCGGCCGGGCAGTGTCCTTGCCGCTGGCCTTGTCCTCAAACCGCTTATCAACCTCGATGCCGTCGAGCTGGCGTTCGGTGTTCTGGTCAAGGGTCGACACCCGCACCTAGCCGACCTGCTGCCCCGCTTTAGTGTCGCTCATCGGGCATCATCCCTTCCGATCTGTGATGTCGGACCAGTCGGCCCAGCTCGGTAGTGGTTGGCCGTCCGGGCCCGGGCCACGACCTCGTAGAGCTGGGCGATGACCTGTCGGTAGTTGCCGGCGCTGTAGGCGCGGGCGAGTTCCTGGTCCTCGGCGGGCATTCGTTGGATGTGTTTCTTGACGGCGTTGAAGGCCGAAGCCGCCAATGATCGACATGCCAAGGCCAAGCAAGCAGGGGAAGCTCTTGCGGAGCGTCTGACCAGCGGCAACGGCGCAGATGCCTTGACGGGTGCGGGATTCCGTGGACCGGACTTCGCGCCACTGGCGGGCAAGGGGGTGGGCGCGATCGAGACACTCACCGTGAATGACCTGACCGCGTTCGACACCGCGATGCGCCGATACGCGGTGCTGGCCTTGCCTTCTCGAATGCTTGCCGTTCTCGATGTCTCGGGCTCGATGAAGTTCTCCGCGGGGCAGACCACCCGTGTCGGTCTGTTGAGCCAGGCTATCGACAACGGGCTTCCGCTGTTCCCCGAGAACGCACAGATTGGCCTGTGGGCCTTCTCGATCGACAAGGGCGGGCCGGGGCAGGACTGGAAGGACCTGCTGCCCATCCGCACGCTCGGCGAGAAGGTGGGCGATAGGACTCAACGTCAGCTTCTGGCGGATGAGGGCCACGGCCTGGACGCCCTAGTCGGCGGTGGAACCGGTTTGTACGACACCACACTCGCGGCATTCCGCAAGGTCCAGTCGACATACGACCCGCACTACGTCAACAGCGTGGTGATCATCACCGACGGCGCAAATGAGGATCCGAACGGCATCTCCTTGGACCAACTGCTCGCAACATTGAAGAAAGAGCAAGACCCCGCACGGCCCGTTGTGCTCATCACCCTCGGCATCACGGAAGACGCCGATGCCGCTGTCCTCAAACAGATTTCGGACGCCACCCCGGGAGGGGGCAGCCGCGTCGCACGCAGCGCGGATGAGATCCCCAACATTGTCATCGATCTCATCAGGGCTCGAACCGCTGCCCGCTAGACGAACACGGCCTCGGGCGCCGGAGGGTTGGCGAGCAACGTGGGCAGCACGAAAACCCTGACGTAGCGGCGAACCTGCTCCGGGTTATCGGTTCCCGGGATCAGCCCGAGGAGCAGCGACAACGCCACCGACAACACGTACCGCGCGGCGTCCTCGGGCCGTACCCCCTGCCGCACCTCCGCCATCCGGGTACTGAACACACCTGCATATAACGAGGTCAACAGGTCGATGAGATTGGGCGCGTTGACAATCAACGAGGCGACCGTGCCGCGATCATCGCGGTCGGCCAGCACGCGCAGTAGCGGATTGGCACCGACCTCCACGGAAACGATCACCATCGATTCCGGAATGATCTCGGCCAGGTCCTTGAGCACGATAAGCCTACCGATCATGTTGGTGATCTCGCTCATCGTCGCGCGGACCACCAGGGCATCCATCAGATCGTCCCGGTTCCGGAAATGCCGATACACCACGGCTCGGCTGTATCCGGCTTCCCGCGCAATGGCTTCCATCGTGGATGCGCCGTATCCGCGCTCGACGAACAGCCGCTCCGCAGCATCAAGGAGCTGCGCCTGCGCCTGCTGGGCGGTGTTACCGCCACCCGGCGGCCTACCGCGTCCACGTGGAACCTTGCTCACTCCCTCACTCTTACGAGCCACCCCGCAGCCGCCTCCTTGGAAAATATATTGACACTTTCACGCATTTGCCTATTATTAATCGCATGCAAAACGACCTGGCCAAATACTCTAATCCCGGCGGTGTCGTACCAGACCGCACGACGTGGACTCCCTGGCTGAAGGCTTGGCGCATGCTGATTGACGCCAAGTACCACGGCGACATCTATGAGGCGTTCCTGGGCATGGAGGCGCCGGTCTTCGCGCGTGCCTACTATCAGGTGCGGGCCCATCCGAACGGCCGAAAGCTGTTCAAAAACAAGCCAGACCTGCTCGCCGTGCTCAACGATGTGGAGTATCTGAACTCCCTGCCATTCGGCAGCCTGGGGCACGCCTACCTGTCGTTCCTGAACACCAACAAACTCGACGCAGGCGTCTTCGGCGAAGCGAACATCATCAGGCCGATCGCCGAGAAGAACAACTGGGACGAGGACTTCTACTACATGATCATCAGGGGCACCGCACTTCATGACATGTTCCACACCATCGGCGGTTACGGTCCCGACATCGCCGGCGAAATGGCCAACATCGGATTCCATTGCGGACAAATGGAACCCGCAGGACCGCTGGAGAAGCTCGGGATGTTCGGCGCCCTCACCCTGCCGGGCGCTTCAGCGCCGTTCAAACTCCGCTACTACCGCCAGGCGGTGGAGCGTGGCCGTCGCGCCGACCTGCTGATGGCCGCGCCCTGGGAGGAGTTACTCGAACTGCCCTATCGCCAGGCCCAGTCGGCCCTGGGGGTGAGTCCGGTCGAGGTGGCACATCCGCAAGGTAGGTGGACCACCGAATGGACACCGCCTTCCATCAAGCCGCCGACACCCTGGAACTACGAGCGCATCCTCGACGCGGGCCCTATCGCGGCCTGAATCTCCACCGAATCAACACGATTCACCCACGCGGGGACCCGCGGCGATTCATATTCTGACGAGATCGCCAAAATGTCTAATATTTCGAATACCCTCGTACGCAACATGGGTGAGGGGCCGAGCGCCTTCGATCACTCCGGTATGACCGGCAATCGGCATCCTGGTCGCCGATTGTGTGTTGTGGTTTAGTGGCAATCACAACGCTGATGAGCCTGTGCGGCGAAGAAGCGACAACAACGCTGTTGGCCACCCTCAGAAGGTGAGAATGCGCTAATGACCGATGCCGCTGTGGATATCCGGGAACGTGACATCGCCACGAACGGCGTGCACCTGCGCATCGTCGAGGCGGGTGAGCAGGGCCAGCCCGTAGTCGTTCTGGCCCATGGCTTCCCTGAGTTGGCCTACTCCTGGCGCCACCAGATTCCGGCACTCGCCGCCGCCGGATATCACGTGATCGCCCCCGACCAGCGGGGTTATGGCAGGTCGAGTTCACCGGCGCACATCGACGACTACAACATCGAAGCGCTGTCCGATGACCTGCTGGGCATCCTGGACGAGGTGGGCGCCGGCAAGGCGACCTTCATCGGGCACGACTGGGGCGCCGTCGTCACCTGGCATACCGCACTCGCCGTCCCCGAACGCGTCGAAGGTGTCGCCGGGCTGTCGGTCCCCTTCACCCGGCGTAGCCAGGTGGCTCCCACCCAGGCGTGGAAAAAGCTGTTCGGCGACAACTTCTTCTACATCCTGTACTTCCAGGAGCCGGGGGTCGCAGACGCCGATCTCAGCCGTGATCCCACCGCCACGATGCGCCGCATGCTGATAGGCATGGCCCACACCGACGGCGCCACGATGATCGCACCCGGCCCGGCCGGATTCATCGAGCGCATGTCCGATCCCGGCGAGCTTCCCGGATGGCTGAGCCAGACCGAACTGGACCATTACGTCGCGGAATTCACCCGCACGGGGTTCACTGGAGGGCTGAACTGGTACCGGAATTTCGATCGCAACTGGGCGCTGACCGAGCGCCTGGCCGGAGCCAATGTCGTTGTGCCCTCTTTATTCATCGCGGGCGCAGCCGACCCTGTTCTCGGTTTCACCGACCAGGCGGGGAGTCTGAAATACCGCACCGATAACCGGGGTGACATCCTGATCGATGGCGCTGGACACTGGATTCAGCAGGAACGGCCCGATGAGGTCAATGCCGCGCTCCTGGAATTCCTGCAACAGGTTGCGCGATGAGCACCCCACTGCGATTCGGCGCCTTCATCACCCCGTTTCATCCTGTCGGCCAAAACCCCACCACCGCACTGGAGTACGACCTAGAGCGGGTGGTTGCCCTGGATCGGCTGGGTTATGACGAGGCCTGGTTTGGTGAGCATCACTCCGGCGGCTACGAGTTGATCTCCTGCCCCGAAGTCTTCATTGCCGCTGCGGCCGAGCGCACCAAACACATCAGGCTGGGCACCGGGGTGGTGTCACTGCCCTACCACCATCCATTGATGGTGGTGGATCGCTGGATTCTGCTGGACCACATCACCCGGGGCCGCGTCATATTCGGCACCGGACCCGGTGCGCTGCCGACGGACGCGTACATGATGGGCATCGACCCGCTCGATCAGCGCCAGATGCAGGAGGAGTCGCTGGAGGCGATCCTGGCGCTGCTGCGCGCGGCACCGGATGAGCGCATCAGCCGCGAAACATCCTGGTTCACTTTGCGGGATGCACAGCTGCAGCTGCGCCCCTACACCCACCCCTATCCGGAAATCCTTACCGCGGCGATGTTTTCCCCTTCGGGTCCGCGGCTGGCTGGAAAGCTCGGCGCAGGCCTGCTGTCCTTGTCGGCATCGATCCCGGGTGGATTCGCGGCATTGGAGAACGCCTGGGAAGTGGTGCGTGAACAGGCGGCCGCCCACGGCCATCCCGAACCAGATCGGTCCAGCTGGCGGGTGCTCGGCATCATGCACCTCGCCGAAACACGTGAGCAGGCCATCGAGGACTGTACGTACGGTCTGCCGGACTACGCACACTACTTCGGTGCCGTTGGGGTGCTGCCGCTTGCGAATGAAGTAGACGGCGTGCAGGCTGACCCACGCGAGTTCGTCAAGGCCTATGTGGACGAAGGGAACTGCTGCATCGGGACTCCCGACGATGCCATCGACTACGTCCAGGGCCTGCTCGACAAGTCGGGCGGCTTCGGTACATTCCTGATGCTGGGGCACGATTGGGCTTCACCGGAGGCCACGTTCAAATCCTATGAATTGTTCGCCCGCAAGGTGATTCCGCATTTTACGGGACAGCTCACCGCCGCCAGGATCTCGCACGACTGGGCGCAGGCCAAGCGCGGCGAGCTCCTGGGCCGTGCCGGCGAGGCCGTCGCCAAGGCCATCGTCGAACATCAGAACGACCGCGCACAGAAAGGGCATGCGTGATGCGAGCATCGGTGCTGCGCAACGGCGCGATGGTCTATCGAGACGATGTGGCCGACCCGGTGCCCGGAGAAGGACAGGTACTCGTCAAGGTCACCGCATGCGGAATCTGCGGATCCGACCTTCATTTCGCAAAGCACGGTGCGCAAGCGATCGAACTGTCCAAACAGATGGCCGGCATGCCCAGTCTTACCGACGGCGTCAACCTGGAAGCCGACGTCTTCATGGGACATGAGTTCGCCGCAGAAGTGATCGAGGCCGGACCGGGGACGCAGGCCCCCGAGCCAGGGACCCCTGTGACGTCAATTCCAATCTTGCTATCTTCCAAGGGAATCGAACCTATCGTCTATAGCAACAGCACACTCGGCGGCTACGCCGAGCAGATGCTGTTGAGCGCTCCGCTACTGCTGCCCATCCCCAACGGTCTCGACCCGCGGTACGCGGCGCTCACCGAACCGATGGCGGTCGGTCTGCATGCCGTCAACAAATCGGGCATCCAACCCGGTACCGGAGCCATCGTCATCGGGTGTGGCCCGGTCGGCATAGCGGTGATAGCGGCCCTGCATAACCTCGGCATCGAGCCCATTGTCGCCGCGGACTACTCCCCCGCGCGGCGTGATCTGGCCCAGCGCATGGGAGCGCACGAGATCGTCGACCCCGGTGTCGAGCCCACCTTCGAGGCCTGGTCCCGAGCCGGGAAGGGCGCGCCGGTGATCTTCGAGGCCGTCGGGGTGCCGGGCATCCTCAACAATGTGTTGAGGGATGCGCCGCACAGCTCGCGGGTGGTGGTTGTGGGCGTCTGCATGGAGCCCGATGCCATCACCCCCTACTTCGGGATCGCCAAGGAAGTTGCGCTTCAATTCGTGCTCGCCTACGACCCGACAGAGTTCTCCGAGACGCTGCGGCGAATCGCGCACGGCGAGATCGATGTTGCGCACCTCGTCACAGGTGAGGTAGGTCTGGAAGATGTCGGATCGGCATTTGCCGATCTCGGCGATCCGGGGCACCACTGCAAGATTTTGGTGGTGCCGTAAAGGTTGGGGAGGACAGGAAGTGACATGCGGGTACAAAGACGGACAGCACTGACCCGGACGGCTGTGGTGGCTGCCACCGCAGCGATGGCGGTGCTCCTGGCCGGCTGCGGTGATGATTCCACCGGCAGCCCGGAGTCCACGCGGAATGTGACGGTCGTCGGCAAGGGCGAGGTCAAGGGCGCACCCGATGTCCTGCGTGCCGATGTGGGCGTATCGGTGAGCGCCAAGGATGTCTCCGGGGCACTGTCTCAGGCCAGCGAGAAGGCTCAGGCCGTCATCGACGCCGTGGTCGGCGCCGGGGTGGCCCGCGAGGACGTCCAGACCAACGAGCTGTCCATCCAGCCTGAACAGACCTACCCGCAGGGCGGTCCCGCGCGTATCACCGGGTACAACGCCACCAACTCGGTGCGTATCAACGTCCGTGATCTCAAGAAGGCATCCGAAGTCCTGGACAAGGCAGTGCAGGCCGGCGGCGACGCGGCGCGGCTGTCCGGCGTTAGCTTCGATCTCGACAACGACGCCGACCTGCTGAAGGGTGCGCGCGAGCGCGCCTTCAACGACGCCAAGGCCCGCGCCGAGCAGTATGCCGGCCTATCGGGCTCCAAACTGGGCAAGGTGCTGCGCATCGACGAATCCCACGGATCGGTGCCTCCCCCCGCGCCGATGATGGGGAAGCGGGCACCCATGCAAGCCGACGCGTCGTTCGCGCCACCACTGGAGCCCGGACAGCAGACGGTGACATTCGAGGTAAGCGTCATCTGGGAGCTGACCTAAGCGATGGGTGACATCACGGTTGTCGGCCACGGCGAGGCCAGCGGTAGTCCCGACGTGTTCATGGCCACGGTCGGTGTGTCGGTCCGCTCACGGCGTATCGCCGGGGTGATGGCCGACGTGAAGGCCAAGGCCCGTGCGGTGATCGATGCGGTACTCGACTCGGGCGTGGCCGCTGAGGACGTGAGAACCGCATGGATGTCTGTGCACCCGCAATTCGACGGCAACAAGATCACCGGGTACTCGGCCGACAACTCGGTACGGATCACCGTCCGCGACCTGTCGAAGGTCTCCGATGTGCTGGATAAGGCCGTCACCGCGGGAGGTGAGGCCGCACAGCTGTCCGGGGTCAGCTTTGATCTGCAGGACAGCACCGATCTCGCGACCCAGGCACGTGAACGGGCATTCGCCGATGCCAGGGCCCGGGCCGAGCAGTACGCAACCCTGTCCGGGGGGACGCTGGGCAAGGTGCTGCGCATCGACGAGACCGGGAGCCATTCGAGCCCATCCCCACGCGCGGAGTTCGCGATGCTGCGTGCAGCGAGCGGGCCACCGGTGGAGGCGGGTCAGCAGACCGTCAGCGCCGACATCACCGTGACGTGGGAGCTGACATGAGCACTCACGCGAAGACCGTCACAGACAGTTAGTCGGTATAGACGCGCGGGTGCAGCGTTCCGATGAAAGGCAGATCGCGGTAGCGCTCGCCGTAGTCGAGCCCGTAACCGACCACGAATTCATTGGGGATCTCGAAGCCGACGAGAGCCACGTCGACGTCGACCTTCTTAGCCTCGGGCTTGCGCAGCAGCGACACCACATTCAGCGACCGTGGGCCGCGCGAGGCGAGGTTCCGCATGAGCCAGCTCAGGGTCAGCCCGGAATCGATGATGTCCTCGACGATCAGGACGTCGAGGTTCTGGATGTCCCTATCCAGATCCTTGAGGATGCGCACCACACCGGAGGACGAGGTTGCCGAGCCATACGAGCTGACCGCCATGAACTCCATCTGGGTCGGGATGGGGATGGCCCTGGCCAAATCCGAGACAAACATGACGGCACCCTTGAGCACGGTCACCAGCAGCAGGTCGCCCTCGATGTCGCGATACTTTTCGCCGATGGCGGCGCCAAGCTCCTGAGTCCGGGCACGAATCTGCTCCTCGGTGAGGAGCACCGATTTCACGTCGCCGCTGTATTGCTCGCCGCATGACTGTTGCTGTTCGCAGGTCACGACGGACAGCGTGCCATGGAGAACGCAAGCTCACCAAGCCGGTGACATTGGCTAGTGACTTTGTTTACGAAATAGGCCACTATGGAAACGTGAGCAATGGCGCTTACGGAGCAGGCGACGAGCTGCCGTCCCGCGATATCCGCGTGGTGGTAATCGGGGCTGGCATGTCCGGTCTGTGCATGGCCTCCACCCTCCGGCACCGGGGCATCACCAACTTCACCGTCTACGAGAAGGCCGACGAGGTCGGCGGAACCTGGCGGGACAACACCTACCCAGGTCTGCAGTGCGACGTGCCGTCGCGCTACTACTCCTACTCCTTCGCCCCGAATCCCGGTTGGAGCAAAGGCTTCTCACCAGGTCCCGAGATCCACCAGTACTTCGTGAGATTCGCCGACGAGCAGGGTCTGCGCCGGAACATCCGCTTCGGCGCAGCCGTCACCCGGGCCGAATGGGTAGATGGGCCGGGCCAGCCCCACTGGGAGTTGGAGATTTCCGACGGCAGCCGTGACACCGCTGATGTCGTGGTCAGCGCCACCGGAGTGCTGCACCTTCCCCGCCTTCCCGATATCGACGGCCTGCGAACATTCGCCGGCCCGTGCTTTCACTCGGCGCGGTGGGATCACTCGGTGCAGTGCACGGGGAAACGGGTCGGGCTTATCGGTACCGGATCCTCGGGGGTCCAGATCATCGGTGCACTCGCCACCGAGGTGCGGAGCCTCTCGGTGTTCCAGCGCTCGGCACAGTGGGTCGCACCAGTGCCCAACTTCACCTACTCGTCCATGTCGAAATCGATGTGGTCCCGGGTACCGATACTGAACAGGTTCTCTTATCGCTTGTGGCGCTTCTACTTCGAACGGGGCGTGGGCGGATCAGTGGTCAATCCCGGTGTACGGCGCCGACTCATCCAGGGGTTCGTGCGGGCATCGCATCGGCTGCTCATCCGCGATCGCGCGCTGCGCGAGAAGCTGCATCCCGATTACGAGCCGCTGTGCCGGCGACTGGTCATGTCGGTGCCGTTCTTCAAAGCGGTACAACGCCCCAACGTCGCGGTGCTCACCGACGGTATCGAACGCATCGTGCCACAGGGCGTCATCACAAACGACGGAGTTCTGCATGAGCTGGACATCCTGGTGTGTGCCACGGGTTTTGATGCTCATTCCTATTTGCGTCCGATGGAGGTGATCGGCCGCGCCGGGGTGAAGCTCAGCGAGGTGTGGCGTGACGGGCCGCGCGCATACCGCGCCGTGGGCCTGGCCGGGTTCCCGAACTTCTTTCTCCTGATCGGGCCGAACAGTCCGATCGGAAACAATTCGCTGATCTCGATCGCCGAGACGCAGGTGAAGTTCGCGATGCATTGGATCGACGAGATACGTTATGGCCGAGTTCAATCGGTGGCACCGACCGCGCATGCCGCGGATGCTTTCAACGCCGAGGTGCGCCGGGCCATGCCCAATACCGTGTGGTCCTCGGGATGTGACAGCTGGTATCTGGGAGCCGACGGCGTACCGGAGCTGTGGCCCTGGCCTCCCGTCGACTACCGTCGCACGCTCACCTCTCCGAATCGCGAGGACTTCGCAATCACTTAGACGTCGTGGATCGACAGCACCAGCCGGTCACCCGATCTCGAGGCCACCAGGCGCTGGTACGGCAAACCTGCGCCCACCGCGACCCCGCCCTGCCCATGCCATTGCGCAACGAGCCCATCCACCGCGCGAATCTGGTTGTCGTTCAGATCCTGTGCGCCACCAGCCAACAGCCAAAGCCTGATCACCCTTCTCCGTACGGCGGGCGCCAAATTGCGCAGACCCGAAACCTCCAGAGAACCCGTATCGGCGAAGGCCGCCCGCGCGTGCTCGTCGAGCGCATCCCCGTCCTCGCGTAGCGAGGCCGCGGTTCGGGCAAGGGCCTCGGCCACGCCGCCTCCGAGAACCTGCTCCAGTAACGGCAGCACCTCGTGGCGCAGGCGCACCCGGACGAAGCGCGGATCGACATTGTGCGGGTCTTCCCATGGAGTGAGCCCCCATTCGGTGCAGGCTGCACGCGTCTCGGTGCGGCGAACATCCAGGAACGGGCGCCCCCAGGGGGCATCCCACGGGCGCATTCCGGCGATGGAACGTGCCCCCGATCCTCGCCCGAGTCCCAGCAGCACCGTCTCAGCCTGATCGTCGAGAGTATGGGCAAGAAGCACGGGCAGCCCGTCACTGGCCTTGCGCAACGCGGCATACCGGGCAGTCCTGGCAGCTGCTTCCAGACCACCCGGGCCGTCAACGGCCACCGAAAGAACCAATGCGTCACGACATCCCAGGGCCAGCGCCCGATTCCGCGCCTGGGCCGCGACCTCGGCCGAGCCCTGCTGCAGCCCGTGGTCGACGATCAACGCGGTCACCGCCCAGTCCTGCCCGACGGCAGCCGCCGCGAGCGCCAGCGAGTCAGCGCCACCCGAGAGCGCCACGGTGATAGCGGTGGCATTCGGGAGGTGCTGCGCACCAAAGGCTTTGACAGCCCGCCGCAGCGCTAGAGAACTCGGGCGATCCATAGGTCCGGGTCCTCGATTTCGGCTGGCTTGGGCAACGTCTCGGGGTCTTGCCAGATGGTGTTGAAACGCTCCATCCCCACCGTTCCCACCACATGGTCGACAAATCTCTTGCCACGGGTGTACTGACGCATCTTGGCATCCATGCCGATGAGCGCACGGATGACCCGTTGCAGCGGTGGCTGCTTGCGTGAACGCCGCGCCTCGAAGCGCGACCTTATGGATGCCACCGAGGGGACCACGGCGGGGCCAACCGCATCCATGACATGGTCAGCATGTCCTTCGAGAAGGGTGCCCAGCACCAGCAGACGATCCAGTGCATCCCTGCCGCTGTCGGATTGCATAGCGCGCAGCAAGTCGACAATTCCGTTCTCGCCCTGCCCTTTCGGGGATCGGACAAACTCGGCCAGCCTGCCGAGCATGCCGGCCACATCTTCTTCCTGTTCATGTGCGAGTGTTGCCAACGTGCCCGACATGTAGTCCGCCAGCCATGGATTGGCCGAGAACTGCACACGGTGCGTCACCTCATGCAGACACACCCACATCCGGAAATCGCTTGGCATCACCCGAAGCTGACGTTCCACCGCGATGATGTTCGGATACACCAGCAGTAACGCGCCCGCCCCTTCCGCGGTGAACGGGTCGTACTGTCCGAGAATGCCCGACGAGACGAAGGCCAGCACGGCGCCGGTTTGCGCCCCGGTGACGCGGCCGGACAAAAACCCCGAGGCGCCGCCGTCACCGCCGGCCATCACCCGCATGGACTCGGCTGCCGCCGCAATCCAGCTGGGGCGGTCAATGATCCGCGCCTCCGGAACCACCAGCCCATCGGCCAAGCCGGTGAGCTCACGCACCGGAGCTTCCGCACGCCGCGCCGCATCCGAGAGCTCGGCGATGGCCTGCTGGCGGGTGTACTCGGTGGTGGGCGGGGCGGGTCGTGCCAGCTTCGCGCCCACGGTGGCCGCGAACTCCCAGTTGACCATGCGGCCAACCGTCAACTCGGGACGCTCGGTTCCGGCTCCGCGCTTCGCGACGCGATCCGGCGTGGTCATCAGCTACATCCGCATGACCGCAGCACCGCCGCGGTGTTATCCACCGCGTTGCGCGCGGTCGGGGCGGTGGCCTGGTTCTGCATCAACGTGAAGGTGAGCACCCGGCCGCTGATGTCGGTGACCACACCTGCCAGTGTGTTCACCCCGGTGAGCGACCCGGTTTTGGCGCGCAACCAGCCCGCCGAGGTTTGGTTTTGGAGGACGAAGCGTTCCGAGAGCGTTCCGCTGCCGCCGGCGATGGGCAGCACATCCAGCAGCGGTCGCAGCTTCGGCTGATCGGGGCCGGCGGCCGCTCCGATAACCTCATCGAGGGTGCGTGCCGTCACCCTGTCGTCCACCGACAACCCACTGGAATCACGCAATGTCAGGCCCGTGAGATCGATTCCTGCGCTGCGTAACTGGCTCGTGACGGCATCGACGGTTCCGGAGAAGGTCTGCGGTCGGCCCGATGCCAGCGCCACCTCGCGCCCGATTGTCTCTGCCATGACATTGTCGGAGGCATTCATCATCTCCCGCAGCCGCTCCATCAGCGGCGCCGACTGCACGGAGGCAATGGGTTTCGCTGTCGAGGGCGCAGCATCCAATCGCACCGTATCCGGGTCAGCCCCCAGCGCGGTGGCGAGTGCACGCCCCGCATCCAATGCGGGAGTGGTGGAACGGCGTGAGTCATAATCGGTCGGCTGCGTGCGGCCGGCATCGAGCATCACGGCCTGGATCGGCGCGACGTCACCGCCGTCGATGTCTGCCGGGTCCCACCCGGGTGCCATCGACGGCCCGCCAAATCGACTGATATCCACGGTGATTGAGGTGACGGTGACGCCCGACTTGCGCACCTGATCGGCAAGATCGCTGATACGGGCGGCGTCGCGGTACCACGTGTCGGTGCCCGTCGGCGCCGCGCTGAGGATCGGGTCTCCGCCACCGACCAGTGTCACCAATCCGCGCTGCCCCGCGGTATCAGCGACTACCGAAGTGGTGAGTTTGGCGTCGCGCTCGAGGGTGATCAGCGCCGCCGCCGCGGTCAGCACCTTGTTGGTGGACGCCGGCACCATCGGCACGGTCGAACCCTGTTGCCACAACTCGCGGCCCGTCAGCGCATCGGTGACCCGGCCGGTGAACATCGCGAGCGCCGGATCGGCCAGCGCCTTGTCCAGCGCCTGCGCCAGCCCGTCCACCGTCGGAACCGGCGCGGAATCGGAAACCGGAACAACGCCGGGCTTGGGGCTGACGAGTACCGGCTCCGGATCGGCGCCCTGCAATTGATGGGAGGTGGCGGCTCCGGTGGTCAGCGAGGCCACAAGTACCAACGCGGCAATCGCCAGTACGACGGCGACGGCGAGCAGGACATGGGTAGAGCGCCGCCAGCGACGCGGATCAAGTGCACTGGCGGTGACCATGCTCTGCAGGGTATCGCTATCCTGGTGCCCGCTGGACGAGCGCTTGCGCGAAGACTGACAGGCAGACTTGACAGGCTAAGTACCACCGACATTCAAGGAGCGGGTGTGGAGTTCGACGTCACCATCGAGATCCCCAAGGGTCAGCGCAACAAGTACGAAGTCGATCACGTGACCGGCCGGGTGCGTCTGGACCGCTACCTCTACACGCCGATGGCCTACCCCACCGATTACGGCTTCATCGAGAACACCCTCGGTGAGGACGGCGATCCGCTGGACGCCCTGCTGCTCCTGCCCGAGCCCGTCTTCCCGGGCGTGATCGTCGAGGCACGGCCCGTCGGCATGTTCAAGATGGTCGACGACGGCGGCGGCGACGACAAGGTGCTGTGTGTGCCGGCGGGCGATCCGCGCTGGGATCACATCCAGGACATCGGCGACGTGTCGAGCTTCGACCTGGACGCCATCAAGCACTTTTTCGTGCACTACAAGGACCTCGAGCCCGGCAAGTTCGTCGAGGCCGCCGACTGGGTGGGCCGCGCCGAGGCCGAAGCCGAGGTCACCGCGTCGTTCGAGCGCCTCAAGACCCAGGGACACTAGCCCGGCATAGGCGCCTGGCACACGACGGCGAACACGTCGGTGCTGCTTTGGGCGACGGTCACTCCGTCAACGGTGATAGAACAGCTGATGGTGCCCTCACCGACCATGGTGACATTCATGGTCAGCGGAACGTCCCGACGTGTAACCGTCACCGAGACGGCCCACGGCTGCGAAATATTCGACACACGCACGTAGTCGTTGTCCGTCATATAGGCGACATTGACCCCGCCGCCCTGACCACCCACGCTGTAGGTGACGTTCTTGCCGCCGTTCCCCGCCCCCCCGGGACCCTGACCCGTAGTGGGCGCCTCGGTCGTGGTGGGCACCGGCGGCGCCTCAGTGGTCGTTGGCGTGGTTTCGACACCGGTGCTGGGGTTAGGCGGGGGTGGTGATGGCGGAGGTGGCTCGGTCGTCGTTATCGACGGCAAGGGGACGTCATTGGGCCCCGTCCAGGTCGTCGATGGGGTGACGGTGACCGTTGTCGGTGCGGCCACCTCAGTTCGGCGGGTGATAACCAGAATGGCGGTCAGCGCTATCGCCAGCACCGCCAGGATGCTGACGCCGGCGACTATCCACGGCCACTTCGGGGGTTTCGGATCCTCCGGATAGGGAATCGGCTCGCCGGGTGGCCATGGCTCCTGCGGGTACTCCTGCCAGGCCGGATCCGTCACTGTCCCCCACTCCTTCCCCAGTGCAACTGGGTGCAATGTTACGTCGCGTTAAACTCCTGCAAAATGCACGGTCCCCCTCTAGCGAACAGCGGCGCCCCGTCGAATCATGGTTCTATGTTGATGCATCAGGGCATCGGCCGCGGCACGTTCAACGAGATGCCCGACACCAAAGCGGTCCACGCGCTCTACGAGTGTGGTGGCAGCGTGACCTGGGCGCGGAAGATCGCCGCGGCCCGGCCGTTCGCCGATCACGATGCCCTGTTCCGGTACGCCGACAACGAGCTCTTCGCCCTGTCCGAGGAATCACTGGACGAGGTACTGATCGCCTACCCGCCACTGGGCCGACGCCCGGGAAGCGCGCGTTCACATGCCGAGCAGTGCGCGATCCGCGACGAAACGCCGGGAATGATGGCCGCGTTGCGGGCCGCCGCCCACCGGTACGAGCACCACTTCGGCCACCGCTTCGTCATGCACCTGTGCGGACAGGACGGCGCCTCCGTGCTGCGTGCGATCTCCGACCGCATGCACCACGACGTGGACACCGAACGCAAGGTGACCCGCAACGAACTCGCAAAGATCAACCGCACGCGCCTGGAGCGCATGCTCGGCCCCGAGGGCGGTTACGACAACTGGTGAGCTAGCCGCGCGCTACGCCGCCAGCGGTACGCGCTGCGGCAGCAATGCGAACACGCGGCGTGCGGCACAACCGATATCTGTGGTGGGCGACGCCGGGATCAGGGTCACCCCGTCGGCGACACCGGCCAGGTAGATATCGGCGATCAGACCCGCCAGCCCTTCCGGCGTGCCCGCATACGACACCGCCGAGGGAACCCGCAGGCTCGCAAAATGCTTACGGGCCGACCGTGAATCGGCCTCGATGTGCACATACACATCCAAGATGACCGCAGGTGCTTCCTTACGCGAGGTGCGCAAGGAATGCCGGGCCCGCTGCGCCTGCTTCAGATCGGGGGCGTTCACCCGCGCGGTGACACCCGTTCCGTTGGTCAGCTCATGCCATCCGTCGGCATTGTCGGTGAAGACCCGGAACGTTTGATGTTGCGTCGCCACAAAGGCCACCGTACCCACGCGGGCCTGCCAGGGCCATTGTTCGATTCCCGATGAGCGGATCAATCCCCGGTTACACCGGCGACTGCTCGGTTGCAGGTGACGCCGGGGTGCGCTCCGTCAGATTGTCGATGACGCGTTGCACCCTCGGCATCAGCGAGTCGATATCCAATCCGAGCCAATACGGGATCGGATACATGAAATGTCGATTGAGACCTGGCAGGAGCCTGCTCAAGAAATAACCGAGCCACGCTTCGGGACGCACCGGAGCCACCGCAAAGTTGTAACGCGCCGCGCGGACCGTGGCCCGCGCAACCTGCGGAGGACCGATCAATTGATCCAGCACTCGCATCGGGGCAGAGGACTGAAAGGCCCTCATCACGTTGTTCACACGCTCACGCACATCATCGGGAAGATCCACGCCGGCCACGGTGGCGTTTACCCCAATGTTGGTGTTGATGAAGCCGGGACATACCGCAGACACCCCGATTCCCTTGGGGCCCAGTTCCATCCGCATGCATTCGCTCAGCATCTTCACTGCCGCCTTGGACGCGGAATAGGCGGGAAAGACCGGCGTCGGGGTGATGGCCCCCGCCGAGGCGATGTTGACTATCTGACCGCCGCGGCCGCGTTCGGCCATCTGCTTGCCGAAGACACGGCCACCGTAGGCGACCCCAAAAACGTTGACCCGGAACTGTTTTTCCCAGTGTTCCTGCTCCAGGTCGAAGAAACGACCACCGACCATGATGCCCGCGTTGTTCACCAGCACGTCGGGAACGCCGTACTCCGCCCGCACCTGTTCGGCGAATCGCTCCCATGCCGATGGATCGGTGACGTCGAGCTGGAAAGCAACGGCACGCAGCCCCCTGTTGTGAATAATCTCCGCCGTTTCCTGGGCGGTGGTCAGATCCAGATCCGACGCCACCACCTCCGCACCGCCCCTAGCGAATTGGATGGCGATGGCTCGCCCGATGCCGCTGCCGGCGCCGGTCACTACAACAAGATCTGGTTTACGTGCGGGGAGCAGTCTCATCCCACGACCTCCTTGTTGCGCTTACGCCTCGATGCCACCTTCACCACGGGCGCTACCGTCTCGCTGCCGTAGCGATAGTTGTCCAGCCGGAAGTATTTGTTGTGGAAGTACATCTCGCCGAAACCGCCTGGCCGGAAAGGCGAATCACCGTGATTGTCGATATAGTAAGTGTTGGCCGTCGAACATGCCGGAGACAGCCAAAGGTGATTCTTGTTGCGCTGGTGCATCTTACGGAAGTAGGCCTGGTGCACGTCCGGCTTGACCTCGGCGGTGGTGGCACCGCGTTTCTTGGTCTCCGCGATGACCCGGGCCGCGTGCGCGGTCGTCGATTCGATCAGCATGTGATACGGCCCGAACACATAGCCGTACGGTCCGAGAACAAGGAAGAAGTTGGGGTACTCGGGAATCGAAACACCCTGGTAAGCCTGATAGCGGCTCTCCTGGAAGAATCGTTTCAAGTCCTTGCCGCCTCGCCCGGCGGTCGGGAAGGCCGGCATGTGATCCCAGATCGCGAATCCCGTGGCACAGATCAATACATCTACTTCATGCTCGACGCCGTCCGCGGTCAGCAGACCCTTCTCGGTGATCCGCTGAATCGGTTCGGTCACCAAGTCCACATTGGGCCGGTTGAACGTCTTGAGGTAGGTGTTAGAGAACGACGGACGCTTACAGCCAAATCCGTAATAGGGCAGCAGCTTCTCGCGGGTCACCGGATCGTCGACCTGTGTACGCATCCAGGAGCGAATCCTGTTGGCCATGGCCATCGATGCCGATTCGACGTATTTGGAGTCGAGGTTGAAAACAGCATCCGGAATGTACGCGGTGCTGAGGTTGATCGCGTGGCGAATACCCTTGGCGACACCGGGGAATCCGAACAGTGCCCGCCAGAACGCGTTGTACTTCAAGTCAGGTTTGGGCCCCACATAGATGGGCGTGCGCTGAAAGACGGTGAGGTTGCCAACCTCCGGGGCGATCTCGGGAACGAGCTGCAGCGAGGTAGCCCCGGTTCCGATGACCGCCACCCTCTTCCCGGCAAGCTGAACATCCTTGTCCCACAGCGCGGTATGCATCAGCACACCCTGATAGGAATCGATACCGTCTATTTCTGGGAGCTTGGGTTGCTCAAGTCCGCCGGTCGCGGCGATCACATGCCGAGCAGTGATGACGGTGTCATCGTCCAGGGTAAGAGCCCAGATATTTTGCGACTCATCAAATTCCTGACGAACGACGCGCGTATTGAACCGGATCTTGCGCCGCAGGTCGTGCTTGTCGACAAGCTCGTTGGCGTACTCCTCGAGTTCATTACCCGGGGTGAAGAACTTCGACCAGGTGGTCTTCTGGTCGTAGGAAAAACTGTAGATAAAGGTCGGGATATCAACGGCCACGCCCGGATACTTGTTCGCGTGCCAGGTGCCGCCGGCGGCCCCCCACTTCTCCAAAATCACGAAATCGTGAACTCCCTTTTTGGTGAGCTCAACACCTGCTCCGATACCTCCGAAACCGGCTCCGATAATCGCGACTTCATGGTCGGGAACAACCCGTTCCCGACCGTTGGCTTCGCTACCCCGCACACGTGTACTAGTCATTCGACGTCCTTGTCAGTCCGACCCAGTGATGTATCGGACTGAAAGTATCACGTATTACGAGTTACGGATACTGCGATTCGGCGTCACGCCACCAGGAAGTCCGGCAGTGGCCGCGGGTCGTCGGCGGGCCCCACCTGCCCATCCCGCTCGACATAGGTCAGGGTCGGGCCATGGTGAACAAGCTGACCGATCGCATCGACGAGGCGCGTGATATCACCCGCAGTAGTTCCCAGCCCGACACTTGCGCGTAGCGCTCCACCCGGAGCGCCCAATCTGGCTAGCAGCGGATGCGCGCAGAACCTGCCGTCGCGCACTCCGACTCCATGTTCGGCCGACAGATACGCGGCGGCCACCGACGGCGTGTATCCGGCGACCGTGAAGGACACAATGCCCAGTACATCTCGGCCACCTTCCCAAATGCGAAGAGTATCAACGCCTTCAATCGCCTCGAGCCCCTCCCGGAGTTGGGCGGTGAGCGCTTCTTCGAGCTGGCTTATCTCTCCCAGCGCGTCCAATGCCTCACATGCCGCCGCCACGGCGGCAACGCCGACCACATTCGGAGTGCCCGCCTCATGCCGCTGCGGTCCGACGAGCCACTCGGCCTCGTCGATACCGACATTGCGCACCGCACCCCCGCCCGCCAGATACGGTCGCGCGGCGTCGAGCCAGTCACTTTGTCCGACAAGGACTCCGGCACCAAATGGGGCGTACAGCTTGTGCCCGGAGAACGCGAGGTAGTCGATTCCGGTTGCCGCCAGGTCGATGCGACGATGCGGAACCAACTGCGCACCGTCAACGGCGATCCTCGCGCCGTGCCGGTGGGCAACGGCAGCGAGTTCAGCCAATGGCAGCACCTCACCGGTGACATTCGATGCGCCGGTAACGGCCAGCAGCGCGGCGGGCTGCCGGGAGAGTTCCTCATCCAGCGCGGCGACGGTGTCCGCGACGGTGACCCGATGTGCTACCACCCGAGCGCCATATCGCTGCCAGGTCAACAGGTTTGCATGATGTTCGATATCAAGCACCACCACATTTGGGTGTCGCCGGCTTTCAGAATCCGCCCCGCCTGGCACCGCCGAAGCGAGCAGATTGAGCGAGTCGGTGGTGTTGCGGGTAAAGATCACGTGCTGGTCGGGGGCCGCTCCCACGAAACGTCCCACCGTTTCCCGGGCACCCTCGTACACCGCCGTGCACACGCGCGAGGCATATCCGGCGCCACGGTGCACGCTGGCGTAATACGGCAGCAACTCGTTGACGTGGTCCGCGACATCGCCGAGCGCGGGCGCGCTCGCCGCGTAGTCGAAATTGGCGTACCTGATCCAACCACCTTGAGCCAGAGGCACCTTGACATCTGCTCCAACGACACGCGCGGCCGGTCGCTCAGCCCCAGATTGTGCGGACACTGACATGTGACATCCCATCTCACCGGACCCGCCCGGCGAGTCCACGCTTGCCACGCCCGGTTGAGCGCGGCCAGGTCGTCACCTGGAGCACCCCACCGTGGAGGAGGGTTGCCGACCAGCTAGCCAGGGCTTGTCGCTGGTTCTCATGACCTGAGGGCAGTGTGCCTACCGGGCGCGGCCATCGTCAAGCGCATTGCGCAGGGTGATTTCAAATGCGCGCTGTCGCGTCGTTGATCCGGCCCGATTTTCCGATCCCCGCCCCGTAGGGCACACTGACTAGTGGAGGGGAGTATTCCTTCGCTGCGGTGTCGTCATCACATCGGCCATTGTTGGACCGGTCGGTGCCGCGGGCCGGTCACGTATCGGCGGAAGAGACCTCCGGCGTTTTGGCGACCGGAGGTTATTCAATGCAGGTATCCCAGCTCGAGTGGATCATCACGCTGGCCGTCACGGTCGCGATCTTGCTGGTCGATGTCGTGGTGATCGGCAGGCGCCCCCATGAGCCCACCGTCCGCGAGACCGCTACTGCCCTGAGCATCTACATAGGGCTCGCGGTGGCATTCGGTCTGTGGGTGTGGTTCTTCCACGGCAGCCAGTTCGGGCTGGAGTTCTTCGCGGGCTGGCTCACCGAGTACAGCCTGTCGGTGGACAACCTGTTCATCTTCCTAATCATCATGGCCAGCTTCAAAGTTCCCCGTGTCTATCAGCAGGAAGCGCTGCTGATCGGCATCATTTTGGCGCTGATCTTCCGCGGCATCTTCATCGCGCTGGGCGCGGTGGCCATCGAACAGTTCTCCTGGATCTTCTACCTTTTCGGCGCATTCCTGGTGTACACCGCGATCAACCTGGCCCGGGACACCGAGCACGACGACGACGCCGATAACGCCGTGGTGCAGTTCGCCCGCAAGCACCTGCGGACCACCGATAAGTGGGACGGCCTGCGACTGTGGGTCCGGGATAACAGTGCGAACGGCGCCAGACTCATCACGCCGATGTTCCTGGTGATCGTGGCGCTGGGCACCACCGACCTTCTCTTCGCCCTGGACTCGATCCCCGCGATCTACGGGCTCACCAAGGAGCCCTATCTGGTGTTCACGGCCAACGTGTTCGCCCTCATGGGTCTGCGCCAGCTGTACTTCCTACTGGGCGACATGCTCAAGCGTCTGGTGTACCTGTCGCAGGGATTGGCCTTCATCCTGTTCTTCATCGGCGTCAAACTGATCCTGCACGCGCTACACGAGAACGAGCTGCCCTTCATCAACGGCGGCGAGCCGGTGCACGTACCCGAGATCCCCACGCTGGCAAGCCTTGCGGTGATCGTCGTGACGCTGCTGATCACCACCGGCGCCAGCCTGTACAAGACCCGGCGCACTGCCAAAGAAGGCTAGTGCCCAGCGCCTGCACGGTGAACGGCGCGGTCCACCGTGGCAAACTTGGCGGCGACGGGCTCACCGTGCCCGCGGGAGCGCCTCCGCGCGGCGGCGAGCCCAGCCGCAGCCGGACCGATAGGCTCGCTGCCGTACCCCTCCAGGCCCATAGATCCGACGCGGAAATTAACGAGGAGCAGCGTGACCGGCCCCGACGAGTCACCCACTAACCGCACGGGCGAAGAGGCTCCCCAGCCCGCCGTTCAGGAAACCCCGGGCCATCCGGTGCCACCGCAGTACCTGCTCGGCAGGTCGGCCCCTCCGGCCCGGACACTGATCGACATCCTCTACTCAACGGCCGCGGAGCACCCCGATGCGCCTGCCATCGATGACGGCACCATCCAGCTCACGTATTCAGAGCTGATCGTCGACGTCGAGGCAAGCGTCGAGTGGCTCGGGGCACGCGGAATCGGGCGCGGTGATCGCGTTGGTATCCGAATGCCCTCCGGCAGCTACTCGCTCTACGTCGCGATCCTGGCCACCCTGGCCGCGGGAGCCGCGTACGTTCCGGTGGACGCCGACGATCCGGACGAACGTGCCGCGCTAGTTTTCGGCGAGGCACAAGTGGCCGCGGTGATCACCCCCGACGGTCTCGTTCGTGGACCCGGATCCTCGAGGGGCTGGCGCGCCGCCAAACCCACACCACGCGACGACGCCTGGATCATCTTCACCTCAGGTTCCACCGGCACCCCGAAGGGCGTGGCGGTGACACATCGCAACGCGGCGGCCTTCGTCGACGCGGAAGCACAGATGTTCTTGCCGGACAATCCGATTGGTCCGGATGATCGGGTACTCGCTGGGCTATCCGTGGCCTTCGACGCCTCCTGCGAGGAAATGTGGCTCGCCTGGCGCTACGGCGCCTGCCTGGTACCCGCGCCGCGTTCCCTGGTACGTAGCGGCATGGATCTGGGTCCGTGGCTGGTGTCCCGCGATGTCACCGTGGTGTCGACGGTGCCCACATTGGCCGCGTTGTGGCCGGCCGAAGCGCTGGAGGCGGTGCGGTTGCTGATTTTCGGCGGCGAAGCCTGCCCACCGGATCTGGCCGAACGACTGGCCACCGGCGAGGACGGTGCCGCACGCGAAGTGTGGAACACCTACGGCCCCACCGAGGCGACCGTGGTGGCCTGCGCTGCGCGGCTCGACGGAGTGAGCCCTGTCAGCATCGGGTTGCCCCTTCCGGGCTGGGATCTGGCCGTTGTGGATCCGCAGGGCAGCCAAGTCGGCTACGGCGAGGTCGGTGAGCTCGTCATCGGCGGCGTCGGCCTGGCCAAATACCTCGATCCCGAAAAGGACGCCGAAAAGTACGCTCCGCTGCAGACTCTGGGGTGGTCACGGGCCTATCGCAGCGGTGATCTGGTGCGCTTGGAGCCCGACGGTCTGTATTTCCAGGGCCGTGCCGACGACCAGGTGAAGGTCGGCGGCCGCCGTATCGAACTCGGTGAGGTAGATGCGGCACTGGTCAATCTGCCCGGTGTGAGCGGTGGTGCGGCCGCGGTGCGCAAGACCGCCAGCGGCACCCCGCTGTTAGTCGGCTACATCGCCAGCGCCGATCCCAACTTCGATATCGCCGCGGCACGCGCCAGCCTGGCCGAATCGCTTCCCGCCGCACTGGTGCCGCGACTGGTCAAACTTGACGAGCTGCCCACGCGCACATCAGGAAAGGTCGATCGCAACGCACTGCCCTGGCCACCGCCGGGCGCGGATACCGACGACGATGCAACCGAATTGGGTGGCACCATGGGCTGGCTTGCCGGACTGTGGCGCGACATCCTGGCCGCCTCGGTCGACGGACCCGAAGCCGACTTCTTCGCTCTCGGCGGCGGATCGTTGTCCGCCGCACAACTGGTCGCGGCGTTGCGGCAACGCTATCCGCAGGTGACCGTCGCGAACCTGTACGACCAGCCGCGGCTCGGATCGCTGGCCACCTATCTGGATGAGCTCGCCCCTCCCGTCGAGGTCGAACCCCGGATCGTGAAACCGGTGCCCCGGCTCACCGAGCTGGCGCAGTTGGTGGCGACCATCCCACTGACCACCCTCACCGGGCTGCAATGGGCCACATGGCTGGCCCTGGCCAACAACGTGTTCGCAGCATTCAGCAATGTGCCCTGGCTGGTCACGGTCAACTGGTGGGTGCTGCTGGCAGCTTTCCTGCTCTTCATCACCCCCCTGGGCCGCATGAGTATCACCGTCATCGGGGCGCGACTGCTGCTCTCCGGGGTCAAGCCGGGGACGTACGAGCGCGGCGGAAGCGTGCACCTGCGGGTGTGGATCGCCGATCGCCTTGCCACCGCGAGCGGTGCCGAAAACCTCTCCGGCGCACCGTGGATGGTGTATTACGCCCGTGCGCTGGGCGCCCGGGTAGGCAATGGGGTCGACCTGCATTCGTCACCACCGGTGACGGGCTGGCTGGAACTCGGCGACCGCAGTTCCGTTGAACCCGAGGTCGACTTGTCCGGGCATTGGGTTGACGGCGACAAGTTCCATGTCGGCCCGATCGTCATCGGCGAGGACGCCACTGTCGGGGCCCGCACCACCCTGTTGCCGGGTGCGGTCATCGGTAAGAACGCCGATGTGGCACCGGCTTCCGGTGTCGTCGGAAGAGTCAAGAACGGTCAGTACTGGAAGGGCTCACCGGCCGTGAAGTCGGGCAAGGCCCGCCATCCCTGGCCTGATTACCGTCCGCCCCGCGCCGGGCAATGGGTGCCGATCTATGGGGTGACGTCGATTCTGCTGGGCGGACTGCCCCTGCTTGCGCTGGCCGCCGGGCTGGGTGTGGTGGCCTTCGGCATCAGGAATACGGCAACGATCTGCCAGGCCGTGGTGCCCGCGCTCATCTGGACGCCGGGGGCCGCGCTGGTCAGCGTCGTCGTGTACGCCGCCATCACCGTTGTGCTGGTGCGGCTGCTGTCGATCGGCGTGCACGAGGGTTATCACCCCGTCCGCAGCCGGCAGGGCTGGCAACTGTGGGCCACCGAGCGCCTCATGGATGCGGCCCGTAACTATCTGTTCCCCATCTATGCCAGCCAACTGACCCCGTGGTGGCTGCGCATCCTGGGGGCGAAAATCGGCAAGGACACCGAGATTTCGACGGCCCTGCTGGTGCCGAAGTTCACCGAGGTCGACGACGGTGCGTTTCTGGCCGACGACACTATGGTCGCGTCGTACGAGTTGGGTGGCGGCTGGATCCACATCGCCAAGGCCAGAATCGGCAAGCGCGCATTCCTGGGGAACTCGGGGATCACTCAACCGGGACGCAAGGTACCCAACGACGCGCTGGTCGCCGTCCTGTCCGCCACTCCGCATAAGGCGAAGTCGGGCTCGTCGTGGATCGGTAGCCCACCAAAGCGGTTGCGGCGAAAGGCCGATGGTGCGGACTCCGCGCTTACCTTCGAGCCACCGTTCCGCCTCAAGGTGATGCGGGGAATCGTGGAGACCTGCCGCATCGTCCCGATCATCGTGACGTTCGGGATCGGTGTCGGGGTGCTGCTGAGCCTGCAGACAATCGCCATCCGGTTCAACTTCTGGGTTGCCGGCGCACTGAGCGGTGTGGTGCTGCTGGTCGCCGGTGCCGTGGCTGGTGTGGTGAGCGTCGTGGCCAAGTGGGTCGTGGTTGGGCGCACCAAGGCCGTGGAAAAGCCGCTCTGGTCCTCGTTCGTCTGGCTTAACGAGGTCGCCGATACCTTCGTGGAAACCGTTGCCGCCGTGTGGTTCGCACGTGCCGCGTCAGGGACGGTGATGCAGAACTGGTGGCTACGCGGCCTGGGCGCCAAGATCGGCCGCGGAGTGTGGTGCGAAACGTATTGGCTGCCCGAGGCCGATCTGGTGACCCTGGGCAAGGGAGCGACCGTGAACCGCGGCTGTGTGGTGCAGACGCACCTCTTCCACGACCGGATCATGCGGATGGACACCGTGACCCTCGCCGAGGGTGCCACCCTCGGCCCGCACTGCGTGGCGCTTCCCGCCGCCGAGCTGGGTGCCGGCGCCACCGTCGGCCCGGCATCGCTGGTCGTCCGCGGTGACGTCGTACCCCCGTCGACCAGGTGGCAGGGCAACCCCATTTCTCCATGGGGCAAACTGGATCCGATGGCACCAAAGAAGCCCAAGGGCGGCAAGGTTTCCGCCGGTAAGAATTCCGGGGCCGCATGACCAAACCAGGCAAGAAGGCGGCCAAGCGGCTACCCCCACGGCCTCCCGTCATCGATCCCTATCTGCCGCAAAACGGCAACTACGGATATCGGGTGTCACGCTACGAGCTGGAGCTGGAGTACAAGGTTGCCATCAACCGGCTGACCGGTACCGCGACGATCACGGCCGTCACCCTTGCCACCCTCAAGGAATTCACCCTTGACCTTGCCGATGCCCTCGGCGTCTCAAAGGTGACCGTGAACGGCAGGCGTCCAGAGCATTTCGGGCACCGCGCCGGGAAGATCACCATCAAGCTGGTGACCGCCATCCCGGCGGGAGCTGCCATGACCATCGTCATTCGGTATGGCGGATCACCTCGGGCCATCAACAGCGTGTGGGGCGACGTCGGATTCGAGGAGCTGTCCAACGGGGTGCTGGTGGCCGGGCAGCCTAACGGCGCGGCATCCTGGTTCCCCTGTGACGACCACCCCAGCTCCAAGGCAAGCTATCGATTCGTCATCAGCAGTGACAGCCCATATTGTGTTGTCTCCAACGGGGAGTTGGTATCTCGTCGAGTCCGGGCCGCGCACACAACCTGGACATACGAGCAGCCCGAGCCGATGGCGCCGTATTTGGCGACACTACAGATCGGCGACTACCAGACGATCAAGCTCGCGAAGAACCCGATCTCGATGAATGCCGCGCTGCCCTCACGGCTGCGCGAACGGTTCGAGCATGACTTCGGCAGGCAGCCCCAGATGATGAAGCTGTTCATCAAACAGTTCGGCCCTTACCCGTTCGCGGCCGGGTACACCGTGGTGGTCACCGACGATGATCTCGAGATCCCTCTTGAGGCGCAAGGTATTTCGGTGTTCGGGGCAAACCATTGTGACGGGGAGCGACACTCCGAGCGCCTGGTGGCACACGAGTTGGCGCATCAGTGGTTCGGCAACAGCGTCACCGCCCGCCGCTGGCGCGACATCTGGCTCCACGAAGGGTTTGCCTGTTACGCCGAATGGCTCTGGTCTGAAGAGTCCGGGGGGCCGTCCGCCGATGCCCGCGCCCGCCACTATCACCAGAAACTGAAAGATCTCCCCCAAGATTTGATTCTGGCCGATCCCGGCCCACAGCTGATGTTCGATGATCGCGTGTACAAGCGTGGAGCGCTGACGTTGCACGCGTTGCGATTACGACTCGGTGACACTAAATTCTTCGCACTGCTGCAGGACTGGACCACCCGTTACCGGCACAGCACCGTCATCACCGACGACTTCACCGGCCTAGCAGCCGCCTACTCGGACGAATCGCTCCGGCCATTGTGGACAGCGTGGCTGTACGAGAAGCAGCTCCCGCCCTTGGACCGGAAGTGACCGACGCCGGCCCCAGCACCCGCTCCAGCGTCGCCCGGATCGGCGTGGCCACTGCTATCAGCGCTATCTGCGGGTACACCGTGCTGTACCTCGCCGCGCGTGAACTGGGCCCCTCCTTGTTTTCGGTGTTCGGAGTCTTCTGGGGCGCATTCGGTCTGGTGACTGGCGCTGCGAACGGGCTGCTGCAGGAGACCACTCGCGAAGTACGGCTATCGCTGGCGCAGCGCGAACGTTCTCCGCTGGACACCACCCTGCCGATCAGGATCGCCTTCGCCTTCGC
This sequence comes from Mycobacteroides sp. H003, assembly GCF_001440135.1. Taxonomy (NCBI): domain Bacteria; kingdom Bacillati; phylum Actinomycetota; class Actinomycetes; order Mycobacteriales; family Mycobacteriaceae; genus Mycobacteroides; species Mycobacteroides sp. H003. The sequence goes on from NZ_LJYL01000015.1 coordinate 40,964, forward strand.
CATCGCGTCCGCCGTAGGGGTCGTCGGCACCGCACCACTGTGGGCATCGCATGTGTTCACCGAGTTCCGTTGGCTCAGTGTGGCATTGCTTGCCGGCGGGCTCGCCGGATTCTGCATGCACGCGACAACCCTGGGCGCGCTGGCGGGATCGAGCCGCTGGACTCAGTACGGCGTTCTCATGGTGACCGATGCAGGAATTCGTCTGGTGGTAGCGGTTGTCACGTTCGCGGCCACCCTCGGTCTCGTCGGCTATCTCTGGGCGACGGTGGCCGGATCGATGTCATGGTTACTACTCACCGCGATCTCCAAGCCGACCCGCGAGGCACTCAAGGTACCCGCACTCGTCGACACCATGGAATTCCTGCGCGGGGCCCGGCATTCGATCGCCGCAGCCGCCGCCAGTGCGGTGTTGGTGATGGGGTTCCCCGTGCTATTGCAGTCGACGGCAGGCGATCTGGGCCCCACCGGCGGGGTGGTGATCCTGGCCGTCACGCTGACCCGTGCACCGCTACTGGTGCCGCTGACTGCGCTGCAGGGCAACCTCATCGCCCACTTCGTCGATGCGCGGGACCGCCGCCTCACTGCACTCATCACGCCGGCCGTCATCATCATCGGCGTCGGCGCGGTGGGCATTGCACTCGCGGCGTCCGTCGGCCCATGGCTACTACGGACGGTGTTCGATCCGGCATATCAGGCGGGCGGCCCGCTCCTGGGCTGGCTCACCGCCGGTGCGGTGATGATCGCACTGTTGACGTTGACCGGGGCGGCCACCGTGGCACATGCCCGGCATCTCGCGTACTCAGCGGGATGGGTTGGCGCGACAGTGGTCTCGGCGCTGCTGTTGCTGTTGCCGCTCGCGTTGGAGGAACGGACGGTCATCGCGTTGATCGGCGGACCCATCGTCGGAATCGTCGTGCATCTGGCCGCGCTCGCATTCTGGCGGGACCCAGAAACCACCGACGAGATCATCGACTGAACGACCCTTAACGAGCGCGTCAGATCCCCGCGGCGTGCTCCAGCTCTACCAGCGCGGCCTCGAGGCCGTCGGCCATCTCGTCGATGTCCGCGGCTACCTCCGGTGTGGTGACGAATCCGAAATCCAGATGCTCCAGATAGGAGAAGCAGGTGATGTTGAGGGCCACGTCCATAACGGGCGGGCCCAGCGGAATCAACGACTCGAGCTTGGCACCGGCCATGTACAGCGGGAACGATGGACCAGGAACGTTGGAGAGCACCAGGTTGATGGGCGCCAGATTCCGGGATAGCCCGCTGGCGGTGTAGGCCCGCGCCGCCAGCTGCAGCAGCCCGGGCGGCGTCGTGTCCGTCAATCCCATGATCTGGTGGGCCGACATCGCCCGCGCCATCTCCTTGGCACCCTGGGTCCCCTCGTAGATGGCCCTGATCCGCTCGGCCGGGTCATCGATATCGGTCGCCAGGGTCACGGTCATCGAACTGACTTGATTGCCCACCACCCCATCGGTTTCCTCGGTGCGCACCGACACCGGAATCTGCACGATCAATGGCTTGTCCGGCAGCTCGTCACGCTTGAGCAGGTAGTCGCGGACCGCGCCGGCAACGATCGCCAGCACCACGTCGTTGACCTTGACCCCGAACGCATCCTTGAGCGCCTTGACCCGCGCCAATTCGAGGCGCGCCCCGGAGACCCGGCGATGCGGTGACACCGGCGCATTGAATCGGGTGTGCGGCGCCTCGAAGTATCCAGGAGATTTGCGTTCCATACCGAAAACCGCCAGCTGCTGGCGGACCGTCTGCTGGACCAACCGGACCACCCGATAGGGCGTCTTGACACCCACGTTGACCAGGGCGCTCAGCAAGATGCGCTCACGACTGGGCAGGCCCAGCCCCACCAACGATCCCACGGTGTCGTCCGGCGCCGGGCGCGGCTCCGGGGCGATGTCGAGCAGAATCTCGCCCAAACCCGCGCCCGAGACGCCATCGACGATGGCGTGATGCATCTTGGTCAGCGTGGCAACGCGCCCGCCCTCAACCCCCTCGATGACCCAGAGCTCCCACAGTGGCCGCGACCGGTCGAGCTTGTAGGACATCAGCCTGCCGACCAGTTCTTCGAGCTCCTTGCGGCCGCCGGGGGCGGGGACGCCGATGCGGCGGATGTGGAAATCAGGGTCGAGTTCCTCGTCCTCCACGAACCACGGCCGGTCCAAACCCAGCGGGACGTCGGTGACCCGCCATCGCAACTGCGGCATCGACGGCAGCCGCTCCACGATGAGACCACGCACCCGTTCAAAGCTGTAGTCGGGGGCATCGCTGGGGTCGAAGATCGACAGTCCCCCAATGTGCATATGCCAACCCGACGTTTCGGCGTGCCAGAACGCCGCATCTACCCCAGACAGCCGCTGCATGGCCGAAACATTAGTGCCGCCGACCTTCCCTTCTGCCGGAATGGCCGGACTCGTCGGGGCCGGGCGGAGCCGACGTTCACCGGTGGGTTACCGGTGCTACCTTGATCCCAGTGAGCAACACCGGTAACAGCGACGTCTGGCTGGTCATCCCCGCCTACAACGAGGGACCAGTCATCGCCGACGTCATCGCCGCGGCGCTCGGCACCTTCCCCAACATCGTCTGCGTGGACGACGGCAGCGCCGACCGTACCGCCGCACTCGCGCACGGCGCGGGCGCACACGTGGTCCGCCACCCCGTCAATCTCGGGCAGGGCGCGGCGATACAGACTGGCGTCGAATACGCGCGTGCACAGCCCGGGGCTCAGATCTTTGTGACCTTCGACGCCGACGGCCAGCATCAGGTCAAGGACGTGGTGGCCATGGTGGACAGGCTGCGACTGGAACCCCTCGACATCATCGTCGGCACCCGCTTCGGTGCCGGATCGGCACCGGGCCACGTACCCCTCATCAAACGCATCGTGCTGAAAACCGTTGTGCTGCTGAGCCCGCGCACCCGCCGCCTCAACCTGACTGACGCTCACAACGGACTGCGCGTCTTCAACCGGACCGTCGCCAACGGACTCAACATCACCATGAACGGCATGGGCCACGCCAGCGAGTTCATCGCGATGATCGCCGAAAATCATTGGCGGGTGGCCGAACAGCCGGTCGATATTCTGTACACCGAGTATTCGATGGCCAAGGGCCAATCGCTGATCAACGGGGTCAACATCATGTTCGACACCGCGTTCCGCCGGAGGTTGCCGTGATCACCTGGATTCAGCCGCTACTGATCGTCGCGGTCCTGCTGTTGCTGGTGTATCTCTTGCGTTCGCGCAGCACCGCGCAGGCCAAGGCCTGGGTGAAGCTCGGATTCGTGGTCTTCGTGGTCGCGGGCATCTACGCCATCCTGCGGCCCAATGACACCACCACGCTGGCGCATTGGCTCGGCTTGGGCCGCGGCACCGACCTGATGCTCTACGCGCTGATCATCGCGTTCGCGTTCACGACACTCAGCACCTACCTGCGTTTCAAGGATTTGGAGCTGCGCTATTCGCGGCTCGCGCGCGCCGTCGCGTTACGCGGCGCCGAGCCTCCGGAAGAACTCGACAGTCCTTCCGATTCCGTCCGCTAGCGCCACCTTCGGCTCCCATCCCAGCACGCTCTTGGCCAGGCGGACGTCCAGGCAAGACTGACGCAGATCACCCAGCCGGGGCGGATGAAACTCCGGATCGTCCGGTGCACCGGCGGCCGCGGCCACCAGCGAATGCAGCTGCCGGTCACTGGTTTCGACTCCGGTACCGACATTGAACCGCTGTCCCCCGCCGTCTGGACCGGAGGCGCGCACGAAGGCGTCCACCACGTCGTCGACGAATACGTAGTCCCTGGTGTTTCCGCCGTCCCCGAACACCTTGGTGACGCGACCCGACAGCAGCGCCTGCGCGAAAATGGCGACGACACCCGCCTCGCCATGCGGATCCTGGCGCGGCCCATACACATTGGCCGGAGCGATATGTGAGCACTCCAGCCCGTACAGATGCCGGAAGGTGTTGAGGTAGATCTCTCCGGCCACCTTGCCCGCGGCATATGGCGAATGCGGATCGGTGGGGACGGATTCGCCGGTGGGGATCTGCTCGGGAGTGCCGTAGATCGAGCCGCCCGATGAGGTGTGCACGATCTTGCGCACGCCTGCCTTGCGGGCGGCGTCGGCCAGCCGCACCGTACCGACCACATTGACGGAGGAGTCGAACTGCGGATCGGCGACCGAGTGGCGCACATCGATCTGCGCGGCCAGGTGGAAGATCACCTCGGGCGAGAACTCGGCCACAACGGCATCCAGATCTGCCTCGACGATGTCGTCCTTGACGAAGGTGAAGGCGGAATGCGCCTCGGCGGCCTCCAGATTCGACACCTTGCCGGTGGCGAGGTTATCCAGGCCCGTTACCTCGTGCCCGTCCGCCAACAGCCGGTCGACCAGCGTCGATCCGATAAATCCTGCGGCTCCGGTAACCATTGCCCGCACGTGGCGACTCCCTCTTTATTCACATAGCTCGCGGCATTCGGCCCCACCCTACCGACCGTGCCTGATGTTCTTCCCGCAAGCGTTCATCGCTAGTCTCGGGCCCTGATGCCTTTCGCCAGAACCAACCGCGTTGCCGTTGCCGCAGCGGCTCTCATCGTGGTGCACCTCGTGGTGCGCAGCGTGCTGGCGTTCGGCGGAGATTTCTATTGGGATGACCTGATCCTGGTCGGCCGCGCCGGTACACAGGGCCTGTTCTCCCCGTCGTACCTGTTCGATGACCACGATGGACACGTCATGCCCGCAGCGTTCTTGCTGGCTGGCATCCTCACCAAGCTCGCACCGTTGAATTGGTTCTGGCCCGCGCTGAGCCTGGTGATCCTGCAGGCATTGGCGTCCCTGTCGCTGCTGCGGACGCTGCGCGTGATCCTGAGCTGGCGGCCCGTGCTACTTGTTCCACTCACGTTCGCACTGTTCACGCCGCTGGCAGTTCCAGGTTTCACCTGGTGGTCGGCCGCGCTGAATTCCCTGCCCATGCTGACCGCGATGTGCTGGTTCGTCGCCGACGCGGTGCTGCTGGATCGCACCGGAAACCGTCGGTACGCCGTGACGGCGATGTGTGCGTTCCTCGGGGGGCTTCTGTTCTTCGAGAAGTCGGTGGTCATTCCCTTCGTCGCGTTCGCGGTGGTGATGCTGCTGGCGTACCTGCGCGGCGACGGGTGGTCGGCGCTGGAGCGGACATGGCGCCGGGGTGCGGTGCTGTGGGTTCCGGCAGCGGCCCTTACCGCGGCATGGATCGCGCTTTACCTGGTGGTGGTGGACCAGAAGCGTTGGAGCACCGATCTGTCGATGACGTGGTCGCTGCTCCAACGCTCATTCACGCACGGGGTGCTTCCCGGATTGGTGGGTGGTCCGTGGCATTGGGATCGTTGGGTGCCCAGCTCCCCGTGGGCCGAGCCCTCGTCATTCGTGATCTGGCTGGGGGCATTGGCGCTCGCCGCGACCGTGGCGCTGACCTGTTTCCGCAAGCAGCGACTTGGGCTGGTCTGGCTGACCTTGCTGGGGTATCTGGCGGCCAGTGAGGTGCCGATTTATCTCATGCGTTCGTCGGCATTCACGGCGCTGCTGCTCGCGCAGACCTTGCGGTATCTGCCGGATCTGGTGGTCGTCGCGACGCTGCTGGCGGCGGTGGGTCTCACCGCCTCGAACCGGCCGGGCAGTACGAGCCTGGACAGTTCCGCTCGACGCACCGCCGTGGTCGCGCTGACGCTGGCGTTGTTCGTGGGGAGCAGCCTGGTATCCACGGCCAACTACTTACGCAGCTGGCGCAACAATCCCGCCTCGCCGTACATCGCCACTGTGAAGGAGTCCCTGGCGGCGGTCGCGGACGGGCCGGCGGTGCTGGACCAGGAAGTTGATCCGCTGGTGCTGCAGAATGTGGTGCGACCGGAGAACCTGTTGAGTCACATGTTCGCCCTGGTGCGCCCCCGACCAGAGATCGGTTCCACCACAACGCAGTTACGGATGCTCGATCGCTATGGCCACCTACTCGACGCCCAGGTGACGTGGGTGCGGGCCCTCACCGAAGGCCCGGTTCCCGGATGCGGGTACCTGGTGCAGTCCACGCAGACCATGCCGCTGACGGGGCCGCTGCTCCCCGCAGATTGGATCGTCGAATTGAACTACCTGGCCAATACCGAGGGTGCCGTGTGGGCATCGTTCACCAACGGGCCCAGAATCAAGGTTCCCGTTCGGCCGGGACTCAATCGGGTGTTCATCAGACTCCCAGGTTCGGGTAATTCACTTACCCTGCAACCGATTACCCAGTCATTGTCACTGTGCGTAGCCGTCGGGCCGGTAGGGGCGCTCGCTCCCCGGTAGATTGGGCGCCATGCTCGGAGAACTGGCTTTGACCTGGACCGGACGACTCTCTGCACCCGTCCTGGAAAAGCTGCTCGATCTGCCCGAACCCCAGTTCACTCAGATACAGACGCGCCGCGACATCCCGGTGAGGATGCCCGACGGCGTCAAGCTCGCTACCGACCACTTCCGCCCGCCGGGGCAGGACCCCCTGCCTGCCGTCATCTTCCGCACCCCGTACGACAAGCAGGGCATCATCAGCCAACTCTGGGCAACGTTATTGGCCCGTCAAGGGTTTCAGGTGATAGTGCAAGACACCCGGGGCCAATTCGCATCCGAAGGCAAATTCGACGCGTTTCGCCAGGAACGGGCGGATGGCCTTGCAACCGCCGCCTGGGTCCGTGAACAGCCGTGGTGCGACGGCACACTCGCTACCGCCGGACCGTCATACCTCGGCCATACGCAATGGGCGGTGGCGCCGTACATCGAGCCACCCTTGGCCGCCATGTGCCCGGCAATCACCACCAGCAACTTCACCGAGCTCTTCTATCCGGGCGGGTCGTTCAACCTGCACAATCTCCTGACGTGGTCCGCGGCGGTCGGTTCACCGGAGATCCCGCAGGCGGTCCGCCTGCTTCGGGCGAACGCGCACGGCAAGCGGGTGCGCCGAGCGATGGATCACCTACCTCTCGCCGACGCCGACAATGTCGCGATCGGAAAGCCAGAACCCTTCTGGCGCACGGTGACCGATCACAACGACGACGACTATTGGGACGAGATCAACCACACCGCCCAGCTCGCGACGCTGGGCACACCCGTGAGCATGGTGACCGGCTGGTGGGATCTGCTTCTAGTAGGTCAGCTCCGCGATTACGAGGAGCTACAGAAGGCCGACTGCCCCCGGCGTATCACCATCGGCTCGTGGGACCATGCGAAGTCGATCAAGACGGCGATAGCCGACAGCTTTTCTTGGCTGGCAGCACATCTACACGGCGACGCCTCATCAACGCATCGTGCACCGGTACGGGTCTACCTACAGAAGGCCGGTCAATGGCTGGATTTCGATCATTGGCCGCCGAAGAGTTCGACGCCCACACCGTTGTATCTGCAGGCCGATCACGGGCTTGATTGGCAAGCACCACAAGGTGATAGCGCCGTCGACACCTTCACATACGATCCAAAGAACCCGACCCCGGTGGTGGGCGGGCCGCTGCTTGACGCCAGGGTGTCCGGGCAGCGCGACAACGCGTCCATCGAAAGTCGCTCCGATGTGCTGGTCTTCACCACCTCGCCTCTGACAAAAGACCTTGATCTGGTCGGCCCGGTTTCGGCATCGGTGTACGCGACAACCGACAGTGGTCAGGGCGATTTGTTCGTCAGGCTCTGCGACGTTGATCGGAAGGGAGTTTCCCGCAACGTAACTGACGGAATCGTCAAACTAGACGGTGCCGCGCAGTCACCGGTCCAGGTGACCATGCATCCCACCGGTTATCGTTTCGCGCGGGGACATCGGCTGCGGGTCCAGGTCAGTGGGGGTGCGTTTCCGAACCACGCCCGCAACACCGGGTCCGGTGAACCGTTGGCGACCGCCAGCCGCATTGTTCCGATCCACTTCGAGATCCGCCATGACGAGAAACATCCCTCGGCCGTGACATTGCCGGTGCTACACGCCTCATGATCGCGAAACGCGTTTGCGCTCTTGCTCTTACCGGAATCTTGCTCACCGCATGCGGGGGCGGCCAGCCATCGGAGAGCCGCCCGACCCTGATCCACGTCGGCCCTACAGGCGGAGGGGCGGAAACCAAGGTGGTCACAGCGGAAGAAGGCAAGCCCGGGGCTCTTGGACAGCAGGTGCGCGATGGAGACCTCGCGTTTGTGGTCACCCGGGTGGGTGATGCCGGGACCGTTGGCGATGTGGCGAATCCTGCCCTGCAGGCGACCGCCGTCGGCACCTTTGTCGTGGTCCACGTCGAAGTCCTGAACCTCGGACAGACCACGCACTCGTTCCTCGGCGATGAACAAAAGCTCAAGGACGCCACGGGCAAGGAGTACACGCCGGATAGCATGGCAAACATCTTGGCGCGCAACGCCGAACAGCTGGAGCCCGGCGCAGAACTGGGACCCGGCGCGCAGAAGCGGTCAGTGCTCGTCTACGACGTACCGGCTGGCACGGTACCCAAGGAGATCGACCTGCACACCGACTACCGATCCAAGGGCGCCAAAGTTCTGCTGGGCTAACCGGTGGGCGGGAACAGCGTGTAGGCGAGCTGTGAGGCGATCGTCTTCGGATCGGCATCATGCGAATCAGCCAGTGCCCCAGTGGACCACAGTGAGACAAACCCGTGCACCAAGGACCACGCGGCGCGAGCCGCGGTGACCTTGTCGGCCGAGGTCTGCTGTGGCGTCAACGTCTCGATTCCTGCATTCAGTGCCGCCCCGGCACGCTCACGCGCCGCGGTCAATTGCGCGTCGGTGGCATCCAGGAGCGCGGGTTCGAACATCACCGAGTAGTGGCCCGGATGACTCAGGGCGAAGTCCACGTAGGCCAGCGCCGCGGCATGGAAGTCCGGGTGCGCGCCGTCTAGCGCCTCGGCCAGTTTGGTGAATCCGTCGGCGGCCAACGCGGTGAACAGTCCGCGACGATCGCCGAAATGATGGGCGGGTGCGGCGTGGGATACACCCGCCTCGCGAGCTAGTTCCCGTAGTGACAGCTCGGTGGCGCCGCGTCGGGCCACCATGTCGGCCGCGCTGGCCAGGATCGCCGCCCGCAGACCGCCATGGTGATACGACATCGCCTCAGCATAGCGCGAATCTTGACAGTGACAAGTTTGGGGGTATCGTCTATCTAGTCAATGTCAAGATTGGAGATCTGTCATGGCACCGCTCATTGCCCTCCTCGCCGGGACGCTCCTGGCTCGTTTAGTCGGTACGCAGGGGTTGGCACCCGTCAGTTCGTGGCCGGCCGCCGTGGCGGTCGGCCTCGCCGCGATGTTCACGCTGACCGGGATCGCGCATTTCGTCCCGAAAATGCGTGCCGCGATGATCGCGATAGTTCCGCCACGGATTCCGGCACCCGGGTTCCTGGTGGCGCTCACCGGAGTCCTCGAGTTACTCGGCGCGATCGGTGTCCTGATTCCCTCGACGAGGGCGGTGGCAGCCGGGTGCTTGGGAGTGCTGCTGGTGGTGATGTTTCCGGCCAATGTGTATGCCGCCAGTCAGCGGTCAAATCCGCTGTCCACTCCCCTTGGTTGGCGCACCGCCGAACAGCTGTTGTTTCTCGCGGCGACCGCGCTCGTCGTATGGGGCTAGACGAGGTGCCAGACCAAGACTGCGGCCAGCACTCCCATCCCATTGAGCGACCAATGCAACGCGATCGGCGCCAATAGGCTGCCACTACGACGCCGCAGCCAGGTGAAGACAAATCCGGCAAGGGCGGTGGCCACCACCGCGCCGGCCACGCCAGCGATCTGTGCCCAAAGGCCCACCCCGAGCAACTTGGTCAGGCCGACATTGCCGGTGGTCAATCCCAAGGACGTGGCGATGTGCCAGAAGCCGAACAACAGCGACCCGACGGCCGCGACTCCGCGAAAGCCCCAGGCTCGAGCCATCGTGCCGTGCAGAACCCCCCGGAAAGCGAGCTCCTCGGGAATCACGGTCTGCAGCGGGATCAGGACGAAGGAGGCGAGCAACGCACCCGAGACGGTCGTGGCGTAACTGCTGTTGAGGAACATCGGCCGGGTGACCGGCAGCAAGAGACCGATGCCGATCACCGCGCCGACGATGACAACCGCGACGGCTGCGTATTTGGCGCCCGAACGCCAGTGGTCCCGGCCCAACCCCAGCTCAGCCCACGAATGGCCGCGGTAGCGGATCAGTGCCAGCAGCCCGATCGCGGCGACCGGCACCACCACGAAATTGGCCCATGGTGTGGTGAAGTGCGCGATCAGATTCGTGGCCACGAGAACGGCGACCACGACGGCGATATCGATATACGTGCGCACGTCCCGCAATCCGTGCAGGGGCGCAACAGCGGCCGAGGTCTGAGTAGGCATCCGGTTCAGAGTACCGGCGGTGACGTTGGCCCAGTTCAGAGTGTGATCCAGTCGTGACTACCGTCCGGGGGTCAGCGCACGAGCGACTGTGGCAGTCCCCACAACCCGGCCATGGCCGGAACACGATCCGGCTCACGTAAGTTCTGGAATCGTGCTCACCCTGTTGCTGGCGTTCGCAGGATTCGCCTGCCTGGACGCCCTCAACGTGCTCAACATCGGTGTCGCCACCACCATCGTCTATGCGACCCGGCTGGAACGCCGATCAGCATTTCCCGGCGGCCTCAGCTTTGTCACCGGCCTATTCGTAGCGCTGTTCACCTTTGGACTGGCGACCGTGCTCGGCGTGCGCTCGTTGACCGATGTCGCCGGCGGCTCGGACATCACCCCGTCTACCCGATACTGGGCGCAACTGATCATCGGCATTCTGTTGATCGCCGTTGCGGCGCTGACCTGGTTCACCGAACCGGTGACGCCACCATGGATTCGTACTGTTGCGCGACGCCATCCATGGCTTCTCGCGCTTGTGGGTCTCGCATTGGGCTACGCGGAGGCACCCACCTCTGTTCCGTATCTGAGCGCGCTGGCGATGCTCGCCTCACGTCACCCGCTGCCGTCGATGTGGCCGCTGCTGTTGGTCGGCTATGGCTTGGTCGCGATTCTTCCCAGTCTGCTGATTCTCGTACTGTCGACGCGACGGTCCCCTCGCGCGCGGCGGGTGCAGCGAGGTCTGGTGCGAACGGTGACGCGATACGGCCCCACCGCGATTCGGGTCATATTCCTGGGACTCGGGGGCGTTCTGATTGTCGGCGCGCTGCTGCATCACAGTGCTCTGGGGCTCCGCTGAGCAGCGGCAGGACTCATACGTAAATCGGCTGACCATTCGCTGTGCTCAACCCCACGATGAGCACAGCGATTGACCAGCCGAGCACGATCGACCTTGATTAGCCGAACGAACACCCCGGACATTACTGTCAGTAAATAGCCCTTGTCAATGACTTACCCTTCCGATAAGTTTCATACCGCTCAGACACCCGTAGACCTACGATGAGCAGCACAGTGTGTGCGTGTATCGTTGGGCTGCGAAGTGAAAGTATGTGAGGGGGTGCTGTGCCAGACTTTTCGCAGCGCTTGAGCCATTTGTTTGCCACTGTGCATCCGGCCGGGCGCGGACCTTATTCCCTCAACGAGGTGGTCACCGCGCTGGGCGAGCGCGGCGTCGAGGTCTCCTCGCCCTATCTGTCGCTCCTGCGCAAGGGCGAACGATCGAACCCGGCGCCGGAGATCGTCGCGGCACTAGCCGAGTTCTTCCAGGTGAGCCCCGCCTACTTCTATGACGCCGACTACGCCGCGTCGGTGAATCGCGATTTGGATTGGCTTGTACAGCTGCGTGACTCGAAGGTTCGTGAGATCGCGCAGCGCAGCTATGCGCTCTCCGAGAACAGTCGGCAGGCGATCGCCGACATGGTCGATCACTTACGCAAGGTCGAGGGCATACCCGACAAGGAAGCCGGCGCCTCCAAGTCTTCCTGACGTTCCCGGTAAGCGTCCGCGATCTCGAGCACCCAAGGCCCTTCACTCACTCCTTCGGGCGGACGCAGCCATTCGTAACTGAATCCTGGAACTGCTTCACCTACAAGCCAATTCACAACATCCCGACTCCGCTCTGAGCCACTCTTTGGCAGGGGCGAGTCGGCTACTAGCGGCACCCGTCGACTCTGCGCCAATAGCGTGAGTCCATCCTGGACATGCGTCGTCCATTCGAACACCAAGTCCGACGATCGAATTCGCGATTCCACGGGCGGGAACAGCCCCGGAAACATACCGGCGAGTGCGTCACGGAGCGGGCCTAGCCGCCTCAATTCTCGCCGTGCCTGAACACGCAGCATGATGGGAGGCCAAAGAAAGCCCGCGACGATCAAACCCGCTGCGATACACCCCGGCCAGGTCTGCAGCCACCGTCCGACCGCGCCGCCGATGAAGCCCTCGCCCCGGCTCAGCGGGCTCCACATCCCGCCACAGATGCTCGCGACTACCTGGAACGCCGATGCAGCCGCTAGCAAGCCCAGACCTACGCCGACGGGAGTTCTATCGGCGTTGCGAGAGCCCACCCATGCGAGCTGAAGAGCCACTAACACCATGTACCCACTGCTCACCACAATTGCGACGAGCGCACCGCGATCAGTCCCGGCGTACATGGCATTTGCGGTCGCCAGCACATCATCAGCCCTCGGGACCACCTCGCTGTAACTCATAGCGATGAAGACGACGGTAAGTGCAATCGCCGCGCCTGCCATAGTGATCCATAGCCCACGGCGAATGCGCTCGGGCGACGCATCACCGCTGATACCAACGACGAAAATTTGCAAACACGCCGCGATCGTGATGGCTGGCCAACCCGCCACGCTGACAGCACGTGCGGCCTCTGGCAATGCGGCCCAGACCCAGTCGGTATACACCACGAACCAGATCCACACCGACACCCCAAAGACAGTTACCGCGACAGCCGGGACTGATGTCGGGTAGCGCACAACCCGCCATATTCGGTACAGCAGCCCCGGCAGAAAGCAGACGAGCATGGCGACGCGCACAATCTGCATCAGGTCCCACGTGGACTGAGTGATCATCCTCCCACCGGCAGACGCTCACGTCCGACTTCCTGAACCCCGGAGGTCTCCATACAGTTGCGGTACGAGTCGGCGATCGCGAGCACCCAAGCCTGATCACTCACGTCCACTGGTGGGCGCAGCCAAGCGCAACTGAATCCCGCAGACGATTGACCTAAAATCCAATTACTCACAGCCAAGGCCCGTGCTGCCTCCTCTTCTGGAACCATGGCGGAGCTATCTAGCGGCACTCCGCGACTCTGCGCCAAAAGCGTAAGACCGTCCTGAATATGTGTGCTCCACTCAAATACCTTGTCCGACAAACGTATTTGACTTTCCGTCGGCGGAAACAGTCCTCGAAACATATCAGCGAGCATGCTGTGAAGCGGCCGCAGCCGTTTCATGTCCCGCCGCGCCTGAACATGCGACACCACCGGCGCCCAGAGGAAGCCCGCGACCATCAAGATCGCAGCTACACATCCGGGAAGCGTCTGAAACCACAGCCCCACCGGACTGCCTATAAAGCCCTCGCCATGGGCAAGCGGACGCCAGACCCCTCCGCAGAGGCTACCCACAACTTGGAATGCCGATGCGGTGGCCAGCAACCCCAGGCCCACTCCGACTGGCGTTCGGTCGGCGTGCCGAAAACCTACCCACATCATTTGCAGAACCACCGATATCACGTACCCGCTAGTCACAATGGTGGCAATTGCGGATGCGCGATCGCCACCGGAGTACACGATGTTCGAGATCGTCAATGCGTCGTACGTTGTCATGAGCACACTGCTGTTCCTCACCGTCAGTGTCACGACAACGAGTGCGAGCGTAGCCATCGCGAAGGTAATTCGCAGCCCACGACGAACCCGATCCGGTGAGGCGTCACCGCTGATACCAACGACGAAAACCTGCAAACAAGCCGCGATCGTGATGGCCGGCCAGCCACCCATGCTGACAGCACGCACAATCTGCGGCAGTACGTTCCATACAGAGTCGGTGAACGCCAGGAGCCAGAGCCAGGCGGACGCCCCAAAGGCAGTTACCGCAACAGCTGGGATTGATGTCCGGTAACGGATCAACCGCCAGATTCTGTACAGCACCACAGGCAGGAAGCAGATCAGCACCGCAACGCGTACTGCCTGCATCACCTCCCATATCGAGCGAGTGATCATCCTCCCACCGGCAGACGCTCGCGTCCGACTTCCTGAACCTCGGAAGTCTCCATACAGTTGCGGTAAGCGTCGGCGATCGCGAGCACCCACGCCTGTTCGCTCATGCCCATAGGCGGACGCAGCCATTCGCAACTGAATCCCGAAACTGATTGGCCAGAAATCCAATTCGCCACTTCCAAAGCACGACCTATCTGATCGGCGGGAGGCGCCCAGCCCGTTTCTACAGGTACCTCACGGCGCTGAGACAAGATGGTGAGACCGTCCTGCACGTGCGCTACCCATTCAAATACTAAGTCCGACAACCTTATTTGAGATTCTGCCGGCGGGGACAACCCTGGGAACATACCGACAAGAGCATCATGGAGCAGACGTAGCCGCCGCAGTTCTCGCCGTGCCTGGACACGCAGCATCACAGGCGGCCAGGCGAATCCCACGACCATAAGCGCCGCGCCCGCGCATCCGGGCAAAATCTGAAGTGAGGGAACATATCGACCACCGATTCCCATACCTCCCCCAGTCAGGGGTCGCCAGACTCCGGTGAGTGCGATTGCGGTCAGTTGTAATACCGCTGCCATCGCCAGTAGTCCCAATCCCACTCCAACTGGGGTGCGGTCGGCGTGGCGGAATCCGACCCACGCGAGCTGAACAAGCACCACTGCCAGGAACCCACTACTCACTACTTGGGCAACGGCAGCACCACGATCTCCCCCGTCTAGGAGAGCATTGGTAAGCGCAAACATGTCGGCAGAAGAAGCCAGCACACGGCTCTGACTCACCGCCACCGCAACCACGATGAGGACCAAACCGGTGACGATAAAGGTGGTGCGCAGCCCACGACGAATCCAGACCTGCGAAACGTCACCGTTGATCCCAATCACGAAGATCTGCAGACAGCCAGCCATCCAGACCGGCGCCCAACCGCCCATGCTCACCGCGTGCACGGAGGCAGGCATCGCCGTCCACACCGGCTCGGTGAATATCAACATCCAGAACCACACCCATACCCCGAAGACTGTGGCAGCGATGGCGGGAATCGACGTGGGGTACCGGACCAATCGCCAGATCCGATACAGCACTACCGGCAGAAACACGATCAGTACCGCGACGCGCACAGCCTGCAGGGAATCCCATACCGAGCGAGTCATTACCCCAGCGCGTCGTCGACGTATGGACTCCAGCTCGGGCGGTCTCGTCGGCCGGCCCGCAAGCGGCGCACCAACAATGCCGCAAACCGCTCAGCAGCGAGCTCATCCTGCGGCCAACGGTCATCGCTATGGGTCAATTCATCCGCGCCACAACTGCGTTGCAGCATGCGGGCAACCAGCTCAGGCGGCACCGCGCGGACGTGCTCAGCGGCGAACTCAGCAACCGGAAGCCCTCGATGACCCAACACCATGTGGCCCAATTCATGGGCGATCGTGCGGTCGCGGCCCACGACTCCTTGCCCCACCTGCACGAGCTCCCGGTCGGGGAACGAGATCCACTGGCCAAAAACGCCCGCCGCGAGTGGTGCATCCTCGATATCCACCACGCGGCCGTTCGCGTGCGCCCAGCTATGTGTGACGTCAACTACCGAGCCTTGCCGCCCGGTGGCCGTGGCCAGCACCTGGTCCACCGCAGCAACGACCAAACCGTGACGGCCTGCACCGCGTCCCGCGAACCACATGACCTTTAATCTAGCGGCCTTGCGTTGCGCCCACAGCAGAAGTACCCGGCAGCGAAGTGATTTACGTCAAGTACCGGAGAAAGGCGACGAGCGCAGCATTCACAGATTCAGGGGCATCCAACGTAACTACGTGACCGGCATCGGGAATGACCACCCCGGCGACGCCTTCTGCGATTGCCCACTGCGGCATTGATGTCTCGATGTTTCCGGTGCGATCCATTTCGCCACGCATCAGCAGCAGTGGCAACTGTGTGCGGTAATCGCTATCGGGCTCAACGAACTCGGTGGTCGCGCGCCATATCCTGAGAAACTCGGCCTTCGATATCGCCGCAAACGCCCGGCGCAGGTAGGCACGCGCGGGCTCGGTAACCGCCGAGGCATCCGCCATGACACCCGGCAAGGATCGTGCCGGTATGAGCCGCAGCAGCGGAGCAGCGAGCCGCAAAGATGACCTTTCGATCCAAGACAATGGACCGGTGTTCCAGGTCGAGTCGAGGACACCCAGCGCCCGATAGCCATTCGGCGCCTGCCTGACAAGACGCTGCGCGATGTTGCCGCCCAAAGAAAGTCCGATGAGCACCGGCCGGCTCAGGCCCAGGTGGGCGATCAACGCTTCCACGTCTGATACCAGCACGTCCGCTGTGATAGCGGCGGTACTAGGTCTCGAGGCTCCGTGTCCGCGCAAGTCGAAGAGCACAACGCGAAATCCGGCGGCCCGGAGGACATCGCGCTGGGATTCGAACATGGCATGGTCTGCGCCCGCTCCATGGATGAACACGACCGGAATGCCCGAACCAGCAGTATCGGAGTATCTGAGCACACAACCATCGCGACGAAGACTTCCGTCTAATTCCATAGGGGCCCGAACCACGTACTCCGCATGGAGCTGCCCGGGGGAATCGAACCCCCGACCTATTCATTACGAGTGAATTGCTCTACCGACTGAGCTAGGGCAGCACGCCGGGCGAACCCAGCGACCGAGAGTCTACGGCACCCCTGCCACGACGCCCAATCTCATTCCGAGGGACGAAGAGCCTGCCCCGCCGTCGCGACCAGGGCATCGATCGCGAACTTGGGTTTCACATTGACCGCCAGCGCCTCTCGGCACACCAGAACGGCCTCGATGCATTGCAGAAGCTGTTCGGGGGGCACCCGGTCCACCATCGGCCCGAGCCGGTCGGCCATATCGGGGTGATGCAGCGCCACCCGGCCCTCCTCGGCAGCGCCCACCGAAAGCACCAGGGCGTCTCGGAAGTAGGTGGCCAAATCGATGAGCGTGCGGTCCAGCGCATCACGCGAAGCCCTGGTCTGACGCGATTTTTGTTTGCGCTCCAAGTCCTTCAAGACACCCGCTGCTCCGCGCAGCGCTGTCGCCGCACCCTTGCCGGTGCCGCCGGCCCCCAGCGCCGTCCTCAGCTCTTCCTCTTCGGCCTCGTTGCGCGCGGCCGTCTGTTCCTTCGCCTCGGTGTCGGCGCTGCTCACCAACTCCTCGGCCGCCGCATACGCCCGCGTGGGGGTCGCAGCCTCCCGGGCCAGCCCCAATGCTCGGAGCCGCCGGGCACGGGCCTGCTCATCAGTGGCGAGCCTGCGCGCGCGGCCGACATGACCACCGCTCACCGATGCGGCCCACTGCGCCTGCTCGGGATCGATCCCGTCGCGGTCCGTCAACACCTGTGCGATAGCAGTCACCGAGGGGGTGACAAGCGCCACATGACGGCAGCGTGATCGCAAGGTGATCGAGATGTCCTCCGGGTCCACCGAGGGGGCGCACAGCAAGAACACCGTTCGCGGCGGTGGCTCCTCCACAACCTTCAACAGCACGTTGCCGGCGCCCTCGGTCAACCGGTCGGCGTCCTCGATCAGCACCACCAGCCAGCGCCCGGTACTCGGACGGCGCCAGGCCGCCTGCACGATCGCGCGCATCTCGTCCACACCAATCGACAATCCCTCGGGAACGACTCTGCGCACGTCAGCATGGGTCCCGGCCATCGTGGTGGTGCAGGCACGGCACTCCCCACAGCCCGCGGCCCCCTCCGATTCACACTGAAGGGCGGCGGCAAAACACAACGCGGCCACCGATCGGCCCGACCCCGGCGGCCCGGTGAACAACCACGCATGGGTCATCCGGCCAACGTCATCCCCACGCGCAGCCAATGCCGCAGATGAGAGCGTGGAAACCACCGCTCCCTGATCCACCAGGCGACCGAAAACCCCGCTCATCGTCACCAACCCTAGCTGCCGGATCAGACTCCCCGAACAGGCCGCATAGGCGTGTGAAACGCTGCCGTCACCGCCGACAGCTACGGTTAACGAGTGACTGGCGCGGAAGGAAGGGCAGACCAGCGCCCACTCGCACGCGCAGCCCGGTATTCACGATGGGTCATGCGCACCCCATGGCCTCTTTTCATCATGGGTATCGCACAGTCGAACCTGGTCGGGGCCCTGTTCGTCTTGGGCTTCCTGCGCTTCGGCCTGCCGCCGAGCGACAGGGTGGAACTGTCAGAGCTTGGCACCGCACGGCTCATCATCCTCGGCGTCTCGCTGTTCATCCTGTTCATTGCCGGCGCCATCGTCAGCACCTACCTGCTGTTACCGGTTCTGCGCTGGCAGTACAGCTCCCCGGACTTCGAATCCGAAGGATCGGAGTCTGTGCGCGTCCGTGCCCTGCAGATGCCCTTCTACCGCACCGTCATCAGCGTCGCGACCTGGCTCGTGGGTGGTGCGATCTTCGTCGCCGTCACCTGGTCATCCACCCATAGCTCGGTACTGGTCGCGGCATTCGCGACCGTGCTGGGCGCCACCACCACCAGCATCATCGGCTACCTGCAGTCCGAGCGCGTCCTGCGCCCGGTAGCGATTCAGGCATTGCGCCGTGGCGTGCCGGAAAATGTCACCGCCCCAGGGGTCATCGTCCGCCAGATACTCACCTGGGCATTGAGCACCGGCGTGCCGATCCTGGCGATCGTGCTCACCGTCGTGGGCCAACGCGCCGGATATCTGAAGTCCAATGCCGACAACCTCACCGGGTCCATCCTGATCCTGGCGATCATCGCGCTGGCGATCGGTTTGATGGGCACGCTGCTGGTGGCCACCTCGATCGCCGACCCGCTGCGCCAATTACGTTGGGCACTCAGCGAAGTGCAGCGCGGCAACTACAACGCCCACGTGCCCATCTATGACGCGAGCGAGCTCGGACTGCTGCAGGCCGGGTTCAACGACATGGTGCGCGATCTCGGTGAACGGCAACGCCTGCGCGACCTCTTCGGCCGCTACGTCGGTGAGGATGTCGCACGCCGGGCACTCGAGTACGGCACCGAACTCGGCGGTCAAGAGCGCAGTGTCGCTGTGCTTTTCGTCGACCTGGTGGGATCTACCCAATTGGCGTCGACACGCGGGCCAGCGGTGGTCGTCAGGGTTCTCAACGAGTTCTTCCGGGTCATCGTCGATACCGTCAACAAGCACGGCGGCTTCGTCAACAAATTCCAGGGTGACGCTGCGCTGGCCATCTTCGGCGCGCCCATCGACCACCCCGATGGCGCCGCGGCGGCGCTGGCAGCCGCCCGCGAGCTGGCCCATGAACTCACCAGCGTGCTGGGCTCCAACGACTTTGGCATCGGAGTCTCGGCGGGACGAGCCATCGCCGGCCACATCGGGGCACAGGCGCGTTTCGAGTACACCGTCATCGGCGATCCCGTGAATGAGGCTGCCCGGCTGACCGAGCTGGCCAAGAACGAACCCGGGAACGTGCTGGCGTCCGCCTCCGCGGTCATGGAGGCACGCGACCAAGAGGCTCTGCGCTGGGACGTCGGTGAAACCGTCGAACTGCGCGGCCGCAACGTGTCCACTCAGGTGGCACGCCCGCGCCGCATCTAGGTCGCCTTCTTGGCGGCCTTCTTCGCCGGGGCCTTCTTGGCGGGAGCCTTCTTTGCCGCCTTCGCCGGCGCCTTCTTGACGCGCTTCACCGGACCCCGCGCCCGACGGTCGGCAAGCAGCTCCGAGGCACGCTCATCGGTGATCGACAGCACGTCATCGCCCTTACGCAGGCTGGCGTTGGTCTCACCGTCGGTGACGTACGGGCCGAAGCGGCCGTCCTTGATCACCATCGGTTTGCCGGTCGCCGAATCCGCACCGAGCTCACGCAGCGGAGCCGCCGAAGCCGCCTGACCGCCGCGACGTTTCGGCTCGGAGTAGATCTTTAGCGCCTCGTCGAGGGTGATGGTGAACATCTGATCCTCGGTGGCAAGCGATCGAGAATCGGTGCCGCGCTTGAGGTATGGGCCGTACCGCCCGTTCTGGGCGGTGATCTCCTCGCCGTTAGCGGGATCGACACCGACCACGCGCGGCAAGGACAGCAGCTTGAGCGCGTCGTCGAGCGTCACCGTCTCCAACGTCATGGACTTCAGCAGCGAGCCGGTACGCGGCTTGGGCCCCTCCACCTTCTTGGCGCCGCGCTTAGGCTTCGCATCCGCCTCGGCGGCGTCCAGCTGCTCCGGCGGTGCGGGCAGCACCTCGGTGACGTAGGGACCGAAACGTCCATCCTTGGCGACGATTTCGTGCCCGGACTCCGGGTCAACACCCAGCGTCCGGCCCTCCTGTGGAATCGCGAACAGCTGCTCTGCCATCTCGACGGTCAGTTCGTCGGGGGTGACGCCGTCCTTGACGTTGGCGCGCTGCGGGGTCGGTTCCCCGTCGTCGCCGGTGATCATTCGCTCCAGGTACGGGCCATTCTTTCCGACCCGCACATAGATGGGGCGCCCCTGGTCGTCGTCGAACAGCTTGATCGAGTTGACCTCGCGGGCGTCGATCTCCTCGAGATTCACACCCACCAGGCGCTTGAGTCCGCCGGCCCGGGCGACCGAACCTTCGACACCGTGCTCGCCACCAAAGTAGAAGGCGTTCAACCAGTTTGTGCGCCGTTCGTTACCGGAGGCGATCTCGTCGAGGTCATCCTCCATCGCCGCGGTGAAGTCATAGTCGACCAGCCGGCCGAAGTGTTGTTCCAGCAGTCCGATCACCGCGAACGCGGTCCATGAGGGCACCAGCGCACTGCCGCGCTTGTGCACGTAGCCGCGGTCCTGGATGGTCCGGATGATCGACGAGTAGGTCGACGGACGCCCAATACCCAACTCTTCCAACGCCTTGATGAGCGAGGCCTCGGTGTAACGAGCGGGCGGATTGGTGGTGTGTCCGTCTGCGGACAGCTCGGCGACCGTGACGGTCTGGCCCTGCTTGAGCTGCGGGAGACGACGTTCCTCGTCGTCTGCCTCGCCGCCGGCCAGCTCATCCACGGTCTCGACGTACGCCGACAAGAAGCCGGGGAAGGTGATGGTGCGGCCACTGGCGGTGAACACCACCTGCTCGCCGGAGGTGGCGGTGCCGGCCAACCGCAGGCTCAGCGTGGTCCCGCGTGCATCGGCCATCTGCGAGGCAACGGTGCGTTGCCAGATCAGCTCGTACAGACGGAATTCGTCATTGTCGATCAGTGAATGCAATTGTCCCGGAGTTTTGAAAGTCTCGCCTGCGGGACGAATAGCCTCGTGCGCTTCCTGCGCATTTTTCACCTTGCGCGTGTATTGCCGCGGCGACGGGTGCACATATTCGCTTCCGTACAACTCCGCTGCTTGACTACGCGCGGCAGTCAATGCCGATTCGGACAGTGTCGTGGAATCGGTACGCATATAAGTGATGTAGCCGTTTTCATACAGCCGCTGCGCAATGCTCATGGTGCGCTCGGAGGAGAACCGCAGCTTGCGCCCGGCTTCCTGCTGCAGCGTCGATGTCATGAACGGCGGGTACGGCTTGCGGGTGTACGGCTTTTCCTCGGCGGAGGCGACCGTCAGAGTGGCCTGAGCCAGTCCGGCGACCAGGGCGTTGGCCCGCACCTCATCGAGAACCAGCACGTCGTCGGCCTTCTTGACCTGGCCCAGCGAGTCGAAGTCGCGGCCGGAAGCCACGCGCAGCGCGTCAACGCTCAGCAGGCGGGCGTTGAAACGCGGAGGCTTGGCCTCGCTGCCGGCGTCCAGTTCGGCACCCAGATCCCAGTACCCGGCGCTGCGGAACGCCATGCGATCGCGTTCACGCTGAACGATGATCCGGGTGGCCACCGACTGCACGCGCCCGGCGGACAGGTTCCGGCCGACCTTCTTCCACAGCACGGGGCTGACCTCGTAGCCGTAGAGCCGGTCCAGGATGCGGCGGGTCTCCTGTGCGTCGACGAGGTTGTTGTCGAGGTCACGGGGGTCCTGAGCGGCCGCAAGAATGGCTTGTTCGGTGATCTCGTGGAAGACCATGCGCCTAACGGGCACCTTGGGCTTGAGAGTCTCCAGCAGGTGCCAGGCGATGGCCTCACCCTCGCGGTCACCGTCCGTTGCGAGATAGAGCTCGTCAACGTCCTTCAGTAGGCCCTTGAGTTCGGTGACGGTGCCCTTCTTATCGGGGCTGACGATGTAAAGCGGCTCGAAGTCTTCGTCGACGTTCACCCCGAGTCGAGCCCAGGGTTCGGACTTGTACTTGGCCGGAACGTCGGCAGCGGCACGGGGCAGGTCCCGGATGTGGCCACGCGAGGACTCGACGACGTATCCGTCGCCGAGGTAGCCAGCGATCTTGCGGGCCTTCGTCGGTGATTCGACGATGACGAGCCGTCGCACTGCTTCGTCTCCTTACCTGCGCATTCAGCCGCATATGTACGGTGTAGGGGCGGTCCACCGTGGTCACAAGATGACACCCCCGCGCCAATTGCGCAAACCTAGCCTTTCATATCGGCTTCGGTATTCCCGATGTCAGGGTGGCTAAAAGTGTGTCCGTGTCGCCGTTAAACCGCTGATAAAACCCGGTTATACCCTCGGCCAAACACGAAATGCATCGGTATCGCCGGGTGGTTCCCCGATGTTTTCGAGCAGCCGCCCCAGCCGGCGTCGCCCACTGATTCGTAACGCGGGATTGGCGCCACGTGTTCCGATCAAGGTTGGGGCAATGCCCACGCGCATCAGCGCGGCCGCCAGCGTCGAATGGGTATCGGGAGCGTGCGGGTCCAGTCCGAGGAGGTACCGATCGGCTTCCGGTGCGCCCGCCGCAAGCACCCAGGCCCGCAATTCACGAGCACCTGGTAACCATTGCGCTGGGACGGTTTTCACCGCGCCCCGAGTCCACTCACGCGCGATCGGGAGCACCGCGGGATCGATGGCGGTACGCACCAGCGGATGGTTCTCGTCGGTGTGACCGACCTCGGCCTGTAAACCGGTTTCGGTGATCATCTCGGCCAGTGCCAGCGCACGCCACGGCTGGTCCACGACCACCGAGATCCGTGCGCCCGCGCCACTGACCACAACCTGGCCCGGTCCGGCCAGCAGCCCCGCCAGATCGGTGACCTCGGGAGGCACCGATTCGGCGGAAAAGAAGGACAGCTGGCTCACAGTCACAGACAGTACTTTCTCCGCGCACCAGTAGGCCCTACCCGCGCGCGGAGAGATTCTTGGAACCAGAAACGCCCCCGGCCATGGCCAGGGGCGTTCCTTCGACGGATGTGGGTCAGACGGCGCGGACGCCGGTAGCCTGGGGGCCCTTGGGGCTCTGGCCTACCTCGAACTCAACCTTCTGGTTCTCTTCCAGGGTACGGAATCCGTTGCCCTGAATCTCCGTGTAGTGGACGAAGACGTCGGCGGAGCCGTCCTCGGGAGCAATGAACCCGAAGCCCTTTTCCGCGTTGAACCACTTCACAGTTCCCTGTGGCATTTCTTGATTTTCCTTCTCTTACACCGGGTGCGACGCGCCGTTCGGTACGTCGGGCCCCGTTCCGACCGCCATACCCCGTGAAGAAGACCCTCGCAGGAACCGCGACCGCAACGTCGATCCTGCGAGTGCAAAACACGAACACAGAAGCTGCGACCGCCCTAAGTAGAGCATGTTTAGAGCGTTGGCGATAGCGGTGAGCCAGATAATTGATAGGAAGTTCGGTGAACAGTGGCGAAACTTCGGCCCCCTTTTGGCCTGCCTTACCCTGGCATTATGGCCAGATGCGGTAGCGGACTCGACACCGTTTTGGCACAAGTGTGCAGGTCACGAGGGGTTTTGCGGTGACCGTCGGCTATGGCCGTGAACTGCTGGATCTCATCGTGGCCGGTACGCCCAGCGGCGAAACTCCAGTGCGGCATATTTGCGATATTCCTGCTCGAAATGCCGAGGTCGCGGTGTGGCCGCAGTGGGTACACCGCGACGCGATCACTGCTTTTGCCGCCCAAGGAGTGACCGATCCGTGGTCGCACCAGGTCGCCGCCGCCTCGCTGGCATTCGCGGGCCGCCATGTGGTGGTAGCCACCGGCACAGCTTCCGGGAAGTCGGTGGCCTATCAATTGCCGATTCTGACCGCGCTGGCCGCAGAGCCGCGGGCCCGTGCGCTCTATCTCGCACCCACCAAGGCACTCGGCCACGACCAGTTGCGCTCGATACGCGAATTGATCACGGGGATCGACAGTTTCGATCGAGTGCTGCCCTGCGCGTATGACGGCGACAGCTCCAACGAGTTGCGGCGGTTCGCGCGCGAGAGCTCGCGGTGGATCTTCACCAATCCCGACATGATGCACGTGTCACTGCTGCACAACCACACCCGCTGGTCGGCATTCCTGCGCGGATTGCGCTATCTGGTGGTGGACGAATGTCATTACTACCGTGGGGTTTTCGGGTCAAATGTGGCTCTCGTGCTGCAGCGACTGCTGCGCTTGTGCGCACGCTATGGTTCGCATCCAACAGTGGTGTTCGCCAGCGCCACAACCTCTAATCCGGGCGCCGCGGCGCACGCGTTGATCGGTCAGCCGGTCGAAGAAGTCATCGCAGACGGTTCTCCACACGGGATGCGCACGGTGGCGCTCTGGGAACCGCCGCTGCTTCCGATCACCGGAGAGAACGGGGCACCCGTGCGACGCCCGGTAAGCACCGAGGCATCCCGACTGCTCGCCGATTTGGTCCAGGAGGGCGCGCGGACCTTGACGTTCGTCCGATCGCGGCGCGGCGCGGAGATGACGGCGCTCGGCGCCGCCCATCGGCTCGCGGAGGTCGATCCGGCACTGGCGTCGCAAGTGGCGGCGTACCGGGCGGGCTATCTGCCGGAGGACCGCCGGGCGCTGGAACAGGCGTTGTCGACGGGCGCATTGACCGGTGCGGCGACCACGAACGCTCTTGAGCTGGGCGTCGATATCGCCGGTTTGGATGCCGTTGTGGTGGCTGGTTTTCCGGGCACCGTGGCCTCATTCTGGCAGCAGGCGGGACGCTCCGGGCGCCGGGGACAGGGGTCGTTGGTGGTACTGGTCGCTCGCGACGATCCGCTGGACACCTACCTGGTTCACCATCCGGGCGCGCTGTTGGACAAGCCGATTGAGGCGGTGGTGATCGATCCGACCAATCCACATGTGCTGCGCCCCCATCTGCTGTGCGCGGCAACTGAATTACCGCTGACAGAGGACGATGTGCGATCCCTGGATGCTGGAGATGTGGTCGCCCAGCTCGTTGACGACGGGCTACTACGCAAGCGGCCCGGCGGATACTTTGCAGCCCCCGGCCTCAACCCGTATGCGGCGGTGGATATCCGTGGATCTATCGGCGGGCAGGTGATGATCCTGGAGGCCGATACCGGGCGAGTGTTGGGAACCGTCGACTCCGGGCGGGCCCCCGCGACAGTTCATCCGGGCGCAGTCTATTTGCATTCCGGTGAGACCTACCTGGTCGATTCGCTCGATTTCGGTGATGGAATCGCTTTGGTGCACAACGCCACTCCAGACTATTCGACGTTCGCCCGGTCGACCATCGATATCGCGATCACCGGCGAGGGCGAGCGGATCGATCTGGGTGACATCCAGATAGGGCTGGTACCGGTGGACGTTACCCACCAGGTGATCGGCTATCTACGCAAGCTGGCGACCGGCGAGATCCTGGACTTCGTCGAGCTCGATATGCCCTCCTCAACGCTGAGTACCAAGGCGGTGATGTACACCATCACCCCGGAAGCGTTGGCGGGCATCGACATCGAGGCACTGGCCACGCCCGGCGCCCTGCATGCGGCCGAGCATGCCGCGATAGGCCTGCTGCCGTTGGTGGCCAGCTGTGATCGTGGCGACATCGGCGGAGTGTCCACCGCGCTGCAAGCCGAAACCGGGCTACCAACGGTGTTCGTGTACGACGGCCACCCGGGTGGTGCAGGTTTTGCCGCCCGCGGATATCAGCAGCTCGCGATCTGGCTGGGCGCCACGGCTGACGCCATCGAGGCGTGTGAATGCGAGGCCGGGTGCCCGTCCTGTGTGCAATCACCCAAGTGTGGCAACGGAAACTCCCCACTGGACAAGGCCGCGGCCGTCAAGGTGCTGCGGTTGGTGCTGTCTCGACTACCCGGCTAGAAGGCGCGGGCATACTGCTTGGGAACCACCGGGCTCAGCTCAGCGCCCAGCTCCCGGGCCGCGCGCCGTGGCCAATACGGGTCGCGCAATAGTTCGCGGCCCAGCAACACCGCGGCTGCGGGAAGCGTTGTTTCGGTCTGGATGCGACGAGCGAATCGCACCTGATATCCGGGCCCCGTAGGAATCCGGACATGTGGCACGTTGCCGCCCGTCGACACGTCGATGAGATCCACCCCACGCGCCTGCAGCAGCCTGGCCAGCTCGACGGTCTGGTCGGGCGTCCAGCTGTCTGCCTCCAGCCCGGGCTCCTCGGACACCCAGTCAGTGGCCGACACCCTGACGAAAAGCGGCAGGTGTTCGGGCCAGACCGTACGTACCGCCGCGACAGTGTCCAGGGTGAGCTTCACCCGGCCGGCGAAAGACCCGCCGTACTCATCGGTGCGGGTATTGCTTGCCGGAGAGAGGAATTGGTGCTGAATGTAGCCGTGGGCGGCATGCACCTCAAGCACCTGGAAACCCGCCCGCAACGCGCGCTGTGCGGCAACCACGTAGTCATCGATGATCGCGTTGAGATCAGCGGGCGTGGCCGCCACCGGCGGCTCGAAGTCACCATACGGCGCGTTGGTGGGTCCAATTGTCTCCCAGCTCAATGGATCTGAGGGGTTCAGTGAGAGATGCCCGTCCCATGGTGCGACGGTAGACGCCTTACGTCCGGCATGCCCGAGCTGTACCCCGGGAATCGCACCAAACTCCTTAACCGCGCCCACGATGGAGGCCCAGGCCTGCTCTTGGGTGTCGTTCCACAGCCCGGTGTCGTACGGGGAGAGTCGCCCTCGCGCGTTGACGGCGGTTGCCTCGGTGAACACCAGCCCAGCACCACCGACCGCCCGGCTGATCAAGTGCGTGCGGTGCCAATCGTTGGGTGTACCGGTCAAGGGACCGGTGGGGTCGGCCGAGTACTGGCACATCGGCGACAGCCAGATCCTGTTGGGAATGGTGATGTCGCGCAGCCGGTACGGCTCGAACAGCAGGCTCATGGTGCGAAGGCTCCTCGCGTCGGGTCGACGGCCAGCCTGGCTGGCCCGGCACAATCCAACGCAGACAGGCGCGGGATGCTTCCCGCGCCCTATTTAGCCTGCCTGTTCGGTTGCCGGTCCCTGCTCGACCGCGGAGAGCGCCTCCCGCACGAAGTCGGCGGACAGCACGACCGCCTCAGCGGTATCGCGCGAGACCGCGATGGCCGGGAAAGCGTGCAGCTGCCACGAGTAGCTGTGCACCTTGGCAACCACGCCTGCGGTGGTGAGCTTCTCGGCGAGCTCCAGAGCATCCGGCTCCAGGAACTCATCCTGCGCGGTGATGAGCAGCGTAGGCGGAAACGCCTCGACAGGCACCGAAATCACCCGCCGCTCGCCAGTGAATTCCACTGGGCCCCTGTCGAATTTGGGTGCGAGCTTGGCGAGCTTGCCCTTGGGTAAATATGCGTCATGGCGGCTGGTGCTGGCCGGATTGGACGCCAGGTCCAGATCCAGCAGCGGCGAATACCCGACATAGGCAACGGGTTTCGGAAGTCCATGGGCGTGCGCATGCTCAATGACCTTGCCGCTCAGGTACCCGCCGGCCGAGTCACCGACGATCACCACCCGCGCGTAGTCCTGCAGCAGCTCGCGATAGGCCTGCACCGCATCCGCCACCGAGGTACCCACCCCGGCCACCGGCAGCTGCCGGTAGTCGAGCACGTAGACCGGGATCTGAAGCTGGCGCGCCAGCAAGCCGGTGATCTTGCGGTGGGTGGCGGGTCCGCACGCGATGAAGGCGCCACCGTGCAGATACAGGATGGCCGTATCGGAATCACTTGCTTGCGTCCCCGCCGGCACCATCAGATCCGTAGGCCGGTCGGCCAGGGCGATCCGCGTCCGCTGAATGCCGGGCGCATCGGGTCCCCGTTGGGCGCCCTGGTCCAGCCATTTGAGCTGGCGAAGACCGGCGTCGAGGATCGGAAACAGGATCAACAGCGGCTTGACGAACAGCAGCACAAACAAAAACGGCAACCGGGCCTTGAGACCCGACTTGGGGTGCAGGGTGACGACCATCCGCTAACGCTACCGCCAGGGGATCGCACACCCGTAACCTCGGTGGGTGCCTGAGACCAAGGGTCGACGTCAAGACCGCCGGACCGCCGTCACGACTGCGGCAATCCTCGACGCGGCCGAAGCACTTTTCGTGGAGCGCGGGTTCCATGCGGTCACCATGGACGCCATCGCCGATACCGCCGATCTCGCGGTTGGTTCGATCTATCACCACTTCAAGAACAAAGAGCGTCTCTATCTCGCACTCGTCGAGCGCGCCTTGCTGGTCAACGAGGAGGCGATGGCAAAGGCCTTCGGCAAGGGGCGCACGCCGATGGAGGAGCTGCGCGCTGCCAGTGATGCCTACTGCGATTTCCATCTGCAGAACCCCGGGTACTTCCGCATGATCGCCCTGCGCACTCTCGACGTTCCCCCCGGAGATATGGCCGACGAAGTCGAGCGCCGGATTGCCGACAAGGTCGAGTCGCTGGTCGGCGACATCGCCGATGTGCTCCGCCGCGCCGACGCCGCAGGTGAGCTGTACTGCACAGATCCGGTCCGGACGTCCCTCTTTCTGTGGGGCGCATGGAATGGCGTGTTATCGCTCAATTTGCGTCCTGACCGGCTGCGCCTCGAGCCTGCCGAGATGCAACGCGTCTTGGCCTTGGGACGCGAAATCATCGAGCGTGGCCTCGTCCGCAACAAAGTCTTGTAGAAGCGTTCGGTTTTGTAGTAGCGTTCGGTTATGGTGCTGGCGGCGGCGATCCAACTCGAAGCAGTTATCGGCGATGTCGCCGCGAACCTGGACAGGTGCTCCACGCTCGCCGATAAGGCCGGCCAATCCGGCGCGCGCATCATCGCGTTGCCCGAGTTCTTTACCAGCGGGATCGCCTTCGATCCCTCCTTGAAAAATGCCACCCTGCCCTTCTCGGGCGAGGCCACCGAACTGCTGCGCTCAGTGGCCCGTCGCTACGACGCGCTCGTCGGCGGCTCGTTCCTGTGCCGGGACGAGGACGGGCACGTCCGCAACGCCTACGTCGCGGCGGACGCGACGGGAGTGGTCGGGCGCCACGACAAAGACCTGCCGACCATGTGGGAGAACTCCTTCTACGTCGGCGGCCGGGACGACGGGGTGTTCCGCGCGGGCGCGTATGACGTTGGGGCTGCCGTGTGTTGGGAGCTGATGCGCACCCGCACTGCACAACGTATGCGTTCACGGGTCGACCTGGTGATGACCGGTTCTGGCTGGTGGTCCGTACCTCCATGGCACCCACGCTCGACATTCGAGGGGATGGAACGCCGCAACCACGAGACAGCCCGGGCCGCGGCGGGCACCTTCGCCAAATACGTTGGAGCACCGGTTGTTCACGCTGCACACGTCGGCGATTTGCGCTGCGCTATGCCTTGGATTCCCCTCGAGTACCGGGGGCATTTTGAGGGTTCCACACTAATCACCGATGGTGCCGGGCATATCATCGCCGAACGTCGCCCCGAACAGGGACAGGGCATTCTCCTCGGCGAGATCGACCTCGGACGCCAGGCACCCACGACTGAGATTCCCGACCGCTTCTGGCTGCATCCCCGCGGCGCACTCCCCACCGCCGCATGGCATTACCAACGGTGGCATGGCCGGCGGTGGTATCGCAGAAACATGGTCAGCGCATGAACCTCGTCGTCCGCATCGGCCTACTCGAGCTGGCATTCGGGGCAATGATGGGGTGGGCGGTGGCCGCCAACTTCCTTGCCCCGCAACTGCTCAAGCGCATCGGTGTAACGAACGGCCGCAGGTTTCTCCAGGCCCATCTGGACTACATCATGATGGGAATACTCCTGATCGCGGTGGGGCTCGCCGTGCCGGGAATGCCCGGCTGGCTGGCCGCCGTCGTAGTCTTTGGCGCGCTGCTGAACCCAACCCTGTTTCTGCCGATGGCATTCAAGGAGAATGTTACGTCCACCGCGGTTTTCAAGGCTGTCACGTTCACCTCATTCGTCGCGACCAGTGGCGGTCTGGCTTTGGTTGCAGTTCAATAGGATTGACAACCGCAGCCCGCGCTAGGCCGGCTTCGTGGCCTTGATCGTGTATGTCAGGGGCATAACACCCGATCGCTCGCTCAGCGCCCATTCACCTCCGGGCCGCGGCGCCATGTGGCCGGGAAGTGCCTCCCAGGGAACACTGTCGTGCTCGATGAGGAGATCGAGGCGCAGACCGCTGGCGATCAGAGCCGTCACGATCTCGCCGAGAGAGTGGTTCCATTCGTAGGTCGTTGAAGCCTGAATGACCTTGTCCGTCGGGACGTATGTTTGACCGTCGTCCCATTCCAACGGTTCGTCGTGCTCGAAGTACGGGTACCGCAGACATAACTCGGCACCCACGGAATCATCTATCGACCACAAGATCGGATGTCCTTCGCGGATGACTAGAGCCCCACCGGGAGCAAGGAGCGCCGAGACCACCTCCGACCATGCGTCAACGCGCGGGAGCCAGCACAGCGCCCCAATTCCGGTGTAGACAAGGTCGAAGCTATTGCACGGCAGCACTTTTGCTGCATCATGGACGTCTGCCTCTACGAAGGTCACGACATCACCCGTCTCGGCAGCCAGTGTCCGAGCCTCCCGGATAGCGTCCTGTGAAAAATCCAGGCCAGTCGCTACGGCGCCCAGACGGGCCAACGAGATCGTGTCCGTACCAATATGGCACTGCAGGTGCACGGCGTTCTTGCCTGCGATGTCACCGAGCACCGGCAGATCGAAACTGACGACATCCGAGAGCAACGCGCCGTTGTCGACGAAGTCCTGCACTTGATATCCCGAGCCATCGCGTGCCGCGTGAATTGCGGCCCGCTCGTTCCAGTTGGCTCGATTTGCACCCAACCAACCAGCTCTGTCACTCATGGTTGCCATCCTATTGGCGCGTACAACCTATTTAGCTGTACGGACAATGATCAGGTCGGCAATCTGTTAAACCGTTGCGGTAGTGGGCTCCTCCGGTTGCGGGCCACGTTCGGGCTCGTCTCTAAACGTGGCGCGTTTCCGGGTGGGGAGTTTCTGCGGCCACCAGAACCAGGGCCCCAGGAGCCTGGCCAACGGCATGACCAGGAACAGCCGGACGATCATCATGTCGAAGATCAGGCCGATGCAGATAGTGGACCCCGCCTGGCCGATGTTGACCACATCGCTGGAGAGCATGGCCAGCATGGTGCCGGCGAGCACGAATGCCGCGGTGACGGCAACGTTGCCCGAGCCTGCGATGGTACGAATCAGACCGGTGCGTATTCCGGCAGAGAGCTCTTCGCGGTATCGGGAGAGCAATAGCAGGTTGTAGTCGCAACCCACCCCCACCAGCACGATGAACGCAATAGGCAGCGTCAGCCAATGCAATTCGATACCGATCAAGGTTTCCCAGATGAATGCCGCCAAGCCAAGGGAGCCCAGGAAAGACAGCACCACAGTGATCAGGACAATCACCGAACCGGCCAGGGTGCGGGTGATCACCATGACGATCAGGAACACCAGACCGAACGTCGCCAACATCATCGTCAAGATGTCGTTCATGGAAAATGCCTGCACATCACGGTAATTCGCGGATGCACCGGCTACCAGCAGATCGACATTGGACAGCGACGTCCCCTTGATCGCCTCGTGGGCGGCGGACTCGGCGCGCTGAATCTGATCAATGCCCTGGGGACTCATCGCTTCGCCCTCGTGGTAGATCAGAATCCGTGCGCCCTTGCCGTCAGGGGTCATCATGAACTTCAACCCTGTCTGAAAGTCCTTAGTTTTGAACGACTCCGGCGGCATGAAGAAGAAGTCGTCATTCTTGGCGTTGTCGAAGGCCTTACCCATATCGACCATCGGGTCGATCATGGGCTCCAGCTGGGCGATGGTGGCGTGGAAGAGGCTTTGCATCGTCAAGGTCAGCTGCTGCATGACGGCCATGTTCTGCACCATGGCATTGAGCTGCGTGATCATCTGCGGAGTGGCCGCATCAACCATGCTCAGCCCGTCTACCATCGGGCCCAGTTGCGAGGTCGCTTCGTCAATGTTGTCGACGGACTCATTCAACGAGCGCATGGCCCAACAGATCGGAATGTCGAAACAGTGAGGCTCCCAATACAAATAGTTACGTATCGGGCGGAAGAAGTCATCGAAGTTGGACAGGTTGTCGCGCGTCTTCTCCATCGCGGCCTTCAGACCCCGGGAAGCCTCCACGGACATCTGCGTACCCGCGGACAGCTGCCCGGTGATGTTCGCCATGTTCTTGCTCAACTCCATCATGTCCCCCATCCGGGCGGCCATGGTGTCGATGTCGGTTACGCGGTCTTTCAGGAACCCCAGATTCTGACCGATCTTGGTTCCCATCGAACCCATCGCATACGGCAGCGAGGCGTGTTCCAGCGGCCGGCCATTCGGCCGGGTAATGCTTTGCACCATCGAAATACCCGGCGTACGAACAATGTTCTTCGCGATCCGGTCCAGACTGATCATGTCGGTGGTGTTGCGCATGTCGTGATCGGCCTTGATGTACAAGGTGTCGATCGAGAGCTGACTCGGCTGGAAATGCCGGTCCGCGGCGTCATAGCCGCGAGACGACTCGACACTCTTGGGGGCGTAATCGCGATCGTTGTAGCTCACCGTGTAGTTGGCCAGGTTCGCGATACACAATGGAATCACCAGCGCTGCAACCGCAATCATCGCGACAGGCCACTTGGCGATCGCCGTGCCCAGCTTGCGCCAGACCGGGCTGGTCTTGGCCGGCTCGGAGAGCCAGGGGATCTTGCTACCCAGTGTCAACAGGGCCGGCCCCAGCGTGAGCGCCGCGATAACGGCGACGACCATTGCCACAAAACACGGTGGCCCCAACGTCCGGAAGTAGTCGAGGGTCGTCAGGCTCAGGCACAGGCACGCACCCGATATCGCAATGCCCGATCCCAGAACAACGTGGGCCACGCTGCGCACCGAGGTGTAGTAGGCGGACTCCCGGTCCTCCCCCGCGCGCCGGGCCTCCTGAAAACGGCCCAGGTAAAAGATCCCGTAATCGGTGGCGACACCGAGAACCAATGACACGGCCATGTTCATCGCGAACGACGAGATCCCGATGACGTGGTTTTCGACCAGAAGGGAGACCACGCCACGGGCCGTGGCCAGTGTGATCAACACTCCGATCAACGGGATGATTGCTCGAGTGAACGAGCGGTAGGCGATGAGCAGCATCGCGATGATCACCACGATGGTGACGATCGTCAGCGTGACCATGCTCTCGTCGGCGGCATTGAGAGTGTCCGAGGCCAGGGGTGCCGGCCCACTCACGTAGACCGTGAGCCCTTCAGGCTTGTCCTTGTCCAGCTTTTCGATGATGCCGCGGATGGCCTTGATCGACCTGTTCGAGTCGGCGTCACCCAAATCTCCGGCAGGACGCACGGTGAGCGTTGCGGCCTGCGCGTCGGCGCTCTGCTGACCCGACCTGGTGACAGGGTCGCCCCACAGATTCATGAGCGACTGCACATGCTCTTTATCGTCGAGTAGACGGCGAACCATCTCGTCGTAGTAGCGGTGGTCCTGCTCGCCGAGCGTGCGGCCCTGAGCCTCCAGGACGACTACCGCCATGCTGGTGTAGTCGGACTCTTCGAAGTCCTGCCCCTGCGTGATGGCAGCGGCCGACGAGGGTGCGTCACGGGGAATCATCGCCTTGGCATTGGCCGCGGTCGTTTCTTCCAGGGTGGGCACGAAAATGTTGAGGGCTGCGGCCGCCAGCACCCAGAAGATGACCACCGGAATCGCCAGCACGCGGAGCAATCGCGCAGGCCCAGGGCGCTTCTCGGGTTCCTGTGCCACCGGCGGTGCGGGCGCTACCAGTACCGGACCGGTCGTCGCGTCCTCCGGCGGCTGCTGACCCGACGTCATGCTGCCGTCACCGTGCATGCGACCGCGGCACTGGCATGGTTGACAACCTGTTCCTCGCGGACCTCGCCGTTGACCCGGATGCGGCAGCCCAGCGAGTCCCCGTCCACCTGGGCGACCAGGCTCAGCGACGCGGCCGACGACATCGTGGTTTCAGAGACCGACCACGGCAATGCGGTCAGCACGACGTCGACGGGTTCGCTGTTGAGGTTGGCATAGGACACCTTCCCGCTGGTTCCCAAATTGCCGAACACCTCGTAAGTGACGTTCTTGGGATTGATCTGAACAACCGTGGCCGGAATCGGGCGGGTGGTCGCCGGATGGCTGATTGCCTGCGACTTCTCTCGAATCCGATTGACTCCGAAGCCAACGACCACGATGACGATGAGCGCCACCAAAGGCATCCACAACGTGCCGAGAAGTCGACCGGCACGGCCTCGCGACTGTTTGTGCCGACTCATAGCTGAGTACCCCTGACCTGGACGGGATGGATAGCGGACACGCGATCCTCCTTGCCGCTCGTGTCGTTGTTACCTTCGGTAACATAGCTCTTGTTACCAAAAGTAACAAGTCGGCTAGGCTGTTGAACCATGGAGGCAGCTTTGACGTCCGGCGTGGGCTCGCGTCGTCCGTGGGCAGAGCGCCACGCGCACCTGCTGGATACCGCCGAGCAGTTGTTCTTCGAGCGCGGCTTCGCCGCAGTGTCGTTGAGCGATATCGCCCAGGCCGCAGGCGTCACCAAGCCCATTGCCTACCGTCACTTCACAACCAAAGATGGCGCATATCTGGCGTGCGCGCGGCGCGCACAGGCTGATTTCGCGCAGACGCTGATACAGCGGGTAGATCCCACGCTGACCGTGCGCGACCAGTTCGCCACCGCCGCCGACGTGTTCTTCGAGCTCTTGGAGACTCATCCCGAGCGGTGGGAACTTATTTACGGCAGCGCCGCGGTGTTGCCTGCCGAGTCACGTGAAGAACTCTCCGCCTTGCGGTTGGACAACATCGAGACTACCTACGCGCTGATCACCAAGGACCATCCCGACGTACCTAAGCTTTTCGCCGAAGGACTCTCGCACGCCATGTCCGGTGCAGCCGAACGCCTCGGGCATTGGTGGCAGTCCCGCCCCGACCTGGACCGCCAACACATGATCGACATCTACGTCGAAATCTTCTATGCCGCCGTGGCCCCCTATCTCGATTCACCGCCGTCAACAGACAAACGCTGATCAGTACCGCCGTCACCCGTCGCCGGTGACCGGTCCGGCACGGGCCGCCGCCCGGGCCGGACCCACACCGAACCGGCCTAACATCGCCGGAACACTCACCCCGACAACAACATCGAGGTCCTCAACTACGCAGCTGTTGACAGTGGCACCCATCCTCCGGGCAACAACGGCCACCTTGTCGCAGGCGGAAGCCGCGCCGTACAGCGCACGCTGTGCACCAGCCAGCGCAGATAGATCAGCGGCGGCCTGCGCGCGATGCCGCGCCACCACCGCCGAGCCCACCACGGCGCCTCCTGCGGTCAGCGCCAGCAGCACGACCATCATCGCCACCGCGACGATGGTCGCCGAGCCTTCCTCAGCCCTCGGGTTCCATCGCGGAAACCGATTCGGCGGCAATCGTGATGGCGGGCAACAACCGGCTTCTCGCGGTAACCCGCGCCACCACGTAATCACCGTCGCGCCGAACCTCGACCACTGCGCCGCGAGGAGCAAGGCGGTGTGCGACCCCTCTCCCGCCGCCTTCGTCACCGCGGGCGGCCAACCGTGCCGCCTCACGCGAGGCGTCCACACAACGCACCTGCATCGACACCGCTTGAATACCCACAGAACACAACACGAGTACCGTCACCAATGCTGCGATACCGAACGCGGCTTCGACGGTAACCGCTCCGGTGTCGCCCGCTAGACGGCGGCGTTGAGCGCGCGCGTGATGATGTTGGTAAGCGCACTGACAATCGAGTCCCCGGTGACCACCGTGTAGAGGATCGCTCCGAAGGCCGCCGCCGCGATCGTCCCGATCGCGTATTCGACGGTGGACATGCCGTCCTCTGACTCGACGACCACCACCATCCGCCGACGTAGCGTCGTCAAGATGTTGCGTATCAATGGATTCCCTCCCTTTCAACCCCGCGGTCGGTCCGCGGGTCACAGCACGCCACTACTGAACACATCCCGCGCCAAACCCATGACGACAGGCACAATGCCCAGACAGACGAAGGCCGGCAGAAAGCACAGACCCAGCGGCGCCCCGATAAGCACACCGGCCCGTTCCGCAGTGGCCACTGCCGAATCCAGCGCATCCCTGCGACACTGAGTGGCCAACGAGGCGATGCCATCAGCCATCACCGCACCGGAGTCGGCTGATCGCCGCGCCAGCCTGGTCAGCGCCTGCCGCTGCTCATATCCCGGATCATCCGACGCTCCCGGGTCAGCCCAGGCCGCAGACGCCGGTGCCCCCAAGGCGAGCATCTCCCCTGCGCGATTCAGGATGCGGGCCAGTTCCGACGGCGCGGACGACGACACCACTAACACGGCGGTTGCGACCGGCATCCCCGATCGAAGACACACGCTGAGCACATCAAGACTGAATGCCATTCCCAATAAACCCTTTTCAGCCACGCGGCGATCGGCAGAGACAATTGCGTCGGCACGCGACAGCCTGACCCGAGCACGCAACGCTCCCGGCGCGGTCACAATCGCCGCGGCCAGCATCAGCAGCGCTGCGGTCATCGCAATGCCTTCCCCGTAATAGCGTCGGACCACAGCAGACCTGCACACGCCAGAGCCACCCCAACAACGAGCAGCACGCCACCGAACCCACCTGAGCTCAGCACGGCGAGCGGTTTGGCTCCGATCATCTGCCCCAACCCGATTCCCGCTGCCGGCAGACCGGTGAGCACTGCCGCGGTCGCGCGAGGCCCGGCGAGCCCGGCGTTAACACGTGAGGTAAATCGTTGCCGCTCTTGCAGGTCCGTCCTACATGCGTCAAGCAGATCGGCAACCGCGAGACCGTGCCGCTGGGCCAGTGCCCAGCCGCAGCCGATCCGATTCCACTGGCCCGCCAATGGCCCCAGTCTCGGCATCGCCGGATCCAGTTTCACCCCGAGACGTGCGCGTGCGGCCATAGCCGCGAACACCTCCCCGACCGTTCCGCCAAGCTCCGCCGCAGTGATTTCGAATGCGTGCACCGGATGCGCGCCAACCCTCAGCTCGCCGACGAGGACATCAAGGCCGGACTCCAAAACAGCCAGTTCCTTCGACTGGACCTTCAACCGGGAGCGGCGACTCCACCACATGCACAAGGTTCCACCCACCACCCCCACCGCGATCACCACCGACAGAGGCAACAACCACAGGGCCGCCAGCACCAGCACTCCCACCGGGGCTGCCGCCAGTTTCCAGTTCCACCGCCGCGAGGAAGCCCTCTGCCATAAGCGTGAATGCCTTTGCGGTGCAACAAGTAACGCGACAGAGAGCAGCAGTAGGGCCTGCGGTGTCATGTAACACCCCGTGCGATCAATGCGTCGAACCGCTCCGCACCGGAACGAGGCCCACCGTCTAGATTCCATGCGGGTATCACCCGCGCTATCCCGTCGTCGCCCTTGCACACCACCGCGATCTCAGTCAGTTTCCGAATGTTCCCAAACCGCCTGATGTGACATACGCACTGAATCGCCGCGGCGAACTGCGAGTGGAGCGCGGCACGATCGAGCCCACCCAACGCCCCGAGCGCTTCCAGTCTTGCCGGGACCTCTGCCGGGGCGTTTGCGTGGACAGTTCCCGCACCTCCATCGTGACCGGTGTTCAGTGCGGTCAGTAGCTCAACCACCTCGGCGCCCCGCACCTCTCCCACCACGATGCGATCGGGTCGCATCCGTAACGCCTGCCGCACCAACTGGCGGAGGGTGACCTCTCCCACCCCCTCGACGTTGACGGTGCGTGCAGCCAACGTGACCACATGCGGATGACGCGGCGCGAGCTCGGCGGCGTCCTCGGCGCAGATGATGCGTTCCGATGGATGGACGGCTCCGAGCAGGGCCGATAGCAGCGTCGTCTTACCCGCGCCAGTTCCCCCCGTTACGAGGAAGGCCAACCGGGCCGCCAGCATCCCGCGAAGCAAGACTCCAGCGTCTTCAGCGACGGTGCCATCAGCGATCAGCTGATCCAAACCCTTAGCAGTCGGGCGTAATACGCGCAGCGAGACACATGTTCCGCCCACCGCGATCGGCGCCAGCACAGCATGAAGGCGTACCACTGAACGCGGTGGGCCGATCCCTGTCAGCTGACCGTCGACAAACGGTTGCGCGTCATCGAGACGTCGCCCCACCGCGAGAGCCAGCCGCTGCGCGAGTCGCCGCACGGCGGCCTCGTCGGCGAATCGCACTGCGGTGAGCCGCAATCCTTGACCGTCATCCACCCAGACCCGATCCGGCGCGGTGACCAAGACGTCTGTAACTCCGTCCGCGCCTAACAGTGGCTCGAGGATGCCCGCACCGGCCAGCTCACTTTGGAGCTCCTTTATGTTATGCAGCACATCGCTATCACCCAGTACGCCACCGGATTCAGCGCGTATCACTGCCGCTACCGCCGTAGGACGCAGCGTCGCGTTCTCGGTCGCGAGCCGTTCCCGAACTCGATCGATCAGCGATCCGGTCATGCCGCCGCCCCCTTGCCCTCCCGCGAGACCAGCGCCAGCACGGCGTGCGCGGCACCCGTCAACGGTGAACGGCGCGATAATCGCAGACCGCCGTTGTCGAGGCGATTGCCGAGATTCGGTTCCGGCCGCATCGCGGCGATCATTGGGGCCCCCACGATTTCGGCCACCTCGGCCGCCCGCAACCCGCTCGGAGCCGGACCTCGCACCACAACGCCGACGTTCGGATTGATGAGCTGTATCGCGCTGGTCACAAGCGCAGCGGCCGCGCAGGCTCGCACCTCAGCAGGTGTCACCACGACCACCAGATCCGCGCGCTCCAGTGCGGCCACACTTGTCGCACCGAGACGCCGCGGAAGGTCGACGATCACCGGCACGCCGGCGTCGCGTGCACTATCGATGACCCCACCGATCGCCTCCGTGTTGCCTCCGCCACCCGTTCTGTCGCCCGACACCACGACAAGCCCGCGCCGATGCGGCAGCGCACGTCGAAGAGCATCGAAACCCACTCGACCACTGCGCATATCGATGTCCGGCCAGCGCAGGCCCTCGACGTCCTCCCATCCGAGCAGTAGGTCGATTCCGCCTCCGTACGGATCGGCATCCACGATGAGCGCACCGCCCGGCACGCAGAGACCAATCGCCGCACACAGCACCGACGCACCGGCACCACCGCGTCCTCCCACCACCGCAATCACTGGGGCGCGACCCGCCGAGGCGCTGACCGGCATCGCCGCACATGCCTCGATGAGCCTGACTTCGTCCTCGGGCAACGTGAGCACCTGCTCGGCACCCACCGCGACCGCTCTGCGCCACATCTCACTTGTCGGCTCGTCCCCAGAGATGAGTAACACCCGAGCCCGACGAGGCAGTCTGATCACAGCTTCCAACGACGGGTCGGCTCCATCGAGCAGCACCGCACTCGCGCGGGTCCAGGCCTGTCTGCCGATCGAACCGGCATCGGTAGCGGTGATCAGTGGCCTGCCAGTCGCGGCGACGATCCGCTCGATGTCGTTGCCAAGCCGTCCATCGCCGACTGCCACAACGATCGGCTCCCCCGCATTTGCCTCCACGCGCTCCACCATCAAGGTTGCGCGACGTGAACGCCAGCGGCCTCATCGAGATTGGGGATGGACACGAATCTGTGGATAGATCCGGGATGAGCCGCAAAAAATCGGTGATAAACGTCCCCAGAAAAGAGGACGACCCTCGCCAGGGGGGGAGGAGGCGAGGGTCGTCGTGCTTCAGCCCCGGGGGGTCGGGCTGAGACACACTCGGCATAGCCGAGTAACCCCACTATACACACGAACCAGGTGAGGGTGGCAAGACCAATCGGCTGAAAAAAGCCAAAGAAAGGCAACCCTTCTTCTGGCGTAGCCGCGTTACCAGACTACCCCGGCTGAACTGGGACTTTACTGATGGACCCGACGATGTAGTCCGTGAGATCTATCCTCGAGCTGTGACCGACCACGCAACGGCACCCGGATCCTCTCCGTCTGTCGAAGACCGGGATGCCGCGGCCATCAGTGAGCCCACGGACGCCGGCCAAGCCCCCAGAACGGCGGCCTTCTTCGATCTGGATAAGACCGTGATCGCAAAGTCGAGCACCCTCGCCTTCAGCAAGCCGTTCTTCGATCAGGGCCTAATAAATAGACGCGCCGTCTTGAAATCGAGTTATGCGCAGTTCTTCTTCTTGCTGTCGGGTGCCGATCACGACCAGATGGATCGCATGCGCACACACATCACCAACATGTGTACGGGGTGGGATGTCGAACAGGTGAAGGCGATCGTGGCCGAGACACTGCACGACATCGTCGATCCGTTGGTGTTCGCCGAGGCGGCCGATCTGATCGCCGATCACAAACTCTGCGGCCGTGATGTTGTGGTGGTCTCGGCGTCCGGCGAAGAGATCGTGGCCCCCATTGCGCGCGCACTCGGCGCCACCCACGCCATGGCCACGCGCATGGTGGTGGAAGAAGGTAAGTACACCGGAGATGTCGCCTTCTACTGCTACGGGGAAGGCAAGGTGGCCGCGATCCAGGAACTCGCCAAGCGCGAGGGCTACCCACTGGAGCACTGCTACGCCTACTCCGATTCGATCACCGACCTGCCCATGTTGGAGTCTGTCGGTCACCCGACAGCCGTCAACCCGGACCGGGCGCTACGCAAGGAATCCATGGCACGCGGATGGCCGGTGCTGACGTTCTCACGGCCCGTGTCGCTGGGCGACCGGATACCCGTTCCCTCCGGCGCGGCGGCCGCCACCACGGCGGCCGTGGGGCTGAGCGCGATCGCCGCTGGCGCACTTACCTATTCGCTGATTCGCAAGCTACGGCCGTAGTACTAGACACATGTCACTTTCGGCACGCACGTAACAATGCAGTGACCAAACGAATTACCCCTTGATGTGACCGTCGTCTCAGTGTAGAAAGTAGGTACGGAAGCCTGGCAAGGCCAAGGTCGACCCGGAAGAGAAGGATCGATCTCCCGACCTAGGATTCCCAGCACGGACCACGGCACCCACGCGGAGCACGCCGCGACAAGGGCAGAAGCGTTGTGGGCCTGCGTAATCGCGAACAGAGACAATTCATCAGACTTCTTGGGTGAAGTCCGAGTTGGAAGCGTCGCGAAAGCGCCGAGGCCACCCACACAACCCACATTGCACGCTTGGTAACCGGAGGATCCGTGCTAACGGGCGGCGGGCCGATTCATTCGGACCGTCGCCCGTTTTTAATGTTCAGGCCAGTCTCGGTCAGCGCTTAGCGCTATCAGCGATCGATGTCGCCTCCGCCGCACCCGCCGTTAATGCCTGACAGCAGAAGATGATCCAGGCAGCGATGGCTTCGGGTGTACCCGCGGCGAACGCGGACGAAAGCTCACGGTATCTGCCGGACTGCCGCATCCACATCACCTCGGGGACACCAAGCGCGTGCGGATCCAGCCCGCGTGAGACCGTCACCAATCGGGACGCCGCGCGGGCGACCACACCATCGGCAGAACCAAAGGGATTCAGTGCCAACAGTTCCCCGTGCGTGATCGCCGCGAGAATCGGCGCGGACACCGATGTTCCACCCGATGCCAGTTGCGCCAACAACTCCAGCCGATCGGTGTCGACGCCGGGGCGCGGGCGTCCCAGAATGTCCTCGTCCGCCATGCCGGTGGCCGCCAACACATGAAGACGCGCCAATGCCTGCAGTGGAGCACGCGACCACACCGCGGTCAACTGAGTGAGCGCGTCCCCATCGAGCGCCTGACCGACCCGCAGCGCGCCGGCCAGTATCGGGTCCTCCACCGCACCATCGGCGCTCAGCTTCATCGTGCCGCCATCCAGCGCCGACGAAGACCTGGCCGCCCGCACCGCAGCCTCGGCCGCGGTCACCGGCCATCCCCGCAGATTGGCGCGATGACGGTGCACCTTGCTCAACGCATCACGGGCGGATTCGGCAGCGTCGGATACTCCCGGCAGGGCGGCCAGCGGCGCGAGTGGATCAGTCATGGTCCACTAACGGTACTGAATGACTCGCCGCATACGAGACTCACCGCAGGGCCTTGCGCTCCTCGCGCCGGATTCGCTGCTGCTCAGGGTCGGGTACCGGAACAGCCGCCAGCAGCCGTTTGGTGTAGTCATCGGTGGGCGCGGTCAATACCTGTTTGTCAGAACCGAATTCGGCAAGACGACCGTGGTTGAGCACCGCGATGCGGCTTGCCACCAATTCGACAACTGCCAGGTCGTGGCTGATGAACAAACACGCGAACCCGTGCTCACGTTGCAGCTCGGCAAAGAGTTCGAGCACCCGGGCCTGCACCGAGACATCCAGCGCCGAGGTTGGCTCGTCGGCGATCAGCAGGGTCGGCTCCAGCGCCAGCGCCCGCGCGATGCCCACCCGCTGCCGTTGCCCTCCGGAGAGCTGGTGGGGGAACCGGTTTCGCATGTTCGCGGGCAACTGCACCTGCTCCAACAACGTCTTGACTCTGCTTTCCCGCTGGGAGCGGTCCATATCGGTGTGCAGGGTCAACGGCTCGGCGATCGACTGGCCGATGGGCCATCGCGGATTCAGCGACGATCCCGGATCCTGGAACACCACCCCCACCTTGCTCCGGATATCACGCAGCTGCTTACGGTTGGCAGTCGAAATATCCTGCCCGGCAACACAGATAGTGCCCGAAGCCACCTTGAGTAGGCCCACCGCGGCGCGTCCGATGGTGGATTTCCCGGAACCCGACTCGCCGACGAGGCCCACCACCTCCCCTCTGCCGATCGAGAAGGACACGTCGTCGATGGCCCGGAAGTTGCCACCCTTTCCCGGATACTCGATGACGGCATGTTCCACGCTCAGCGCCAGATCGGTTACCGGTAAAGATGATTCGTCGGCGTCGCCCAATGTCGCACCCAGATGCGGCACCGATGCCAGCAGCTGCTGCGTGTATGGCTGCTGCGCGCGGTGGAAGATGCTGTCGGCATCACCCTCCTCGACAACCTCACCGTCCTTCATCACCATGATGCGATCGGCCATGTCGGCGACGACACCCATATCGTGGGTGATCAGGATGATGCCGGCCTCGATTCGATGCCGTAGATCACGCATGAGATCAAGGATTTCGGCCTGCACGGTCACATCCAGCGCAGTGGTGGGCTCATCGGCGATGAGTAGCCCCGGGTCCAGCGCCAGTGCCTGCGCGATCATCGCGCGCTGACGCTGCCCTCCGGAAAGCTGATGGGGGTAATGCTTGACCCGCCGCTGGGGCTCGGGCATGTCCACCAGCTCCAGCAACTCGATGGCGCGCTCACGCGCCTGCCTGCGCGTGATCTTCTTGTGCGCACGTACGGCCTCGGCAATCTGCCAACCGATGGTGTAGACCGGGTTCAGCGCCGTCATCGGCTCCTGGAAGATGACGGCGACATCCTTGCCGCGGACCTCACGCAGTTCGTCATTGGTGGCCCCCAGCAGCTCGGCACCGTTGAGCTTGATGCTGCCCGCCACCCGCGCGGTGGACGGCAACAATGCCGGAATGGCCATGGCAGTGGTCGATTTCCCCGAGCCGGATTCACCGACGATGGCGAGCACCTCGCCCTTGGCGACCGTCAACGAGACACCCTTGACCGCCGGCACCCATTGTTTGTCTACCTCGAAGTCGACCGAGAGGTCCTCGATCTCAACCACGGAATCTGCGGGCACCGCCTACCTCCTCCGCGGATCGAGAGCATCTCGGAGGGCGTCACCAACCATGATGAAGCCGAGCACGGCGGCCGAGAGGAACAAGGCCGGAACGATGACCAGCCTCGGCGTGGTGGCGAAACGGGACTGTCCATCGTTGATCTGAAGTCCCCACGAAATCTCTGGCAGCTCTAGCCCGATGCCCATATAGGTCAGCGTGGCCTCCGCCGCGATGAAGCTGCCCACCGCGATGGTGGCGTACACCAGCACGGGCGCCAGCGCATTGGGAAGTATGTGCCGCAGTAGGATTCGCCACGTCGGCGCTCCCAGCGCGATGGCGGCCTGAACGTAGTCGCTCTGTTTGATGGTCATCACACTGGATCGCACCAGCCGCATCGAGGTCATCCAGCCGAACACGATCAGCGCGCCCGCGACGCTCCACACCGTCCGATGACCGACGACGGACAGCAGGATCATGCCACCCAAAATCGTTGGGATACCGTAGAAGACATCGGTCAACCGGGACAGTGTGGAGTCGGCGAAACCGCCGAAGTACCCCGCCAGCGCCCCGACGAGCACACCGATGATCAGCACGCCCACCATCGCGATCAGGCCGATCGTCAGCGACACTCGCGCCCCATAGACCACGTTGGCGTAATAGTCGCATCCTTGTAGGTCCGTACCCAGCCAGTGCGCCGCGCTGATCCCCTTGCGCGCCTGATAGAGGTCGCAGGCCCGAGGGTCCTTTCCGAAGGTGAACAACTGCGGGACCAACGCCATCAGGACCAAAATCGTCAGCAGGATCGACCCGGTGATGAAGAAGCCACTGCGCCGCAGGTACTTCCAGGCATTTCCCCAAAGATCCGCCTGCTCCACCAACGACTCGGCGG
This sequence comes from Mycobacteroides sp. H003, assembly GCF_001440135.1. Lineage (NCBI taxonomy): Bacteria > Bacillati > Actinomycetota > Actinomycetes > Mycobacteriales > Mycobacteriaceae > Mycobacteroides > Mycobacteroides sp. H003. The sequence continues at coordinate 85,805 of NZ_LJYL01000015.1, forward strand.
CGGCATCAGGGCCCGAGACCGGGCCAGGGGCATGTATGGGGTCACTCATAGCGAATCCTCGGATCCAGCAGCGCGTACAAGATGTCGACGACGAGATTGAAGAAGATGTAGAAGAAGACGATCAGCGTCAGGATGCTCACCACGACGGCGCCCTCCTGGTTGCGCACCGCATCGAATGTCGCCCTCCCCAACCCAGGGATGTTGAACACCGACTCGGTGACGACCGCGCCCGCCAGCAGCGCACCCACGTCGGCACCGATGAATGTGACGACGGGAATCAGGCTGTTACGCAGGGTGTGCCGCAACAGAATGCGTGATTCGGAGACGCCCTTGGCACGGGCGGTCCGGACAAAGTCGGCGTCCATGGTCTCCAACATCGAGGTTCGGGTGAGCCGAGCCACATAGGCCATGGACAACGAGGCCAGCACCAGCCCCGGCAGCAGGAAGCTGTACCAGCCGTCCCGGATTCCGGCGATCGGGAACCAGCCGAGCTTGAAGCCGAACAGGTACTGCGCCAGGAAGCCCAGCACGAACACGGGCATCGAGACCAGCAGCGTCGTGGTGACAAGAACAAGGTTGTCGTAGAACGATCCCCGGCGCACCGCACACAGCACTCCGGCCGTGATGCCGATGATCGTCTCGAACACCACGGCTACCACCGTGAGCCTCAACGTCACCGGCAGGCGTTGTGAAACAGTTTGCGCGACAGGGCGTTCCTGAAAATCAGTACCGAAGTCACCATGCAGGAAGCCCACGATGTACTTGCCGTAGCGCACCAGGAACGGATCATTGAGATGAAAGCGCTCCCGTAGTTGAGCCATGACCTCGGGGGTGAACGGACGGTCGCCCGCCAACGCCCGAATGGGATCACCCGGTAGCGCGTACACCAGGGAGTAGATGAGCAGCGACGTGCCTATGAGCACCGGAATAGCCAGCAACAGCCGTTTCACCACATAACGAAACAAGCCCGCGTTCTGCCAAAGCCGCCGAACGTCCAGCACATCATCGAGCCACGGAACCGGGAGTGCACGCTCCACTCCCCGCCTATCAACCCTTTCGTTGATCAGCGATCGCGGCCACTTGCGTCCGGTCATTGCACGACCTCCACATCGGCGTACTCGATGCAGTCCTGGATGCTGATCTTGACGTTGCTCACCCGCTTGGAATGCACCGCCTGATTGACCTCATAGAACAGCGGCGCGGCCGGAAGGTCCTTGAACAACAGGTCTTCTGCCTTCTGATACGCCTTGGTGGCCAGTTCCACGGTCGGTTGGTTGTTCCCCTGCCGCAGCAGCTCGTCGAATGCCGGATTGCTGTAGAACACGTAATTGGAGCCCGCCGGTGGCAGCGCCACCGTGCCGTACAACGACTCCAGGAAGTTGTAGATCGACGGGTAGTCCATCACCCAGCCGGAACGGAACGGTCCGGTCATCCCCTTGCTGTCCTGCAACGGCAGGAACTGCGACCACGGCAGGCTCTTGAGGCTGTAGGGCACTTTCAGGTTCGACTGCAGCTGGTTTCCGATGGCCTGCACCCACGACAGTGCTCCGGTGCTCGATGAGCTGTACCACAGCTCAATGGGCTTGCTCCTGTCGAAATGAGCGTCATCGAGCAGTTTGTTGGCCTCATCGACGTGCAGCTCGCACAGCTTTCCGCACGCCCCCTTGCGGTACCCGTAGACCACCGCCGACGCATAGGACGTGGCCGGGGTGCGGGTGCCGGAGAAGATTACCTGGGTGATCGCCTCACGGTCGATGGCCATCGAAATCGCCTGGCGCACACGTACATCCTTGTACCGCGGGTCGTACATCGGGAACCCCAGCGAGGTGATGTCCGGGCGGGGCCGCTCCAGGAAGGCCGATCCGAATTCGGCCCTGGCGTTCTCGTAGGCGGAGTCGGGCAGATCGAGCTGAATGTCGAGAGCACCGGCCTGCATATCGGTGTACGCGGTCAGGCCCTCGGTGTATACCCGCCAGATCAAGCCCTTGGACTTGGCCTTCTTCGGGCCGGCGTACTGGTCGTAACGGCTCAGCGTGAACCCGATACCACGCACCCAGTCGCCGTCGGCCTTGAAGGGGCCATTGCCGATGGGGTGCACGCCGAACTTGGCCGGATCCCGATAAAAGGCCTTGGGCAGCGGCAGGAACGCGGTGTATCCCAAGGTCATCGGGTAGATGGCGAACGGGGTGTTGAGCCGGACGGTGAATGTCACGTCATCCACGACGTGCAATCCGCGCATCTGGGTGGCCCGCGGTGGGATCTTGTTCTTCGGATCTCCCTGGAGATCGCCGTACCCATCGACGTTGGCAAGGAAACTCGAGGAACCCTGGGCATTGGTGCTCAAGGCGGTGTAGTTCCAGGCATCCACATAGGACTGCGCGGTCACCGGTTCGCCGTTATGGAAGGTCCATCCCGGCTTGAGCTTGATCGTCCAATTGACGTTGTCGTGGCTGGTGATCGATTCGGCCACGCCGGTGTATTCCACTTCCGCGGTGTCGTTGTTGAACTCGACCAGCGCGGTAAATAGCGAGCGCAGGATCCGACCACCCTGATTCTCGGTGGTGTTTCCCGGGACCAAGGTGTGCTCGGGTTCGGTGATGTACATGCTGAAGTACCCCGGGGGTGCCGGAGTCACCAGGTCACCGCAGCCCGAGGGCAGAAGCGCCGCAATGCCGACGAGCAACGCGACGGCCAGTCGGCGAAACCGCATCCTCACCCTGCCCTTCGGTAGCTGAAATAGGTAGGACGAACCATAGGCGGGTAACACGCCGATGTCTCTCCATCGACACACCGCCACGCCCGGATCTGAACGACGGCCCCAATTACTTCTCGGTAACCGGGGGCGCCCACTAGGCTTTCGAGCGGACCTGTCTAGGGCAGAAAGGCCAGATCAGATGACCGAAATCAGCACCGAACCGGATCGCTACCCGCCGTCGCCGGAGTTCGTGGCGACAGCGAACGCGACCGCCGACCTCTATCAGGCGGCCGAGGAAGATCGGCTCGGGTTCTGGGCGCAGCAGGCTGGCCGTCTGCACTGGAGCGAGCCTTTCGGCGACGTACTCGACTGGTCCGACGCACCGTTCGCGAAGTGGTTCGTCGGCGGCAAGCTCAATGTCGCCTACAACTGTGTCGATCGGCATGTGGAGGCCGGCCATGGTGATCGGGTCGCCATCCACTGGGAGGGCGAGCCCGGCGACACCCGCACCATCACCTACGCCGAGCTGCTGGCTCAGGTCAGCCAGGCGGCCAACTATCTGACCGACCTCGGCCTGGTTTCCGGTGACCGGGTCGCGATCTACATGCCCATGCTGCCCGAGGCGATCGTGGCGATGCTGGCGTGTGCGCGGCTGGGGCTGATGCATTCGGTGGTGTTCGCGGGATTCTCCGCCGCGGCACTGCGGGCGCGCATCGACGACGCCGAGGCCAAGCTGGTCATCACCTCTGACGGCCAATGGCGGCGCGGCGCCGCGGCCCCACTGAAGGCCGCTGTGGACGAAGCGCTGGGCGGCGAGCCGAGTTCCGTCGAACATGTTCTGGTGGTGCGCCGCACCGAGATTCCCGTCGACTGGACCCAGGAACGCGACCTGTGGTGGCACGAGACGGTCGCTCACGCCGACACCACCCACACGCCCGAATCCTTTGATTCCGAGCACCCGCTGTTCTTGCTGTACACCTCGGGAACGACCGGAAAGCCCAAGGGCATCGTGCACACCTCGGGCGGCTTCCTGACGCAGACCTCGTACACACACTTCAACATCTTCGACCTCAAACCCGAGACCGACGTGTACTGGTGCACAGCCGATATCGGCTGGGTCACCGGCCACACCTATATCGTCTACGGCCCACTGTCCAACGGCGCCACCCAGGTGGTCTACGAGGGCACACCCACTTCGCCGAACGAGCACCGGCATTTCGAGATCATCGAAAAGTACGGTGTCACTATCTATTACATCGCTCCCACGCTGGTGCGTACGTTCATGAAGTGGGGACGCGACATCCCGTTCGCGCACGACCTGTCCAGCCTGCGACTGCTGGGCAGCGTCGGTGAGCCGATCAACCCGGAGGCATGGCGCTGGTACCGCGAGGTCATCGGCGGCAACCGCACCCCCATTGTGGACACCTGGTGGCAGACGGAGACCGGCTCGGCGATGATCTCCCCGCTGCCCGGTGTCACCGACACCAAGCCTGGTTCGGCGATGCGCGCACTACCCGGTATCTCCGCGAAAATCGTTGATGACGACGGGAATCGGCTGGAGCCGGCCAGCGGCGATGAACCGGTCACCGGGTACCTGGTGCTCGATCAGCCGTGGCCGTCCATGCTGCGCGGTATCTGGGGCGACCCCGAGCGGTTCAAGGAGACCTACTGGTCCCGTTATGCCGAGAAGGGCTGGTACTTCGCCGGAGACGGCGCACGCTACGACAGCGACGGCGCCATCTGGGTGTTGGGGCGCATCGACGACGTCATGAACATCTCCGGCCACAGAATCTCGACTGCCGAAGTGGAATCCGCGCTCGTCGGACATGACGGTGTCGCCGAGGCCGCCGTCGTCGGCGCCTCCGACGAGACGACGGGGCAGGCCATCGTGGCGTTCGTGATTCTCAAGGCCAGTCACACCGTCGAGGGCGATGAGCTCGTCTCACACCTGAAAGCTCAGGTGTCCAAGGAGATCTCGCCCATCGCCAAGCCGCGCGAGATTCACGTGGTACCCGAGCTGCCCAAGACCCGCAGCGGCAAGATCATGCGGCGGCTGCTGCGTGATGTGGCCGAGGGACGCGAGCTGGGCGACACCTCGACGCTGGTCGACCCGAGCGTCTTCGAGGCGATCAGAGCCAGCAAGTAGCGCCGTGAGCTAGCCGACCGGGGTGAAACCCACTCCGGCGGTGCGGTTCTTGGCGTTGATATCGGCCAGCACGGTGTTGATCGAGTACGTGGTGGTCGGCGTGTGCAGCGGGATGTACTTGATGACGCACACCGGCAGCTTGGTAGCGGCGCCGTGGATCATCCCCACCAGCTGTCCGTTCACCGTGACCGGCGCACCCGAGTCCCCGGGTTGCCCGCAGACCTGATTGATGAAGGTGCCGGGCTCGGCTCCGGCTCCAAAGGTCACGCCGCACGAGTTACCGGTGGTGCGGCCCAGCTTGCACGCGATGTCACCGGGCTGCGGATCCGGTCCGATTCCGGTGATGGCGAACCCCTTGTAGGTGGACACCGGCTGCACCTTTTCCGGATCGAACTGGATGGTGGCGTAGTCGTACTGCTCGTTACCGTTGACGAACTTTCCCACCACACCCTTCTTGGGAAAGTCCTCGGAGGCCACCTGCGAACCGGCACCACCACAGTGAGCCGAGGTGAAGCCCACTAGATTGCCCTTGTTGTCGTGGCCGATCGTCGTCAGCGTGCAGAGGGTGTCACCGTTGATGATGAGCCCGGACCCGCCGCCCATGGGCACCTTGTCATCGGCTCCGGCGGCGGGAGCCGCGCCAGCCGGAATCGTGGCCACGACGAGGCCAAACAGTGCGATCAGGACCGGCAATCCGTACCGCATATGCCGTCCAAATGACCTCATGTCGCGCAGCCTCTCTCATTCCGGCCGCATCTCTCCCCCGTCGGCCATGCCTGACACCATTCTAAACAAGATTCACACTGGTCACTTCTGTCACAGTGCTATCGATTGGGTAACGACGCCCCAGGCCAGACGCGCCGCAGCCCCGACGCCACCGACGTGGCAACATAGGCCGCACGACATCACACCGGACCCGCAAGGGACACGGAGGGAGCACAGTGAGCAGCCCTGGAAGCCGCAACTACCGCACGGACAGCAATGGTGTTCCGATCACCGTCGCCGCCATTCCGCTGTCCGATCCGAACGCGACCGGCACCGGAGAACCCACCATCGGCAATCTCGTCCGTGATGCCACCACCCAGGTCTCCGCCCTGGTGCGTGCCGAGGTGGAACTGGCCCGCGCCGAGGTCGTCCGGGACGTCAAGAAGGGTGTCGCGGGCAGTATCTTCTTCATCGCGGCTCTCGTCGTCCTGTTCTACTCGACGTTCTTCTTCTTCTTTTTCGCCGCGGAGATCCTCAAGATCTGGCTGCCCGCCTGGGCGGCGTACCTGATCATCTTCGCCGCCATGGTGTTCGTCGCCATCCTCGCGGTGCTGATCGGTTTCCTCCAGGTCAGACGAATCCGAGGACCACGCGACACCATCGCCTCCGTCAAGGAAACACGGACCGTGTTCACCTCACGCGACGATGAGACTCCCGCACTGACCAAGTCGGCCAAGCCCGCAGACCCGTCGGGCTGGTAGCCCACTGAAGTCGGCTCGACACCGACGCATCCATGCTGTTCGACCAGACGGCACGTCACCCCGACCCATCCGTGGTCCGCATCGTCGGCCCGTGGCGCCATTTTGACGTACACGCCAACGGCATTCGGTTCCATGTGGTGGAAGCCGATGCTCCTCACACACCAACCGTGGCCGTCACCAGCAGGCCACTCGTATTGCTGCTGCATGGGTTCGGGTCCTTCTGGTGGTCGTGGCGGCATCAGCTTCGCGAGCTGACAGATGCCCGCGTGGTGGCGGTCGACCTCCGCGGCTACGGGGGCAGCGACAAGCCGCCACGCGGATACGACGGATGGACGCTGGCCGGGGATACCGCCGGGCTGATCCGCGCCCTGGGACACACGTCGGCCACGCTGGTCGGGCATGCCGAGGGCGGACTGGTCTGCTGGGCCACCGCGAACCTGCATCCACGCCTCGTCGACGCCATCGCGGTGGTGAGCTCGCCGCACCCGATCGCCCTGCGCACCGCCACATTCCGCAGAACCGGACAGGGAGGCGCGCTATTGCCGTCCCTGATGCGCTACCAGCTGCCCATCTTTCCCGAGCGCACCCTGACACGTCATCGAGGTGCCGAGCTGGAACGTCTGGTGCGCTTGCGGGCGGGCGAGCACTGGACCACCACCGACGATTTCGCCGAGACCATCCAGCAGCTGCGCACCGCGATCGCCATCCCCGGGGTGGCCCATTGCGCGCTGGAGTATCAGCGGTGGGCGGTGCGTAGCCAGTTGCGCAGCGAGGGTTGGCGTTTCATGAGGTCAATGAACCGTGAACTATCCGTCCCGGTACTTCACATGCGCGGCGACAGCGATCCGTATGTGCTCGCCGACCCGGTGCACCGATCACTGTCCTTCGCGCCCCACGGCCAATTCGTCGCGCTGCGCGGGGTAGGACATTACGGCCACGAAGAAGACCCCGGCACCGTCAACGAGCACCTAGGGAGCTTTAATGGGCGCCGGTGATTGCGGTCCGCTGACGGGCTGCGGTGACTTGTTGGCCTCCGGCGCGGAGATGCAACTGCCGGTGGCGACGGGCTCGGAGAGCTCGGCCTTGGCGAGCTGATCTTTGACCTGCTTGGCGGTCAGCGCGAAGCCGGTGTCGTCATCATCGATCGCCGCCCCGAAGACAACACCGAGCACACGCCCCTCCGTGTCGATCAACGGACCACCCGAATTGCCCTGTAGCACCGAGCCCCTGACGGTGTACACCTCACGTGTGACCGTGGTGGACCGGTAGATGTCCGGGCCGTTCAGCTCGATGATCTCCCGGACCCGCGCCGGTGTCGCCTTGTAGTTCCCGCCACCCGGGTAGCCCAGCACGATGGCGTCGTCCCCGGTCTTGGCCGGTTTGGGCGCGAAGACCAGCGGCGTGGCCGGCATATCCGGAACCGCGAGGATCGAGATATCGGCGTTGGGGTCGTAGGCCACCACGGTGGCATCGAACGTCTGCCCGGCCGACTCGACGGTGACGCTGTTCGTGCCGGCCACGACGTGCGCATTCGACATCACCCGGTGCGGGGCGATGACGAATCCGGTTCCCTCAAGGGACTTCTGGCAGCTGCGGGCAATGCCTTTGATCTTCACAACGCTCGGCTCGGCGCCCCGCACCACCGGACCGTCCACCAACGTTGAGTCCGGGGCGTCGACGGCCGCGATGGGGGTCTTACCGAACGGCTGCAACACACCGGTCACACCCGAGGTGTCCAGCAGCTTGGACAGGTCGTTGGGTACCTTGCGGAGTTGGTCCGGGGCGTACTTGTCGACCTGGCTGAGAACCCTCGATTCACGAGCTGCCGCAGAGATATTCGGCTGGTTGGAGCTCTGCATCGGAATCGACAGCAGCCATGCGGCCACCAGCACGGCGGCCACCTGCAGCACCACTCCCACCACCGAATCGCCGGCGCGCAGCGCCCGATTTTTGATGGCACCACGCATGGCCCGGCCCAGCACCACGCCCGCCACCTCGCCGATGACCACCAACACCAGGATGAGCAGCAGCGAGGCGAACAACCGGGTACGTGCCCCGTCCAGGTTGCCCACCACATGCGGGGCCAGCATCACGCCGGCTACCGCGCCCAGGATCACCCCGACGAATGACATCAAGGAACCCAGTGCGCCGGAACGCCATCCGGACACCGCGGCAATGAACGCGACGGCGATGACGCCGATATCGAGCCACTGTGATGGATTCAGATTCATACCGACCCTCCCAGGTGCTCGGCCAGCAGCTCATCAAGATCACGAAGGTTACGAGTGTCCCATGGCTGTGCCCAGCCGGACACCTCCAACATCGCCGAGATGATCTGCCCGGTGAAGCCCCACACCAGCATCCCCGGCAACAAGAAGGCCGGGCCACTGTAACGAATACCAAATGTCTTCTTAGTCACCATGATTCGATTCGCCGGATCCACCAGGTCACCGATCTTCACCCGTGACACCCCGGCGGTCTCGCCCGGATCGACCGCAAGAACCTGTCCCGGGTCGGGCGAGTAGGCAAGCACCGGAGAGACGTGGAAGCCGGATGGCGGGATGAACAGCGGCTCCATGACCGTCAGCGGCTGCACGCGAACCGGGTCCAGCCCCGTCTCCTCCTGCGCCTCACGCAATGCGGTTCCCACCGGCCCTGCGTCACCGGGATCGGTAGCACCGCCAGGGAAGGACACCTGACCGCTGTGCTGACGCAAGGTCGATGCGCGCACCGTCAGCAACAGATCCGCCTCGGTGGGGTCGGTCACCGCCTGGTCGGCGGACACCAGCACCAGCACCGCCGCCGGGCGCCCGGAAGAGGGCAGCTTGCGCGCCCGCAGCACCGCCTTGATCGCGGGGTGCACGCCACGGCCGTAGATGTCCTTGACACCCGCGGCGTTGTCCACCAGCGGTCGCATCCAGTCTGGAGCGGCACCGGGCGTCAGTGGCGCTGTCGCCAATCCTCTTCGCGTAAGCGGCTCATCGGCAGTCACGACCTAGAACCTCACTCCCAACGCTTGTTCCACCTCGGCACCGATCTCATCCGCCGAAGTGAACGAACGCGGTAGCACTCGGGCAACGCTACCGTCCGCTCGAATCAAAATGGTCGTGGGCATGACATTCGGTGACTTCAGCGCGGCGGCGATGCGCCGGGCCCCGTCCTGGATCATCGGCAGCCTGACGTGTAGCTCGGCGAGCTTGGCCAGCCCGGCCGCCTCGTTCTCGTCTTGATGCACCGTGACGACGGTGAGCTTGTCGCCCGCGCGGCGCTGCAGCTCGGCCATCGCCGGCAGCTCATCGGCACAGGGACCGCACCAGTAGGCCCACAGGTTCAGCACCACCTGCCGCCCGGCGAGGACGGGACCGACCGCCACCGGAGCCCCACTGCATTCCAGCGTTATCCCGGCCAGCTCGCGCGTCCCCGGTGCGCTGTCGGCGTTGGGACATGGCGGCAGTTGCGCCTGCCGGAACAGTTCCGCGAGGGCTTCGGGGGTGTCGGCGTCCCGGCGTTCGCGGGCGGCGACAGGATCCTGCCCTTGCGGCGCGCGCCGCCGCTGATCGTGTTGCTGCGACAACATGACGGCGATCAGCGCCGCGACCAGCACCATCCCCACGATCGTCCACCGCGCCCCGGTGCTGAGCCGAGACACGTCACAACCCGGCCAGGGCCAGCAGGTGCTCCGTTTCCGGCCCCTTCACCAGCGGCGCGGCCAGCTCGGGATCTGTCGGGCCCAGTCCGTACGACGGGCAGTCCTTGGCCAGTACACAGACACCGCATGCGGGCTTGCGGGCATGACATACCCGCCGACCGTGGAAGATCACCCGGTGGCTGAGCAGGGTCCATTCCTTACGTTCAATCAGCTCTCCGACGATGTGCTCGACCTTGACCGGATCTTCTTCCTCGGTCCAGCGCCAGCGTCGCACCAGTCGCCCGAAATGCGTGTCGACGGTGATGCCCGGGATGTCAAAGGCGTTGCCCAGGACAACATTCGCCGTCTTGCGACCAATACCGGGGAGGGTGACCAGATCCTTCAGCCGCGGCGGCACCTCACCGCCATACCGCTCCACCAGCTGGGTGCCCAGCCCGATGATCGAGTTCGCCTTGTTCCGGTAGAAGCCGGTGCTTCGGATCATCTCTTCGAGTTCGGTCCGGTTGGCTCCCGCGTAGTCCTCCGCGGTGCGGTACTTGGCGAACAACGCGGGCGTCACCATGTTGACCCGGACGTCGGTGCATTGCGCCGACAAAATGGTCGCGACCGCCAATTCCAGCGGGTTGGTGAAGTCGAGCTCGCAGTAGACGTGCGGAAATGCTTGCGCCAGAGTGCGATTCATTCGCCGCGCCCGACGGACCAATCCCGTGTGCGTCTCGGGCTTCCAGGTTCGGGCCGGAGCTGGCGTCTTTACCGTCGATTTCGCTCTGGGCTTAGAGGCCGATCCGGTCAGTGACACAAGCCCAGGGTAGCGGGAGCTGAGGACACGGGAGGGGCGAGCGTGCCCACCGATTACACCCCTGCGCAGGACAAACCGGTTGTTTTTCGTGACCTCGTCGAGATCTTGGGCGTGTTTACTTCAACCCGTGTCGGGCCTATTCGGTTTGTTGGTACCCGGACTTCTCATGCTTGCCAGCCTTGGGCTCGGGAAGCTGGAAGCCGGGTTGATGCGGCATACCTTGCAGCCGAGCGAGGTCGCCGATTTCCTGGACCAAGCCAGTCCTTCGGATATGAATCGCCTCGCGCGCGACGGCATGCCGTCAGCAATCGAGGACTTGCACCGGCGGCAATTGCAGCGCATCGAGCCGTCCTTGGAGGCGGTGTATGAGGCCACCACAAACGGCTACAACCAGCCACGAATCAACGGTTCAACGATGAATCGCCTGCGTGAAGAGGGTGTGTCCTCGATGCGCTCACGGCATTCGGTGGTGGATTCACTGCGTGCCGGTGGCGCAGCGGTGTAGCTTGGATCACGTTCTTTAGCGACTTGGCCTCTAGACTCATGTCGAGTAGGCCAGCGCAAGCATGACTAACGAATTTGGGTAAGGGGCAAACGTGGACGAGATCCTGGCCAGGGCCGGAATCTTCCAGGGTGTCGAACCGAGTGCCATCTCGGCGCTGACCAAGCAGCTGCAGCCGGTTGACTTTCCGCGCGGGCACACGGTGTTCGCCGAGGGCGAGCCTGGCGACCGTCTGTACATCATCATCACCGGCAAGGTGAAGATCGGACGCCGGTCACCCGACGGCCGTGAGAACCTGCTGACGATCATGGGTCCGTCGGACATGTTCGGTGAGCTGTCGATCTTCGACCCCGGACCCCGGACGTCAAGCGCCACCACCATCACCGAGGTGCGCGCCGTGTCGATGGACCGGGACGCGTTGCGCGCCTGGATCGCCGACCGTCCGGAGATCGCCGAGCAGCTACTGCGCGTGCTGGCTCGCCGCCTGCGCCGCACCAACAACAATCTGGCCGATTTGATCTTCACGGATGTGCCCGGTCGCGTGGCCAAGCAGCTGCTGCAGCTGGCCCAGCGGTTCGGTACCCAGGAGGGCGGCGCGCTGCGCGTGACGCACGACCTGACCCAGGAAGAGATCGCTCAGCTGGTGGGTGCATCCCGCGAGACCGTGAACAAGGCGCTGGCCGACTTCGCGCACCGCGGCTGGATCCGGCTGGAGGGCAAGAGCGTCTTGATCTCCGACTCGGAGCGGCTGGCTCGCCGCGCGCGCTAGTTTCTGCGCGCGTCAGCGTGACGCGCTCAACGCCACCACCGCGACGCACACCAGCGTGAGCACCGCACCGGCTTGTTGAATCCGGCTGAGCCGCTCATGAAGCACCACGCGGGCGATGAGCACCGTCACCACCGGGTACAGCGAGGACAGCACCGCCGCGATGCCGAGGCTTCCGTGCGCTGAGGCGTACGTGAACAACAGAATCGCTGAGGTGTCGAGCACACCGGCGAAGGGCACCGCCCCGAACGGCGGGCGCAGATTGGCCCGCAGGTTCTTCCAGCTGAATGCCCCGAGCACCACGATCAGCGTTACCTCGGTCGCGCGGGAAACCACAACCGCCTCAACCGGGTGGTACCTGCCGGCCTCGGCCAGCAGGATCATGCAGACACCGAACATCACCATGCAGAAGAACGACCAGATGAGCACCTGTCTGCCCGGGCGTTGCCCGTCCAGCCCCTGTGAAGCGGAGGCCAGCATGACGCCCACAAGGGTGCCCGCCAGCCCCAGATAGGTCAGTCCCGACAGCGACTGCCCGATCGTGGCGCCCCAGAGGACTGGCACCACCGCACCCACCGCCGCGATGGGCGAGACGACGCCCATCGGTCCGATGGCAAGTGCGCGATACAACGCGTAAAGCGCCGTGAAAGCCGCTGGGCCGGAAAGCATTCCCAGTAGCGTGCGGCCGTCGAAATGTGATGAGGACGTGACCAGCGCAACCAGGCTCACCACGGCAAGCCCGACGGGCCGGCTCAGTGCCAGTACTGCGAGAGTGGAACGCCGCTTGCTCGCGTGCCCGCCGATGAAATCGCTGATGCCCCAGCTGAGCGAGCCCGTGAGGGCCAATGGGATGGTGTTCACCGCTGGCTAGACGGCGCGCAGGTAGTCCAGCTGCGCCTGCACCGACCATTCCGCGGCGCCCCACAGCGACGGGTCCACATCCGTATAGACGAATTCGACGACCTGCCGAGCCGAGGCATCCTCACCCAGTGCGGCTAGCGCCCCGCGCACCTGGTCGAGACGCTGCTCGCGATGTGCCAGATACTCGGCCGATATCGCCGACAAGTCACCCAACTCCGGACCGTGGCCGGGCAGCACGGTGCGCTTACCCAGGCCCTCAAGACGTTTCAGCGACTCCAGGTAGTCACCGAGGCCTCCACCGTCCTGCGCGATGACGGTTGTACCCCGCCCGAGGATGGTGTCGGCGGTCAGCACCGCGTCGTCAAGAACGAAGGACACCGAGTCGTCGCTATGCCCGGGTGTGGCGAGCACCGAGATGGACAAGCCCGCGACGTCGATGTGCTCGCCGTCGGTCAGGGCCACCGAATCGCCGCGCAGCCAGGCCGGGTCCGCCGCGCGCACCGGCGCACCGGTCAGTTCGACCAGCCTGTCGACGCCGCCGGTGTGATCGAAGTGCCGATGGCTCACCAGAACCAGTGCCACCTTGCCGATTTTCGCCAGCTCCTCGACGTGTACATCGGGGTCACCGGTGGCGACACCCGGGCCGGGGTCGACGATGACGATCTCATCGCTGCTCGGGGCGCGCAGCACCCAGGTGTTGGTGCCTTCCAGCGTCATCATCCCCGGGTTGTTGGCCAGCAGCACCGAAGCGGTTTCGGTGACCGGACGCAGCTGCCCGTAGGCGGGATGGGTCATCAGGCGGATGCTTCCGCTGTGACCTCCACGATGATCTCCACCTCCACCGGGGCGTTGATCGGCAGCTCCGCGACCCCCACGGCCGAGCGCGCGTGCACACCCGCGTCTCCGAACACCTCACCCAGCAGCTCCGATGCCCCGTTCACCACGCCCGGCTGACCGGTGAAACCCGATGCCGATGCGACGAATCCGACGACCTTGACCACCTTCACGACGTTGTCGATCCCGACAAGTGCGTCCACTGCGGCGACGGCGTTGAGAGCAGAGATGCGGGCCAGGGCCTTGGCGTCCTCCGGGGACACCTCGGCGCCGACCTTTCCGGCGGTGACCAGACTGCCGTCCACGATGGGCAGCTGTCCGGAGGTATAGACGTGGTTGCCGCTGCGCACCGCGGGCTGGTACGCCGCCAGGGGTGCGGCGACGGCGGGCAGCTCGATTCCCAGCTCGGCCAGCCGGGCGCTATGCGTGCTCACTTCGACCTCTTCAGGTAGGCGACATGCTGTTCACCAGTGGGCCCCGGCAGCACACTCACCAGCTCCCAGCCATCGCTTCCCCACTGGTCCAGGATCTGTTTGGTGGCGTGTGTCAACAGCGGGACGGTGGCGTACTCCCATACGGTGCGTTCGGTCATACCCGCAACCCTAGACAAGCACAGACGTTCTGACATCGGTTCGATCGTGGACAGTTAGCATGCGTGCGTGGTGAACACTTCCCCTGACGACGACGCAGGGACCTCAGCCAACGCCTGGCCCGCGCGAGTCGCGAATGCGCGACTGCACTTTGTGACCGGCAAGGGCGGGACTGGAAAGTCCACCATCGCCGCGGCCCTGGCCCTGGCGCTCGCCGCAGGCGGCCGCAAGGTGCTGCTGGTCGAGGTCGAAAACCGGCAGGGCATCGCCCAGCTTTTCGACGTACCTCCGCTGGCGCCCAAGGAACTCAAGATCGCCACCGCCGAGGGCGGCGGAGCAGTGAACGCGCTCGCTGTCGAGATCGAGACGGCGTTCATGGAGTACCTCGAGATGTTCTACAACCTCGGCCTGGCCGGGCGTGCGATGAAGCGCATCGGCGCCATCGAGTTCGCGACCACGATTGCGCCGGGTCTGCGCGATGTCATCCTCACCGGAAAGATCAAGGAATGCATCGTCCGCGTCGACAAGTCCGGACGGCATGTGTACGACGCCGTCGTGGTCGACGCCCCGCCCACCGGCCGGATCGCCCGCTTCCTCGATGTGACGTCGGCGCTGTCCGATATCGCCAAGGGCGGACCCATTCACTCGCAGTCCGAGGGTGTGCGCAAGCTGCTGCACTCGGATCAGACGGCCATCCACCTGGTGACTCTGCTTGAGGCTCTGCCCATGCAGGAGACCGCCGAGGCCATCGCCGAACTGAGCGGGATGGGCCTACCGATCGGCAGTGTGATCGTCAACCGAACCGTGGTGCCGCATCTGTCGCCGGCAGATCTGGACAAGGCCGCCGAAGGTGTCATTGACGCCGACGCGGTTCGTAAGGCATTGGCCGATAACAACGTAACCATCTCCGACGCCGACTTCGCCGGTCTACTCACCGAGACCATCGAGCACGCGACCCGGATGCGGGCACGGGCCGAGAGCGAGGAACTACTCGGCGAGTTGCAGATACCGCGACTGGAATTGCCCTCCCTGGCCGACGGCGTCGACCTGGGCAGCCTCTACGAACTGGCCGAGAGCCTGGCCGAGCAGGGAGTCCGATGAGCAACACACCTGCCGTCTTGGACATGGCGGCCATCCTCGAAGACCGCAAGAACCGCGTCGTGGTCTGCTGCGGGGCCGGTGGTGTCGGCAAGACCACCACGGCCGCTTCGGTCGCGCTACGGGCCGCGGAGTACGGCCGCACCGTTGTGGTGCTGACCATCGACCCGGCCCGCCGGTTGGCGCAGTCGCTGGGCATCGAAGCGCTCGGTAACACCCCGCAGCAGGTACACATCGAGGGCATCAAGGGCGAGCTGTACGCGATGATGCTGGACATGCGTCGCACCTTCGACGAGTTGGTGGTCCAGCACGCGGGATCCGATCGCGCACAATCGATTCTGGACAACAAGTTCTATCAGACCGTCGCCACCTCCATGTCGGGCACACAGGAGTACATGGCCATGGAGAAGCTCGGACAGCTTCTCCATGAAGACAAATGGGATCTGATCGTGGTGGATACCCCGCCGTCGCGTAACGCACTGGACTTCCTGGACGCACCAAAGCGGTTGGGCAGCTTCATGGATGGACGCCTCTGGAAGATGCTGCTGGGCTCCAGCCGCGGCTTGGGCCGGATCGTCACGGGAGCCGTCGGGCTGGCGATGAAAGCGCTGTCGACGGTCCTCGGATCGCAATTACTTTCCGACGCTTCAATGTTCGTGCAATCTCTGGACTCCACGTTCGGAGGATTCCGCGAGAAGGCTGACCGCACCTATGAGCTGTTGCGCCGACGCAGCACCCAGTTCGTCGTGGTGTCGGCCGCCGAACCCGATGCGTTGCGTGAGGCCACCTTCTTCGTCGAGCGGCTGACCCAGGAGGGCATGCCGCTGGCCGGCCTCATCCTCAACCGCACTCATCCCACGCTGTCGACCCTGACCGTCGAGCGCGCCGTCGATGTCGCGGACAACCTCGAAGAGTCGGGCGAGTACAGCCTGCCGGCGGCGGTGCTGCGGGTTCATGCCGAGCGCGCGGCCACCGCCAAGCGGGAGATCCGGCTGCTGTCGCGGTTTACGAGCGCCAATCCCACGGTTCCGATCGTCGGGGTGCCTTCACTCCCGTTCGATGTGTCCGACGTGGATGCGCTGCGCGCGATCGCCGATCAGATCACCGGCGTCGCCTCTTAACCCCAGATACACGTCGAGTGTCGACTTCTCGGGCGGATGTTCAGGAGAACAACCCGAGAAGTCGACACTCGACGAAAAGAACTAGTTAGACCGCGCTCTTGTGCTTGCGCTGCGCGGCGAAGAAGTCGGCCCAGGAATCCACCTCGGGGTGAGCCTTGAGCATCGCGCGACGCTGCCGTTCGGTCAGTCCGCCCCACACACCGAACTCGACGCGGTTGTCCAGCGCGTCGGCGCCGCATTCCATCATGACCGGGCAGTGCCGGCAGATCACTGCTGCCTTGCGCTGCGCTGCCCCGCGGACGAACAACTCGTCAGGGTCGCCTTGTCTGCATCTGGCCTGTGAAACCCAGGCAATGCGCGCTTCTCCACCATCGATTGATACCGCCGTATGCAACGCACTCATGGCTGGCCGTGAAGCTGACACTGGCAATCCCTTCTGTCACTAGCGGCCCATAAGAGGCGTGGGCCACACTCCGCTTGGTGTGTAACTTGAATCACACCGTGAGATCAAGTTAGTGGTCAGAGATCTTCAACGCAACACCTGATCCGAATTTTTTGGGACGGTTGTGCCGACAACGTCTTTTTCATCGCCCCGCCGGGGCCCGGCGTTACCGATCAACTACCGGCAGACACCTCTGCGGAGGCCACGTACCCTGTGCCTATGCCAGAACGCCCGCCCGAGTCGGTGACCCTCGCGAAGCTCGCGGGATGCGGGCTTATCGCGGCGGTCATCCTGGCCGGATTGATGTTCCCCCTCGCGGGCGGCTTCGGGTTGGCGTCCAACCGCGCCTCCGATGTGGTGGCCAATGGGTCCACCCAGCTGCTCGAGGGCGAGGTACCTGCGGTCACCACCGTGGAAGACGCCAAGGGCAACAAGATCGCCTACCTCTACACGCAGCGGCGATTCGAGGTGCCCGCCGATCAGATCGCCGACACCATCAAGCTGGCCCTGTTGTCCATCGAGGACAAGCGGTTCACCTCGCACAACGGTGTCGACTGGAAGGGCACGCTCGGCGGCCTGGCCGGATACGCCTCCGGTGACGAGGACACCCGCGGTGGTTCCACCATCGAGCAGCAGTACGTGAAGAACTACCAGCTGCTGGTGGTGGCCAAGACCGACGCCGAACGCAAGGCGGCCATCGAGACCACCCCCGCGCGCAAGCTGCGCGAGATCCGGATGGCGCTGCGGCTGGACCGCACCTTTACCAAGCAGGAGATCCTGACCCGGTACCTGAACCTGGTGTCCTTCGGTAACAACTCGTTCGGTGTGCAGGATGCCGCACAGACCTACTTCGGCGTCGACGCCAAGGACCTGAACTGGCAACAGGCGGCGCTGCTGGCGGGCATGGTGCAGTCCACCTCCGGGCTGAATCCCTACGTCAACCCCGAACGTGCGCTGGCCCGCCGCAACCTGGTGCTCGACACCATGATCGCCAATGCCCCGGAAAAGAAGGCCGAACTGGTGGCGGCCAGGGCGCAACCCCTCGGTGTGCTGCCCCAGCCCAATGAGCTGCCGCGCGGATGCATAGCCGCCGGAGACCGTGCGTTCTTCTGTGACTACGTGCTCGACTACCTGGCCAAGTCGGGTATCAGCAAGGACCAGGTGATGAAGGGTGGATATCTCATCCGCACCACCCTGGATCCCGATGTGCAGAACTCGGTGAAACAGGCGGTCTCCCACGTCGCCGATCCGGGTCTCAACGGTGTCGCCGATGTCATGAGCGTCATCAAGCCGGGACAGACCAGCCACCCCATCATGGCCATGGCATCCAGTCGCACTTATGGACTGGATGGCGCAGCCAACGAGACGATGCAGCCGCAGCCCTTCTCCCTCGTCGGCGACGGCGCCGGATCGATCTTCAAGATCTTCACGGTCGCCGCCGCCATGGATATGGGCATGGGCATCAACACCGTGCTCGATGTACCGCCCACCTTCTCGGCCAAGGGTCTCGGCAGCAGCGACGGCACCAAGGGCTGCCCCAAGGACACCTGGTGCGTCAAGAACGTCGGTAACTACCGTTCCCCGATGAGCGTCACCGACGCCCTGGCCACCTCGCCAAACACCGCGTTCGCCAAGTTGATTCAGTCGATCGGCGTGTCCAAGGCGGTCGACATGGCCGTCAAGTTGGGCATGCGTTCCTACGCGCAGGCGGGCACCGCCAAGCCCTATGACCCCGAGGGCGACGAGAGCCTGGCCGATTACATCAAGAAGTACAACCTGGGCTCGTTCACACTGGGCCCCATCCAGGTGAACGCCCTCGAACTATCCAATGTGGCAGCCACTTTGGCCTCTGGCGGCAAGTGGTGCCCACCCAATCCGATCGACAAAGTCTTCGACCGCCACGGCAAAGAGGTCCCGACCACCACCGAGGCCTGCGAGCAGGCGGTACCCACCGGGCTCGCCAACACCCTCGCAAACGCGCTGAGTAAGGACGATCAGCCCGGCGGCACCGCCGCAGGCTCGGCAGGCTCGGTCGGCTGGAGCCTGCCGTTGTCCAGTAAGACGGGAACCACTGAAGCGCACCGGTCTTCGGCCTTCCTGGGATTCACCAACAACTTGGCCGCGGCGAGCTACATCTTCGACGACTCGACCTCTCCCGGCGACCTGTGTTCCTTCCCGCTGCGCAAGTGCGGCGACGGAAACCTGTACGGCGGAAATGAGCCCGCCCGGGCCTGGTTCGAAGCCATGAAACCGATCGCCGAGAACTACGGCCCTACGGCCCTGCCTCCCACCGAACCGCGGTACGTCGACGGAGGTCCTGGCTCCAAGGTGCCCAGTATCAACGGACTGCGCGAATCCGAGGCACGTGACGTTCTCAAGAAGGCCGGATTCAAGGTGGCCGACCAAGCCAGCGTGGTGAACAGCACCGCGCCGTTCAACGAGGTCGTCGGCACCAGCCCATCTGGAACAACCATCCCGGGCTCGACCGTCACCATCCTGCTGAGTAACGGCATCCCGCCGGCGCCGCCGCCTATCGTCATTCCGGGCCTGGGCGGCCCACCGGGCGAGATGACGACGACGGTCGTCAATATCCCCGGCCTGCCGCCGATCACCGTGCCGGTGCTGGCGCCGCCCCCGTGAGCTAGCTGCCCGTCTTCGCGCACGCCGTTCACGACGAGAAATTCGCCACGTTTTGCGCTGGTGATCAAGGGTCACTCAGCTTTCGGAGTTACTCTCGGATGATGAACACGTCGTTCAACACGGTTATCAAGCGAGCGGCCGCTTATTCGGCAGGTTCGGCCGCGCTTGGCATCGGGTACGCGTCGATCATCGAACGCAACGCGTTCACCGTCCGCGAAGCAACGATGGATGTACTCGACCCCGGCGCCTCCCCGCTACGGGTGCTCCACATCAGTGATATCCACATGCGGCCCGGCCAGCACCTCAAGCAGGCCTGGTTGCGCGAGCTGGCGCAGTGGCAGCCGGACCTGGTGATCAATACCGGCGACAACCTGGCCCACCCCAAGGCGGTGTCTTCCGTCGTGCAGGCCCTGGGGGATTTGCTCTCGGTCCCAGGACTTTTCGTCTTCGGAAGCAACGACTACTTCGGCCCGCGGCTGAAGAACCCCGCCAAATACCTGTACAAGAGCGATGAGCGCAAGCACGGGGAACCGCTGCCGTGGCAGGATCTGCGCGCGGCATTTACCGAGCGCGGCTGGCACGATATGACCCACACTCGGCACGAGCTGGAGGTCGGCGGGGTGCGGATCGCGGCCGCCGGAGTCGATGACCCGCATCTGCACCGGGACCGCTACGACACCATCGCCGGAATGCCGAATCCGCTGGCCACACTGCGGCTGGGGCTGACCCATTCGCCCGAGCCGCGGGTACTCGACCGCTTCGCCGAGGACGGCTACCAGCTGGTGATGGCCGGTCACACCCATGGCGGGCAGCTGTGCTTGCCGTTCTATGGAGCGATCGTCACCAACTGCGAACTGGATCGTTCCCGGGTGAAGGGTCCGTCGCGCTGGGGTTCGCATATGCAGCTGCACGTGTCGGCGGGTATTGGCACATCGCCATTCGCGCCGATGCGGTTCTTCTGCCGTCCGGAGGCGACGCTGCTGACCCTGGTGCCTGCGCGCATCGACGGCCAAGGGACCGACGCCGAATCCGGCGACCGGCTGCCCAGCGCCACCGCGCAGTGACGTGAGCCGCACGTGGGCCGATAACGCGGTCCGGCTGATCGAGGCGGACGCCCGTCGTAGCGCCGATACCCACCTGCTGCGGTACCCGTTGCCTGCGGCCTGGGCCGACACCGTGGATGTGCAGCTGTATCTCAAGGACGAGTCCACTCACATCACCGGCAGCCTGAAACATCGTTTGGCGCGTTCACTTTTCCTGTATGCGTTGTGTAACGGGTTCATCCGGGAAGGCACCACGGTCGTGGAGGCCTCGTCCGGTTCGACCGCGGTGTCCGAGGCCTACTTCGCGCAGCTGCTGGGGCTGCCCTTCATCGCGGTGATGACGGCTTCGACCAGTCCCAGCAAGATCGCCCTGATCGAGTCTCAAGGCGGCAGTTGCCATTTCGTCGATCAGGCACAGCAGGTCTATGCCGAGGCACAGCGGCTCGCCGACGAGTCCGGTGGACACTATCTGGACCAGTTCACCAACGCCGAACGTGCCACCGACTGGCGCGGCAACAACAACATCGCCGAATCGATCTTTACCCAGATGCACTACGAAAAGCACCCGCTGCCAACGTGGATCGTGGTCGGGGCCGGCACGGGCGGCACCAGCGCAACCATCGGACGGTACATCCGCTATCGCCGCTACCCCACCAAACTGTGTGTGGTGGACCCGGATAACTCGGCGTTCTACCCGTCCTACATCGCCGGACATGATGTGGTGACCGGGATTTCATCGCGTATCGAGGGCATCGGGCGTCCTCGCGTCGAGCCTTCGTTCCTGCCCACCGTGGTGGACCGTATGGAGCAGATACCCGATGCGGAGTCGGTGGCGCTCACGCGGCATGCCAGCACCGTGCTGGGCCGTCGGGTGGGTGCGTCAACGGGAACCAACCTGTCCGGCGCGTTCCGGGTGATCTCGGAAATGGTGCGGGACGGTGTCCCCGGCTCGGTGGTGACACTGCTGGCCGACACCGGCGACCGGTATGCCGACACCTACTTCGATGACGCCTGGGTCGCCGAGCAGGGATTCGATCTGCTGGCCCCGACGGAGCGTCTGGCCGAGTTCGAGAACACCGGCCGGTGGGGTTAGCCTCGGGACGATAAGGGCACGTCACATCCGGTTTGTGCGCACGCGAGTCAACGCATTCGCGACCGAAGCCCTCGATGCGATACCCTTGCCTGGCTTCAAAGCGGGGTGTGGCGCAGCTTGGTAGCGCGCTTCGTTCGGGACGAAGAGGTCGTGGGTTCGAATCCCGCCACCCCGACTGAGCTGAGAGGTGAACGAGCGTGCTCGTTCACCTGAGGCGAGGAAAGGGGTAGGAGGCGCATAGCGCCGAATACCCCGACGCTGGAAGTAAGGCCCTGACCAGGAATTCCCCGGTCGGGCCTTTTTTCATCAGCATGGCGGACCGGCTGGGACTCCCGCCGCCGTGACATGGTGGATGCATGGCCGTCTCTGAACTCGCGTCGAATCCTGTCGCCCTCGCGGCCATCGCTATCGGTGTGCTTATCGTCTGGAAGCTGCGCAAGGCCGTCATGCTGATCGGCCTGCTGGCAGCGGTGGTGCTCCTGGTCGCTATGTACCGGTAACAGCTAAGCGGAAGCACACGACATTTCTTTCGGTAAGGTTTGACAAAACCCGACGAATGGGAGCTTTACATGAAGAATCGCCTTGTGGGCGCCGGTGTGATCGCGCTGGCGGCCGCCCTCAGCGGACCGGCGCTGGCCGCCGCCGCACCCGCCGATGACCAGCAGATCCGGCAGATCATCTCGGGCGAGGCTTCGGCCATCAAGTCGCTCGACAACGCCACCCTCTCGACATTCTTCTGCGACAAGTACCGGGGCACGATCGCCTCGAAGTCTGCTGATGATCAGATCCCCCCGATCGGTCAGGTCGCTGGGTACGGGCCGAGCATGATCAGCGCCGTGGCGTCGGCAGCCGGGGTCTCCGGGCCGACCACCCAGGCGCTGACCACCGCGATCCAGAACAATGACGACAAGGCCTACCGTTCGTCGTTCCGCGCGGCAGCCAAGGAGGTGCTGTCCGGCGTCACCTACGACGTCCACGACATCAACGTCACCGGACCGACGGCGACCGCCGGGGTCACCGCTCAGGGCCACGACGTGACCGCCAATCAGCAGCGCGAGTTCGTGCTGGAGAACGGCAAGTGGAAGGACTGCACCGACCCCGAGAAGCGGGCCGAGACCTCGGGCAACCCACTGCTGACGTCGTTGATGGGCTGACGCCCTAGAACTGCACACAGATCAGGCCGCCTGTGTCCTTCGGGACGTGGGCGGCCTGATTATTTGGGCGCACCACGATATTCGGTGGCACCGCTTCAGCACGGTCTCTACTCTGGATCCGTTTGTGCCATAACCGATTACCTTCAAGAAGATAGAGCCGATGCCCGACTTTTCCCCCATCATCACGGACTTCTGGCATGGTTACCTTGGCCGGGGCACCGTCCTGCACACCGACGACGATTTCCAACTCGCCGTCTGCCCCGACCTCGATGAGGACAGTCGGCTGATGGTGCTCAAGACGGTCGACCGTAAGACCAGCATCACCCTCGTCCCCGAACTCGCCGAGCGCGCGGGAATCGATGGTGCACAGAATCTTTCGGAGCCCTACTTCTGGGCAAGCGCAGGTAAAGCAGGCATCGCAATGCACGGGGCGGACAACCTCTTCTATTTCACCAACGATGCGCGCGATGCACTCGTGGCCGAGGTACCCACGGGCGATGTCCGTCAGCTCACAGCCGACGACAAAGCAATCTTCTCGGCATTCGAATCGGTTGCCTCGGTGGATGATTTGGACAACGCCCAAGTGGAGCTGGGTCATTGGGCGGTGTTCGGCTCCTTCGACAACGGCCGCCTCGTCGCCGTCTCCAGCATCTATCAGTGGGAGGGCGCGGCGATCATGGACCTCGGAGTGCTGACGCTGCCGATATTCCGCGGCAGAGGCCACGCCCGGCAGCTGGTGCGTGCCGTGTTCCGGTACGCGTGTGCTCGGGGTTACGAGCCGCAGTACCGCTGCCAGGTGGACAACGTTGCGTCCAGTGAGCTGGCTCGTGCTGCGGGGCTCACGCTATTTGGCACCTTGGACGTGATCGCCGACTAGCGCGCTCCTATTGCGCGGTCATGGGCATATCGATGGTTTCGGACTTGCCGTCGCTGCCCGTGATCACCAGTTTGGTGAACTGCCACCAGCCTGCGTCATCGGGAAGCGCCTTCGAGTCCTGGAAGGTCAGCGTGACGTCCCGACGGGTTGTTCCGCCCGTCGCGCAGTCGGGGACACAGTCCTTGGTCGCGCGGACTGCCTTTCCAGTGGCCTGCTGCTGCGTCCAGCTGTCCCAGGTGATGTCGACAAGCATGTCTCCGGCGTCGGCGGGGGTCAGCACGATCTGCGTGGGCTTCTCTTCCGGCTGCTGGGTCACCGGATTCCAGTAGACACCGCCCGGCGGCACCACCTTGTGCGAAGACTCGGGGAGCGATGGCGCGGATGGCGCGGCCGACGTGGACACGGGTTTTTGCTCCGTCGATGGTGAACCACAGCCTGTAAAAGCGAACGCTGCCAAGGCAATTCCGGTCACCCACACGATCCGCGTCATGCCTGGACTCTACTCTCAGAGCCGACGGGTCAGCCGGGTACCGATGAGCGGGGCGATCTTGTCGGCCATGTAGGCGTGCCCGGCATCGTTGGGGTGCACGCCGTCCGAGCCAATCAACTCCGGGCGTCCAACGAACCAGCGTTCGGCCAGCGGATCCACCCACGACGCACCGATCGCATGGGCCTCGCCGTACAGAATGTCGCGCAGCTGCAGCACCACGTCGGGTACGTCGGCCGTCGGCCAGGGTGGGCCGATCACGAGCAGCTTGGCCGCCGGCGCCGTGCGCCGTGCCGACGCCAGCGTGCGACGGGTCGCCTCGGCATACACGTCCGGATCGACATCCTGGTCGTTGCGCGAACCGAAGAACACCACCAGCTCGTCGTCGGGACGCACTACCCGGTCGGTGAGGTCGGCGAAGACGCTGCCGTGGTCACCGCGCACGCCGTATCCGGCACGCCCTTCGGCGGCGACGTCAGCGTTGATGCGGACACCTTCGCGCCCCAAGATCCGCCACGCCAGCGATGTCCACGATTTGGCGCCCAGGCCGCCTTCCTTGGTGCCGGTGGTGTACGAATCGCTGACCACCGCGACATGGTTCAGTCCGGAACCTAAGTAGGCCAGTCGGTAGGGGCGCACCGGCGCGGGCTGCGGGGCAGCCACACCGAAGAGAAACGCGAATGCGATGACAATCGCCGCCAGACGAACCACTGCTACCTCCACTGTCCCCAGCATTTTAGGGGGCCTCAAACCCGGCTGCGGCACAGCGTTATTCGTTTGAAACTATCGACTCGTTACACCGGTCGACACCGGCTCCCGATCGGGATCCGTCACATCCGCGGGCACCTGGTGTTTATGGCCATTGTGCGGAACATGGTGATCGGTGATCGCGGGCTTGGTGACGCCGATCATCCGGCGCATCCAGCGCCGTCCGGGTTCCTCCACGCCGTGATACAGCGCCATGGACAGCACTACAGAGAGCGCAATCAAGCCGATCACGATCCAACCGCCGCCAGGGTCGGTCAGTGAGAGTTCGAACTGCTTGGTGGCCCATGTCCAGGAGACGTGCACGAGCTCATGCACCATGTACAGCCCAAAGGAGATCTGACCGCCGTAGACCATGATGCGCGTGGAGAGCAGTGTGGGTAGCGGGCCGATGCCAACCGCCAGCGCCATCACCAGCGGTACGAACAGCACGTCCACTACCCCGCTGCTGTCGGTGACTCCGGAGATCGGGTGGGCATCCAGGAAATACAGCGAGCCCACGATCGCCGCGATGATCGCGATCGCCACGTAGCCGGCAACATGGCGGGAACGGTGAGTGAGCCGCAGCCTGCTCACCGCAGCACACGCGAGGGCGCCCGCGGTGAACTGCATAACGATGCGCGGCAACCAGCTCCACGGTGTGTAGAACTGCCCCGTCAGCAGCAGGATGATGACAGGCGGCAGCGAGGCCACCACGGCCAGAACCATCAGGCTGCGGGCGCGGGTCGCGCGCGCCATCCGGAAGACGACAAGGACCAGTCCGCCGAAGAGTAGGTAAGCCAGCCATTCAGCGCTGATCGACCACGCCGGACCGTTCCAGCTGGACAGGTCGAAGTACGGACGGAACCACAGCTGCACCATGAAGAGCTGGCGCACGTAACTCATGGCGTCGTATCCGTTAACGTCCTTGGGCGGTATGTGTCCGACATGCATGGTGAAGATGACCCAGAGCGCGGCTAGATGCATGGTGACCAGGTACACGGGCCACACCCGGGCCAGACGCAGCCACAGGAAGTGCAGCGTCTCGCGGGTTGACCAGCGATCGCCCATTTTGTCGAGGTAGTTCCAGGTCAGCACGAACCCACTGAGAATGAAGAAGAGGTCAACACCTTGGGCGCCACAGTCGAGAACGGGGGTCAGCGCGGACCGGAATCCGGGGACCGCATCCTCCAGCAGGGGCCGGAAGTGGAAGAGCACAACCCAGAGCGCGGCGATGATGCGAAGCCCCGTGAGGGCCTTGATCTCTCCGCCGCGCACTAATCTCATCTCTGCTCTACCAGGCGTATTTCGTTGCCGGCCGGTCGCGCGCCTCCCCTGCGTCCCCAACAGACCGTCCTCGGAGGGTATCAGCGCGGCATAAAAGGCGCGGGATTCGTCGTGTGAGTGGCGAGCATCCGTCTCCTCCCTTGACGATCTAACCCATCGCCCAGGGCTATCAGATTTGATAGCGCTGCGCTAGATACTCGGTTGTTTCGACCGCGATGTCAGCAGCCGTCTCTGGGCGGGCCGGGTAGTTTTCTGCCCGCGCGCGCCCTGGATGCAAAGTGTCCCAACGAGTACGCATCCCAGCGATACGCCCAACGCCAGGGTCATGATTGCCGAAGCCGTCCACGATCACGTTCCACACTGGCGCAAAACGGGAGATGATTACGCTTTCCCCTAGGGGAATCCAGATCGGTTCAACCACGAGCCAGCGACAGGAGAAGTCTGCTTTTTCGAGATCCGTTGCGGCCTCGATGCTGTTGGCGTGTTCGCGTAACCGCCCGACGAGCGCCCGTGATCTGGTCCCATGCTCAACGTCAGTACCTTTGCGTCCACCCCTAGGTACCGCCTTGCCGACGTAAATCGGTGCGGCCGCGCCATTGGCTCCGGCCGCCGCTAGCGGAGCGTACAAATCAAGCGGGCCATGATAGTAGATCGCATAGACTCCGGCGCCATAGAACGCCGGGACGTCCGTCAACAAAGTCTGATCTGCAGCGAGTAAGGCAGCGGCGACGCTTGAGCCGAGATTCTCCATCCCCAGCGGATTGAATGGTTCGGTCACGCCGATGCCTGCCGATTGGATCTACGTAATCTCCTACGTTGTTCCAACTGCTCACGCACGGAAGCCTCAGCTAAGTGTTCAGCGACCGACCCCGCTACCTTCTGCGCCAAAAGCACCGGGACAGCATTGCCGAGCTGGCGCATCGTTTCTGTCCATGCACCGTGCAACTCGTAGCGATCCGGAAACGTCTGCAACCGGGCAGACTCGCGCACGGTGAAGTATCTGACGGACCCGTCAGGACGTAGCAGCATGTTCTCCCCACCAGGCACGCCGTGGTCTCCAGCCTTAAGTGCCTTCGCAGGCAAGTCGATGAGGCTCCCCGTGTGCCCTGGGGGGTAGGAGCGCGCGCCTGGCTGCAGTACATGGTTTAGGTGATGGTAACTGCCGTTCGAGTCGGGTTCGGGGAGGCCCAGCAACGCATCGCGCACGGTGCGCCACGGGCGCAACTCCAACTCGCCGTCCGCTGCCTTCTGAGCCGCACGCAAGGTCGAGGCCCTCACCTGTGGTCGATCCTTCTTCGCCACCCCATGGCGATCCCAATACTCGCCGGTCACCCACTGAGAATGCATCAATGTCGCACGCGAATGGCTCGCGTCTGGGAACGACCACTCTGCGGGGACATCGTTGCGGAACCCAACGAGGAACACCCGCCATCTTTGCTGCGGGACTCCGAAGTCCGCAGCATTTACTAGCGTCGGCAATACCCTGTAGGTCAGTTCCCCCGCATCTTGCGACGTGTGTTCACGCTGCAGACGATGCAAGTGGTCCGTCCAGATCTCATCTACGCGCGAAGTTAGCTCGGGGTGCTCGAGACGAAGTCTTATGTACTCGAAGTAATTAGCGAATGCTGCGCGGGTCAAACCCCGCACGTTTTCGATGATAAAGGCTCGTGGGCGAAGCTGACGGATAACCTCAGCGGTCGCGGGGAACATGTCGCGGGAGTCATCGGCCATACGCGACTTCCCGCCGATGCTGAATGGTTGACATGGTGGGCCACCTGCCAGCAGGTCTATCGGGCCACCTACATCGGACCAGTCGACGGCCCGCACATCACCTTCAACCACATCCCAGTTGCGCACAAGCGGGTAGCCGACGTTCTTGTTCTGTCGGACCGTGTCACACGCCCAGCGATCCCATTCCACAACCCTAACCGTCTTAAAGCCCGCTAACTCACACCCGAGCGCGAGACCTCCCGCCCCCGCGAACAGCTCTACCGATCGCACAAGTGTTCACCCTAACGTGAGGGCACGACGATCGAGTGAGGCTCGCTGGATTACGGACGACTGTCTGTTGCAAAATGTTCTATGTCCAAGCCCTCCTGGGCGTCATCGCCGGCAGTGCGCAATGTAATGCGGGCGAACCGCGCACGGGATACCGCCCCCGAGATTGCGCTACGTCAGGCTCTCTATGCGCGGGGATTGCGGTATCGCGTGAACGCGCGCCTGATACCGGAATCAAGGATGACGGTGGACATCGCGTTTCCCCGCATCCGTCTCGCCGTCGAGGTTCACGGGTGTTTCTGGCACGGCTGCCCCGCCCATCACCGCCCCGCGACACATAACTCTAGTTTCTGGGCAGCAAAGATCGTCGGAAACATCGAACGCGACGCTAGGAAGCGGGACCTCCTACTAGCCAGCGGATGGAACCTAATCGTAGTGTGGGAACACGATGACGTCGCAACGGCTGTCGACGAAATAGCTCAATGGGTACGAGCATCCGAGAAGTAAGACAGTCACGACCCGCTATCGCTGGGTACGCACCCAATCACTGTGGGGATTGCATCTTCTACGGAATGCCTACCCGCCGATAGCCCTCGACGCCTGCCAACAACACCCCCACACCTCAGTCGGTGGAACATAAGATCGCTGACGGCTTCCTCGTACACAAAGACTTCCACTGCTTGTTCGATCGAGGTCTAATCCTCATCGATCCACAATCTCTGAGGCTCAGGATCCGCCGAACGTACCGTCGTTCACCACTACATGAGGAAGCGGCAACGTTGGATTGCCACACATTCAGCTGCGCATCGCCTGACTGTCCCACCTAAGCACGCCTCCCCCTACGTGCCGCAGCTTGGAGCGCCCACTGTCACCTAGAACTTGTGGGTGAGACCAACCTAACCAACCTGCATCTGCCGGACTGGGTGCCCGCTACGCGCATGCTCCCTCGAGGAGACAGAGGTACGTGCGATCCTCTCTTAGGGAATGCCGACGGGGATGTCGTAGGTGGGTGCTTGAATCGGAACAAACACCACCGGATCATTGGCTGGCTGGTGTAGAGCCTAGAAAGACTGCCACGACTGGCGAGGAATGGAACACGCACCGCCTAGATTCTTGGTGCTGAAAGGGAGGGCAACATGGACATCACACCGTCACCGCGAATTTTGAGGATGCTCGGCGAGATCGAGTTCGATGAATGGCAATGCATCGCTGAGCTTGTCGACAATGCCTTTGACGACTTCACTGAGATTCACAAGTCGGGGCAAAGCTGGCCCGGAGGCTACAAGGTCAGCGTGACATTGCCAGGTAAGGTCGCTTCACTCTCCGGCGCCGAGATTGTGGTCCAAGATACGGGCCGCGGAATGACATATGAAACGCTGGCAAAGGCCGTCAAGGCAGGCTGGTCAAGCAACGATCGTTTCGACAAACTTGGGCTTTTCGGGATGGGCTTCAACGTCAGCACAGCCCGGCTCGGGCGCTGCACTCGTGTACTTACTACCCGATCGGGTGACCCCGAATGGATCGGCGTCGAGATCGATCTCGACATGCTGGGAGCCGACTACGAGGCTCCTGACATTACGGAATCCAAAGACGATCCGAGTGACCACGGAACGAAGATCATAGTCACGCGCCTAAACCCGAACCGTGCAGACTGGCTACGCCGGAACGCTGCAGGGTTGCGCACGCAACTTGGCCGCACCTATGGATGGCTACTCGACAACAAACCGTATGAGCTCTGGGTGCAAGGCGCAAAGGTTATGCCACGACGCACATGCCGGTGGGGCGACGACCGATACATCACATACGGATCCGGTTCCAACGCAGAGAGAATTCCTGCGTACATCAAGATCGACGAACATCTACTACCTGCCGACGCTTGCGAGATCTGCGGAAACTGGCAAGAGCAGGGCAAAGAGATATGCGATCAATGCTCTGCTTCTGAGTTAGTCGAACGAGAGCGTCGACTACACGGCTGGTTGGGAGTCCAGCGACATCTAGACAAACGAGATTTTGGAATTGACTTCCTCCGTAACGGTCGGAAGATCCTTCAATTCGACAAGCAATTATTCAACTGGCGAAATCCAGACAACCCCTCTGCCGCAGTTGATGTCGAGTATCCTGTTGAACTTGCCAACCAGGGTGGCCGGCTGATTGGCGAGATTCACCTTGACTACGTCCCAGTTCACTACGATAAGACCGCTTTTGAATACTCTGACAAAGCCTGGCGCGGAGCAGTACAGTTTCTCCGCGGCGTCGGCCCTCTGCAACCAGAGAAAGCAAAGGCCGCTGGCTATCCAGAGAACTCAAGCCCACTCGGACGGCTGTTCAAAGGCTACCGACGAAACACAGCTGGACGGCGCTGCCTTGTACCTGGTGACGGTTCGGGACCTCTGCACGAAGAAACCAGACAATGGGCCGCGAGGTTCTGGGCCGGTGACCCCGAGTATCAAACGGACCAAAAGTGGTGGGAACAAGTCCAGAGCCACGAGGAACGAGCTGCGGCGGCGAAACAAATCGAAGGCGGAATCCCAGCTGTCGAGACAGCAGACGATCTCGCGGTACTTGCCGCACTCGGTGTCAACACCGACAGAAGTATCCCGCCGACAAACACCAAAGCTAGTCAGTCTGAGTCTCCAATACAACAAGTCTCTGCGTTGGCCGAGGAAACTGTCCAAGAAAGACTGACCCGATACAAGGCTAGTGGAACGATCCTTAGGGAACTCTCCCGCGAGTTCTACACCCCGCAGACCGGCGGGTTAAAAGTAGAAACCCGTACGGTACCCGAGCCTGTTTTAGATGAATCGGGTGCAACCACTCCAGTCTGGTTGGCTCAAGGGCCTGGCGGCACCGCGACAGCAATTATCAACCTGACCCACGACGCATTTAAGAAGCAAGGTGCTGAGCTCACAGACCTGCTCCTAGTTGAAATCACTGCAGCGTTAAGGGTGAAAGCCGATATTGACCTATCACATTCAGAGATCGCGAGTCGCCTTAGGGCAACTTGCCTTCCAGATTCTACAATTGATCCGACAGTAATTAGAGCGCAAGCGTCAGAACTATTCGCAGACGTACGGCGGCGCGCATCGGCAGCCATCGTCGATAATCCCGAACGCGCAGTCAGTTATCTTGATTCCGATGAACAAACCGTGACAACCAATGCGCTGGTGGCCGAGGGAGGAGATAATCTAACAGCAACCCTCGCCAATGGCGACTTTGTCCGGTATGCGCCGCCTCTCTTCATTGTAAAGCTTGTCGAGAATTGGCCAGAGGCATTTATGGATGGCCAGGTCTTTATTGGACCGTACCAAAGTCTTCCATCTCCGTCATCGAAACGACTTAGTCTCGCACGAGTGGTGGGGTACTTGAATGATATCGCTACACTTCTGTCATTCGAGACAACGCCTAACTCCACCCAGTTGAGGCGCACCAGATTGAGTCTTCAGCTATTGCAAGACGAACTTACTCCCGATCAGCCATGAGCGGATTTCTCTCTCAGGAGCACTTGCTAGCCGGCGGCCCCACAGGTCTCAATCATGCAGCGGAAAGGACTCTTTGGCACCTGGGGTTCAAGGATGTGCGGCTCATCGACGGCGCGAATGACCACGGTGCGGATATTCTCGCGGTCCGTCGACGCGAACAATGGGTGTTTCAATGCAAATTCTCGAGTCGGGGATTTGTCAATAGGACCGGGGTTGATGACGCTGAGCGTGCTCGTGCGCAGTACGGCGCCGACCACGCAGTTATTGTCACAAATACGGGCCTCAACTCGACTGCAGAAGCACGACGAAAGGCTCTTGCTGGAATCGGCATCAAGATAGACGTGTGGAATGGCGCAACTCTGAGTAAGATCTTTGATCAGATGCCTGATTCTGTTCCGGAGACTTACGCTCTCCGCCATTATCAGAGCGATGCAGCTGAATGCATTGAAAAAGATCTATCGACGACAAAAAGATCACTTCTAATCTTAGCCACAGGTCTCGGTAAAACTGTGGTCGGAGGCGAAGTGATAAGACGTCACCTCGCTGATCATCCTCAGTCATCAGTGCTGGTTGTCGCCCATGTGAAAGAATTAGTCGAACAATTAGAGAAAGCGCTGTGGCGTCACCTTGACAAGAAGACACCTACACAGGTCTTGCACGGTGACCGCCGACCCGTGAGTTTCGACGGCGTGACAGTTGCGACGGTCGACTCAGTGCTCGGGCTAATCCGGGGTGGGTGGCGGCCAGCTCTAATAATGATCGATGAAACACATCACGTGGCCGAAACTGGAATGTTTGCAGAATTGCTCGACACATGCTCCGACGCAAAGCAGTTCGGCGTCACAGCAACGCCTTGGCGTGGAGACAAATTTGACATAACCACACACTTCGGCGCTCCATCCTACAGCATGAGTATTGCCGAGGGTATGGCTCAAGGTTATCTAGCTCGTGTTGACTACAGAATGTTTGTAGACAATCTTGACTGGGATTTTGTTCGTAACATAAGTGAGCACGGATATTCCGTTCGTGAGCTGAATAGATCATTGTTCCTACCTCAACGAGACGAAGAAATTGTCGATAACTTTCGTTCAGCCTGGCGTGATGTACATGACCCGCGAGCGATAGTCTTTTGCCAGACAATTGAACACGCTGAGCGAATGGCCAGCCTCCTTCAGGGCGCAGATCAGAGCTGGCGCCGTGCCGCCTTCTTGCACAGCGGGATGAGCCGGCAGAGACGGCAGGTGTTACTCAACGCATTTCGACTAGGTCGGGTACCAATCATCACTTGCGTCGATGTATTTAACGAAGGCGTTGATGTACCCGATGTCAATCTAATAGCATTTCTACGCGTTACACATAGCCGACGGATCTTCGTACAACAGCTCGGCAGGGGCCTCAGGTTAAGAGAGGGGAAGGAATCGTTGAAAGTCCTTGACTTTGTAACTGATATTCGGCGCGTAGCGGCGGGATTAGATCTCAGGCGTTCCTTGGCTACGCATAGCGGCGTGATCGAGGAATTGGCGCTACCGCTAGCCAGCCTTTCGCGGATAACATTCAGCGACGAGACCGCAGGCAGTCTCCTTGATCATTGGATCCGCGATGCCGCCGATCTTGAAACTGCCGCAGACGAAGTTCATCTGCAGTTTCCAACCTCAAATGGGATTGCCTAATGTCCCGCATTCCGCCGAACATAGAGTTGATTGTCGCCCAGCAGCTCTATACCCAGGCGATTGAACTCGACTGGACCAACCTCACCCCTCAGCAACGCTCTGCCCAGTATGTCAAGTGGCTTGAAGACCCCTATGTAGGCGGCAAGCTTGCCGATTACTTAACGCCTAGCGCTGCTCGCGTCTGGATCAAGGACGGCCCAATGAAGGAGTGGACACGCGCAGTCAGCGGGGTCGGAAAATACGCGGCGCTCGTTGTTGATACGGAGTCGCTGCCGCGGAGGATTGTTCAGAAAATCCTGGGATCAGAATGGCAGCCCTCAGCGGGAACACTACGAGTCAAGCCGCTTCGAGTTACTTTGGTAAATGGCGAGGATGAGGTGGTCCTCACGTGGGCGCCAGCCAACGGCTTGAAACATATGGTCTGGGCCGCACTAAAGGCGAGCGCAGAAGGCGATGTCCGTAGCTGGATTGTTTGCGTCACCGATACATTCACCAAACCGACCCCCGCCAATGAGAAGCAAGCTCACCAGCAAATCGCTGAACGATGCGGACTGCGACTCGTTCATGTAACCGTTTAGGCATATTTTAGGCATGTGAGCACAGAATGAAAGACCGTAACCTAGATGCACTGCCAATCACCCACTCTCTGGGCGACTGCAGCGCTAGGAGCTGGCTTGCTGACTGCTGGTATGCCCTGACAGACAAGCAGAAAGAAATCCTCATCCGCCGTTCTAGAGGAGATTCGCTTGACTCGATCGGGAAGAGCTTCGGGCTGACTCGGGAACGTGTTCGACAGCTACAGAAGGACGCCGACGAGAGGCTTATCAAGCAACTCATGGCCGTGAACCCTGAGCTAAATGAGCGGCTTACAACTCTGATAGCGAACAAGCCCGCCGTGAACGAGCTTGATTTACTGCCCTTTCTTCCTAGTAGCCCGTACGGCGCTCATGTGGCGTTGCTTAAGGCGTTAGGAATGGTTCATCCCAACAGCTGGGATGGCGACCTATCTGGCTGGTGGACAAGCAGCCGTGACGAACTAGCAAAACGGCTAGATGCCCTCGTCGGACTCGCCCCCCTGTCTGAAACTGATATGGATAGCGCTCTCAAAGATCTCGATCTAGAACCCACCCCGCCGGTCACTAGTCTTCTGGACTCTGTGAACAGCAGATTGGTTCACCACCGGCTCGGTTGGATACGTGCAAAGCGGGCCAACCGAGATCTGGCATACCTATGGCTCCAGGCGCAGGGCTCACCACAGCCCGTGACTGAGATTGCGTTAGCGGTGGGTGCAGCCGAGCCAGGGGTCCGCGAGGCCATGCGACGAGACAGCCAATTCACACAGGTGAGGCCTGAAGGAACCTGGGCGCTCACAGACTGGAAGTTGCCCGGAACAGACCGCCGGTATTCCAACGCGCAGGACGTAGTTGAAGAAGTTCTCCGCGAACTAGGCCCAACGAAATTGAACGACCTACGGGCAGAGGTCCTACGCCGATATCCAGTCAGTTCATGGCGGTTCAACCAGTGCCTATCAAACGCCGGCATAGGGCGCGTAAGTGACGGCCGATACGACCTAGCCGAGCGTGGCGCAAAACCGGTAGAAGAAACAGAACCTAAGCGGCCCGGCTACATTCAGGTAAGCGGCCACACAGTCGGGGTGCGATTGACAGTCACCAACGACATGCTTCGCGGTAGCGGAATACTGGTAAGTCGTTGGCTTACATGGTATTTAGGACTCCGAATAGCCCCCATGATGCGCAAGTTCGAATTACGCAATCTCTCTGGCGCGGTAACCATCAAACGCTGTAGCAGCGGCGCACAAATATCCAGTTTGCGCGCCTCGGTTCAGACAATGGGCTTAACTGAGGGCTGCGGCGTCGCATTACTCATTGATACCCAAACCAGCGTTGCTCGACTCCATCATGCCTGTAGTTCCGATAGGTGCCTCGCGTCACGGCCAAACCAGGCGATCCCCTAGAGCCTGAAACCTTTCGTTGCGACGATAGTAACGGCCACAGGCAAGCAGCGGGTCGAGGGTTCGGCGCCGCACAAGCCCCCCAACCACGCGCCCATCCGGCACACTGGCATGGAACGCCATGACCGCAGCCGCGCTAGGACAGATACGCAGATGACGCAACCGCAGTACCCCCACGGCCAGTACCAGCAGCCCCAACAGCAGTTCCCCGGATACCCGCAGCCCGGCCCGTATGGCCAGCCTCCCAGCGGCTACGCCCCCGCTCCCAGGCCTCCCCGGCCGCCGCTGACCCCGCAGCAGAAGGCCCTGGCCG
Organism: Mycobacteroides sp. H003; assembly: GCF_001440135.1. Classification (NCBI taxonomy): domain Bacteria; kingdom Bacillati; phylum Actinomycetota; class Actinomycetes; order Mycobacteriales; family Mycobacteriaceae; genus Mycobacteroides; species Mycobacteroides sp. H003. The sequence goes on from NZ_LJYL01000015.1 coordinate 121,531, forward strand.
TCGTCGGTGGCTCGCTCGGCATCTTCCTGATCGCCCTGCTGGTACTCGGCCTCACCACCACCAACTCCAGCACCCAGAGCACCCGCACGTCCGCCAACGACCAGATCGTCGACTCGCCCCGCTCCTCCGGCTCCAACAAGGACGAGGACATCAAAGCGATCAAGCAGACCATCTCCGGAATGGCCGATGCCGCCAAGGCCAACGACTTCAAGAAGATGCTCACCTTCTTCTGCGCCAAGTACCGCGAGGCGTTCAAGGACATCGCCGGAAGTGGGCAGGCTCCCGATCTCAACGCCTTGACCAAGGCCGACAATGGCCCTTCGAAGATCACCGGCCTCGATATCGACGGCGACGTCGCCGTCATTCACATCACCGATGCCAAGGGCAAGCACGACATCGAGTTCAAGAAGGAGACCGGCGGCTGGAAGTTCTGCCCGGGGGCCTAGCAGCTCCGCTCGTCCGTGAGTGGACTCCACCGTGGCCGTTGGATATACGCCGAACCCTCGGCATCCACCGGCGCGGTTCGACTGATCCCACGTATCGGGTATCCCCCGGCGGATCCATCACCCGGGCTCCTATACCCCGGATGGCCCTGGGGTACTGACGATCTCACGCGAAGACAAAACTGTCGTCGGCCGGGCCTACGGTGACGGTGCCGGGTGGCTGCTCGATCGCCTGCCACGCCTGTTGGGTGCCGACGACGAACCCGAAGCGCTCACACCCAAACACGAGGTTGTCACCCGGCTGATCCAGGGCGCGAAAGGCATCCGTCTTGGCGCCACCGATCGCGTGTGGGAGGCCCTCGTTCCCGCCGTGCTGGAACAGAAGGTGCCCGGCGCAGAGGCCTGGCGTGCCTGGCGGTATCTCATCAACCGTGTCGGCACCGACATGGGCGACGCCAAGGTTCCACCACCCCAACGAGAATGGCTCGACATCCCGTCGTGGGAGTGGCACAAATCCGGTGCGGAACCGGTCCGCATGCGCACCGTCCGCATCGCTGCCAACATCGACGTGGAAGCCAAGCCAGAGCACCTGACCTCGATCCACGGCATCGGACCGTGGACCGAGGCCGAGGTCCGCAGCCGCGCGCTCGGCGATCCCGACGCCGTGCCCGTCGGGGACTACCACATCGCCGGGCAGGTGGGATTCGCGCTCACCGGCAATAAGACCGATGATGCCGGCATGCTGGAACTTTTAGAACCCTATGCCGGACAACGCTATCGAGTCATTCGACTCATCGAACTCATGGCACCTAAGCCGGAGAGGCGCGGATCCCGGATGCCGGTGCGCGACTACCGCAACTTCTGACATTCGACAAGCGGTTCATCCCACTTGTGAATGGCCATCGTGGTTGTGGATAACCTCGCCCAGCTGTCGGTCGTCATCCATAGCCTTCAAACATGAGTCCAATCGACGATCTACTGGCGACAGCCACCGCTGTCGTCGAGTCGTCGTGTGATGAGCTGAACAATCCCGAGTTGCTCTCCGCACTAAGGCAACTGGAAATTGCACAGCGCAAGATCACCGCGGCCTCACACGCACTCACGGCCCGGCTAGTGGAACGCGGGTCACCGGTCGCGCTGGGCGGTACGACATTCGCAGAAGTACTGGCACGGCACCTCTCGATAAGTACCGCAACCGCTCGGCGCCGCCTCGCCGATGCCGCACATCTCGGCCCGCGGCATTCATTCACCGGCGAGCCCTTACAACCCCTACTCCCACATACCGCCCGCGCATTGCGAGAGGGCCGCATCGGCGACGAGCACGTGCGGATCATCCGCAAGTTCTTCGACGTCTTGCCCGACGCGATCGACGCCGATACCCGCGAGTCTGCCGAGCAGCGATTGGCATCCATGGGAACCGAATTCGGCCCGGAACAACTCCGCGCCGGCGCCGACCGGATCGCGGCTCTGATCAATCCCGACGGACGATTCTCTGACGTCGACCGTGCCCGCATGCGGGGCATATCGATCGGACGCCAGGGAACCGACGGAATGAGCGCCATCAGCGGCCTGCTGGATCCGGAGACGCGCTCCTACCTCGATGCAGTGCTGAGCAAGCTCGCAGCGCCGGGCATGTGCGATCCTCGTGATGAATCTCCCACGACCGAAGGCGAACCCGACGCGGCAGCGGCCGAGCGCGATACACGAACGACCGCCCAGCGAAACCACGACGGACTACGAGCGTGCCTGCGCAGCACCTTGGCCTCGGGAAAACTGGGCTCACATCATGGATTACCCGTCACCGTCGTGGTCTCAACGACGGTGAGCGAGCTGCAGAGGGCAGCCGGTCAGGCGATATCGGGTAGCGGCAACCTAGTGCCCATCCCCGACCTGATCCGGATGGCCGCCCACGCCCTGCATTACCTCGCGATATTCGACGACGACGGCCGCCCGCTCTACCTGGGTCGGTCCAAAAGAATCGCCACCGCCGATCAGCGAATTGTCTTACACGCCAAAGATCGTGGCTGTTCGGCGCCGGGATGCACGGTGCCCGGTTATCTCTGCCAGGTGCATCACGTCGACGATTGGTGCGACGATGGACCCACCGACATCGACAACCTGACCTTCGCCTGCGGCCCGCATCATCGGCTGCTCCAACAGGGCTGGACCACCCGAAAACGCCGCGGTAACGGGGTCACCGAATGGATTCCGCCGCCGCATCTCGATACCGGCCAGTCCCGCACCAACGACTACCACCACCCCGAGCGGTTCGTCCTGGACTTCTAGCCCGCCAGGTGCGCCGAAAGTAGCCACGCCGGCACCGATGACCGGCCGTCGGGCTCGACCTGGTGCCGCGCGAACCCCTGCGCCACACCCGGTTCGAATCCGTTGAAGTTCGCGTAGATCTTGGCGGGGCGGATCTCATCAATGGCCCAGTACTTCGAAACCGCATCCCGCAGTTCATTTTCGGTGACGGCATTGACGGGTGATTCCGCCGGGAACGCGGCGCGATCGAAGACCAGTACGTAGTAGCGTGCGCCCGGCGCCGCGGCACGGACAATCGAACGCTGATAGCCATCGCGTAGCTCGACAGGCATCGAGTGGAACAGCGTCGAATCGATGATGGTGTCGAACCGTCCGTCATATCCCGTGAAGGCTGAGATGTCGGCGACCGCGAAGCTGGCATTGGTCAGGCCGCGTTCGGCCGCATAGCCTTTCGCCAGTTCGATGGCCTTGGGCGCGGAGTCCAGACCTACGGTGGTGTGCCCCACCTCGGCGAGATACAGCGCGGTTGCCGCCTCGCCGCAACCGGCGTCAAGCACCTCCCCGCGCACTTTGCCCTCGGCGATAAGCGTCGCGATCTCGGGCTGTGGTTCACCAATGCTCCACGGCGGCCGGACACCCAGACCGTCGGGACGCTCGCCGCGGTACGCGGCCTCAAACGCGAGATCGAATTCCTGTATGGCGCTCTTCTCAGTCATATCCCCAGAATGTCAATCCGCCTGACATATGTCAAGGGTGTTGACATTAAAATTGGGAGGCAATTGCCAGGAACGCCCTCAGCCGCCAAAATGGAGCAATGAGCAACGACGAGGGGGGCGTCACTCCGTCTCCGCTACCCCCGGGACCCCCACCCGCCTACCCTCCTGCTGCGCCTGGCTATCCACCCGCCCCGGCCTACGGATATCCACCCCCGGGATTCGGATACCAGCCGCCACCCCCTGGGTATCAACCACCACCGCCCGGATACCAGCCGCCACCGCCTGGATATCAGGGGCCGCCGCAGGTTCCCTACTGGGTGACACCTGCGCCACCGGCACTGAAACCCGGCATCATCCCGCTGCGCCCGCTGGATCTGTCCGCGCTGTACAACGGTGCCGTCGCCGCCATTCGCGCCAACCCCAAGGCAACGATCGGTCTCACCGCCGTGGTCGTGGTCATCAGCCAACTACTCACCTTCGCGTTGCAAGCCGGACCCATCCTGGGACTGCTCAGCGGTGTCGGCGGCTTCGACGCGAACAGTGACGACGCGTTCGCCGCCGCATTCGGGATCGGATACTTCGGCGGCGCGGCCATCGGCTACGTGATCACCATGCTGGTCACCATCGTCCTGAGCGGCATGCTGACGGTCACCGTCGGACGCTCCGTATTCGGTGAACACACCACGCCCTCGGCGGCCTGGCAGCGTGCCAAGCCCCGCATCTGGGCGCTCATCGGGTTGGCGTTCCTCTCCGCGCTACTGCTGACCCTGCCTCTCGCGATCGGTATCGCCGGAGTGGTCGGGCTTGCCCTCACCGTCGGCCCGTGGGGCGCGGTACCTGCGGGCTTCGCGCTCGGGTTCGGCTTCCTGGCGCTGTACTTCTATCTCATTCCCGTCTTCGCCCTGGCGTCCCCGGTTTTGATCCTGGAGCGCCAGAGTGTCTTCGGCGCAATCGGCCGATCAATATCTTTGGTACGCAAGGGCTATTGGCGCCTCCTGGGCATCCTGCTGCTCACATCCATCATCGTCGGCATCGTGGCCGGCATCCTGGGAATGCCCTTCAGCCTCGGCGGACAGATCGGCATGGGCCTGGGCTCATCGAATACCAGCAGCACGACAATGCTCCTGGGTCTGGCGCTCACCAGTGTCGGTGTCATCGTCGCCCAGATCATCACGCTGCCGTTCAACGCCGCGGTGAACGTGCTGCTCTACACCGATCAGCGAATGCGCACCGAGGCATTCGATCTCGTGTTGCAAACCGAAACCAGAACGCGCGAGCGCCTCGGACAACCCGGCATCGACCCTGATGCGTTGTGGCTGCCCGCGTATCCCCCGGTTCAGGTGTAATGCCGACCGTCGACATCGACCGCGAATCAGCGGCCGAGGCGGCCCAACACGAACTCGCCAAACCGATCTACGAGCACCCCTCGCCGCTGGATCGTCTGGTCAACTGGATCATCGAACACCTGAACTACCTGGAGTTCCGGGCCAGCGAGGTTCCCGGCGGCTGGTTCACCATCGTCGTCACCGCGCTCATCGTCATCGCCGTCGTGCTGCTGTTGGTGCGCATCGCCCGCCGCGCCATCCGGACCAAGGGCGGCGCGGATTTCGGACTCTTCGAATCAGCTGAGCTCACTGCGGCGGAGCATCGAGCGGCGGCCGAACTTGCCGCATCCCAAGGTGACTGGGCCTCGGCAATCCGGCACCGGCTGCGCGCCGTGGCACGCCAACTCGAAGAACGCACAATCCTCACCCCGGTGCCGGGACGTACCGCCAACGAGCTGGCCGCCGACGCATCACGCGAATTACCCTCACTGGCACCAGAATTCCGATCGAGTGCGGAAATCTTCAATGACGTGAGCTACGGCGAACGCCCCGGCACCGAACAGTCCTATCGCAAGATCGCCGACTTGGACGACCATATCCGCGATGCCCCGGTTCTGTTGACATCCACAGAACCGGGCGCGATGACGGGCTGGGAGGCGGTGCGGTGACCACCAGCACCGCCACCTCTCCCCGCCTCCGGGACCGTTGGCGCACCTGGGCATGGATCCTGACCGCACTGGCCGCCATCGTCGTCACGGGTCTACTGGTCACCAAATCGCCTCGACCCGAGGGCTATCTCGACCCCGAAGCCGTGACCCAGCGGGGCGGGCACGCTCTCGCGCAACTGCTGCGCGACCGAGGTGTCACCGTCACACGCGCCACCACCATCGCCGAGGTCCGTGCCGCGATGCGACCCGACAGCCAGCTCATGGTGCTGGACAATGGGAATCTCACCGACGAGATACTGGACTCTCTGATTGAGATTCCCGGGGATCGCCTCCTGCTGGCACCGTACTCCGCGACCCGTGAGCGGCTGGCCTCGCAGGCACGCATCACCTCATACCAAAGCGATGAGATCGTCGAACCCAACTGCGATCTCCGGGAAGCTCAGCGGGCCGGCACCATTCAGACATACATCGGCCCCACCTACACATTCACCAATCCAGGTCCTGGCCAAATTAGCTGCTACGGCGGCACTCTGCTGCGCTATCCCGAGGGCGCCCGCACCATCACCGTGCTGGGCGATGACACCCTGCTATCCAACCTGCAACTGGCCAAGCAGGGCAATGCGGCATTGGCCATGAATCTGGCCGGCCGCTCCTCGCACCTGGTTTGGTACGTCCCCGAACGGCCGAAGGTGGGCACCAGCGCCCAACCGAAATCGATGGGCGATCTGATCCCCGACCAAGTGAGCATGGCTATTTGGCAGCTCTGCATCGTCGTACTGCTGCTCGCTCTCTGGCGGGGCCGCCGCCTGGGGCCCGTGGTCGCCGAAAAGCTTCCGGTGATCGTGCGCGCTTCGGAAACCACCGAGGGGCGCGGGCGCCTCTACCGGTCGCGCCGTGCCCGCGATCTCGCCGCCGCATCGTTGCGCGAGGCCGCCACCTACCGGATCGTGCGCCGGCTCGGCCTCCCGGTCGACGAGACGCCGCAGGTCGTCACCACCACCGTCGCTTCGCGAATAGGCCGTAACCCCATCGAGATTCACCATGTGCTGTTCGGCCCCGTCCCGTCGGACGACCAACAGCTCACCAATCTGACTCGACAACTGGATCTTCTGGAAAGGCAGGTACGCGAATCGTGACACAGGCAACCACCACCGGGAACTCTGAGGACGCCGCGCGCAATGCCCTGGCCGCGTTACGCGAACAAATCGCCACCGTGGTCGTGGGGCAGGATTCCGTGGTCAGCGGACTGGTCGTCGCGCTCCTGTGCCGCGGGCACGTCCTGTTGGAAGGCGTCCCCGGAGTCGCGAAAACCCTTCTGGTGCGTACGCTCTCGGCGGCGCTGTCCCTGGAGTTCAAGCGGGTGCAGTTCACTCCCGACCTGATGCCGGGTGACGTCACCGGGTCCCTGGTCTACGACGCACGCACCGCGGCATTCGAGTTCCGGGCCGGTCCGGTGTTCACCAATCTGCTACTGGCCGACGAGATCAACCGCACCCCGCCCAAGACGCAGGCGGCACTGCTGGAGGCCATGGAGGAGCGTCAGGTGACGGTCGATGGCACTCCACGACCGCTCCCCAATCCCTTCATCGTCGCCGCGACCCAGAATCCCATCGAATACGAGGGCACCTATCAGCTGCCCGAGGCTCAGTTGGACCGCTTCCTGATGAAGCTCAACGTGTCTCTGCCGGAACGTGATCAGGAGATCGCCATCCTGGAGCGGCATGCGCACGGATTCGACCCCCGCAACCTGTCCCATGTCACTCCGGTCGCCTCTGCCGCCGACCTGGAGGCCGGACGCGCCGCGGTGGGCCGCGTGCTGGTAGCCCCGGAGGTGCTCGCCTACGTGGTCGACGTCATCCGCGCCACCCGCCAGTCGCCCTCGCTGCAGCTGGGCGCCTCCCCGCGCGCGGCGACGGCCCTGCTAGCGACTTCCCGTGCGTGGGCGTGGCTGTCCGGCCGCAACTATGTCACTCCGGACGACGTCAAGGCGATGGCGCGCCCGACGCTGCGCCACCGCATCGGCCTGCGCCCCGAGGCGGAGTTGGAGGGCGCCACCTCGGACCGAGTGCTCGACGGCATCCTCGTCACGGTTCCGGTGCCGCGCTAGTGATTCTCACCGGACGCGCGGGATTGGCGGCGCTGCTCGGCGCGCTGCTGATCCTGGTGTCGCCGTGGCCGGTTCGGCTGTTCTGGCTGCTACTCCTGGCACTCACGGTATTGATCGTCATCGATATCGCCGCCGCCGCCAGCCCGCGCCGTCTCACCTTTGTCCGGTCGGGGCCGGATTCCATCCGGCTTGGTGAATCCGCAGACATCACCCTGCAGATCCAGAATCCGGGCCGCCGGGTACGCGGATGGGTCCGGGACAGTTGGGCACCGAGCATGCGTGCGACACCACGGGCACACCGGTTGAATCTGCGCAATGGCGAACGCACACAGATCGTTACCTCCTTGTACCCCTTACGTCGTGGCGATCACCGGCCGGCCACCGTGACCGTGCGTACGGTGGGACCGCTGGGGCTGGCCGGGCGGCAGGGACGTCACGACGTGCCCTGGCAGCTGCGCGTGCTGCCACCGTTCCTGAGCCGCAAGCATCTGCCGTCCCGCCTCGCCAAACTGCGCGAACTCGAAGGTGCCATCCCTGTGCTCATCCGCGGTCAGGGCACCGAATTCGATTCGCTGCGTGAGTATGTCGTGGGCGATGACGTCCGGTCCATCGACTGGCGTGCCTCCGCCCGGCGCAATGACGTGGTGGTACGCACCTGGCGCCCGGAACGAGACCGCCGCATCCTCGTGGTGCTGGACACCGGTCGCACCTCGGCGGGACGTATCGGCGTCGACCCGACATCGGGCGATCCCTCCGGGTGGCCGCGGTTGGACTGGGCGATGGACGCCGCATTGCTGTTGGTGGCATTGGCATCTCGCGCCGGAGATCGCGTTGACTTCCTGGCGCACGACCGCGCGGTGCGCTCGCAGGTGTCCGGTGCATCGCGCAACGAACTACTTCCGCTGGTGGTCAACGCGATGGCGCCGCTGGAATCCTCGCTTGTTGAATCCGACGCCCGCGATCTCGTGGCCACCATTCGTCGTAAATCCCGCCATCGCTCGCTCATCGTGCTGCTCACCGACCTGAATCCCGAGGCGCTGGAGGAGGGCCTGCTACCGCTGCTTCCCCAGCTGACAAGCCATCACCATCTGCTGGTGGCCGCGGTCAGCGATCCACGTGTCGAGGACATGGTGATGCCCGAGAACTCCACGGGGCCAGGAAATATCAGGTCACTGGACGTCGAGCAGGTCTATGACGCGGCCGCTGCCGAACGTACCCGTGGCGGACGCCGGCGCATCGTCACCTTGTTGCGCCGGCAGGGTGTCGAGGTTGTCGACGCCCCGCCGGATGAGATCGCCCCCGCTCTTGCCGACCGGTATCTATCGTTGAAGGCGTCCGGACGCCTGTAGCGTTCAGGAAGCCGGAGCGTAGTCGGGAGCGTCTTCCATATCGCCGGATTCGTTGGCGGCCACCCCGCGCCGACCGAGAATCACCACATAGGCCAGAAACAGTGACTCCGCGATCACCCCGATTGCCACACGTGCGAATGTCGGCAATGGCGACGGGGTGACCAGCGCCTCGATGAGACCGCTCACCAGCAGTACCCCGACAAGTCCGCCCGCCACCGACATGACGGCGCGGCCCTGCTCGGCCAGCACCTGTCCACGGGGCCGATCGCCGGGGTCAATAACCTTCCATCCCAGGCGCATTCCCGCGCCCGCGGCCAAGAACACCGCCGTGAGCTCCAAGAGACCGTGCGGGAGGATCAGGCCGAAGAACACATCGCCGCGGCCCGCCGCGATCATCAAACCACCGGCCACGCCCACATTCGCCGCATTCATGAACAAGACGAACGGGATGGGAATGCCCAGCAGCACGGCGAAGATGATGCATTGCGCCGCCACCCACGAGTTGTTGATCCACACGTGCAGCGCGAAGGCCGCGGCGGGATGCTCGCTGTAATAGTTTTCGAAGTCCTCGTTTACCAGGTGCGCGATCTCATCGGGTGTTCCGATCACCGATTGCAGCTCGGCTGAGTGCATCACCCAGATGCCGACGGCGACTGCCACCACCATCGAGGCGACCGTCGCGCCCAGCCACCACCGCCAGCTCCGGTAGGCGACCACGGGAAAGGACACCATCCAGAATCGGATGAAGTGACGCCACAGCGGGGCATGCTCTCCCGTGACGGCCGAACGTGCCCGGGCAACCAGGTTGGACAACCGCCCGACCAAAGCCGGATCCCCCGAGGACGACCGCACGGTCGACAGGTGCGTCGACACCCGCTGGTACAGCTCGACCAGCTCATCGATCTCTGGACCGCTCAGGCTGCGCCTGCGCTTGAGCAGCAGCTCCAGCCGGTCCCATGTCCCCCGGTGAGTGGCGACAAATGCGTCCACGTCCATCTGGCAAATACTAGTAGTCTCGAGTGATGTCCGAGTTGGTGACGGGTGACGCGGTTGTCTTGGACGTCAAGGTGGCCCAGCTTCCGGTGCGGGTGGTGTCAGCGTTCATCGACATCTTCGTGCAGGTGATCCTGCTGTATGCCGGAATCTTCGTCGTCGCGTTCTCGCTCTCGCAGTTCGACGAGGCGCTGGCCGGCGCGCTCAGCATCGCCTATTCCGTGCTGGCGCTCGTCGGCTATCCCGTCATCTGGGAGATGTCCACCCGGGGACGCTCGCTGGGCAAGATGGCCATGGGGTTGCGGGTGGTATCCGACGACGGCGGCCCGGAACGCCTGCGGCAAGCCGTCATCCGCGCCCTTGCGGCCGTGGTCGAGATCTTCATGTTCATGGGCGCACCCGCCGTGATCAGCAGCTTGGTGTCGGCCAAGGGTAAACGTCTGGGCGACATCTTCGCTGGCACCATGGTGATCAGCGAGCGTGGTCCTAAACTACCTCCGCCACCGGTGATGCCACCACCGCTGGCCGAATGGGCGCAGACACTACAACTGTCGGGGCTCACCACCGAACAGGCGAATCTTGCCCGCCAATTCCTCAACCGCGCAGGACAATTGGCGCCGCAAACGCGCGACCAGATGCTCTACCAGATCTCCACCGATGTGCTTGCCAGCATCGCACCGCCACCGCCGCCCGGCACACCCCCACAGTTCATGCTGGCCGCGGTGCTCGCCGAACGCCACCTCCGCGCCCTGGAACACATGCAGCCCGCCTACCCTGCGGCGCCGTTGCCTGTCCCGCCGGTGGGCTGGGCCGGACCACCCGCAGCATCGGCAGCGTCAGAACCGTCCGAGCCCCCGCGAGGGCCTTCAGGTTTCGCCACCCCTGGCTGATTCCGGATAGATGTCTTCGCGTAGAGCGAGCCGCCCAGCGTTGCCGCGACGATCGTGACCAGCGCCCCCAAGATGAGTGCCGCGGCCTCACCGTGCAGTAATGATTGTTGCTGTTCGCCGATCGCGGCCGCCGCGATCGGCACGCCGAGCTGAGCCGCCGCCAACGCACCCAGCGATACCGGCTGTCCGAAGATCCGTCCGACCATATGTGCCAAGACGGCCGCGCCACCCAGGCCCAGCCCCAGCAGCATGAGCTTGGGGTTCTCACCGAGCTCGCGCACGTGCAGGGAGGCCCCCAGCCAGACGAAGAACAGTGGCGAGAAGAAGCCTTCGGTGAAGCCGAACAGCTGCTTGGCAAGTCGGCGCGGCTCCCCGATGCCCGCGACGACCAAGCCCAGAGCGAACCCGGCCAACATGATCGACACGTGAGTCTTCACGGCCAGCGCCGCCAGCCCGAAGACGATGGCCAGGCTGATCCGCAGCTCCATGGCCACCCGGCGCTGCTTGGAATAATCGTGGAACCGGTCAAGCTTTCCGGCCCGATCGAGCGCCCGCAGGATCACGAAAACAATGCCCGCGCACGCCGCCACGGCCACCGCACCGACGGCCGCCCTGGGCGCATGCTTGAGGTCGATAACCAAGGGCAACAGAACAATCGATGCGGTATCGGCGATGGCCACCTGCGCGGTGGTGCTCAATACCTTGGGCCCTTCCAGGCTCAGGGAGTCGATGATCGGCAGCACCAGCGCCGCCGAGGAGGACGCGATGAGCACCGCGTACAGCGGTGCATGCCCCGTGTGGAACGCGTTGGCCAGCAGCACTCCCAACACCGCACCGACCGCGCCCACCACGACGGCGCGCAGCGCCGCCTTGGGTAGCGCGGCCACCATTGTCCTATCGCGTATGGGCACATGCGTGCCGGCGACGAACATGACCAGTGCGAATCCGACGTCGGCGAACATCTTGAACGTGGGATCGAACGCATCGATCCAGCCAAACCCGGTGCGTCCGATGATGATTCCGGCGAGCAATTCGCCGATGACAACGGGGATCCGCAGCCGCGTATTGAGCGCGAGCAGCGGTCCCACCATTCCGACGACGACGACGATCGCCAGGGTCGGAAATCCAAATCCGCCCATGGAGCTACTGCCAGGAAGCCAAATGGCAGGGGATATCGGTATTTTCGTCGGATATGTAGCTAGCGCAGACCCGATGGTAGCCGTCGGCGATCTCTAGCCGCGCCCCGGAGCGTGCGTCCCCGCGCACCAACAGGATGGGGGACAACGCCTTGTCCTTGGCGATCTTCGCTAGGTCGCGGGCGACATGAGCGTTGGTCTTGGGAAGCATCTCCAGGTGAGCCGCCCGCAGGATGTCCTTGGCCTTGCGGTACTCCAGCGTCGCGTTGCGCAGCGCCTTCACGGTCCGCTTCACCACATCAGCCTCACCGACGAGCGTCAGGTAATCCACGGCCGCCGCATAGTCGTGGTCCTCGGGTTGTTCCAGCCACTTCACCGTCATGGCGGTCACCCTACGGCGCGTAGCTGGCAGCAGCCCTCGAAATCGTCTCCGAAAGTTTTCGTTGCATCACGATCGATTCCGATATATCGTTATGTATCGAGAGGTGAGAACGCCTCCCCCCAAGCACAAGGAGATACACATGACTTCCCATGAGGAAAGGGCCGATCAGTTCCGGCCCGACACACCCTTTGGTTTCGGATTCGGTTTCGACCCCACACGTCGCGGACCAGGTCGGCGCCACGGCGGTCGTCAGCACGACTGCGATCCGCGCGGCGAGTTCCAGGAGCAAGCCTGGGCTGGGCGACGCGGACCCGGCGCGTTCATGGAACGTGGGTTCGGACCCGGGTTCGGACGTGGATTCGGTCCCGGCTTTGGTCCTTTCGGATTCGGTTTCGGTGACCCGCAGCGTGGACGCGGACGGGGACGTGGCCAGCGCGGCGACGTCCGGGCCGCCATCCTGGCGCTGCTCGCCGAACGCCCGATGCACGGCTACGAGATGATCCGCGAGATCGCCGAACGCAGTAACAACATCTGGCGGCCGAGCCCCGGTTCGGTGTATCCGACACTGCAACTGCTCGTCGACGAGGGCCTCATCGTTGAGGCCGAGGGCAGCGGCAGCCGCAAGCAGTTCGAGCTCACCGAAGAAGGCAAAGCGGGCGCGGCCAAACTCGATACCCCGCCCTGGGACAAGATCAATGAGGACGCCGACCCATCGGTCCTCGATCTTCGTTCCGCACTCGGCCAGCTGATGGGTGCGGTCGCGCAGTCGGCCCACGCCGCCTCAGCCGAGCAGCAGCAGCGGATTATCGAGATCGTCAACTCTGCCCGCAAGCAGATCTACGGCATCTTGGGTGAGACCGACTGAATGAGCCTAGGCCCCCCGTTATGACAGGCGGGGGGCCTAGCTCACGTCGACCCAGTCCAACGTGCGCTGCACGGCCTTCTTCCAGCCGGCGAATCCGTCGGCCCGCTGCTGTTCACTGATCGACGGGCTCCAGCGCTCGTCTTCCTGCCAGTTCCGCCGAAGGTCGTCGGGGTCCTTCCAGAAGCCGACGGCCAATCCCGCCGCATATGCCGCGCCGAGTGCGGTCGTCTCGGCGACAACGGGTTTGACGACATCGACGCCCAACGTATCGGCCTGGATCTGCATGCAGAGCTTGTTGGCTGTGATGCCTCCATCCACCTTGAGTACCTCCAGGTGCACACCCGAGTCCGCCTCCATGGCCTCAACCACTTCGCGGCTCTGATAACAGATCGCCTCGAGTGTTGCGCGCGCCAAATGCGCGTTGGTGTTGAACCGGGAAAGGCCCACAATCGCGCCACGGGCGTCCGAACGCCAATACGGCGCGAACAGACCCGAAAAGGCCGGTACGAAGTAGACACCGCCGTTGTCCTCGACCTGACGAGCCAAGTCCTCGCTTTGTGAGGCACCGCTGATGATGCCGAGCTGGTCACGCAGCCACTGCACCGCCGAACCGGTCACCGCGATGGAACCTTCCAGCGCGTACACCGGCTTGTTGTTCCCAAACTGGTAACACACGGTGGTCAAGAGCCCGTTGCGCGAGTGGACCAATTCTTCACCGGTGTTGAGTAGCAAGAAATTCCCGGTGCCATAGGTGTTCTTGGCCTCGCCGGGACTCAGGCACACCTGCCCCACCATCGCCGCCTGCTGATCCCCCAGGTCGCCGGCAATGGGCACCTCACCGCCGAGCGGCCCCATATGGGTCGTGAAGCCAAACGGCTCGACCGGCGACGACGCCTTGATCGGCGGAAGCATCTGGCGTGGAATGGAAAAGAACGACAGCAGCTCGTCGTCCCAATCCAGGGTCTCCAGGTTCATCAGCATCGTGCGGCTGGCATTGGTCACGTCGGTGACGTGTACCCCACCGCGAATGCCTCCGGTGAGGTTCCAGATCACCCAGCTGTCGGGGGTGCCGAAGAGCGCATCACCGTTCTCCGCATCGCGGCGCACACCATCGATATTCTCCAGAATCCACTGCAGCTTCCCGCCGGAAAAGTATGTGGCAGGCGGCAATCCGGCCTTTTCGCGAATGACATCACCGCGCCCGTCCCGATCCAGTGCTGTCGCGATCTTGTCGGTGCGAGTGTCCTGCCACACGATGGCATTGCAATACGGCCTGCCGGTGTGACGGTTCCACACCAGGGTGGTCTCGCGCTGATTGGTCACCCCCACTGCCGCGAGGTCCCCGGCCGACAATCCGGTCACGTTGAGCGATGTGGCCAGCACCGACCAGGTGCGTTCCCAGATCTCCACCGGATTGTGCTCCACCCAACCTGCCCGCGGCAGCAGCTGCTGATGCTCCAATTGGTGGCGACCGACCTCCTCGCCGCGGTGGTTGAAGATCATGGCACGCGTGCTGGTGGTGCCCTGGTCGATCGATGCCACGAAATCAGCCATTGGCGAACTCCTCGGTGTGCGACGGTGATTGGGTTTCGGAATCGTCTGCGTACAGGAATGCTTCCACGAGATAGCGGTACAGGGCGGCCCCCAGCAGGCCCCCGACGAGTGGTCCGACTATCGGCACCCACCAGTACTGGGCGCCGTGCTGGTACAGGAAGGCCGTATCGAAACCGGTGAGATAAGACGCCAGCCGGGGCCCGAAATCGCGGGCCGGATTGATCGCATACCCCGCGATGGACCCCCATGCCATGCCCAGACCGACCACCACCGCCCCGATCGCGAACGGCAAAAGACTCTCGGGCATACGGATATTGCGCCGGTCTGAAATGGCGAAGATCAGGAACAACAGGATCGCGGTGCCGATGATCTGGTCGCGCAGGCCGCCCCACAGGCTGACGTCAAGGGCGCCGTTACCCGGGAGCGTCGAGAAAACCCCCTGCGTCGCAATGGTGTGCCCGGGATCCACAGCCGACAACACACTTCCGTAGTTCCACCGAACCAGCAGCGCCGCCACGAACGCACCCGCCGTCTGGGCCAGGATGAACGGAATCACCTGTTTCCAGGGGAATCCACGAAACACCGCCAATGCCAGCGTCACCGCCGGGTTCAGGTGCGCACCGGATATCCGCCCGGCGGCGAAAACGCCGAAGGCGACTCCCATGCCCCAGGCCCAGGCGATGGAGTTGTGATTGCCGTAGTCCTCGTTACCGGCCGTCACCACCTGTGCGACCACACCCAAGCCGAACAGAATCAAGATCAGCGTGCCGACGAACTCCGCGGCGAGTTGACCGGTGTGCCTCATAACTCCGAATCTAGGGGCGCGCCGCCGTGGACACACCTGAAAACGCCGAACGGTCCCCCGATTTCGGGGGACCGTTCGCGTTAAGAAATTCCTACTTCCAGGGCTCGACGCTCTCGCGCACCAGGTCAATGCTCCACGGTCCGTCGGTCTCGGCGGTGTCGGTCACCGACCATCCCTTGAGCCGCTGAATGGATCCACCGGTCACCTTGAACACCTGACCGGTCCACGGGTTCTTCTCCGTGCTCAGGTAGGCCACCAACGGTGAGATGTTGGCCGGGCTGAACATGTCGAACTGCCCCTCCTCCACCGGCGCCGCGAAGATCGCACCCATACCCGGCGTGGCCAGCGTCAGGCGCGTGCGCGCCACCGGCGCGATCGCGTTGACCTTGACCCCGTACCGCTCCAGCTCGGCGGCTGCGACGCAGGACAGCGCCGCGATACCGGCCTTGGCCGCACCATAGTTACCCTGACCCGGATTCGGCAGTGTCACACCGGAATCCGATGCGGTGTTCACCACGGTGGCCTTGACATCGGCACCGGCCTTGGACTGTGCCTTCCAGTACTCGGCTGCGTGGCGCAGCACCGCGAAATGCCCCTTGAGGTGCACCTGGATGACCGAATCCCACTGGTCCTCCTCAAGGCCCGCGACGAAGCCGTCCCGCAGGATGCCCGCGTTGTTCACGACGGCGTCCAGCTGTCCGAAGGTTTCGACGGCCTGATTCACCAGGTTCGAGGCTCCGGCCCAGGTCGAGATGTTGTCGGTGTTCGCAACGGCTTTGCCTCCGGCGGCCACGATCTCGTCGACCACTTCCTGCGCGGGCCCGGCATCCGATCCGGAGCCGTCGTTGGCGCCGCCGAGGTCGTTGACGACCACCGACGCGCCTTCCCTGGCGAAGAGCAGCGCGTGCTCACGGCCGATGCCACGTCCGGCACCGGTGATGACCGCCACCCGTCCGTCAAGTTGTCCCATAGTGATTCCCTCTCCTTCTGCGATGACTTAGGCGATAACGGCGTGGCCGTTTTTGATGACGAGATCGTCGCCGACGCTCGTTTCGTACGAATAGGTGCCGGCGGCACCGTTCTTCCAGAAGCTGGTGGTGATGTCCTGCCCGGGCAGCACCGGCTTGGCGAACCGCACCGCCAGCTCCTTGAGACGCTCGGTGCGTGAGTCGGCCAGCTCGGTCAGGGCGGCCCACGATGTAAATGCCATGGTGCACAACCCATGCGCGATGATGCCGGGCAATCCGGCCGCCACCGCGGCATCGTTGTCCAGGTGGATCGGCATCGGATCACCCGAGGCCGGGCTGTACCGGAACGTCTGGTCATCATCGACATGCTGAACCAGGGAGGCGGCTGGCGCATTGGCCTTGATCGCCTCATCCAGCACAACGTTCGGGCCAAGCACACCGCGTGTCTCACCCACGTCGTACTTGCGGAAGAAGAACGTCACGTACTGTTCGTTGACCAGATCGCCCGAGGCGTCGCGCGTTTCGGCATACACCGTGCCGCGAGTGCCGTTCTCCATACCCTCGTAGCCGGTCATCTTCGACTTGGCCACCAGCGTGTCGCCGGGCTTGATGGGCCGGTGAAACCGGAAGAACTGCTCGCCGTGCACCACACGCGGAATCAACTGGTAGGGAACGACACTCATCGTGGTTCCAACGAGTGACTGGAAGATGGGCACCACCGCGAAAACCGGTGGTGCCACCTCCCCCTTGCGATGCTCTTCGATCGGGTCGTTGGTGGCCTCGGCATAGGCGATCAGGCGATCCTTGTCGACCTCGATGGTCTCCTCGGCGCCCCACTGGTCCAGGCCATCGTTGTTGAACGGGTATTTGGTGTCAGCCATTGTTTTCCAACCCCTTTCAGCGGTTGGCCGGCTTGTAGGCGGTGACCACGCACGCCCCACCGAGGCCGAGGTTGTGCTGCAACGCCACCTTTGCGTCGGCCACCTGGCGCTTGTCGGCCTCACCGCGCAGCTGCCAGGTGAGCTCGGCGCACTGCGCCAGACCGGTCGCACCAAGCGGGTGCCCCTTCGAGATCAGGCCACCCGACGGGTTGACCACCCAACGGCCGCCGTAGGTGGTGTCACCGTTGTCGATCAGCTTGCCGCCCTCGCCCTCGGCGCACAGTCCCAACGCCTCGTAGGTGATCAGTTCGTTGGCCGAGAAGCAGTCGTGCAACTCGATGACGTCCACGTCGTCGGCCGAAATCTGAGCCTGCTCATACACTTTCTGCGCGGCGAGCTTGGCCATGTCGAATCCGATGAGCGTGATCGCCGACTTGGATTCCAGCGTTCCCGGGGTGTCTGTGGTCATCGCCTGCCCGACGATTTCCACGGCACGGTCACCGAGCCCGTTGGCCTCGACGAACCGCTCCGAGGCCAAGATGGCCGCGCCCGATCCGTCGGAGGTCGGCGAGCACTGCAGTTTGGTCAGTGGTGCGTAGATCTCTTTGGCGTCCAAGATGTCCTGAAGGGTGTACTCCTCCTGGAACTGCGCGTAAGGGTTGTTCACCGAATGCTTGTGGTTCTTGTAACCGATCTTGGCGAAGTGCTCGGCGGTGGTGCCGTACTTCTGCATGTGCTCACGACCGGCGGCGCCGAACATCCAGGGCGCAGGTGGGAAGGCGAAATCGAACAACCCGGCGAGGGCTTCGATGTGCCGCTGCATGGGCTGCTCGCGATCGGTAAAGGTCGCGCCCAACGATCCGGGCTGCATCTTCTCGAATCCCAGCGCCAGCGTGACATCGGCGAGTCCACCGCGAATGGCCTGCGCCGCATTGAACAGCGCGGTCGAGCCGGTTGAACAGTTGTTGTTGACGTTGGTGACCGGGATGCCGGTCATGCCGAGTTCATAGACGGCACGCTGACCGGAGGTGGACTCCCCCGCGCAGTACCCGACATAGGCGGCTTCCACCTTGTCGTAGTCAATGCCGGCGTCGGTCAGGGCATTGGTGCCCGATTCCTTGGCCATGGCCGGGTAGTCCCAGCCCTCACGTCGTCCGGGTTTCTCGAACTTCGTCATCCCGACGCCGATGACGAAAACCTTTTCGGGGGCCTTTGGGGGCATCGTTCCAAGCTCCTTTTGCGCGCACTTCGATGGGGGCTTCGTCAACGTAACATACGTTCTATCCTGAATGTAAGGTTCCGGTACAGATGTATCGTCAACCCGAAGAAGGCCCGGTCCATGGAACGATGAACTTGGTGAACGTGCATAAAACTTGCCCGGAATCACCCCGGGCATTTACCTACAGGACAGTTTGTTTTTGCGTATCGAGCTGCGGCGCCCGAAGCCGCAGCTCCAGCATCTGCTTGGCCCTGGACCAGCGACGGTCGCGGGTTTCCTGAGACGCGGTCAAGCTGCTGACCAGGATGCCGCGGATGATGTCCATGGCCAGCAGACCGAAGTCACGCCGATCTCTGGGAGACGTCGGATCCTCGTCGTCGAGTACATGCAACGCCGACAGATTGTGCAGCACCATCTTTTCGAACTGGTCCAGGTGCACACGGAGGTCAGGCTCGGTCCGCGCCGCGATAAGCAGCTCCACCACCGCGGTGAACAACGGCCCCTGATGAATCCGCCACAGCACGTCGAGATACCGCTCAACAGAGTCGGCAGATTGATCCATGGCCATCAGCTCTTCGAGTACCGCCTGGGTGCGCTTGAACGCGAGATGGCGCACCGACTCAGCCATCAGTTCCGACTTCGACTGGAAGTGATGGATCAGCGCACCGCGCGTGACACCGGCGCGACTCGCGATACGCGAGGTGGTGGTGCCGGAATACCCGAACTCGACGAGACAGTCGATGGTCGCCTCAAGCAAGCGAGAACGCATCGCCGCCGAACGTTCCTCCTGGGTGCGTCGCGGCGTGGCCATGCCCACATTGCACCACAGTCAGCCGACGGGCAACGCGACTATCGGCCGGTGACCTGGTGGAAGATCTGCGCGGCCTGCGCCTCGTACTTCGCATACGCGTCAGGGAAGGCGGAGCGCTGAACCGACTGCGCGGCTTGGGCAACGCTCATGTCCTGCCAGCCGGACACCTTCACCAACTGGTCGTAGAACTTGCCTGCCGACCTCGTCGGATCCATCAAATCGGCTGTAGCACCCCAGCTTTGACGCTGCTGGAACGGCCCCACCGAGTCGTGGTCATGTCCCACACCGTCATTGGCCAGCATCATCGAGTCGGGAACCGAGGAGTTCGCGAGGCTGCGCAAGCCGGACTCGGTGAGTGCGGTGGCCAACGCGATCTGAATCGCCTCGGGCGAAAGCCCCCGACGAAGACCTTCTTCGATGATCTTGCGCGCGACGTCCATCTGTCCGGCGTCCAGATTCATGAACACCGACGGACCCGACGGACGCAACGACGGAGCACCGGTGTTGGAGTAGCTCCCGTCGGGCACGCTATGACCCCCGCCGCCACCGTGGCCGCCCCCGCTGCCGCCGCCATGGCCCCCACCGAAACCGCCGCCACCGCTGCCGCTGCCGCCACCGAATCCACTGCTGCCGGCCCGCATCGAGCCGCTTGCCGCACCGCCACTGCTGGCCGGTACGAACGCCGCGGGCTGCGTGCTGGCCGCCTTGTGCTCCGCGTCGACCGTCTCCGATGCCTTGCGCAGGTCATTCGACGAGGCGCGATCGGCCTCCTCAAGCGACTTCAGGGCCTGACGAATCGCGTCGGTCAGCCGGCGGGCCTCGGCCTGCAGATCCCTGTTGCCCTGCGGAGCCGTGACCGTGCCGTCGTCGGCAACCTGCAGGCCCTTCGCGTTGGCCTCGTCCACCAGCGCCATCACCTTGTCACGCGCCGCAGTCAGTGCCGAGTGCCCGCCACGGACCGCCTCGGCCACATTGCCGATCGCGAACGAGAGCCGGTTGGTCGAGGACTGCTCGCTCGACGCCTGGTCATACGCCGCCGCGAAGGACTTGCCCTTCCAGAACGACTCTGCCGAGTCCAAATCGCGGACCACTCCGTCGATGGACAAGTCCAGGTTCTTGCTGGCATCTTCGATGGCCTTTGCGGCAGCGTCCAGGTTGGCGACATCCCACCCACGTAGCTGCGAAATCGTCGGTCTCACAGCCTGACCTCTCCGGCCCTGGTGACCTGCCTGCCGTTAGCGGCGTCCTGGCCCGTCAACGAGCCCGAACTGGTTTGAACAAAGTGTGAGATGCCCTCGATACGTTCGGACGCACCACCCCCGGCGCGTTTGAGTGCCGCACTGACGGCCCGCAGCACCTCAGCGAACTCGGTACCGGCAACCGCGTTGGCCGCCGCCTCGAAATCAACATCGGGAAACGCATCCTTCGCACGTCCTGCGACGCGACTCGCCAGCCGAGCCATCTCGGCACCGTTGGCCTTCATGATGTCGCTCATAGATACCTCCCCAAGGAACCGGTCCCACGCGCACACGATGGCGCGGTTCGTCGCCAGATTGTGCCTCTGATCAGATACGACGGCGCTGCTGCTGATTTGGTTCCATGTTTTTCAACCTTTTTTCGCCGAATCGTCCGGGGCCGCGTACGGGCGAATCACCAGGTCCTAGCCCCCCGGTGGGGAAGAATACGACCCATGGGCGACGAAGTCGCACGCACCCAGTTCACCGGTGAGCACCGCCGGGCCTATCGCACCAAGGTGCAGAACTGTCTGGACGTGTTCGAGACCATGCTGTCGGAGTCCAGATTCGACTTCGAACGACCGCTGACCGGCATGGAGATCGAGTTCAACCTCGTCGACAGCAATTACCAGCCGGCGATGACCAATACCGAAGTCCTCGCGTCGATCGCCGATCCGGCCTTTCAGACGGAACTGGGCGCCTACAACATCGAACTCAATGTGCCGCCCCGCGCACTCCCCGGCTCGGCGGCCCTGGAACTCGAAGACGACGTGCGCACGAGCCTGAACGCGGCGGAGCAGCGGGCCGGCGAGAGAGGCGCCCACATCGTGATGATCGGCATCCTGCCAACGGTCATGCCCGAACATCTGGACGGCGCGTGGATGAGCCCGTCCTCCCGATACCGGGCATTGAACGACGCGGTGTTCAACGCCCGTGGTGAGGACATGCAGATCGACATCACCGGTGCAGAACGGCTCAGCGTCAGGTCGCCGTCCATCGCCCCGGAGTCGGCGTGCACCAGCATGCAGCTGCATCTGCAGGTGGCCCCCGACGACTTCGCCGCCAACTGGAACGCCGCCCAGCTGCTGGCGGGCCCTCAGTTGGCGCTGGCCGCCAACTCACCGTTCTTCTTCGGCAAGTCCCTGTGGGCGGAGACGCGCATCGAGCTCTTCACGCAGTCCACCGACACCCGGCCCCAGGAACTCAAGGTGCAGGGGGTGCGCCCACGGGTGTGGTTCGGCGAGCGCTGGATCACCTCGATCTTCGACCTGTTCGAAGAGAACGTCCTCTACTTCCCATCGCTGCTGCCAGAGATCTCGGATGAGGACCCGGTGGCCGAGCTCGCGGCGGGGAGGGCGCCTCGACTTCAGGAACTGCGGTTGCACAACGGAACGGTCTATCGCTGGAACCGCCCGATCTACGACGTCGTCGACGGCACACCGCATCTACGCGTGGAAAATCGCGTGCTGCCCGCCGGGCCGTCGGTGATCGATGTGATGGCCAATGCCGCGTTCTACTACGGCGCGCTTCGAGCCCTGTCCGAGGATGATCGTCCGGTCTGGACGAAGATGACTTTCGCTGCGGCACATGACAATTTCCTAGAGGGTGCCCGGCGTGGCGCAGAAGCCAGAATGTACTGGCCCGGCGTCGGCGAGATCACGGCCGATGAACTGACGCTGCGACACCTGCTGCCCATGGCACACGAAGGATTGCAACGCTGGGGGGTGGCCACTGAGGTGCGGGATCGTTACCTCGGGGTCATTGAGGCGCGAGCGAAATCGGGCATCAACGGCGCGGCCTGGCAGACCCACACCGTCGGCGCGCTCGAAGAGCGTGGGTTGACTCGCAAGGCGGCGCTCAGCGAGATGCTCCGGATGTATTGCGAACACATGCATTCCAACGAACCGGTGCACACTTGGAAGCTGATCTAAACATGGCGTGCCGCATCACATCACGGTGCATATCGGCGCCGGTGTCTCCGCAATTCGATCCAGCACTCGCAGATTGGCCACCACATCGCGGCTCTCCCGTGCAGCGATCGCGTTGACAAACACGGACATGGGGGCGGGCGGACTGTAGACCAGCGCCCCCTGCTGTGCGATTTGCAGATCGCGCGCCAGGATCACGCCGGGATCGAGAACGTCCGGCACGGCGGCCAGCACCGCGGCGAACCGCCAAGCGCTATCGCGAAATGCTTTGACCGATTCGTTGATCACCGCGATCTGACGTTCCTGGAGCACCGCGTACAAGTCGGCCAACACCGGAGACAACTCGTTGATGTCTCCCACCACGCCGTTCACCTGACTGGCCAGCACCGCATTGAGCCGGTTGAAGTCCTCGCGCAGCGACTGCAGCTGGGCACCACCGGCGACATTCTGGGCAACAATTCCAAGGTCGAGACCGATGTGTGCATTGAC
The DNA here is from genome assembly GCF_001440135.1 of Mycobacteroides sp. H003. Taxonomy (NCBI): domain Bacteria; kingdom Bacillati; phylum Actinomycetota; class Actinomycetes; order Mycobacteriales; family Mycobacteriaceae; genus Mycobacteroides; species Mycobacteroides sp. H003. The sequence goes on from NZ_LJYL01000015.1 coordinate 144,560, forward strand.
CCCGGCGAGCATGTGCTGCACCAGGATTGGCTGCTCCAGGTGAGCCGAATCGAATGTCACCTGCCACGAGTGCGCGGGTTTGCCGTACCGATCCGGGTGGAAGTAACCATTCAACGCAGCGAAATAGCGCTCGGCGAATTCCACATCGAACCGTTCCATCCGTGCGCCATCCTGGAACACATGCTGCTCAATCGCGACGCCGACCGCGAGGGTGATCCTCTTATACAGCGCCGCGAAGTATCCGAGCCTGCTTGATACCCCGATTGACCACATGATGATCGAGTCGATCGCCGCAACGACTTCATCGATCGTCCTGCAGGTTGGCAGGGGATCCAAGGGAGGTATATTCTCTGGCACGCCTTTGCCTTTCAGGAAGAGCTATCCGGTTCCACCGCGCGGGCAAAGCTACGGTGGCATCGAACTGCCCGCCTAGGCACGAGTAGCCGACTACCTACATTTCGCCGCGCCTATACCCGAACTCGCATCAGATAGGTCATCTGCGCCGAAAAGTGCTCGAGAAGCCCCAGATCTACGCCGTGAGGACTAGGCCAACGCTTCGGCCAACTGTTCCAGCTCTTCATCGGTGCCATCGACATGCGGGCTGATCCGCAGCACCGGCTTGGTCATCTCGAACGGTGCTCGCACGATCTCAGCAGCGGTCGCCACGATCGCATGCTCCTCGATGAGGTGCGCTCGCACCGCGACGACGTCGATGTCCCCGATGGGCTCCAGTGTGGTGATGGCACTGGGCTCGTCCACCGACTCCACCACTCGCCAATCGTTGAGTTCTCCCAGGATCTTTCGGGCCGCCCGTCCACGCTCAGCCAACGCGCCCTGAACCTCCGAGGGACCGGCCGCCAGATGCTGCCCCACCGCGACCGACAGCCCCACCCAGCCCGCGACATGTGCCTCGACATGGCCGGCCCATTGCGGAATCAGATGTGCAAGAGCTGGATTGACGGCAAGCACGCCCACACCACGCGGACCGGCCAACCACTTACGTGATGGTGCGTACATGGCGTCGGCACCGAACGTGCAATCGATATGTCCCAGTGCCTGCGCGGCATCGACAACGACCGGCACCCCGGCCGCACGCGCCAACGCGACCACGTCGGCGGCGGGCTGCACGGTGCCGCGGTGGCTGCCGACAACGGTGAAATGCACCAGGTCTACCTTCTCGCGGCGCAGAAACGCCTCGATCCCGTCAATATCGGCGCGGCCGTCTCCGTCGACAGGCAACCACACCGGAGTGAATCCGAAGTGGTTCATGATCATCAGGTTCGGGCCGAATTCACCGGGCAGACAGGCGACAACCCGTCCGGCATCGACCGGCCACGACTGCAGCAGCGTACGCAGGGCATCGGCGGCGCCGGTGGTGAATTGCACCTGTGCCTCGGGCATGCTCGTCAAGTGACGTACTGCCGCACGTCCAGCCTCGAGTACCGGGGCCGCGGCTTCCTGCGCCACGTATCCGCCGATCTGCGCCTCGTGTTCGGCGTGCTGAGCCACCGCCCGAATGGTGTCAACGCTCTGCCGTGAGCAGGCGGCCGAATCCAGGTGCACACCGAGAACCGGTGGCCGGACCTGCCGCCACACCTCACCCAAGCTCACTGTTTCACCGCCAGCGACAGTCCGAAGTCATGGGAATCATCTGTCCACCAATGGGTCTGGCGCAGGCCCGCAGCGGCCAACTCCCGCGCCACACCCTCCCGCCGGAACTTGCACGACACCTCGGTCAACATCATCTCCCCCGTCCCGAAATCTACGACGAGATTCAGAGCTTCGATGGTTACCCGCTGGTCGCGCACGGAGCGCAGCCACATCTCCATGCGTTCCTCGTCGCCGTTCCACAATGCGACGTGCTCGAAAGCCTCCAGGTCGAAATCAGCATCGAGTTCACGATTGATCACCGCGAGCACATTGCGATTGAACGCGGCCGTCACACCGGCGCTGTCATCGTAGGCACGCACCAGACGGCCGGTGTCCTTCACCAAATCAGTTCCGAGTAAAAGCATTTCACCGGGTTGCAGGGTGGCCGCCACATCGGCCAGGAATCGTGCCCGCGGCTGCGTGGTCAGATTTCCGATCGTGGAGCCCAAGAAGGCGACGAGACGCCGGCCCTCCCGGGGAATCCGCCCGAGGTCCTGCTCGAAGTCGCCACACACGGCCCGCACCCGCATCCCCGGATACTCGGCGACCAGAGCATCCCCCGCCGCGCGCAGCACACCGGAATCCACGTCGAAGGGGATGAACGTCTTGGGAGCCAACGCGTCGAGCAGCATTCGCGTCTTTTCCGAGGTGCCGCTACCCAGCTCCACCAGGGTGTCGGCACCCGAAGCCGACGCGATATCGGCCGCATGAGTACGAAGTAGGCCAGCCTCTGTCCGCGTTGGGTAGTACTCCGGCAGCCGAGTGATCTCGTCGAACAGATCGCTACCCACCTCGTCGTAAAACCATTTAGGAGGAAGCGATTTCGCATCTGCGGTCAGGCCCTGCCGGACATCACGGCGCAGCGCCTCGGCCGCCGCACCAGAGGCTAGGTGATTCTCCAGAGTCATGGTCATAGTGGCGCCACCTCTACCTTCCCATCGCGTACCCGCACCAATCGCCGGTCCGGGATGTCGACCCAGGACGGGTCGTCGTCGTACGGTTCGCTCGCCACCACCACACCGTCGGCGGCCTCCAGAATCGACAGGGTGTCACCCCAGGTCGTGGCGATCAACTCATTTCCGTTGGCCGCCAGAATATTCAGCCGCGCTGATGGATCCGCGGCGCCGACCTGCCGAACCGTCTCTCCCAGGTTCTCCGGGCCCGACGCGAAGATCCGGGCCGCCAGCACCGCGCTATCGACCACCGACTCCGCACCCGATACCTGGCCCACCGCGCCGCGATCGACAATCCCGTTGTGCGACAACAGCCAGGTTCCATCCGTGAACGGGGCGGCCGCGGACTCGTCGATGGGCATTCCGGCACTTGCGGACCGAACCGCAGCCACCACGCATCCGCTGCGTAACACCGGAGCCACTGAAGCGAAGGACACATCACCCCACAGCGGACGTGCACTGCGCCATCTACGGGGTGCCCCGTCAATGAAGAACCCGGCACCCCACCCGTCGGCGTTTACCAGACCATGCTTTTGGCGTCGGGGTGAATACGACTGCACCTCAAGGCCATGCGGCGGCTCCAGCATCAACGACGCCAGGCTCCGTGGCTCACCCAACCAGCCCAGATGACGACACATGCTAGACGTCCCAGGCCAGACGAACGCCGCTGAAGATCTGCCGGCGGATCGGGTGATCCCAGTTGCGGAAGCTGGGCCGCATGATCGATGGGGACACCGCCCATGAGCCCCCGCGCAGCACGCGGTAGTCACCGGCTCCGGAACCTTCGAAGAACGGCTCGCTGTACTGCTGGTAGATCATCGGGGTGAAGCCGGGCCAGGGCCGCAGTGGTGAGGTGGTCCACTCCCACACGTCGCCGAGCATCTGTTCGGCACCATAAGGCGACGCCGATGCCGGATAGGCGCCGATCGGGGCCGGCCCGAGGGCACCTCCGCCGAGGTTGGCCCGGTCACGGCCCGGGGGGTCCTCGCCCCACGGGAAGCGCCGTCGCACATTGACCTCCGGATCCCAGACACAGGCCTTTTCCCATTCGGCTTCGGTCGGCAATCGCGCGCCGGCCCAGGCGGCGTAGGCCTGCGCCTCGTGAAAGGTGACGTGCTGCACCGGCTCATCGGGCGCTCTCTGCAACTCACGCCCGAACCGCGTCAGCGTTCCGCCGCGGTTCCAAAACTTGGGCGCCGTCAGGTCTTCCATGCACCGATGTGTCCATCCGGCCTCGGTCCAGAACTCGTCGCGCCGATATCCGCCGTCGGCGATGAATGCCGACCACTCGGCGTTGGTCACCGGAACCGTGCCGATCCGAAAACTCGGGAGATCCACCACATGTGCGGGGCGTTCGTTGTCCAGCGCGAACGGTTCGTCGATCGCGTCGACGCCGAGTACGAATGGACCCGCAGGCACTAGCACCGAGGTTCCCGCCACTCCTGGGCGCCCCGACGGCAACGGGTCCACGCGCTCCAGCAGGGCAGCCCCGCGACGAATCGATAAGGCCTGCAACATGGTTTCGTCATGCTGATGTTCATGGCTGAGCACCATGGCGTAGGTGAATTCGTCCGAACGTGCCGATCCGTCGGAGGGCAGTGCCTCCAGCCGGTCCAGAACCCGGCCTCGCACCTCGTGACAGAAGGAACGTGCCTGTGCCGGGGAGAGCAGCGGCAGCTGTACCCGGCTGGCCCGGGTGTGACGGAAGGCGTCATACAGGGACTCGATATCGCCGGGCAGCATTCCCGGTTTCTGCGGATCACCGTCGCGCAGTAGCCAGAGTTCTTCCTGCTGTCCGATATGCGCCAAGTCCCACACCAGCGGACTCATCAGGGGGTCGTACTGACGATGGAGCTCGGCATCGTCATGATCGGTAATGGTCAGCGTGCGCAGACGCGCGGCTTCGAGGTCGCGCGCCAACTCTTCCCGGATCATTGCGTTGCTCCCGAGAATGCCTGCTCCACACCGTATTCCGCGACATTGTCCATGAAGTCGTCGGCGGGACATCGGCCTTCTTCGACACGCTCCAATAGGAAGGCCATATCCGCGGCCAGCTCGGACGGCGCCACCGCGCACGCCGCCGCCACCAGCCGACGCCCGGCCGCATGGAGGGCGGGATCGGCCAGGCCGGCTCGCGATGCCGCCTCCCACGCGTCACCAACGGGTTCAACCGTCTCCGCTGCGATATCGGCGACCTGCGGATGGTCGAGCGCGGCGACCACGGTGAATGCCAGCGCGGGCCACCACCAATCCGGTGCGGCATCCAGGTACCGCAGCTCCAACCAGCGGCGCGGTCGCACCGGAGGAAACAGCGTGGTCAGGTGATAGTCGAGGTCGTCGGTGGTGGGAGCGCGCCCTGCAAGCCGCACGGTCCCGTCAGCCCAGGATTGGAACGGCACATGGGTGACAACCGCATCGGCGCCGTCCTTGTTTCGCACCAGCATGACGGGTGCTCGCAGCGCATATCTGACCCACGATTCGGTCGGGTCGGCGCCGATCTCGACCGGGGCGCAGCGTCGCGGGTCCAGGTTGTCCCAGATCCACTGTCGGGTGTTTCGCCGTCCCGTGCGGCGACCGGCCAGCATCGGCGAGGAGGCCGAGAGCGCCGCCATCGTCGGACCCATCCGCTGCGCCAGCACAAATCTGTCCCGCCACTGCCGCGGTGTCCCGGACTGCAGATTGACCTGCAATGACGCGGTGCAGGTCATCATCTGCAGCGCGGTCTCACCGAAACCAGCAGCACCGAAATGGCCTGCCATGGCGCCGTACCGTGCTGCGGGATTGACGCGTTCGGGGGTGCGCAGTGGGTCGGTGCCCAAGCTGGCCAGCGCAATCCCGGCGCCACGGTATGTCGAGGTAAGGATCGAGTGATCGGCCCGCATCGAGGAGATCGCCGACCAGATATCTGCGTGCGGGGGTCCGGAGAGTTCGACAGCCCCACCCGGCTCAAAGGTGATCGCGCTGCGACCGGGCAGATCGTGAACGGTCTCCGCGATGTCATGCAGCCGATTCCAGCTGACCCTGCGGTGCGGAGCCGTCAGCTCAACGGTATGAGATTCCAGCTCCAGCCCGACCGTGCCGACATGTGCGTCGGCGAAAGACTGCCGAGCGATGTGCTCGGCAGCCTCGTCCGCGTTCGACAGTGTCTCCACTGTCGAAGTGGTGGCCATCTCTCCAATGTTCCATAGGCCACCGACAAGTCGCGCTACTTCGGCTGGAGGCGGGCTCCGCCGTCGATGCGAATCGTCTCGGCATTCATGTAGCTGTTGGTGACAAGCTCCAGGGCCAGCGAGGCGAATTCCTCGGGGTTACCCAGGCGCTGCGGGTAGAGCACGTTCGGTGCCAGGCGGTCCTTGAACTGTTGCGCGGAGTCGCCCTCACCGTAGATCGGGGTGTCGATGAGACCCGGCGCGATGGTGTTGACACGGATGCCCACGACCGACAGATCACGCGCGATCGGCAGCGTCATGCCCACGATTCCGCCCTTGGATGCCGAGTAGGCGGCCTGGCCGATCTGGCCGTCGAACGCCGCGACGGAGGCTGTGTTGACGATGGCGCCGCGCTCACCGAACTCGTCGACCGGCTCTTCCTGGCTGATCGCGGTGGCCGCGAGACGGATCAGGTTGAACGAGCCGATCAGGTTGATACCGATGACCTTGGAGAAGATGTCCAGCGAGTGTGCCGAGGCGTACTGCCCGTCCTTGCCGATGGTGCGGCCGGGCCAGCCGACGCCCGCGCAGTTGATGAGGACGCGCACCGGGCCCAGCTCCTTGGCGGCGTCGACGGCGGCGATACCGTCGGCCTCGCTGGTGACATCGGTGTGCACGAACGCGCCACCGAGTTCCTTGGCCAGAGCCTCACCCTTTTCGTCCTGGACGTCGGCGATGACGACCTTGGCGCCCTGCTCAGCGAGCAGGCGAGCAGTTGCGGCACCCAGACCCGAGGCGCCACCCGTGACGATTGCAGACACACCATTGATATCCATGAGCCGCACCCTAACCGATCAGTTGGTTGGGAGATCGAGGCCCCATAGTCTTTGTATCCGTGACCGATGACCGACTCGCCATCCAGGATCTCGTCGCCCGGTATGCCAGCGCCGCGGACCGCCGCGACGTCGACGCGCTCGTCGCACTGTTCTCGGCTGACGCCGAACTGATCCGGCCCCCGGCCCTGCTGCGCACAGGTGATTCAGCAGCCCTGCGGGGCCGCGAGGCGATCGCGGATTCGATTGTCGCGGCCCTCACGCCGCTGCATGCGACGTATCACCTCGTGGGCCAGCAGACGGCCACTGTCCGCGGCGACACCGCGGCGGGCGAGGTCTATTGCATGGCCCACCACATCTACCTGCGCGGCGACCGGCATCACGACAACGTGATGGCCGTCCGCTACCTCGACACCTACGAGCGCGGAGCCGCCGGTTGGCTCTTCACCCGCCGCGAGCCGGTCGTGGTGTTCAGCGAGGACCGGCCAGTTCGAGTCGGCTAGCGCACGCGGCCATCTCCTCGAGCACCGCTTCCAGCGTCGTGGCGCGCCGCGACGCGGACAGCAGGATTCGTCCCGCACCGCTCCGGTGCGCCTGCTCCAGCGCCGTCTGGTCCACACGATGCAGACCATGCCCCAGCACGAGGTCGATACTCGCGGGATCTCGACCCGCATCGGTAGCCGCGGCCCGCATGACATTGAGCGCGGCCGACAGCTCCTCACCAACTAGACCCAGCGGTTGAAAGCCATCACCCAGGCGCCCCGCGCGCCGTGCCGCGGCCTTGCTGTGCCCACCGATGTACAGCGGAACACCTTGTGGCCGAATAGGCTTGGGGTAGGAATAGGCGTTGTGGAACCGGTAGAAATCCCCGTCATATGCGGCAGGCCCATCGGTTGACCACAGTGTGCGCATCACCGCGACGGCTTCATCGGTAGCCGCGCCGCGATGGTCGAAGTCGCCCCCGCACGCCTCGATCTCCTCACGCATCCATCCGACTCCCAGACAGACCCGCAGCCGCCCCCGGCTCAATCGGTCTAGGGTCGCCAGACGTTTTGCCAGCACCACGGGGTGGTGGTCGGGTAGCACCAGCACCCCGGTGGAAAGCCCCAGTGTCGTGGTGGCACCCGCGACAAACGACAGCAGCTCCAGCGGGTCGGGGATGTCGACATCATCGGGCAGGTGTGACTGACCGGTCGGCGAGTACGGGTAGGTGCTCTGCGTGTCTCCGATGACGACCGCATGCTCCACCACAGAGATCTCCGTGAATCCCAGCCGCTCTGCGGCACGCGCGAATTCGAGGATCTTGTCGGGTTCCGCGGTCATCCCGAGCTCTACCGGAGCAACAACACCGATCTTCACCGCCACCTCCAATAACCCGTGCCTGCCGCATCCTCAGTGTCTAATACGTGGGATGAGCCTGATCACCGACCTCCGCTCAACATCACGTCTGGGTCTGATGGTGGCCGTGACGGCCGCAGCGGTGGGTGTCATCTACGGATACGACTCCTCGAACATCGCGGGTGCGCTGTTGTTCCTCACCGACGATCTACATCTGTCCACCAATGACCAGCAGGTGGCCGCCACCGCGGTGGTGATCGGCGAGATCGTGGGCGCACTCATCGGCGGCCCACTGTCCAACAAGATCGGCCGGAAACGGTCAATGGTCCTGGTGGCGGCGACGTTTGGAATCTTCTCGCTGCTCTCCGCACTGGCCGTCGACCTGAACACCCTGGTCGCTGCGCGATTTTTGCTCGGGCTCACGGTGGGTGTGTCGGTGGTGGTGGTTCCCGTATTCGTCGCCGAGTCCTCCCCCACCAAGATCCGGGGCACGATGCTGGTGCTCTACCAACTGGCCTGCGTAACAGGGATCATCGCCGGGTACCTCATCGCCTGGGCGTTGTCGTCAACGGGCAGCTGGCGACTGATGCTGGGTCTGGCAGCCATCCCCGCCGTGCTGGTATTGATCGCCCTGCGCAAGCTCCCCGATACGGCTCGCTGGTACATGATGCGTGGCGACCGCGCACGGGCACGCGAGATCCTCACCACGGTGGATCCCGATATCGACGTCGACCACGAGCTCGATGAGATTGCCGACGCCCTGCGGTCCGAAGGCGGCGGTTCGGTGCTGGCACGACTCAAAGAGATGGTGACTCCGCCCTACAACAGAGCAACTTTTTTCGTTGTCGGCCTTGGGTTCTTCATTCAGATCACCGGCATCAACGCTGTCGTCTACTACGGGCCTCGCATCTTCGAGGCAATGGGCATGTCCGGATATTTCGCCAAGCTCGGACTGCCCGCGCTCGTTCAGGTGGCAGCGCTGCTGGCGGTATTCGTGTCCATGTCGACCATCGACCGGATGGGCCGCCGTCCCATCCTCATGATCGGCATTACCATCATGATCATCGCCGACGCCCTGCTGGTCACCGTATTCGCAATCGGTGGATCATCATTCGGTGGCGTGCTGACAGTTCTCGGCTTCCTGGGAATCGTGCTCATTGCGGTGGGCTTCACCTTCGGGTTCGGCTCGCTGGTGTGGGTGTACGCGGGCGAGAGCTTCCCGGCACGGCTGCGCTCCTATGGGGCCAGCGCCATGCTGACTTCGGACCTGGTGGCCAATGCCGTTGTCTCCATGTATTTCTTGACGTTGTTGACCGCACTCGGCGGCACCGTGGCGTTCGGGGTCTTCGGCGCTCTGGCGTTAGCCGCCCTCGTGTTCGTCTATCTGTTGGCACCGGAAACCAAGGGCCGCAACCTTGAGGAGATCCGGCATTTCTGGGAAAGCGGAGGCAAGTGGCCCGAGGCGTAGTAGTTGGGATAGACATCGGCGGGTCCAAGACCCGCGCACTGGCCGTCGCGGACGGCAAGGTGATCGGCGAGGCGCTGGCAGGTAGCGCCAATTTGCAGTCGGTGAGCGAGGAGCAGGCGAAAACCGTTTTCGCCGACATCTTTTCCGAGTTGAACCGGGACGATGTCTCCCGCGTAAGCGCCGGGTCGGCCGGGGTGGATACCCCCGAGGGCGCGCAGGCCCTGATTCGGCTGCTGCAACCGTATGCACCTCACGCCGACATCACCGCGGTGCACGATACGCAGCTCATCCTGGCGGCGGGTGGCCTCACGGCCGGCATCGCGGTGATATCCGGTACCGGATCAGTGGCCTGGGGGAAACGCGGCGACGGCGCGACCGCGCGAGTCGGCGGTTGGGGCTACCTGCTCGGGGACGACGGCAGCGGCTACGGCGTGTCTAGATCTGCTGTGCGGCACGCTCTCTCTTTGTCCGATCGGGGCGATCCTCCCGACGCGCTCTCGCAACGGTTCACCACCGAGTGCGGTGTCACCGAGCCCGCACAGCTACTGGATCATTTCTATGCCCACCCCGAACGCCGGTACTGGGCCAAGATGGCAGGGCTTGTCTTCGACCTCGCCTCGGCAGGTGATGACGCCGCACAGGTGATCACCAGGCAAACAGCCATCGACTTGGCCGCCTTGATCGAGGGTGTCTGCCTACGATTGGGCCCTGGACTGCCTGTGGTACTCGGCGGGGGCCTACTGGTCAACCAACCGGGCCTCGTCGCCGATATCATCGAACGTACACGCAGCACCGGTGTTTCGGATATCGCTGTGCTGCAACGTGAACCGGTGTTTGGAGCATTGGCCCTGGCCGGGGTCGATGTCGACGGATTGGAGAAGGCATGACCGCGGGGACGCATATGGCTGACGAGATCCGCCAACAGCCTGCCGTATGGGGGCGGCTGCTTTCGGAGGGCCGATCAGGCATCGCGGAGGTAGCAGCCAAGATCGTCGAGTACCGGCCGCGCTTCGTGCTCTTCGTCGCGCGCGGCACCAGCGACCACGCCGCGCTGTACGGCAAGTACCTCACCGAGATCATCCTGCAGGTCCCGGCCGGTCTGGCCTCCCCTTCGACCATGACGACTTACGGTGCGCGGCCCGATCTTTCGGGTGTGCTGGTAATCGGAGTCAGTCAATCGGGGGGCTCCCCCGACCTGGTGCAGACGCTGTCGGTGGCACGCGAGCAGGGAGCGCTGACCGTTGCCGTGACCAACGCCCCGAAATCTGCGCTGGCCACCGCTGCCGAACACCACGTGGACGTGTTGGCCGGCCCTGAACTGGCGGTTGCAGCCACCAAGTCGTACACGGCGCAATTGCTGGCGCTGTATCTGCTGCTCACCGATGTGGCGGGCCGCGATAACACCGCGGCCGCCCTGCTCCCGGAACGCGGTGAGGAAATCCTGCACAGCGCCGTGGTGCAGCAGCTGGCCACCCGGTACCGCTTCGCCTCACGCCTGGTCACCACTGGTCGCGGCTACTCATACCCCACCGCACGCGAAGCCGCCCTCAAGCTGATGGAAACGAGTTATCTTTCTGCCCAGGCATTCTCCGGGGCAGATCTGTTGCATGGCCCGTTGGCCATGATCGATCCGCAGGTACCGGTGATCGCGATCGTGCCCGATGGGGTTGGCGGCCGGGCCATGAACGACGTGCTGCACCGGTTGGCCGGACGCGGAGCCGATGTGTGCTGCGTAGGATCGGCGGACGCGGTGGCAGCCACCGGGCTGGGCGTCACCCTAGAGCCGACGCTCGAGGAGCTTTCGCCCATGTTGGCCATCATTCCGCTGCAGCTACTTGCCCTGCAATTGGCGATCGGCCGCGGAGAAGACCCCGATGTACCACGAGGTCTATCCAAGGTGACCGAAACGCTCTGAGGACACGACGTGGGTTCTGCCGGGTTTTTTGACATGCACGTGCACGGCGGTGGCGGCGCATCATTTGGAGACGATCCGGACGCCAATCACACTGCCGCAGAATGGCATCGGTCCCACGGCACCGACGGCATGCTGGCCAGCCTGGTGACTCTGGCGCCCGATGACCTGCTCAACGCCGTGCGCGTGCTTGCCGGCACGGCGGGCACCCGGGGTATCGCCGGTATACACCTGGAAGGCCCCTGGCTGTCGCCGCGATATGCCGGAGCTCACGATCCGCGGCTGCTGCGCGAACCGGATCTTGCCGAGCTCGAGCGGCTACTGGACGCGGGCGCCGGGCATATTCGGATGGTCACCATCGCGCCCGAGCTCCCTGGCGCGATCCCGGCGATCGAGCTGCTTGTCGCGCGCGGCGTGGTGGCGGCAGTGGGGCATACCGATGCCACGTATGAGCAGACCTTGCAGGCCATTTCGTCCGGTGCCACCGTCGCCACTCATCTGTTCAACGCCATGCGCCCGATCCACCATCGCGAGCCCGGCCCCATCCCGGCACTACTGGAGAGCCCGGCGGTGACCATCGAGTTGATCGCCGATGGCGTACACATCCACCCCGCGATCTACCGAACGGTGCTGGCCGCAGTGGGACCCGACCGAATCGCTCTTGTCACCGACGCGATGTGCGCCGCCGGAATGCCCGATGGTGCTTATCAATTGGGCCAGCTGCCGGTCACCGTCGCAGCTGGCGAGGCGCGGCTGCCCGACGGCACCATTGCCGGCAGCACCGCGAGCATGGCGGACCTGTATCGGTTCGCGGTGGCGCAGGCAGGTCCCGAGGTGGCCGCCCTGCAGACGTCCGTCAATCCCCTTCGCGCGGTGCGTGTTCAGGCCGCTTCGTAGCGGGGCCCGATGATCCTGGTGATGCGCAAAACACGTTCGTAACGCTCGGGACCGTCCGAGCATGTCCGCATGTCAGTCACGGTGTTACGGACTCTGACCAGTAGATGCGTACAGGCCTTACGCACTCCGTTATCGGCGATCATCACGTACGGTCCCACGATCGCGTCGTCATCACGGCGCAGCGCACTGATCATGTATCGCCACTGGAAGCCGTCACGCACTGTTTGGTTCGCGCACCGCTGCCACAAATCCATTTCACTGGAAGCGAAGTCGCGGGCCTCGTCGTCAGAGGGGAAGACCGCAACGCTTTGCGAGACCTGGACGGTCCACGGAGCCGCATCTTCGAGCTGCTGGTCATGCGCGGCCATATACGGCGCGCGGTCGTAGGTGGCGATAGACGCGCGAACCACGCTGCCACAATCGGGTCTGTCCGTCGACAGATCTGGCAGCGCATTGAGCCGATTGACCGTCGGGAAGCCAACTCCCAGCACCGACGACGCCTCTTGCGGCGTCACCATCAGGTCATCGATCGCGGCGGGCGGCACGATCGAACCCGGATCCGCGTGCGCGGGTGACGCCAAAAGCATCCCCGCCATCGTCGTCACGACCGCCCATGCCGGAACTCTCATGACTTATGCCTCCCACACTCGTGGACCGACGATCTTCATCAATTCGAATGCCCGCTCACCGTCACTCTTGGAAACCGTTGAGCACGTTCGGATATCAATGGTGACGTTGCGCTCGCTGAGAAGCACATGCTGACATGACGCATACGCCGAATCGTTCCGTGAATAGCCGACCGCGAGCAGGTTGTCGACCTGCGTGACATCCCGAATATCCACCGTCGCCACCAGAGTGGTGCCGTCGATGGCCAGCTCGGAGACGTTGATGGTCTGATGCTCACACGCCCGCCAGCGATCGGCCTCGCTGTGCGCGAAGTCGCGGGCCTCCGCATCGGTGCCGAAGACGGCCACGCTCTGATCGACCAGGGTGAACCAGCCGGCGTGATCCCAGAGTGCCTGGGAATGCGCGGCCACGTAAGGGGACCTGTCATAGCTCGACACCGAAGCCAACACCACACTTCCGCAGTCCGGGCGATCGGTGTCCAATGCGAAGGTGGCACTTTGCCGCTGGACATTGGGCAGAGCCACGCCCATCACCCGTTCGGCCTCTCGCTGGGTGAGCATCAGGCGGTCGATCGCCGAAGGCGGCACATGGGGCGATGGTTCGGCGGCTGCGACAGCCGGGTGCAGGACGCCGAGTACCGCCACCAGTGCCCCCACCACTGATCGCATGCTCACCCCCTGGCCTCGGCCCCCGATTCTTGTGTATTGAACTCTAGGACCCGATGCGGCGCAGCTCGTTGGCCAGCTCAGCGGCATCCGGTGGTTGCGCGCCGGGTCGGGTGCAGGTGAGCGCCGATGCCACCGCTGCCCGGCGCAACGCCTCGGGCAGATCGAGCCGGCGCTGATAGAACCCATCGAGAAAGGTCCCGGTGTAGGTGTCACCGGCGCCGACGGTGTCCACAACGCTGACCTGGTGGGCGGGGATGCGCAGCGGCGAGGATTCGCCCCGCCGGAAGGCCAGCGAGCCCGCCGCACCGCAGGTGATCAACGCGATCCGGATGCGGGGATAATCATCGAACCAGCGGCCCACCACACCCGCGATCGATACGCCCGGGTACAGGAACTGGAGGTCTTCGGTGCTGGCCCGCGCCACCTCCGCGAGAGCCAGCCACGAAGTGATGCGCTCGATATACGTCTGGCGGTCGCCCAGGAGCGTTGGGCGCACATTCACATCGAAAATGAGTGGAGCGTCCGAATAGTGCTCGACTATCCAGGCCCGCAGCGCCTCGCGCCCTGGCCAGAGGACGCTGGCGATCGAGCCCGCCCATACCGCCACCGGCGCGAGCGCCGCAACAGGAAGCGATGGTGGAGCAACATCATTGGTGGTTCCCTGCCAATAGAACCGGTACTGGGCGACACCCAGCTCGTCGATTTCCGCGATGGCCAATGTCGTAGGGACGTCACGGCGTATCACCAACGACTCGTCGACACCCGCCGCGGTCAGGTTGTCGATGCACCGGCGCCCGAAGACGTCGTGAGAAACCTGCGTGAGAAGAGCGGTTCGCGTGCCAAGCCGGGCGGCGGCGATCGCGGTGTTGTACGGACCACCGCCCGGTACCGAGCGCCACAATCCGTCGGCCGCGGGCACCACGTCGACCAGCGTCTCGCCGCAGACGATGAGGCCATCTCTGTCGGGCACGCATCGAGGCTACCCGAGAGAGGTTTTGTCACAGCATCTTTGAGCGTTCCTACGCCTGAGCCACCCGCGGCAGCAGGGCCTGGATGAGGTCGAGTGCACGGTTCCCGTCGCGTTGACCACAAACCCGCACGTCGATAGCCACGTTCCGTAGTGGCGCGAGCGCGTGCTGGCAGTACATGGCTCCGCCGTAATCCGTCGGCCACGCGTACCCGACCACCAGAACCTCCTGCACCTGGACGATCTTGCGAAGCTGCACCCATTCACGACGCGTGCTTCCGTCAGGTTGCGGCAGGAGCGAAGTGACCCGCTGGTTTTCGCAGGCCCGCCAGCGATCCGCCTCACCGAGCGCGAAGTTCGTCGCATCCGACCACTCGGGAAAGATCACCATGCTCTGGTCCACCAAGCGCGTCCAGCTCGGCCCGTCCGTCAATGACCGGTACCGCCCAGACAAGTAATTGGAGGATTCGTAACTGGCTGCCGACGCCAAAACCACACTGCCGCATTCGGGTCTGTCGGTCCGATCCGACACCAGCCCGGCCCAATCTCCGGATACAGACATGCCGGACCCCATGACGGGACTCACGTCCCCGGGCTCAAGCATCAGACCGGGGAGCGCGTCCACCAGCACCGGTAACTCGTCAGGATTCGCCGAGGCGGTGCCCGACGACGCCGCCATCGCCAGCACACAAAGAACCGACGCCACCCCCAGAACAGACCTCATAACCGCAGGAGCCTAGACGAGCAGCGGGAATGACCCCCTGGGTTATTGACACTCCTCTCGAAATATTGTTCCATGCGAATGTATGCATTAATGGAGGGAAGTTCATGGCCGTGGCAGCGCTCGTCGTCTATCTGGTCTTCATCGCCGCCGGGCTGGGCTGGAAGAGCTACCGACAGTGGCGAGCCACCGGCTCCACCGGCGTCCGCGGATTCCACGGACGCCCCGGGTCACGCGAATGGTTCGCGGGGGTGGGATTCATCGCCGCGATAATCGCCGCCCTGTTCGCACCCATCCTGCAGCTGGCGGGACTCATCGCGCCCCTTCCCGCACTGGATCATCGATCCCTTCAAGTCGCGGGAATCGCACTGGCGGCAACGGGAATCGTCGCTACGGTCGGGGCTCAGCAGACCATGGGCGAATCGTGGCGGGTCGGCGTCGACACCCGCGAGACCACCACGTTGGTGAGCAGCGGCGTTTTCGGCTGGGTGCGCAACCCGATCTTCACCGCAATGCTGACCTTCGCGGCCGGGTCGGTCCTCATGACCCCGAACCTGTTGGCCCTCAGCGGTTTCGTGTTGCTCGCCGCCTCGATCGAACTGCAGGTGCGGGTGGTCGAAGAGCCGTATCTACTCGCGACACACGGCAAGACCTACCGCGACTACGGATCCCGGGTCGGACGGTTTCTACCCGGGATCGGCAGATTCAGAGCCCCGGGTTGATGAGCCCACCACCGCGGGTGGTGGCCAGCTCGTAGGCCGACTCCGCATGCTCGGCGTCGTCGAGACCATCGGACTCGTGCTGCGGATGCGACCGAATGCCCATGGAATGGCGCAGGCCCAGCCCGATGACCCCGGTGACCGCAACCGAGTAGGCGAGCACCGCTGCCACCCCCACGAGCTGCAGCCAGAACTGATGCAACCCGCCGCCGTACAGCAGCCCATTGACGCCGGCGGGGGCCGCGGCACTGCCGACAACACCGATCATCAACGTACCGACCACGCCACCCACCAGGTGCACACCTACCACGTCGAGCGAATCGTCATATCCCAGGCGGTATTTGAGTTCGATGGCAAGAGAGCTCACCGCACCGGCCACCGCGCCGATCACCAGCGCGCCGATGGGCGTGACCGCGGCACACGAAGGCGTGATGGCCACCAAACCCGCGACGACGCCCGAGGCCGCACCGAATGAGGTGGGCTTGCCGTGCCGGACCTTTTCAACCAGCAGCCAGGCTGCCATCGACATGGCGCCCGCACCCAGCGTGTTGGCGATGACGATCGCGGCGGTGCCATCGGCGGCCAACGCCGAACCGGCGTTGAATCCGAACCAGCCGAACCACAGCAGCCCGGCACCGAGCATGACGGCAGGCAGGTTGTGGGGGCGCATGGCCTCGCGCGGCCATCCGCGCCGCTTGCCAAGAACGATGGCCAGCGCCAATCCGGCAGCACCCGAATTGATCTCCACGGCCGTACCACCCGCGAAGTCGAGGACGCCCAGGTTCGCGAGCCATCCGCTCTTGTCGGCAGTGGTGCCCTCAACCGCGAATACCCAGTGCGCCACCGGGAAGTACACCAGAGTTGCCCACAGTGCCGTGAACGCGATCCACGGCAGGAAGCGCATCCGGTCGGCAACCGCACCCGCGATGAGCGCCACCGTCACCATGGCGAACCCCGCCTGGAACATGACGAACACCAGCGCCGGAATGTTGGTCGGGCCCCACAGCGGCACCGAGGGGGCCTTGTAGTCGCCCTCGAACAGATGCTGCAATCCGGCGAACTGGAACGGATCGCCGAGGAGTCCGCCACCGATGTCGGTACCGAACGCCATCGAGTACCCAAAGGCCACCCAGAGCACCCACACCACGGCAACGGCCGAGAAGCACATCATCATCATGTTGAGGACGCTCTTGGCGCGCACCATGCCGCCATAGAAGAAGGCCAGCGCCGGGGTCATCAGGAGCACCAGCGCGGCACTCGTCAGAACCCAGGCGGTATTGGCCGCGTCCGGCACTCCCATATGCGGAAACATGCGCTGGCTACTCCCGGCTCGTGCGATTAGGTCAGCGTGAGTGTAGGGAAGCCGCCGGACGGGCGTGCAGGA
The DNA here is from genome assembly GCF_001440135.1 of Mycobacteroides sp. H003. NCBI lineage: Bacteria > Bacillati > Actinomycetota > Actinomycetes > Mycobacteriales > Mycobacteriaceae > Mycobacteroides > Mycobacteroides sp. H003. The sequence continues at coordinate 161,846 of NZ_LJYL01000015.1, forward strand.
CCTGTTCTAAACTAGAACACGTTCCAGTTTTTAGACCCTCCTACTAGTCCGCTGCCGGGACCCCATCCCGCCATCCGCCTGCCCCTCTTCCCATCACCCAAGGAGAAGTCATGCACACCCCGATCTGCGACGAACTCGGTATCGAGTTCCCGATTTTCGCCTTCACCCACTGCCGGGACGTCGTCGTCGCGGTGAGCAAGGCCGGTGGCTTCGGCGTGCTGGGCGCCGTCGGATTCACCCCCGAACAGCTCGAAATCGAACTGAACTGGATCGACGAGCACATCGGTGACCATCCCTATGGCGTCGACATCGTCATCCCCAACAAGTACGAGGGCATGGACGCGAACATGTCGGCCGAAGACCTCACCAAGATGCTTCAGTCGATGGTTCCGCAGGAGCATCTGGATTTCGGTCGCAAGCTGCTGGCCGACCACGGAGTACCCGTCGAAGAGGGCAATGACAACGCCCTGCAACTGCTGGGCTGGACCGAAGCCACCGCGACCCCCCAGGTGGAGATCGCGCTGCGCCATCCCAAGATGACGCTCATCGCCAACGCGCTCGGCACCCCGCCGCCCGACATGATCAAGCACATCCACGACGCCGGCCGCAAGGTCGCGGCGTTGTGCGGTTCGCCCAAGCAGGCCCGCAAGCATGCCGACGCCGGGGTGGACATCGTCATCGCCCAGGGCGGCGAGGGTGGCGGCCACTGCGGTGAGGTCGGCTCGATCGTGCTGTGGCCCCAGGTGGTCAAGGAGATCGCACCGGTGCCCGTGCTGGCCGCCGGGGGTATCGGCAGCGGCTACCAGATCGCCGCAGCGCTGGCCATGGGTGCGCAGGGCGCATGGAGCGGCTCGCAGTGGCTCATGGTCGAGGAGGCCGAGAACACCGCGGTGCAACAGGACACCTACGTCAAGGCCACCAGCCGCGACACCGTGCGGAGCCGGTCCTTCACGGGCAAGCCGTGCCGGATGCTCAAGAACGATTGGACCGAGGCCTGGCAGACCGAGGGCAATCCCGAACCGCTGGGAATGCCCTTGCAGTACATGGTTTCCGGGATGGCGGTGGCAGCCACTCACAAGTTCCCGGATCAGACCATCGACGTCGCCTTCAACCCGATCGGCCAGGTCGTCGGCCAGTTCACCAAGGTGGAGAAGTCGGCCGCGGTCATCGAGCGTTGGGTCAAGGAGTACCTGGAGGCCACCAACACGCTCAACGAACTCAATGAGGCCGCCGCGTCGGTGTAAGGACCAATCGAGTGTGTGGATCGTGTCGTTTTCCGGCCGGATGTCGACACGATCCGCACACTCAACTATCCAGCGCGCTTGTGATCGACGCAGAGCTGGCCGGCGGCATCAGATCTCGATACTTCCGGTCGGCCTGCACCAACTTGTACCCAACCACCACCAGCACGACCAGACCCACAACACCGCCGATCCGCGTCATCGCGTAGGCAGCCTCGCTGGGCTCGTTGGCTTCGGGGTTCCGGTATTTCCAGGAAGACAGCACCTGCCACTGGCTCTTCGGATCAAATATCGACCACAACAAAAACGGGACGACGATAAGCCCCAGAAAAAGAAGCAATCCCCCCACACCTACCCCTACTGGCCCAGGCCGTTTTGCATCGTGTTGGCCAGCACGTTCACCGCAAGGCTGCCGTTCCCCGGCTGGCAGACCTTGGCCTGAAGCAACACATTCTCGCGCCTGCGGGTCTGGTTGAAGCAGCGACGGTCGAGACCGGCCTCCTCCTTCATCCACGCGGCGTCGGCGGCACCGGCCGCGGGTCCGGTGAATGTCCACACCTCGCGTCGGCCGTCATTCAGGAGCAAGGTGGCCGTCTGACCGGAGCATCCTTGAGTGCGGTCCACCACTCGATGGAATGCGCGGTCAGCGGCATCGTCGTTGGCGAACACCCCGATCGACTGCTTGACCAAATGCGTTGCATCCGTGGCCGAGTCTTGCGTCGTCGCACCCCGGAACGAGGCCAGATCCGGATCGGCGTACACCTCATCGAGCCCAATATCCGACCAGTTGTTGCATTCGGGGATATCCACCGAGAACGCCTGGAACGGCTGGGTGAACTCACTATGCGACCCGAGCTGCGCCCCCAGGACATTGCTCACCGATCCGCGCGCGAGCACCGCATAGTTCACGACGCCCGGATCGGATGGACGAGCTCCCGCAACGGGGGCCAGCGCAAGCGCGACCACCGTCGCAGCAGTCACGGCCGAGGCGATCTTGATGGTCATGCCCGTCCCTCCATGGCATCGGCGAGGGCCGCGGCGATGTTCTCGCCATTCTTCGGTACACACGCCTTCACCTGCAATAACACCTCGCGCTTCGCACGCATCTGCACGTAGCAAGTAGTCCCGGTGGCGCTGGCCATCGACCAGCTGGCCGTGGTGTCTCCCGACTTGCCCTTGGTGATGGTCCACGTTTCCCGCGCACCCTGCCCATCGGTCACATCCAGAGGTACGCCGTAGCAGTTGTCCATGAACAACAGCGCGACAACCGGATCCACCGCGGCGATCGGGCGCTGAAAAACCCCCACCGCCTGCTTCACGGAATACGTTGTGTCCGAATCCGATTTCTGTGACGTCTGCCCGCGATACTCGGCCAATTCGCCGTTACCGTTGAACACCTCGTCCAGCCCCACATCGACGAAGCTCAGACAACTCGGTTCGCTCACCTGGTAGCCGGCCGTCGGAGATTCGACAGTCCGGGTGACGGGAAGTTCGGTGCCGACGATCGAATTCACCACCTTGGGCTTGAGCACGACGGCATCCGGACCAACCGCCTGGGCCGCCGGCGCGAACACCAAGGCCAGCGCCGATACCCCCGCGACGACGAACCCGCGCATCAGACCCGCGCCTTTACCGTCACCTCGATGTTGCCGCGGGTCGCGTTGGAGTACGGGCATACCTCATGCGCCTGCTCCAACAGGTCATCGGCGACCTCCTGGGACAGCCCGGGCAGGTACCCATCCAGCTCGGCCGACAGATCGAATCCGCCCTCCGGGGTCTTGGAGATTCCCACCTTCGCGGTGATCGATGTCGCGGGGTCGAGCTGCACCTTCGCGATACGCGCCACCAGATTGAGTGCGCTCAAGAAACACGCCGAGTACCCGGCCGCGAACAACTGCTCAGGATTGGTGCCTTCGCCGTTGCCGCCCATTGCTTTTGGAATTCGGGTGTCTAGATCTATCCGGCCATCCGACGAGCGCACATGCCCGTCACGGCCTCCCCCGGTCGACGTGGCTTCTGCGGTGTAGACGGCCTCATTGGACATACGACGAGCATACGGATGGCGCCGGCCCCCTTGAAGAGAACCGGCGCCATCCAAGAACTCCCCTACTGCGCGTCGAGACCGGCGCGAACACCCTCTTCGACGGCCTTGCCCAGCTCCGGATCTACGTTCTTCCAGTATTCGAACACTCGGGACAGCACGGGTTCACTGACGCCGCCCAGCACATGGCCCACGATGTTGCTCGCCAGCCGCGCGCGCTGTTCGTCGTCCAGCACCTCACGGACCAAGGTTCCGGCTTGGACGAAGTCGTCGTCCTCGGCGTGCTGGACATACCCGGCACGCACGGCGGTGCCGTCGAAATCCCACACCCCCAGGTCGCCCGCTGCCTGCGGATCGGCATGCGGACCCCCGAAAGAGTTGGGGGCGTACACCGGAACCTCGGGATCATTGAAGTGATACCGCATCGCGCCCTCCTTGGAGTAGGAATTCACGGTCGCGGCCCGCGCCTCGTTGGGCGGCAACTGCGCATAGTTGGTGCCGATCCGGTACCGATGTGCGTCGGCGTAGGCAAACACCCGGCCGAGCAGCATCTTGTCGGGTGAGAAGCCTATTCCCGGAACGATATTCGATGGTTCGAAGGCAGCCTGCTCGATGTCGACGAAGTAGTTCCCCGGGTTGCGATTGAGCGTCCACTTGCCGACCTCGATCAAGGGGTAGTCCTTCTTGGACCAAACCTTGGTCAGATCGAACGGATTGAACCGGTATCCCGGTGCCTCGGCCACCGGCATGATCTGCACATGGAGGGTCCAGCTCGGAAAATTGCCTTGCTCGATCGCATCCCACAGATCGCGACGATGCGCGTCGGCGTCGGACCCGGCGAGTGCATCCGCTTCCTGCTGGGTCAGGAAATCCTGGCCCTGATCGGTCCGGAAGTGGTACTTCACCCAGAAACGCTCCCCCTCTGCATTGACCCACTGATAGGTGTGCGAGCCGTATCCGTTCATGTGGCGGTAGTTCTTCGGGATCCCGCGATCACCCATCAACCAGGTGACCTGGTGTGCCGTCTCGGGACGCAGCGTCCAAAAATCCCACTGCATGTTGTGGTCCCGCAATCCTGATCCCGGCAACCGCTTCTGCGAGCGGATGAAGTCCGGGAACTTGATGGCATCGCGAATGAAGAAGACGGGGGTGTTGTTACCGACCAGGTCGTAATTGCCGTCCTCGGTATAGAACTTGATGGCGAAACCACGCGGGTCACGCCAGGTATCGGGACTTCCCTGTTCGCCTGCCACCGTCGAAAAGCGCACCAGTGACGCTGTTTTCGCACCCGGCTGAAACAGCTTGGCCTTGGTGTACTTCGAGACGTCCGCGGTGACGACGAGCTCTCCGTACGCGCCGGCACCCTTGGCGTGCACGATGCGCTCGGGAACGCGTTCCCGGTTGAACTGCGCAAGCTTTTCGATCAGATAGTGGTCATGCAACAGAACCGGGCCCTGGATGCCCGCGGTCAACGACTCGTCGTCGCTCTCCACTGCGATACCGGTGTTCGTGGTTGTACGGATGGACATGAAAACCTCCTCGAAACCTGATTAATTGGGCTGACATTCGGGGCACAGGCCCCAGAACACGATTTCGGCCTCGTCGACCACGAACCCCGCGGTATGTGACGGCTCCAGGCACGGCGCATGCCCGACGGTGCAGTCCACATCGGTGACGGCACCGCAACGGCGACAGACCAGATGGTGATGGTTGTCGCCGATACGCGTCTCAAAGAGCGCCGCGGAACCAGCCGGTTCGATACGTCGCACCAGCCCGGCACTCACACAGGCCTTGAGCACGTCATAGACGGCCTGTGTGGACACCTTCCCAAGATCGGCACGCACCACCATCGCGATGACATCTGCGGTTGAATGTGGATGCGCCGCAATCGCGTTCAGAACCGCGACGCGCGGAGCCGTGACACGCAGTCCCGCCCTGCGCAATGCAGCGGCTGGGGCGGGGGGCTGTACTGCGGTCACCTCACCAGTATGCGCCTTTTCTGGAATGAGTCAAGAAATGGTGTCTCTATCCGAACGGGCCGTTGAATACGAAGTAGGCCCCGGCGGCGATCAATACGAACCCCACCAGGTGATTCAGGGTGAGCTTCTCCCCCAGGTACCACACCGCGAAACCGAGAAACACCGTTAGCGTGATGACCTCTTGCATCGCCTTGAGCTCGGCGCCCGAATACACCTCACTGCCAAGACGATTCGCGGGAACTGCCAGGCAGTACTCGAAGAATGCGATGAACCAGCTGACGAGGACCACCACCCACAACGGGTGATCCTTGAATTTCAGATGCCCGTACCAGGCAAAGGTCATGAAGATGTTTGAGCAGATGAGCAGCACTGGCGGCAGGAACCGGGCAGCAATCATGTCCACATTCTGCAGATCTTCCCTGTCAACCGCCCACAACCGCTAGCCTGCTGCGCATGAGCGGTGCCGCATTGCAGGACCGGTACGTCCAGAGCTGCCTCGGCGGCCTGCATGTGCGGGTCGGCGGTAACGGGCCCGCCATCCTCTTCTGGCCCAGCCTGCTGATGACCGGGTCCATGTGGGCCGAACAGGCCCGATACTTCGCCGACCGCTACACCGTGATCCTCGTCGACCCGCCCGGCCATGGTGACAGCCAGGCCTTGCACCGAATGTTCCGATTCGAAGACTGCGCACACAGCATCGAACAAATCCTCGACACCCTCGGCATCGAGCGCGCACACCTCGTGGGCAATTCCTGGGGCGGAATGATCGGGGGAACCTTCGCGGCACTGCATCCCGGCCGTGCCGGAGCGTCCGTCTTGATGAACGCCACCGCCTCGCGCGCGAACATGCGTCAGACCGTCGAGTTTCGGCTGCTCACCGAGATAGTCCGGCTGCTGGGAAAATTCCGCGAACCACTCACCACCCGAGCGGTGAAGGCCTTTGTCGGCCCCACCATCATGCGCGAGCGCCCCCAGGTAGAACAGGCGATCCGCGCCGAACTGCGCGATCTCAACGTCGACTCGGTCTATTGGGCGGTCAACAGCGTCGTTCCGGCACGGCCCGACCAACGCGAGCTGTTCGGGCGCATCGGTACACCGATCCTGGTTGTCGCCGGGCGCGAGGATCCCACCTTTCCCGTCGCCGAGACCGAGCTGATGGCCGAAGCGATCCCCGGCGCCGAGTTCGTGATCATGGAGAACACCGGACATCTGGCCGCATTGGAACGCCCCGACGAGGTCAACGCCCTCATCGACGAGTTCCTCAAGCGGCACCCGCTGGAGGGCTAGAGCGCCCGCGCCCTGCGCATGTCCTCGATGGCCCCCGCCCGGTCGCCCAGCTCATTGCGGATCACCGCGCGCAGTGCGAGCGCATCGGCGAATCCGGACTCGATATCGAGGGCCTCATCGACCGCCGCGAGGGCTTCATTTGGTTTGCTGGCACCCTTGAGCGCCCACGCGTGGGCGTAGTGGTTGATGGCGTCATGGCCGCCGTATCGCACGGCAGAGAGTGCGCAATCAATCGCATCGAAGTGCCGCCCCATGCTGCCGAGGCAGTACGCCAGAATGCGCCAGGCCCGGGAATTCTTGTGCTCCAGCTCCAGCGCATCATTGGCGAGACGCAACGCCTCGCTGTCGTCTCCAGACGCCAGGGCCTCGCTTGCGCGGGTTGCCAGCTCCTCAGCGTCCACAGATTCGAAGGTACGCGAACCCTGCCCGCCGGTTATCCACTCATCGGCGGCGATGTCGATCAAGGTTCCGCTAGCAATCATCGGCAACTATCCTAACCAGCCGCCATAGACGCGTCGATAACCCTGGTAACAAGCGAATGTTAGTTAGCCCACACCGGCCCGCAACGGGTTCACCGCGAATTCGATCACCCGATAGGGGGCATGGTCGCGCGAATCGGTGTTCCACTGGCTGACGTAAATGCTGAGCCGATCAAGCGTGGAGTCCGGCCCGATATATCCGCCATACGGCTGAGCCAAGGTGTTGTCCCACGACTCGGGCAGCTCGTCGGCGACCTCGGGCCAAGCCCCGGCGTTCACCACCGTGGTCGCCGGTACCGCGCCGAGCCGCGTGGGGTTGTCGGCAACCCGCACCTCGACGTTGCCCGTGGTCTGGTTGAAGTAAGACAGCACCGCCTGTCCGTCGACCATCTTCATGCTCAGCTCGCCCAGGTGGTCATCCCACAACGGCGTCACGGCGGCACCCCAGGTCCATCTGCCGCGAGCATCGGCGCCCCACCCCTGCCACGTCGCGCGGTCGGTGAACGTGTCCGGCTTGGCCCGGTACAGAACCACGGGTCGCGAACGATCGAATCCGTCGCTGACGATGTACACCCACCCCTTCGGCGACTCAGGGGTCCATAGCGGGTCGTAATAGCCGCTGATCTGAGTCTGCTGGCCATTCGCGTAATCACCGGGTCGTACCGATCCGGGCACGGTCGGCCATCCGGCACGGAAGGGGTCAGGCTTCACCAACCGTGTCGACTGCGGAACCAAGTTCTTGGTGACGGCGATGAACAGCCAGTTAGTGCCGTTGATGTCGATGACGCCCGAGGGAAGTTGCGAGAATCCCGGCGGCGTCGGGTCTTCCAAAAGTGGGCGGTCGGTGCCCAGCACACCGGAGTGACGCACACCGGATGCGTTCGGCACTGTTTCCGTGTCGACGCGTAGCGCCACCGGCGAGTACCAGCCGCCGTATCCCACGCCCTGCCCTGCGAAGCTGTCACCACAGATCTGCAGCATCCCGCCGGTGAAAACCATGAACTCGCACAGATCGGTCGCGCCCAGGTTGTAGTCGGAGGTCGCGGTGCCCGTTCCCGCGACCGGCCCAACACGCACCACCTCACCGGGGTCCAGCGCAGGCAGCGACGCGGGCTGCAGCGGGTCAGCGAATGCGGCTGGGAAGCAGGGCAATTGCAGGCTTGTGAACGTCAGGAGCGCGGTCAGCAGGACCGTGCTGCCCCTGATGCGCCGCACGCCTCATCTCCCATCCGGCGCCAAGGCGCCACTAACCATCCCAGGACAGGGTAGCCAGTGGCGCCGGGCAGTCGGATCGCGATGGACCGGGGTCAGGGGCGCGGCGCGGAGGGTGCGGGTGGCGTGGAGGGCGCGGGCGGCGGCGGCTGGTCGCGCCGGTCCTGACGCTCGGGCGGCTGCGGCGGGATGAACGCAGGACCGCGCTCGATGATGACCGGCCCACCGGGGGGAAGCATCGGAGGCTGACCGTCCCGCTGGAACATCATGTGCCGGCCGTGCTCACCGGGGCCACCAGGACCGCCGTGCCCACCATGCCCGCACTGCGAGCCGGCCAGCACGCCGAGACCGAAGGTGACGCCGAGGATCACGAATGCACCCGCGACGATGCCGACAACGGCGGCGATCTTCACCAGCAAGGTGTTACTCGCCGAACGCGGCGCGGGCGCGGGTGCCTGCGGAACAGACACCGGATTCGTTGGTGTATCGGGATTGTCTGGAGTTGTCATGCCCCGAGCATGGCCGAACGGACTGACCATTGCCCAGGGAAAACCCGTGAAGTTCCTGTGAGTCAGCTCGCGACGAGCAGTTCGGCGATCTGAATCGTATTCAGCGCGGCACCCTTCCGGAGGTTGTCTCCAGAAATGAACAGCGCCAGACCGCGATTACCCGGAACGCCCGGATCCTGACGGATCCGGCCCACCAGGGATTCGTCGGCACCCGCCGCGGCCAGCGGCGTGGGTACGTCGGCCAGGGTGACGCCCGCCGCCGCGCCAAGCAGCTCAGCGGCACGCGCGGCCGTCAGCTCACGCTCGAACTCGGCATTGATCGAGAGCGAGTGTCCGGTGAAGACCGGAACCCGCACACACGTACCGCTCACCAAAAGCTCTGGTATGCCAAGGATCTTGCGACTCTCATGACGCAGCTTCTGGTCTTCATCGGTCTCACCGGAGCCGTCGTCGACCAGCGAGCCGGCCAGCGGGATCACGTTGAAGGCAATGGGTGCAACATATTTCACCGGTTCCGGGAAGCTGACGGCAGAGCCGTCGTGCACCAGTTGCTCACCATCGGCGATACCGGCGCGTACCTGAGTGGCCAACTCTTCCACGCCGGCCAGGCCACTGCCCGACACCGCCTGGTAGGTCGACACGATCAGCCGGGCGAGGCCCGCCTCGTCGTGCAACACCTTGAGCACCGGCATCGCAGCCATGGTGGTGCAGTTCGGGTTGGCGATAATGCCTTTCGGCAGCTTCACGCCACGCACGTCGCGATCGAAGTTCACCTCCGAAACCACCAACGGAACGTCCGGGTCCTTGCGCCAGGCCGACGAGTTGTCGATGACGGTGACGCCTGCCTCGGCGAACCGTGGTGCCTGCACCCGGGACATGGTGGCCCCGGCGGAGAACAGCGCGATATCCAATCCAGAAGGATCCGCGGTCTCGGTGTTCTCGACCTCGATCTCCTGGCCGCGGAACGTCAGCTTCTTGCCCTCGGAGCGGGCAGACGCGAAGAACCGCACCGATGACGCCGGAAAGTCACGCTCTTCCAATAGCTTTCGCATGACGGCCCCGACCTGGCCGGTCGCGCCGACAACACCAATGGAGGTCATCGCCCGGTTCCTCCGTACACGGTGGCTTCCTCTTCGCTACCGAGTTCGAAGGCGTCGTGGATGGCCTTGACAGCGGTGTCGAGCTCATCGTCCTTGACCAGCACCGAGATCCGGATCTCCGACGTCGAGATGAGTTCGATGTTGACCCCGGCCTTGGCCAGCGCCTCACAGAAGCCGGCAGTGACACCCGGGTGGCTGCGCATACCCGCACCCACCAGCGACACCTTGCCGATGTGATCGTCGTAGAGCACCTGCGAGAACCCGATCTCGTTCTTCAGCGAGTCCAGCTTCTCGACCGCGGTGGGCCCATTCTCCTTGGGGCAGGTGAAGGTGATGTCGGTCTTGCCGTCCTCGACCTTGGAGATGTTCTGCAGCACCATGTCGATGTTGATCTCGGCATCGGCCACGGCACGAAAGACCTTGGCGGCGTATCCGGGTACGTCGGGAATCCCGACGACAGTGACCTTGGCCTCACCACGATCGTGTGCGACACCGGTGAGAATCGCTTCTTCCACAGGAATGTCCTCCATTGATCCGCTGACGATCGTGCCTGGCTTGTCGGTATACGACGAGCGCACGTGAACCGGAACGTTGTATCGCCGGGCGTATTCCACGCAGCGCAGCATGAGCACCTTTGCTCCGGCTGCCGCCATCTCCAGCATTTCCTCGAAACTGACCTTGTCCAGCCGGGCCGCATTCGGCACGATCCGCGGATCGGCGGTGAAGACCCCGTCGACGTCGGTGTAGATCTCGCAGACGTCGGCTTTCAGCGCGGCGGCCAGCGCGACGGCGGTGGTATCAGAGCCACCGCGTCCCAACGTGGTGACGTCCTTGCTGTCCTGACTCACACCCTGGAATCCGGCGACCAGCACCACCTGGCCCTCGTCCAGGGCGGAGCGCAACCGGCCGGGAGTGACGTCGATGATCTTGGCGCTGCCGTGCCTGCCGGTGGTGATGACACCGGCCTGCGATCCCGTGAACGAGCGCGCCGAGGCCCCCAGCGAGTGAATGGCCATCGCGACCAGGGCGTTGGACATCCGCTCACCGGCCGTCAGGAGCATGTCCAGCTCACGGGGCGGCGGTGCCGGGCAGACCTGTTGAGCCAGGTCAAGCAGCTCGTCGGTGGTGTCACCCATGGCCGAGACCACAACGACGACGTCGTTGCCGTTCTTCTTCGTCTCGACGATGCGTTCGGCCACCCTGCGGATGCGTTCGGCCGTTGCGACCGACGATCCGCCGTACTTTTGGACGACGAGCGCCACGGCATACCTTCCTGCTGTTCGGCCAGGGTCGGGAGAGATCCAGTCATCAGGATAAGGGGTTACGACAACTCGATAACCTGGCCCGTATGGGCAACCCGACCGAACGTACCGCCATCACCTCGGTTCCGATCCAGCCGCTGATCGCCTCGCGCTGGAGTCCGCGGCATTTCGATCCCGGTGCAAACCTGGCTCCCGAGACCCTGACAGCCCTGCTCGAAGCGGGTCGGTGGGCCGCCAGTTGGGGTAAGCGCTTCCCCGTCCGATACATCGTGGGCCTGCGCGGTGACGCCACCTACGAGGCACTGGTCGAGCTGCTCAATCGGGGAAACTCTTACGCAAAAGTTGCGGCAGCGCTCGTGCTGGTGAGCACCGACCTGGGTGATGATGACAACACCGCCGTCTACGCGGCGGTCGATGCCGGACTGGCGATTGCCCAGCTGGGGGTCGAGGCGCGCTCGCACGGTCTCCACACCCATCCAATGGCCGGATTCCGGGCGGACGACGCACCCGGCGTCTTCGGTATCCCCGAGAACGTGCGGCCCATCGCCGTCGTCGCGATCGGACCTGTTCTCGAGGATTACGCCGGTGCCGACGAATCGACCGTCGAGCGCGATCACGCCCCCCGGCAACGCCCCGCGCTGAGCGACATCGCCTTCACCGAGCGCTGGGGCGAGAGTTTCGGCGGTTAGCGCGCCTCACCCGGCGGCCCCGGATCGGAGCAACGGGCATCACGCAGCGGTCACCGCCGCGAGGGCAATGAGCATTTCACTGAGCGATTCGAGGTCTTCGGTGGAACGGGCCGGGTCAGGGCTGACGACATGCTGCAGGATCAGGCCGTCGATTCCGGCCACAAGCACCCGAGCCAACCGTTCGAAAGACACCGCACAACGCTCTCCGGCCCGTCGCGCCGCCTCCTGGCACCAGTGGGCGACGACCTGGGTGTAACGCTCGTACTGCCAGGCCGGGAGATCCTCCAGGCCTGGTGTCCGAAGTGCATGGGTGACGAGTTCGTACTGGACCAGCTGCAGATCGCGATGCTCGTCGACCAGCTGTGACCAGAAATTCCGCACGCCGTGCCGGATCGCGTTCTCCAGGCCGGTTTCGGTTTCCGAGACACCGCGCAGAACTCCCGCGATCTCCTCCACGACATCCTCGATCACCGCCTTGAGCAGGCCCTGCTTACTCGGAAAGACGTACTGGAGCGTCCCCAATGGGATGCCCGCCTCCCCGGCGACAGCGCGCATGGTGGTGCGGCCCACCCCTTCATGCATCAGCACCACACGCGCGGCCGCGACCGCTTCCCTGGTCCGCTGCGCCGATTCGACGTAGGGCATCACAGAACTCCTGTCAGTAGCAGAGCCGATACCTGCCCCTCGATGACCGCGGCGCTGTCCATGACGTCATTGTGTCCCGGTGCACGCCTCAGTCGAACGAACCCCGGAAGATCCCTACCGCCTTGTCGATCATCGCGCGGGTAGATCCACAGTCCCCGGCCTTCAGCGAGAAGCTCAGCACCTCGATGAAAATCCGCTCCGGGGTGCTGTTCTCCTGCATGGCACCACCCGGGACGTCGCGGGCGTACAACGGCTTACCCAGACGCACCATGCTGGTGCACATGCTGCCGTCTTGACCGTGGAAGTACTCGACACCGTCCCGAATTTCCTCGTGCAGCCTCGACGGCGGATCGACGCCCGTCCTGATGGTGAATTCGAATTGAGTATCGCTGTCTTTCAACGAGAATCGACATGAGAACGGGTCGCCAAATAGGGACGGTCTCAGATCATCTACCCGGCCCGGATACTCATCGAGAATCTCGCACGGATCCCGCTCCGCGATCTTGATCGGATACGCGCTCAATGCCTCACGCACGGGCATATCGGCCGGGTTCAGCGTGGCCAGCACACCGATAACTGGCTGTGCCATCTTGCAATTCGGTGCGGGCACGCCCCTGGCACCGTCGACGACCACAACGCGCAGCGCCGGCACCCGCGTCCCCTTCAACACGGGCGCATTCGGAAGCTTGTTCAACGCGATCGGAAATTCGTACAGACATGTGCCCACGGTGTGAAACACCGGTGCGCCACCGATCGTGAATTCGGGCCGCTCCCGCGAATAGTCACCCAGTACCAGTGACAGACCCACACTCGATGGGGACGCCGTGCCGGTCACCTTGATGGAACCGAAACAGCCACCCACATCTCCCGAAATGTAGGTCGGAGCGCCAATGTCCTTGAGCATCAACAAAAGACCACATGGATCGATCCGTCGCAACGCCCGCAGATAAGCCAACAGGGTCATCTGCGTTTCCGTGAAGGTTTGACCGTATGTGGCCACCTCGCCGACGAACAGACTCGCGCCCGTGAGCGCGGGCGATCCCCCCTTTGCCGAACCGGATACCACGTTCGCACACCCCGCGATCGCCAGTGCGGCGACGAGGCCCAGCGCTATCGAGCGGAGTTTGCGAATAGTCGCACCGCCTTGTCCAAAATCTCCCGCATCTGCCCGCAATCGGTCCGCCCTTCTTCCGTGAAGGCGCTCGCGACCACGGCCGGAAAATAGGCGTCAGCATCGGTATTAGCCGCACCGCCGCCGACATCCTTGGGGTACAACGGATCTCCCACCAACGCCAGCGCGTGACACCCCGTCAGCTGATTCGGATCCTCGTTATGGAAATACGTCACGCCGCCGCGGGTCGATTTCGTGTACTCCTCCGGGAAGTCATCGACGCTGCTCGTCAGCTGCACGGTGTACTCGATATCGGTTTCCGATAGCGAGAAATCACACCCGAAGGGATCGCCCAGCAGGTCCACGGAGACCTTCTGCGCCTTTCCCGGATACTCCCCGAGGATCTCGCACGGATCGCGTTCGGCAAGTTTGATCGGATATGCGCTGAGCGCAGAACGCGCCGGCAATCCCGACGGCAGCTCCTTGGCGATCGCGGTCATCACCTGCTTGGCAAGCCGGCAGTCCGGGTCCGAGTATTCATCCGACCCGTACAGGTACGCACTGACCGACAGCATGGCCTGCATCGTGGGGTTCGAGGGCGCCCCCGGCAGCCGCTCCAGGCCCAGCGGTACCTCGTACTCGCAATCTGCTCCGGTCTCGTAGACCGGGACAGACCCCACCACGAAGGCCGCGGGGATGTCCCGCTTGTCCTGCATCGAGTACGCGTAGGCGACCTCGGTGAGACCGGGATCACCTGTGACCTTCACGCTGGCATAACACATCGGAAAGTCGCCAACGACCTGTCCCGGGTCTCCGAAGTCCTTGAGACTGGCGGCGAATCCGCAGGGATCCACCCGCCGTAGCGCACGCGCATAGGCCAGCGTCACCTTCTCGGTGGCATTGAGCTTCTGTCCATAGTCGGGCTGGCCGCCGTGAAAGAAGGAGTCGGCGCCAGGCGCGGGTTCTCCTCCCCGCGGCTGTCCGCTGACAGTGCGCGCACAACCGGTGACCACCAGCAGAACCAGCAGCGTCACCATCCCCCGCCGTACCCACATGCTCTGCGAGCTTGCCAGATGATCGGGCTTCTTGCGGCTGGTAGAGTCCCGTCTATGCAGCGGGCGCTCCTCCTCCGACGCCGCGACAGGGTCTAATCCAGACCGGCTTCCTGTCGCGGGTTGTTGGCGTGCCGGTCGAGATACCCCTCAAACTCCCGGAGCCTTCCCATGACTAGCTTCTCTTCAGACGAGTTCAACTACACCCCCCGCAGCATCGTCACCCCGAATGGACCCATTCCCGCCGACCAACCGGCGTGGAACACCCAGAAGAACAGCTCGATGCCGGTGCATCGGTACCGCTCATTCGCCGATGAGGTCGAAAAGATCGAGCTGCCCGACCGCACCTGGCCCGACAAGGTGATCACCCGCGCACCACAGTGGGCGGCGGTCGACCTGCGTGACGGCAACCAGGCCCTGATCGACCCGATGAGTCCCGCGCGTAAGCGCCGGATGTTCGATATGCAGATCCGGATGGGCTTCAAGGAAATCGAGGTCGGGTTTCCCTCGGCCAGCCAGACCGATTTCGATTTCATCCGCGAGCTGATCAGCGAGAACGCCATCCCCGATGACGTGACCGTCCAGGTGCTGACCCAGTGCCGACCGGAGCTGATCGAACGCACCTTCCTGGCCTGCGAGGGCGCCGCCAAGGTGATCGTGCACTTCTACAACTCGACGTCGATCCTGCAGCGGCGCGTGGTTTTTCGGGGCGAGAAGGACGCGATCCAGAAGATCGCCACCGATGGTGCCCGCAAGTGTGTTGAGGAAGCGGCCAAATACCCCGATACGCATTGGCGTTTCCAGTACTCCCCGGAGTCGTACACCGGCACCGAGCTGCAGTACGCGCTGGAGGTGTGCAACGCCGTCGGCGACATCATCGAGCCCACACCGGACAACCCGATCATCTTCAATCTGCCGTCGACGGTTGAGATGACAACCCCCAATGTGTACGCCGACTCCATCGAGTGGATGAGCCGCAACCTGGCTCGTCGCGACTCGGTGATCCTGAGCCTGCACCCACATAACGATCGTGGAACCGCCGTCGCCGCAGCAGAATTGGGTTACCAGGCAGGCGCCGACCGTATCGAGGGATGTCTGTTCGGCAACGGCGAGCGCACCGGAAACGTGTGCCTGGTGACGCTGGGGCTGAACCTGTTCAGCCGCGGGGTGGACCCACAGATCGATTTCTCCAACATCGACGAGATCCGGCACACGGTCGAGTACTGCAACCAGCTGAAGGTTCCCGAGCGGCACCCGTACGGTGGCGATCTGGTCTACACCGCCTTCTCCGGCAGCCACCAGGACGCCATCAACAAGGGCCTGGATCAAATGAAACGCGATGCGGACGAGGCAGATTCCGACGTCGACGACATCCTGTGGCAGGTGCCATACCTGCCCATCGACCCCAAGGACGTCGGCCGCAACTACGAGGCCGTGATCCGGGTGAACTCGCAATCCGGCAAGGGCGGCGTCGCCTACATCATGAAGTCCGATCACGGATTGGTGCTGCCGCGCCGTCTGCAGATCGAATTCGCGCAGTCGATCCAGCGGATCACCGACGGCGAGGGTGGTGAGGTGAACCCGAAGGAGATCTGGGACGTCTTCGCCGAGGAGTACCTGGCGCCGATCACTCCGCTGGAGCGGATTCGCCAGAAGGTGACCGCATCCGAGGAGGATGGCGGCACGGATTCCATTGCCGCCGTGGTGAAGATCGACGGTAAGGAAACTGAAGTCCACGGTACGGGCAACGGGCCGTTGGCCGCCTTCGTCGATGCGCTGTCGAGCGTGGGCTACACCGTCAACGTCTTGGACTACTCCGAGCACGCCATGAGCGCCGGTGACGATGCGCAGGCCGCGGCCTACGTCGAAGCCATGGTTGTCGGCCCCCACGGCGGCGAGGCACAGACCGTGTGGGGTGTCGGTATCGCACCGTCGATCACCACCGCCTCACTGCGCGCGGTGGTATCGGCCGTCAACCGTGCGGCGCGCGCCTAGCCCTCACATCGAGAGCGAGCCTGGCGGGGATTCTTAGCCAATTTTCCGCGCCAGGCTCGCTCTCGATTCGATTAACGAGTCCCGTAGCGCCTGCGGAACTTCTCGACCTGGCCGGCGGTATCCATGATCCGGCGATCGCCCGTCCAGAACGGGTGCGAGTCCGCCGTCACTTCAACGGTGATGAGCGGGTACTCCTGGCCCTCGAACTCAACGGTGCGGGTGCTCGTCGCTGTCGAGCGGGTCAAGAACATTTTTCCGGTGGTGGTGTCCTGGAAGACGACCGGGTGATAATCGGGGTGGATACCGGGCTTCATCAGTGGTTCCCTTCTGTGTTGTTCTCGCCGTAGGACAGGAAGGCCTCAAGCTCGGACACGTGTTCGCACGGATCCTCATGCCAATCGCCGAACGGATCGTCGAATTCATGCCACCTTGCGGGGCTTGCCATTTCGGCATCGGTGAGCAGCGCCCCACGCAATGCGTCCAGCACCTCGGCGCTGTCGGCCCCGCATACCAGCACCGTCATCGCGGTGTGACGGTCGCCGAAACGATAGTCCCACATGAGGTCGGCGAATGCCCGACGTTCCGGATCGGATCGCAGCACCTCATCGGAATCCATTGCGGCCAGCCATTTCCCGGCCGCCGAAACTCTGAGGCCACCACCCGCCGACTCCAGCCACATCGCCTGTTCATCCTGCGTGGCCAACCACAATCGGCCCCGGGTACGGATCACTCCGTCGAGCAACAGATCAATCGCGGCATGCAATCGTTCCGGATGGAAGGGCCTGCGCGCGTTGAACTCCACCAGTGCGATGCGACCGTCAACGGCCAGCGAGGGCTGCCCGCCGAGTAGAGCGCCATGCGGATTGTCGGACCGGCCGCACCGTGCGTCCTCTTCCAGATGATCAAGGGCCTGCTCGACGCGACCGATGCGGGCAGTGATACGGGCCCGTGGCGACAAGCGCCGCAGTACCGACAGCGCTTCGGGCTCTGGATTGCGAACCACAAGGACGTCGGCGAACTCGGCCTGTCCGATCACTACCTGTGCGACAGTTCGGCCATCTTCGAGTTCGTCGTCACCGAGCGCTTGCTGCAACCAGTTCAGGCTGTCCACACAACTGACCACCCCGGCGATCTCGACATCACGGGCGGCCGGTCCGTCGACGAACCCCGGTCCGACACGAACGGGCACGGTGTTGATCGCCCAGCAGATCGGATCGGCTTCCAGCCATGGCTCCAGGTGCAGGACAATCCGCCCGACGTCGTCCCGGCGATGGAGCTTACGCAGCAGAACGAGCAGGTCATCACGGACCGTGCAGGACACGCAGCCGTGAGCCAGTTCCAGAACGGACTCCGCAGTTCCCCGGATCCCCGCGACAGTCCGCTTGACGATATGCCCGTCGAATCGGTGCGTGACGATGACAGTTCCCGGGTCGCGCGCCAACACGTCCACGACCGCGTCGGTATCGGTCTGTCCGGACACGAGTAGCACCGGCGTGCGCATGACTCTCCCTTTTTCAGCCCTTTTGCACCTAAATGCAAACGATTTTCATTACCAACAGCTTCACGGTACAGTCCCAAGCAACACTTGTCGAAAACGATTCCCATTATCAAATGGGCATGAATGGAGGTCCGTTGTCCGCGCATTGCGAGGTGACCGGACGGTCGCCGGGCTTCGGTAACGCGGTGTCGCATTCACACCGCCGCACCCGTCGCCGCTGGTCACCCAATATCCAGCTCAAGACGTACTACCTGCCCTCGGAGGACCGGCGCATCAAGCTCCGGGTGAGCACCAAGGGCATGAAGGTGATCGACCGAGACGGTATCGAGGCCGTGGTGGCACGGCTGCGCGCGCAGGGACGGAAGTTCTGATGGCGCGCAACGAGATCCGCCCCATTGTGAAACTGCGGTCGACCGCGGGCACCGGGTACACGTATGTCACCCGCAAGAACCGGCGCAACGATCCGGACCGGATGGTGCTGCGCAAGTACGACCCCGTAGTGCGTAAGCACGTGGAATTCAGAGAGGAGCGCTGAGATGGCCAAGAAATCCAAGATCGCCAAGAACGAGCAGCGCCGCGCCATCGTCGAGCGCTATGCCGAGCGGCGCGCAGAGCTCAAGGAGATCATCCGGCAGCCATTGAGCACCCAGGAGCAGCGCATAGCGGCACAGGCCGAGCTGGCCCGCCAGCCGCGCGATGCCAGCGCGGTGCGGCTGCGCAACCGCGATGCGGTGGACGGCCGGCCCCGTGGTTATCTGCGCAAGTTCGGACTGTCCCGCGTGCGAGTCCGTGAACTCGTGCACGACGGGTCGCTGCCCGGCGTCCGGAAAGCGAGCTGGTGATGGCCGCCAAGACATCCCGCAATCGTCGCGCCAAGGTCGTCGATACCAAACCCAAGCCCAATCTCTTTGCCAAATTGGGTCTTTCAGAGGTCGACTACAAAGACACCAACACCCTGCGCCTGTTCATATCCGAGCGCGGCAAGATCCGTGCCCGCCGGGTCACAGGCCTGACCGTGCAACAGCAGCGCCAGGTCGCCACCGCGATCAAGAACGCCCGCGAGATGGCGCTACTGCCCTACGCCTGACACCCAATCAGCGCGGCTGTGGAATCGCGTTCTCCAACAGGAAGACGTGATCCGGACTGATCACCTTGGTGATAGCGGTACCGAACAAGGTGCTGGGCTGCGCGGGTTGCTTGGCCACGTCCGTATTGAGCAGCGCCACCACGGTGGTCTGTTCGGCGGGCGAGTAGATGGCGAGCGTCTGGTAACCGGGGATGCTGCCGTTGTGGCCGATCCATCCATGCGCATCGAAAATCCCTAGGCCGTAACGGATATCGTCGGGAACCGGCGGCATCGCCACGGTCTGCAACCGCTGCTGCTGGGTGGCCGGTGTCAGAAGCTTGCCCGTTGCCAGCGCGGGCACCCAGATCCGCAGGTCCTCGAGCGTCGAGATCATCGCGCCCGCCCAGGACGCCCACGACGGACTCCAATCCGTGCTGTCGATGAGCGGCCCGGTCGGCGTCAGCTGCGTGTATCCCTGCGCGTGCGGATCGGGGATGGTGCTGGTGTCGGGGAAACTTGTGTGCTTCAAGCCGAGTGGCTCGGTGATGTGCTCGCGCACGAATGCCGGCAGACTCTGCCCACTGACCTTCTCGACCACCTGTCCCAACAGCACGGCGTTGGTGTTGCTGTACTCGTAGCCCTGGCCCGCAGGGAAATTGGGCGGTTGCGCGAAGGCGTAATCGAGCAGCTGTTGGGTGCTGTAGCGGCGCCGTGGATCGGCCTCCAGGTCACGGTTGAAGACCAAGGACATCGAATAGTTGAACAGTCCGCTCTGCATCCGGGCGAGCTGACGCAGGGTGATCTCGTCGCCGCCCGGAACCTTGTCGACATACTTGGCAATCGGATCATCGAGTCCCACCTTGCCCTCATCGACAAGCTGCAGCACCGCGGTAACCGTGAAGGTCTTTGTCACACTGCCGATTCGGTGGTAGAAATCGGTACGCATCGGTGCGCGGGTCGTCGTGTTCGCGAGCCCGAATGCCCGTACATACTGCCCCTTGGGTCCCCACACCCCGACGATCGCGCCGGGAACCGCCGCGCTCGAGAGCACCTCGTTGATGGCGGTGTCGAGCTTGGCCGACGTCTGCGCGTCCAGGTCTGCGACGGCAATGCCCGAGTGTGTCCCACACCCGCTGACGAGCAGCGCAAGCGCGATTACCGCACAGAGGATTCGGCGCATCAGAACAGTGAGTACTGCGCTCCGGCGCGGCTGGGAACCGTGAACTGCTCGACATCGGTACCGCCGACAACGCGCCGCACCTCGGTCATGAACGTCTCGTCATCCAGCAGCGGCACGCCGAGCGACCGGGCATGAAATCCCTTACCCTGCTCAGGATTTGGCTGGTTACAGATCACCACCGAGGTGTCTTCGTCGACCGTGTCGGCATAGGCGAGGCCGGCCTGCATGATCTGCTCGACCAGCTCCTCATGCGTGCGAGCGACCTCGGAACTCAAGGCCACCCGCATGCCCTGCACCAGCGGCTGACCGGCGACGAACGGGCCGGGATTGAGCCAGTGACACGGCTGACGAGACGCCACGGTCTTGAGGGAGCGCAGCTCCTCGTGTGTCACACGGCCGTTGGGCCAGCGCTTGCGGGTGGTCTCGCGGATAGGGAGCCACGTTCCCCGTTCCCGCGCGCGGTCAAGCACCTTCGGCAGCACCTCGGCCAGTACCCGAGCGTCGTCATACGCGTCATGGGCCTTGAGCTGCTCGACGCCCCAATGCGCGGCGAGGGTTTCCAGCCGCAGATTGGGCGTATCGAGGTCGAGACGCCGGGTCAGCTCAACCGTGCACATCACCGCGTCGGTGGGCAGCTCGGCACCGGCCAGTTCGGCCTCCGCCGCCAGGAACGAATAGTCGAACCCGACGTTGTGGGCGACCAGTGTCCGGCCTCGCAGCAGCGCGATGAGGTCAGGGACGATATCGGCGAACTCGGGCTGTCCCTCCAGCATCTCCGGAGTGAGGCCGTGCACATGCGTGGGGCCCGGATCAACACCCGGATTCAGCAGACTCACCACACTGTCGGTGATGCTTCCGTCGGCATCCAGTGCCAACGCCGCGACACTGATGACACGCGCCCGACCTGGCTGAAAACCGGAAGTCTCCAGGTCAACCACTACCCACTTGGGGCTGTGGTCGGGCGTCTGCCCCCAGATCGGCATGACTCAGGATGGCATGCGGGACCGACAAGCCGCTCTAGGCGCGCGGGGTACGCAACACCTGACGGCCGATGGCGTACTTGTGCACCTCGGTGGGGCCGTCGTACAGACGGAAGGCACGCATATCGCGGAAGATCATCTCCACCGGCGTCTCGTCACTGATGCCGATACCGCCGAGCACCTGCACACACCGGTCGGTGACCTTGAACAGCTCCTCGGACACGAACGACTTAGCCATCGAGCTCTCGTGACGCCCCTTGGCGCCGTTGTCCATCATCCAGCAGGCGTGCCAGATGGTGAGACGACATTGATGCAGCGCGATCTCATTGTCGGCGAGCATGAAGGAGACTCCCTGATGCTCGCCGATGGTCTTACCGAACGAGGTCCGGGTGCGCGCGTAGTTCACGGCGATGTCCTGAGCGCGGGCGGCGGCCCCGAGCCAACGCATACAGTGCGTCAACCGCGCCGGTGCGAGCCGCAGCTGCGCGTACCGGAAGGCCTGGCCGGTCTCCCCGAGCAGCGCCTCCCGCGGCAGAGTCAGATTGTCGAACCGCACCACCGCGTGCCCCTCGGCGTAGTTGCGGTCCATCGTGTTCATGATCCGTTCGATCACAATGCCTTCGGTGTCACCGTCACACAAGAACAGCGTGGGCCCCTCGGGCAGATGATCGTTGGCCTCCAGGTTGGCCATGATGATCCACGTCTTGGCGCCGCGCGCGCCGGTGATGAGCCACTTACGCCCGTTGATGACGAAGTTCTGGCCATCGAAGGTGGCAGAGGTCTTGAGCTGTGACGGGTCCGATCCGGCGCCATCGGGTTCGGTCATCGCGAACGCCGAACGCTGATACCCCTCGATGACGGGGCGCAGGAATTTCTCCGACTGCTCCTCGTTGGTGATCTTGCCGAGCAGAAACATGTTGCCTTCATCGGGCGCGGCGCAGTTCATCGCGATGGGGCCCAAAGTGGACCAGCCCGCCGCCTCGAAGATCACGGCTTGACCGATATGCGAAAGGCCCCAACCCCCATAGGATTCCGGCGCCTGCACGGTCAGCAGCCCGGCATCTCGCGCCTTGCCGACAAGCTCGGCTCGCAGTTCATCGGTGGGTCCGTGCGCAGTCAGCCGAGGATCGCGCTCGTAGGGAATCACAATGTCGGTGACGAACTCACGCACCCGCTGTGCCTTCGCGGCCAACTCTTCCGGAACGCTGAAATCGATCATATTTCTCCCTCGGTGAATTGTGTTGCCGCCCAACTAAGGACAGCCATGGCGATGTCTTCGAAATCCGCGTATCCGACACCGACGAGGTCACCGCACTGCCACTTGCGGTATAGCTGCATCCACGCGACACCCAAACGGAGCCGCGCACACGCCACCTGCCAGTGCAACGGTCGCGGCCGCATTCCAGCCACCGTGAAGTAGGAATCGATGACGTCCCGACGACTCGCGAACCCTGTTGTCGTGGTCGGCATCTGGTTGACGGCACGCACCGCGGTCGGGTCCCCCGGCTCCATCCAGTACGACGCCAGAATTGCCAGGTCGAAGAGCGGGCAGCCCCGGGTGGCCATATCCCAATCGATCACGGCGTTGGGCGACAACGTTTCCCGGTCGACGAGCATATTGTCGAGTTTGAGGTCCATATGCAGTAGCGAGACCCGCGACTGCTCGGGGATCTGCTGTTCCAGCCGCGAGGTCAGGTTCGTGACGACGGCAGGCAACCCCTCGGGCCACACCGCATGTGCCCGGCGCGTCCAGCCGGCGAGCTGACGTTCAAGGAAGCCCTCGGGCTTGCCGAGATCGCCCAAACCCACCGATTCCGGCTTCACCGCGTGCAGCGAGGTCATCGCCTCGATCAAGGTGGCAGTGATGCGCTCCGGAGCCTCGCCCGGAAGACCTGCCGGCAGTTCTCCACCGATTACCAACCCCTCGCGATACTCCAGAAACTGGAAGGGGGCGCCGAGCACGTCAAGATCATCGCAATACAACAAGCCTCGCGGAGCCAGGGCGAATCCCGCATTGAGCCTCGAGAGCACCCGCCATTCGCGCGCCATATCGTTGGCGCCCTCGGCGATCGGGCCAGCGGGTGGGCGGCGAAACACAGCCGGCCGTCCGTCGAGGGCCACCAGATAGTTCAGATTGGCCTTACCGCCCGCGAACTGTCGCGCCGCCGAGGCATCGAGGACGTGTCCCTGCCGCGCTACCCAGGACGACAGCGCCGACCAGTCTTGCGTCGTCGTCTCGGCTGTGGCGCGGAACACACGCGTTACCCTAGCCGCGTACCTCAACCGGCTGGTTGGTTGGGTGGATGGTCACGCGTTTTCGCCGGTAGCGTCGATCAGTCGCCCCAGTATCCGTCTGAGTTCGCCCCGATCCTCGGCGCTCAAGCGGCCGAACATCTCGTCCTCGGCGGTCCGGATTGCCGACTCCACGCGTTTGAGTAACGCCTTGCCCTTGGCGGTGACCCGGGCCGGTAATGCTCGCCCCGAGGCCGGCACCGTCGGCCGGGACACCAGCGCCACGTTCTGCAATCCGTTGAGAACCTGATTCATCGCCTGTGCCGAGACGTTGTGTTCGCGCGCCAGCTCAGCGCTGGTACGCCCGGGGCTTTCGTTGAGCATCCGCAGGCACATGAACTCCGGCATCCCGAGCCCGAGCGGCCGCAACGCAGCAAGGACCTGCGGACGCATCACGGCACCAGCCCGGAACATCAGGTACCCCAGTGGCTCGACCTCATCGGATTCAGTCATCGCAAGCATCCTGGCATGAACCTTCCAGGACGCACGCAGACTCGCATCCTTTGGCTGGGCACGCTCGGAAGGTAAGCCCAGGCAACTCGGCCCTTCTACCGAGGATGACCAGGCCGCGACATGGACAGCGCGAACAAACTGTTGCCGTGCAATGGATTACCGCTCACTACGAAATTCTCAGCCAACTCATATCAAGAACCTTGACATGTTGGATTCAGCGCAGGTATCAAGGAAGTTGATACAGGTTCAGCGGGCAACACGTCAGCTGCCTGATCTTCAGAGAAGGAGAATTAGATGTCTGATTCATTCGCAGGCTTCGAAGGTCACGGTCCCGCCTTCGGCGGACCCGGCTTTGGCGGACCCGGATTTGGCGGCCCGGGGTTCGGCCCCGGCGGTCCCGGCGGTTTCGGATTCCGCATCAAGCGCGCCGTCACCGCCTCACTGCTGCTCGACGGGCCCGCCAGCGCCGCGCAGATCGTGCAGCGTGTCTCGGATGCAACCGAGGGTGAGATCACCCTTCCCGAGCCCGTGGTCGAGCGTGTCCTCGAACGGCTGGCTCATCGCGGCGTGGTGAAGACCGACGACGGCGTGGCCACCCTGACCGACTTCGGCCGGAAGGTGCTCGCGAAGCGGGGCATCACCAGCCAGACCGCGCAAGCACTCCGGACCAAGTTGTTCCCCAAACTCGTCAATGTCCTCAAGCTCCGCTCGGGGCTGGCCGAGATTGCCGGGCTGGCGCGCGTCATCGCCCTGACCGGTACTGCCGAGCAGAAGGAGCAGCTGGCAGAGGCCAGCGCCACGCTTCTGGCCACGGTTAACGACGTCAAGCAGTCGCTACAGCGCGCCGTCGCCTAGAGGCTGGATCTGCACTGCCCGTGCGGTCATCACCTCCGGTCGCACGGGCAGTGCACACCCGCTCCCCGACGGCGACATCATCGCCTCGCAGGGGCCTCCAATAAACTGCGCGGATGCCCATCGAGCACCTATCGCTGCGCGGCCGAATCGCGCTCGCCGCGGGCTCCGCCGCGCGCTGGGCCTCGCGCGTCAGTGGTCGCGGCGCGGGGTCAATGATCGGCGGGCTGGTTGCCCTCAAACTCGACGGCGGCATCCTGGCCGAACTGGGGGTCGGCCGCCGCACGGCCATAGTCACCGGCACCAACGGCAAGTCCACCACCACCCGCATGCTGACCGCGGCGCTCGCGACCACCGGGCCAGTGGCCACCAACACCGAGGGCTCGAACATGGACGCGGGTCTGGTGGCGGCACTGGCCGGAACCCGCGAGGCCGAGCTGGCGGTGCTCGAGGTCGACGAGATGCATGTGCCACATGTCGCCGACGCGATCCGCCCCGCAGTCATCGTGCTGCTCAATCTCAGCCGCGATCAGCTTGACCGCGTCGGCGAGATCAACAACATCGAGCGCACTCTGCGCAAGGGGCTGTCCCGGCACCGTGACGCGGTGATCGTCGCGAACTGCGATGACGTCCTCATGACATCGGCGGCCTACGACAACCCGAATGTCATCTGGGTGGCCGCCGGCGGCGGCTGGGCCGGTGATTCGGTGAGCTGTCCACGCAGCGGCGAGCTCATCGTCCGCGACGGAAACCATTGGCACAGCACCGGAACCGACTTCTCCCGACCGGACCCGGACTGGTGGTTCGACGACGACCGCATCTATGGGCCCAGCGGAATCAGCCTGCCGATGTCGCTGACGCTGCCCGGTACCGCCAACCGCGGAAACGCAACGCTCGCGGTGGCCGGGGCAGTTGAGCTCGGTGCCCGCCCCGGCCCTGCCGTCGATGCCGTATCCGCGGTCGATCAGGTGGCCGGCCGCTACCGGAGCATTGATCTCGGAGATCACACGGTCCGACTGCTGCTGGCCAAGAATCCGGCCGGCTGGCAGGAAGCGCTGTCGATGGTGGACACCGACGCCGACGGACTCGTCATCGCCGTCAACGGGCAGGTGCCCGACGGCGAAGACCTGTCCTGGCTATGGGATGTCAACTTTGAACATTTCGCGTGCGATAACCCGCAGACCACCGTGCCGCCCGTCGTCGCGTCGGGCGAACGCGGCACCGATCTCGCGGTGCGGCTGACTTATGCCAGCGTCACGCACACCTTGCATCACGACCCTGTTCAGGCCATCAGAGCCTGTCCGTCCGGCAAGGTCGACGTGATCGCCAACTACACGGCGTTCCTCAACCTCAACCGCGCGCTGGCCAAAGGTGGTGCGGTATGAGCGAATCCACCGTTCGAATCGGCCTGGTACTCCCCGACGTCATGGGCACCTACGGCGATTCGGGTAATGCCGTGGTGCTGCGGCAGCGCCTGCGGATGCGCGGAATCGACGCCGAGATCGTGGAGATCACCCTCGCAGATCCCGTTCCCGACTCCCTGGACGTGTACACGCTGGGCGGGGCCGAAGACTACGCACAACGGCTCGCCACCCGTCACCTCATCGCGCACCCGGGCCTGCAACGCGCCGCCGAGCGCGGTGCACCGGTGCTGGCGATCTGCGCGGCCATTCAGGTGCTCGGCCATTGGTACGAAACGTCATCCGGTGAGCGCGTCGAAGGCGTCGGCCTGCTCGACGTCACCACCAGCCCGCAGGACAAGCGCACCATCGGCGAATTGGCCGGCGTACCCATCATGGACGAGCTCGAAGACACCCTGACAGGATTCGAGAATCACCGCGGTGGAACAGTTTTGGGACCCGCAGCGGCCCCGCTGTCGAAGGTGGGCCGAGGCGCCGGGAATCGCGCCGGCGACGGTGCCGACGGTGTGGTGCAGGGCAGCGTGATCGCCACCTACATGCACGGTCCGTGTCTGGCCCGCAATCCCGAGCTGGCGGACCTGTTACTTGCGCGCGCCATGAATGTGCCGCAACTGACCCCGCTGGACCTGGACGAGGTAGCGCGGCTGCGCCGAGAGCGCTTGTCCGCCCGCTAGTCTTCCTCCACCCTCTCATGGGCAGCGCACCAGGTACCGAATTCGAGTAGTCGATTACTCACGCAGACCCGGCCGTACGCGCAATACGTTCCGTGGGCATTCACGTTCCATACCGAACGCCCAAAGGAGCGATTGTGACCAGTGATTCCGTAGCACGGTTCTTAAAGGCCGAGCGGCGCAGTCTATCTGTGCCAGAAGAGAAGTCGGTGATCGTCGATCCCAGCGATCGCGAATGGGCGGAGGTGACGCATCGCCTGGACATCGCCGGATTCGACGATCTTCAGACCCTGCGCCTGGTCCCCGAACGCCTCGAGGAAAGCGTTGCACGCCAGGCCATAGCGGAGGATGATCTCGCGGTACGTGAGATCGCCCGTCGCATGGCTGAGAGTGTCGCCGAACACCCCGACGTCCAGGACTCGTGCTGCACACCGTGTGCGAGCAAGAGCGAGGGGCGAGTGAGCTACCCGGCGCGACTCAGCCAGCTCTACCGCGAGATCCGCCCGGCCCTGCACACGAATTTGTCACGCGCAGTGAGTGATGCACTTGGAGTGCCAGTGGAGGCCGACAGCCTCGAGGTGAAGATCACCCATTCGTTCACCCAGCGGTACGCCGCACATGTCACCCGAATACCGCTGGTTCTCGTGCTGTTCAAAGATATCGAGATCGGCAGGAACGCGACGCTGACCTTGGGGTCGAAAGCGAAGAGCCTGTGGGCCAACGACATCCGCATTCATACCGGCGGAAGGCTCGTTATCACCTCCAGTTACATCAAGATTCGCGCGACATCCGTCCGCGGCAACCTGGCATAAGCAGCGATCTGACATCACAAGGAGTAACCACCATGGCGAACATCATCAGCAATGGCCCGAACGGCGACGCCGGAGCGACGGGTGCGCAGGGCACCCAGGGTCCTACCGGCGCGGCGGGGACCATGGCGAACTGCAATTGGATTGACGACGACTGCGCCACTCGAGGCGGGACCGGAGGAACCGGAGGCAACGGTGGGGCCGGCGGTCCGGGCGGCCCGGGCGGGCACGGCGGCGTCATCGACTTCGAAGTAGAGACCTTCATGGACGGTGTGTCACTTCAAGCCAAGGGTGGCCGCGGCGGCAATGGCGGTCAGGGTGGAGTCGGCGGGACCGGTGGCACCGGAGGCAAAGGCGGCGACGGAGATGACTGCGAGTTCGGCAGAACGGGCGGCAATGGCGGCACCGGGGGTCGCGGCGGGGACGGAAACTTCGCCGGCCCCGGCGGCAACGGCGGCGTCATCCTCGTCAAATGCCAACACGACCTGTCCTTGGGCACGCATCCGATGGATGTGTCGGCGGGCACTGGCGG